>JAJVTK010000002.1:0-179749 GCA_021622245.1 Segatella copri | reverse complement strand
AACCAACGATGATGATTACCCAATCCTCAAACTTCAGACCAGTAACATTGAAGAAGTCTTGCAGCATTGGTATTTCAACCATAAGTACTTGTCCTCCAAAGATAACACCTACTATGAAAAGTAATCCCTGACAGCCCTTGAAATGAAGTGCACTCTTACCAGTTTCAAATGCACGAGCATTGAAGAGATAGAAGAAATGCGTCATCACAAACGTCGTAAAGAGAAGCGTTAACTCGTATGTACTTAATCCATCTCGTTCACCTAACTGGAAATTCAAGAAGAGTTCTCTCATCGACGTATAGTCACCATGCTCAAAGATGTAGAGCATTGCAACAAGTAAGAAGAAAAAGAACAATCCGACCCCAATTATATCCTTACGCATGGTAGGAGTGAGAATAGAAGCCCTTCGGTCACGTGGCTTATCTTCCATCACCTTACGTGAAGGCGGCAATGAGGCGAGAGCAATTGCAGCAAAAGTATCCATTATAAGGTTTATCCACAACATCTGCGTTACAGTAAGCGGAGACTCTGTACCCATAAAGGCGCCACAGAGTACCAACAAACAAGCCGTTACATTGACTGTAAGCTGGAAGAGCAGGAAGCGCTGAATATTCTTATAAAGGGAACGTCCCCACATAACAGCATTCGCAATAGTTGAAAAAGAGTTGTCTTGTATTGTCATATCACTGGCCTCTTTTGCAACAGCAGTACCATCCCCCATTGACAGACCGACATCAGCAGCATTAAGAGCCGGAGCATCGTTAGTACCATCACCTGTGGCAGCAACTACCATTCCTTTCTGCTTAAGCAACTTTACCAATCGTTCTTTATCGTTAGGACGCGCACGAGAGAGAATCTTCACATCTTCTACACGGTCAACCAATTGCTCATCAGACAGAGCTGCGAATTCAACACCTGTAAGAATATTTCTCTCACCATCAGTATCATTCCAAAGACCAATCTGACGACCAATTTCCTTTGCTGTTCCAGAAGTATCGCCTGTAACAATCTTCACTTGAATACCTGCATTCAAACATTCCTTAATAGCAGAAGGAACTTCCTTACGTACGGGATCAGAAATTGCAAAAATACCAGCAAATGCAAGCCCTTCAACATTGAGTTTACCATCCTTAAATACTTCTTGATTTTCATCCAAAACTATGTACGCCAAACCAAGTGTACGCATAGCCTTATTCTGGTATTCCAAAAGTTGCTTGCTATATGCCTGGTTCTGTTCATCTGACACATTGGAAAGACCAAGAAGAATCTCAGGAGCACCTTTCACATAAGCGACCTTCTTATTCAGTTCAACAGACTTAGCAACAGTAACCATGTATTTATTTTCCGTAGAGAAAGGCAAGCGATCTATTACCTCTATTTTTTCGCGCAGAGCAATATAGTCAAAGCCCTTACTATTAAGCCATAAAAGTAACGCACACTCCGTAGGATTACCTACAGCCTTAATATTTTTAAGATCTGTAAAGTCCAAATTTGCCGTAGTGTTAATGGCTATCATTTCTGCCAAGAGATTATTAGAAATATCTTCCAAATGGGTATCGGCAACCTGCATTCTATTCTGCGTAAGTGTACCAGTTTTATCTGTACAAATCACAGACGTAGCCCCCATCGTCTCACAAGAATGCATAGTACGAGGCAATGTATTCTCTTTCATCAGCTTTTGCATAGAGAAAGCAAGACTCAATGTTACAGACATCGGTAAACCTTCTGGCACTGCAACAACAATAAGAGTCACAGCAATCATAATCGTATTCAATACATATGTCACAAAGTTTATCCATCCTTCACCAGTAGAGAAGTCTGCATTACCCATATAGAAATATATACCAATACGACCAATAATTATTAATACAGCGAATACATAGCTTGTCTTTGTTATCAAATCAGCCAATTTGTCAAGTTCTTCACTCAATGGAGTTTTACCACCTTCTTCCACCTGGGCAGCCTCAAAGACTTTACCACTTTCCGTTGCATCTCCAACTTTATTGACTTTAGCAACACAATATCCTTCGAGAATGATTGTACCCTTCATAATCTGATTAGAAGGATATGTGGCCTCCTTATCAAAACAAGCCTCATCTGTTGTCTTAGCACATTGCAATTCTCCTGTAAGAGAAGACTCATTCACATTGAGATTCAAACTTTGCAAAAGTTCGCAATCTGCAGGAATTTCCTCACCAGCCTCCAACAAAACAATATCACCAACCACAATGTCCTTACGTGGCACCTGACATACATTATTATTACGAATGACCTTAACCAGCGTATCATCATTAACAACATTAAGGCTTTGAAATGTTTTCTCGTTTCTTCGCTCCAAAACAAAGGCTATACTTGTAGCTAATATCAATGCAACTATAATACCTATTGGTTCAAAAAAAGTCTTAAAGCCTGTACCTACCCAACAGTACTCATAGATAGATATGCCCATAGAAAGGACAAATGCCATAATGAGAATTTTAAAGAGAGGGTCTCCAAAGCCTCCAAAGAATCCCACAATAAGGATTAAAACAGTAGCAAGAGCTATAATAGCTGGCATACTCCAAATGATTGGTCCCATGCCACCAACCAAAATACCTGCAACAACAACGGAAAGCACCACTAAAGAAAACATGGATATGGATATCCAGTGCGTACATGCTTCTTTGAGTGTATCCCAAATCGTTTCTTTCTCTGGTGGTGTCAAGATATTGGCACCATGTTTACTACGGCTTTCGAGCACTTGGGCATCGGTCAAGCCTGTGTAATGATGTTTTTGTTCCATAATATAATTGTATTTAATTGATTTTTTGCTTATGTGTAATACGCAACACTTTCTTCGTATTGTCTATTTCTATCTTTCCCAATTTACTCAGAACACTTTGTCCAAGAAGCAAAGGGGCTGCCTGATTGCGGACAACAGAAGCCTTGATATTATTCAGATGTAAAGAACCGAGTTTTACATCTTTCAAATTAATAATCGTACCTTCCGTTATGTTTCCATCAGCAGTCTGATAGTTCTGTTTCCCGATAATATCTGAAGAAGACAAGAAGTCATTCTTTGCCATAAATGTAGCCTCAACAGAAGAAATAGAAACATCATCAGCACCAGTATCAAAGATGAAATGCAAAGGCAAACCATTGATAGCACACTTCACCTTGCAAACACCACCCTCTTTTGTAAATGGAATCTCTTCTACTTTCAATTCGTATGCAGAATCATCCCCATCTGCATCAGCGGCTATCTCCTGCAGATGCTTTTCTTCATACTCTTTCATTAAGACCTTAAATTCTTCAGTATTGCGTATATTATTCAAATCTCGGTCGCGCTTAATGTGAGCAAAGCGTCTATAACCATCTTCCAAAGACTGGCGAAGATACGAAAGAGCTTTTACTTTCTCTCCCATTACAGAGTAAAGACATGCAGCATCATAACAATTCCCCTTTTTATCTTTGTCAAGCATTGTATTCAAAACCTCTATAGCCTTATCTTTCTGTCCCAAGTAATAATAAGCATAGAAAGAACAATCGGCTTCTTCTGGTATAGAATCCAAACGAACGACTTGCTTGAAATCAGACTCAGCCTTAGCATTTTCACCTTTCAAACGATATAGAACACCCCTATTCAAATAAGCATAAGCCTCATTTGGCTGCAAGGTAATTGCCATGGTATAATCTTCCAAGGCCCCTTCAATGTCACCAGAATGATCCTTAAACCAACCTCTTTGATAATATCCAGCAGGCTCATCTGGGGTATTTGCTATATAATCGCTCATGGTCTTTATTGCTTCTTGTGTACGTCCTGCATTATCTAGAATATTTGCCTTTTGATACAAATAATCTGATTTTACTGAATCCAAAGCAATCGCTTGGTCGCAATATTCCAAAGCCTTGTCATAATCACCCAAATCATCATAACAACTTGATATGCGACTTGCTGTTATGATATTAGATTCTTTCTCCAAAGATTCCTTGTAATATGCAATAGCCTTGTTATACTTAGCAGCTCTTTCATACACTACACCCAAATCATAGGCCCAACTTTGCTCATTTGGCTCTTTTATTTTTTGAACCTTTAGTTTTGCCACTGTTTGTTCAAATGCAGAATCAGCTAACTCTTGCAATTCATAAAAGGCTTTTCTATCTTTATCTATACCCAATGCCGTTATCACATCATCAATTGCCTCGTTATATTTCTTCAATCCGATATAGCTCTCAGCACGGAAAGAATACGCTGAAGAGTAGTTCTGGTCCAACTTTACAACGTAATCAAATTGCTTGATGGCATCCTCATATCGTTTCTGTGCATTTGCATTTCTACCTATGCCCATATACCCCATAACATCCCCTTCCTTCAAAGAAATCATCTTTAGATAATCTTTATCTGCCAAGTCATATTTTCCCTGCTCATAATACACTTGCGCCCTTTGATTATAAAAACGGTCATCATCTGGCACTATGTTTATCGCTTGGCTATAATCTTTTAAAGCTTGTATGGTATCTTCCAAGTTTAAATATACTTGAGCTCTAGTACCATAAGCAAAAGCCTTATACTCCTTATCCTTGGATGGAATTTTCTTCACTGCAACGTTGGCAGCCGTCAAAGCCCGTCCAAACTCTTCGTTATAATTTCTCACCAAAGCTATCCATGCAAAGGCATACCCATTGTCAGGATGGTCATTGATTTCCTTGTTCAGGTAATCGAGAGCTTCCTCTGCATTATTGTTATTGATAGCCTCCACACCACGAGTATAGTTGTAGCTATCAGGCCGTTTAATGTTATCAGCCAACATGACTGAAGAACACAAGACTAATATTGATAAAATTAATTGTCTCATAATATTTCTTCTTTATTTTTATAAAACAGTTACTTACGGACAGAATTCTTTAAACCATCCAAGTAGTCTCCATCATTTCCTTCATGGTAAGGATTAAATCGGATAGAACTTAATAATTCTCCAAGATATTCATCAGAGCCTCCATCATAAGCAGAAACAAGACAAACTTTTCCCGAACCAGAGTCAAACATCATTATAAATCGCCAATAAAGTTCTTTTCCATTCAACTCATATTTTTTTACTTTTACATAAGAGAGGTGTCCGTTTATTGTACGAGTATCATTTTCTACCATAGAGCCTGAACATTTAGCTACTTCTTGGTCTTCCCAATTATTCCAATAAGAATTAACATTCTGCATAGAGTTGTCCGTGTCAAAATCACTACAAACCAAGATATTACCTACAGACTCACTTTCTAATTCAAATATAGTTATATCATTTTCATTTTTTTCTGAGCATTTAAATCCCACAGGTCTTGTAAATATGACTCTACCATCAGAGTACTCATTTTCTTTCAAATTCGCCTTAATCTCTGTCAAGAAATTCTTACTTTTATTGTCTATAACACGATGCACATCAAGCATTCCCCACATCAAGAATGCTATTGGAACAATTATCATCAAAGGGATAATATAAAAATCACGGCGTAATACTTTTCTAAACTCAGCAGGTATCACTTCTTCTACTTGATTTGAATTTAGCAAGTATGCAAACCAAATAACTCCCCAAACAACACCACGAAACACATGCTTAAAACTTCCCAAACCATTTTCATCAAACTCACCATTTAATAGAGTCAAGAAATTTGAAGCAAAGCATAACACCACATAAGTTTTTCCTAAAAATACTGCATTAGGTTTTCTTTTACAAAAAGCCACAAGGGTGTATACAGCAAGCGCAAACAGCATAACACCACTCGCTATATCTGTCATTCCCAGAACATAACTTCCCCAATAATCCTCTATATTAAATGTAATTATTGGATATATTGCACTTACCAAACCACCAACAAAGATGGAAAACAAAAAGAATGAAAGCCAACCATGAATCCTTGTAGTTTCCAACAAAGATTCACTCGTTATTTCTTCCTCTTCTTCAAATCTGATATTTGTATCGTCCACATTATTGCCAACCAATACAGGACTTTCCTTTTTCTCTAAATCAATACCCATAGTATTTATTCATTTACATGTTAAACTTCTTCTTTTCTCAATCTACCCAACTCCTCCTTAAAGCTACGCTGTACATCAAAGAATCCAGCCAGCATAGCTGCAAGATAATTCTCAATGTTTGGTATCTGCGGAACTAACAAGCATTGACGCTTGGTATGAACAGCAAAACGTTGACCTTCTTGGTCTATTGAATAGACCATTGTCAAGAAAGAATTGATATTTATCGTATTGATTGCTTTGCGGATATGGCATATATCATCAAGGTCATCCAAATCTACAGTACCCCACCAAACATCCCATATTCCTATCATCAAGCAATCCTTCCAAGTATCAATACGAAAGTTTTCTCCTTGATAAGTAAAGAACATTGTATATTCATTCTCTTCGTCAAACTGTACTTCACAATTCAACTTACGCAAGACTTCTGCACACAAGTTTCGTGTACTTAAATTTTGATTTTCTTCCATATTATTATTGTTTAAAGGTAAAACTTCAGACCCAACAGACATATTCGGAGCGTTAGCTATACGATCCATTTCTTGTTCTTCTCTGTATTTCTTATTTTTGTAATATAAGAAATAACAGAACAAGACTACCGCTACAAGTATTGATAAAAATTCAACCATAATATTTAAATTTACGTTACTTTTACATTAAAATTCAGTACCATATAGCTACCCCACCATGATGCGAACAGGTACCCCTTCTATTTTGGCTAAAGCTATATGTACCATCTCTACAAAGAGCTGTAGCCCCAGCAGGTTTAGAATTGTATATTGTCGGTGACTGAACACGATTACCATACTTATTCGTATAATATCGAACTCTATTTGAACGTACCCTACTATTAGTGGGATTATAGGATGTGATTTTACGTCTAGAGATATTTGGCTTAAATTTGTGAGAGACAGGATTCTTTGATAAATATTTAGTTGAAACATAACCTACATATCCATTATACTCTACTAGGACCCATGAGCAATTGCAATCTTCATCAATAGTTACCGCAGTGCCTTTAGGTATTACAGTTAGGACATACGAATGTGCATTTGCCTCATACCGCAAATTAAGATTATTAGTAACATACTTTGTAAATCCAAAGCTATTCGTACAAAAAGACAACAGCAATGCTATAACATAATACAAAAAGTTCTTATTCATATTATAAAGATATTAATTCAAACAAACACCTCATTAATCATTTTCAAACTCGGTTTCATTTATAGCTATTGTTTGGAAATTGTTTTTTGCAGAACCATCAATAACATTTATTTCTAGTTTGTAGTTAACAATTTGAGCTGAATTTTTCATACCAAAGTCAAAGATATTTGTGCTTTTCTCATAAAAAGCATTCTTAGTAAATTTTCCTAAAGTATGATTTTCCTCAGTTTTTACCATCCAATCATTACCATAAGCCAACTTTAGATAATATTTACCTTGTGGAATTTCATTGACTGTCACAGTCTGTCCTTCTGGAACAAATATATAACGAATACATTTGGACTCATTCAGACTCATAATTTTAACCGCCACACTAAAGCCTTGCCCTATAGTTATATCAAAATAGTTATCTTGTAAGCCATATACAGGTTTTATACCCATAGACTCATCAAAATCGCCACCTTCAGGTGTAGATAATTCCCATCCTTTTGACATCATTGTTTCTTGAACAGGAGTTACAACATTATTGTCACCTTGCTTATTTTTTCCTACAAGTGAGCAAGAAGACAATAATGCCAAAACAAATATAAAGAATAACAACTTTTTCATCATACTATAAGAATTCATGATAAATCATTAAAACCAACATCAACACCGCAATGATACGACTCAACAAACGCCAAGCCTTACGATCATTTTTGTTTTTAACATGTCCATCAACAAAAAGAGGGACTACAAACCACAGCACAATTGCTAATACTATATATAGTATCATAGTCGTTTAGATTATGGGCAGGTGGTTATACAGTCTAACCATCTGCCCTAATAAAAAAATCTGATCCAATTTAGTGTACAAGACCATTACGGTACATTTCATTTACCTTTCCTTGGATCTCTGCATAATCATTACCTAACTTCTGCTTTCTAACAAAACCATTTCCGTAGATACCTCGAATTACTTGCTTAGCCTTAGCTTCAACAGAGCCTATTGAAGATCTTTCTGCATTAGACTCTTGCTGTGACTTTACATTTGTATCAACAGGTACGGATGCCTTAGATTGCATTTCGTCTTTTTTGTCTTCAGTTTCTTTATTGTTAGATTCTTCATCAGAAACAACACTTGAATTCTCTTTTTTGAGAGAATCGGCTATAGTTGAATCCTTTTGAACAGAATCTTTTGTCAAAGAGTCTATGACAATAGCATCTGATTTTCCTGTAGACTGGTTATTGCCAAAAAGCACAAATCCAGCTATGACTACAACTATTAATGCAGCCAAACCTACTATCAGTTTTTTACGACTGTTAGTAGGTGTTGGATTTTGACCTATAGGTACCTCATTCTCCTCTATCGAAGAGTTTTTAGTTTTAAGAGTTACCTTTCTTTTTAGTTCAACCATATTCTTTTAAGAATTACAAATCAAAGCGAAACCAGGAATTTCCTCAAAAGCAGTTCCTAATTCCATGACACGGCTCTCATTCTTCAAAGCGTATTGACCATCATTGTTCTTTATTGAACAAACACAATAAACATGGCCCTCATCTTTGGAATCTGCCAGTACTTCCAAATAGTCACCAGAGTCACTCTGCAGTTCAACTCGACCACCTTCATCTGCGTAAGTTACATCCTCTCCCTCGATAGCAGCATCATAGTTGACTATGCAAACAAAAGCCTGTTCTATCTCATCAAGACTAGCAATATTTATCTGCTCAGTCTCTTCATTTCCAGGAGCAGGTTCTTTGTTATCACCCAAATGCAACATATAAGGGAACTTATCCAACGATCCTAAGTCGCTCTTCTTACCACGATATTCATTCGAGAACACACCCCCAACGGAACCATCCTTTTTCTTAAAGAACAAACACAAGTCCAAATCTGTAGCTGAACTCCAGAACAACTTCACTTTCAATTTACCAGAGAAAGTAAATGCACACTCCTCTTGCTTTTTACGAAGAGTAATTTTCTTTTTCAATGTAATTTCTGCCATAATAATATTACTTTTAAAATTATATAATTAAAAATCAAAATCATCTTTAGTTACTTTTGATTTTCTTTTTCTGTTCTCTAGTTGATAAGAACCAAAGAAATCATCATTCTGTATTTTCGTCTTATTTATATTAGTACTTCTTTTTTTCTCATTCATTGAAGAATCAAAAAAGTTTTCTTCCGATTTATTCTTTAAGAAATCTATTGCTGTTTCTTCCTCAAAAATTTGTTTAAACAATATTTTCATCTCTGCAGAATGCCCAGCAAATTCTCTTTGCATACCAGAAAGTCTCTTCTTTGCTTCGTCAAATTCTTTATCAACAAGCAAAGCCTTCACTTCATTAATTTGTTGTTTAAAGCTATTTTCTTTCTGTTGCTTCATTAACTTATCTTTTGCTATTTGCATATTACTTTTTAAGACATCATCATTTTTTATAGATAACGCCTTTTCAGTACACTCTACAACTTTATTCCAATCTTCATCAAAAAGAGCTTTGTGTATCTGTTCATTTAACAGTTTCCACAGCTGCTCATTTTCGTTAAACTTTATCCTATCATTTTTCAACTGTGCTAAACACTCTGTCCATTGCTTTTGATTATTGACATCAATGCCCAATAACTCATTACAAGCCACTATTGACTTTTCAAAGTCCTCTGTATTTACTTTCGGATGATTTACAATTTGTATTAAAGCATCAATTCTTTGATTTTGTTTTTTTAATTCCACTTGGATTTCTGAAGTTTTATGCAATGCCACTTCATTATGTTCATCAAAGGAAAGAACCTTTCTGAGTTCCTCCAAAGCCTCATTGTAAGATTTTTGAGCCAAGAACAAATCTGCACGAGTCAAATACTCTTTAACTTGTACTATATCATCTAAAGCTTTACGGGCTTTATCATGTATTAGTTTTGCCTGTTCGGAAGAAGGCATCAAATTGAGAGCTGCATCACTTTGGGATAATGCATCTTGGTATTCATGCTTTTTTAAACTAACCTCAGCACGTTGTATAATGCTGTTGTATTGTTGTTGTCTTACTTTCTGCTCAGACAAAAGACGAGTAGCCTCTTCCTTCTTCGCCATAGCTTCTTTATCTTCAGGACGATGCGTTAAAGCTATTTTTGCCCAATCTAACATTTGGGCAAAATTTTGCTTTTTTTCAAAAGCTGCAACAGTCTCCATGGCCTCATTATATCTAAGCTCAGCCTCTCGCACTTCCTTATTTTTTTCCTGCTGTTCCTGGTTTCTACGCTTAGCTTCGTCCATACGGTCTTTTTCCTCTTTAGCCCTTTGCTTACGAACCAATTCCAACTCACCATTAGCCATGACTGCCTTTGTCTCCGCAGAAAATTGAGAACAATCAATAACGGAATAAACACCTATTATATTAGGCAGTTCCGTTTCTCTATAGAATAGATAATTTTCATCATCTAGTATATAATATGAGCGAATCGATTCCAAGAACTGCTTGTTAGTGAAAGTATTTCCAAGAAAGACCACACCTTGCACTTCATTATTGTTGACCTTAGACTTTTTCACAAAACTATCTATTTCACGAACAACATTATCAACAATAACATGTGTTCTTGAATCAATATCATTCTTCAAGACCATGACAGCATATTGATTTGTCATTCCCGAGAGCGAGATATTATTGAGACTAATAGGACGTCCATTTTTTGCATTATCCAATTTTACAAGCCAATTATCTATTTCGGGTTCTAGCCTCAGATATTCTTTTTCAAGATCTAAAGAAGATGACAAAAAATTGGTGCGTTGATTGATACAACCGACAACATTTTCCAACAATGCACGGCTTCTCAAATCTCGACCATAGCCATCTAAAACCATCTCATTTTGAAGCACACAATCTTTTCCCTGTTTCTTAAACAAGGATACATGAAGATTTTCATTGCAAGCATTCAAAACCAAGACAAAGCCATCATCTTTAAGTTTATTATTCCTAACAGAATGTTCTAATGTCAAGTGCTCTATACGAGCTACAGATTCTTTCACATGGAAATGGTTTTGCCCCAATACTTTTGTCAAAAACAGAAAACGAGCATCATCACTAATATCTTTCGAAAAAGAAACATAAGTTTCAACCATTTCTGTCTCAGTCAAAGCCATAGACTCTCTCAAAGAAGCCAAAATTCTTGAAGCTTTAAAAATATCACATAACTCTTGCTTTCTATTGTAATACAAGAAATGTGAATCACTTTGGGTCATCTTTGAGAATATATCCCCATAATAATGAGGCTCATTATTGCGATAATGAGATTGATTGTCTTTTCCATACACTATCTCATTATTGGTAGTATCTTCATAGAAATACAGCCAATAACGGTCCTCCTTATTATCAGGGATGACAAGACGAGGTACACCATCGGTGCAAACGGCTCCGATGATGTACCATTTATCTATATATAGTGTAAGTTCCTTCATTTTATTGATCAAAAACTTTCTTTATTAAAGTATCTAAGAAGCAAACACCCTCTGCTATAATCAAAGGTTGGTGATAATGGAAGCTGCCATCCTCACTATTTCTTGCCTTTCGATACTCTGTATCATTATTACAAATATAGCTAGCTATGCGATTAGGCAAGTCTGCCAAATCACTTCTCAATGCATTATCTGCCTGCGGATACAAATGAGTTTTTACACTGACAAAATCCAAGAAGATATTCATAAACTTCTCGAAATTCTCTATGCCTGAGAAATCAAAATTGTTCATTTCATTTGCAAAATAATCCCCAGTTAACTCATCTTCTGCTTGCAACTCTTTGGGTGCACCATTAGCCATAATAAATTTGACTCCAGACTCACCACAGATGTCAGAATCTGAAGAAAAAGCCTTCTTTTCCAACTCTTTTGGATCACAAAGTCCTCTGGCAACTTCAGCTTTATTATCTTCGGCTATCTCATCTCGATAAACCACTTCCAATTCTTTACCAACCACCAAACTGACACCAGCATTGAGACAGTCTGCATAGTATTCCCTTGTAGCACGGACTCCTGCAGAATTTAGCAACCAGTGAAAAAGTCTTCCGCCCTTACCAAAAGATAGTACATCAACTCTTGAAATACGTTCCAAATGCTCAGCCTTAATTGTTTTACCAATCAACATACCAGAATAGTACAACAGCATACCGGTTACATAAGCTGGTATCGTAAATACAAATTTTGCATTTACATCTATCGAGCTATAGAACTCCTCATAATCTTCTGTCGTTTTTAACTGGTCAAAGATACTATTCAAGAAATACGGCGCCTTTGAAGGCTCGGTCAATATTTCTTTTATGTTCGACACATACACATTGGTCTTATGACCTTCATGGAAAGACAGCAATGCCTGTCTAAACGTATCTGACTTGATAACTGCATTAAAGAATACTCCCGCAGCTAAACGAACTGAACTTTCTCTGTAAAGCGTTGCTTTATTTCCATTATCGGAATCCTTGGCAAGCAAAAGTATATCACTTGTGCTACCACCGACATCAATACCCAAGAATATATTGTTGCTATTGAGTCCAAAATTCTGCGAGAGAGCATAAGAGCATACAGCCTCTGCTTCTGTAACAGCATTCTGATGATATGCCAAAGTCGTCTTAGCACCAACTATTGGAGTTAACTTACAGAGACTATTGTAAATCTTATCCAATTCATTGATGTCTGCCTCCATCATCGAACCAGGACAACTCCACTCCAACATTGTAGGCTTTATCTTATTCGTATAAAGATAAGCACATGTTTGCAACCATATAGATTTTAAAAAAGCGCCCTTCTTTTGTTTACCTTTATCATCGTCCAACCACTTCATATTATAATGCAAGATACCAGCTTGGGTTGTAATCTCATATTGATCCATTTTCTTTACTAGAACATTTGGACGATTTACTGGAACACCACCTGCGACTTCTAAAGATTCATTATAACAATTATAGCGATTATCATGCTCATGAAGCCATGACTTTGTCTGTCCATTATTCGAAGAGTAATTCGTAAAGAATAACAATTCATTATTTTCCGCTATTGCTTTCGGGTCATTATTCTCCTGTCCAACTAATACAGAGCGGTAGTTTTCAAAATAAACAGGAGTTGCACCTTTGTTGTCTTCATTATAATAGACACAAGTATTGTTACTACCAAAGTCGATGCCGACTGTGGCAGTTCCCCTCATTTCGAAAGCAGTTCTATCTTCAATAACTTGAGGTCTAAAAATCAAGAAACCTGCATGTACTTCCTTGCCTGTATCTTTAACAGAAACAGAAAGACCTGCTAAAGGTTTGTCTGCCCCTACGATATTATACTTAGGCAAGTTTTCACCTTGCCCTGCAGGATAAGTAACTAACTTTTTTACATCCACAAGTTTTTCTTGATCTGGAGCTGGTTCATAATCTCCTGTCCAAAACTCTCCATCTATATTTTTCAAGAACTCACCACCCCATTTAAATATAGGCAAGAATTGCTCCTTGGCATCAGCAGTGAACTCTGAGTACAGATAATACTTATTCCATTTTTCTGAAACGAAGTTTGGCCACATAATAACTCTTCCTTGATCGGTAATCCAATCAATTTCATACTCGCGAGTATTTAAAGTAACCTTTTGACCATCGATTTCGACAATCAATGTTACAGCCAACTGACCAGCATCTGTAATAACTCCAGTCAAAGACGTATTACTACCTTCAGAATAGCCCAACAAACCAGAAAGAGTATTTTTGAAGATATCTACTCCTTTTTCTGACAAAGGTAAAGAAAAATAGCTAACACTACCATCCTTCAAATCCTTGACAGACAAATAAAAGACTGGAGCATCTGAAAGTTTTGGTCTTGCCGCAGCATCTTCTTGAAATCCTATTACATACTTATCCTCACTTAATAGCTTTTGAATATCACCTATTAACAGATATTCTCCATTATTAGTATAAGTAAAGGTATAATCAGGCTTCAAGTAAACTGGTACATTACTATCAAACAAGATTGAAAATGGACATTCTAAGTTTGAATATTTTGCAATAGGTCCTTTGTCACGAAGGTTATTTCCACCGCGACTTAATAATTTTTGCTCCCAATCACGACTCATATCCTTAAATCCATTCAAATCTACGTTAGGTTTATTACCGCGTTGAGAATTGATTTTCTTCTCAAAATCAGCAAGATTCCCATTAAGATTCTTAACAAAAAGATATACCTTTTGCACTTGTTCTGGATCCAAGTAATTAGTAGGATCTTCAAACTTACCGTCTCTATACCAATTTATATCACTGGCATCACTTCCTAAATTATCATACGAAATACCAGCAAAAACTCCTGTTAAAGGTGAAGTTCCACCAACAAGATGATCTCTGTAATATATTAATTGAATGAATGGCTGAGTAGCTGGATCTTTTTGTAGTAAGTCTTGGTTACTCCATACATCTTTGTCTTCAAACAGCATTCTTCCAAAGGCAGACGCTATATCATAATCATCGCCCCTCGCATCCATAACGACAGGTTGGGAAAATCGGATTCTATCGGGATACAAAGCAATTACAGCTAACAATCCTTTCCATTCTCCCAACAACAACTCATAATACTGTTGTAACCCCGCCTTTTGGATATTCGGATCAGGAGCTGCTAAAGTCTGCAGGGCAAACTTAAACAACTTAGCACGCGCCCATGGAGTTGGGACACCAGAAATTAAACTTCCTAATTTATCTGCAGATAAATTCTCTAAGATTTTTCCAGTTTCAATTCCTTGAATATAAGAACGAGCCATAGTTAACTCATTCCATTGTCCTTGAGTTCCTGTTGTTATATCCGTATAACTTTTTATCAACAATGCTTTTGACATATTATAGCCCTTTCTTATTTGAAATTATAAAGTGAAGACAATGTATCGTAAATTAACTTATTAAGTTGTTCCCCATTATTCGTTATATTTTTCCAAGAGGAATCTTTGTCACGTGTAAGCAAGAACTGTTTCTTGAAAGAATCAAACTTTGAACCAAAAATACCTGTAGAATAATGATTATCTTTGCCAATTCCCTCTGTTCTATATAAGTTCTTGTTCCAAGACAACTTCATTAAACTCTTCAAATCGGATGGAGAGAAAAGACTTGCATTAAACAAGAAATTATCGCCTCCACAAGCTGAACGATGAATCTGCTTTAACCATCCCTCAGAAAGAGTCCCATTATCATTCACCCTAACAAAGAACAAATTGAAATATTCTTTCAAAGCCAGCACCTGATTTACATTAATATCCAAAAACTCTTGGATTTCCTTTACACCACCAGAACGAACACTTTCTACGAAATCATCCGTTCCATTGCAGAACAACGAAAATGCTATCAATAGGCCAAACTTTTTGGCAAACTCCTCAGCTCTTTGTTGTCCCACAAAATCTTGGAAGTCAAATTTTCCATTATTATTTATGGCACGATACTCATAATCAGTCTTAACATTTTGCTTATTGACTACCAATACACTTTCATCCTCATTATAGAAACTTAACGCAGAAGAAGCTGCTAAAAGTTCAATATAATGAGAATCATTTTTCTGCTTTTCTCCACCGGTGATGGTCTCCGAAATATTATCTCTATCTTTAGCCATCGGATCCCAGCTCAAGCTATCAGTGCCCATCATATAAAACTTCTGGTAAGTACTTTTTACCGTTGAATCATCCTCATAAAACATCATAGCGACCTGTGAATTAAGAGCAAACTTATCACTTGTAGCTATTACTTTTTGGTTGGCCAACTCGTTGCTAGAAGGTGCCTTGAATGAAAAATAGGCTGTCAACAATGTTGATCCGAAATACGCACTCTTCAAAACATTAACGGCCCCATTTGTCATAATTTCAGCAGCTTTTGATATAGCTTGGGGTATAATAGGTATAGAAGAGGCACCTGTGCCGCCAAAAACAGACCCTAAGATAAACACCCTAGGATTACCCGTTTGAGCCTGTTTTGCCAATTCTCCCAAAAAAGACTTTAAGTCATTATTTGTCGGTGACTTTGCTGCTTCAATGATGGAATGGTACATCATCATTGAACCTAAATGGGTTTGGGCACGATAGCCATGGCGGAGATTAAAATCTTCAACATTTTTTGCCAAAACGAGATCAGCTAAATCTGTTTCTTCGTTATGATTATACTGAGTATTACTATAATCAAAAACAGCTTTAAAAGTACTTTTATGCTCATAATCAGGACTAAACTCATAGTACTTTATATTAGCAGAAAAAAATGTATCTTGTAAAGCAACACGTGAGGAAGCCTCCACACCTTTTGCTTTGACATACGCCTCCTTAACTTCTTTCAGACGAGAGAAGTTTCCATTATTTTTATCAGTATCCAAAGCTAACAAATGAATATCTGTATTGTCAAACATTCCCATGGCACAAAGATGAATCAATGATTCTATACACCTCATACCTGTACCACCGATACCTAATACAAAAAACTGCTTTGCCATAATCCTTATTTATTACGTTGTTTGCCTAATATTGAACCAAACTTTGCCTTACGAAATAGCGTTGCCATAATAAGCAAGCTAATACCAAAATACACCAAAAGCACAACAAACAAACACAGCAAATTGGTTTGTGAATACATGTGCTTAAAGCCAACATTGACAATACGATGAACGTTAACAACGTCATTATAAATCCAAAATCCAAATCCAGCGACAAAACCAATAATCACCCACCAAACTCTTCTTTTGATATATGACTTATCATTTCCTCCTTGCCAAGCAATCATGTTTGACACTAAATAAGCAACCGCAATGGCAATAACACACACTGCGATTGCATAAATCCAAGTTGAATTTTGCAAATCTTGCAATTGGTTTAATGTAGCAATCTGTCTCATATTCTTAGCTATTTTTCGTTACTCTTAATATAAATTGTATAAATTAAAGCATTATCCATCATCTTCTTGATAGATGGATCTGTTAAGCATTGCTTAATACTTTCTGCAACAGAACTATTCATTTGCCCAAGTACATCTATAGATTGAAAATCAAACATAGAAGAATAGTTATCAAATACATAGTCCACCCCATTAACACAAATATCCACTTTTGTATAATTGTATGGGGAGCCATCAAGACATACATCATTAAAGGCAGGATCTAAAGAAATATTAACCAAGCTATGAGCCTTAAATTCTTTTTCGTCCAAAGCAAAGAAATTTGTTGTTTCTTGCAAAGGACTTTGCATTTTCACAGCTTTTAAGCCTGCAACTTTATTGCCATAGAATTCTGCATAAGGCTCATTGATATCATAAACCTTTAATACAATATCTTTAATTCTAAAGCAGCCAAAAGAGTTTCTATCAATTTTCAATCCAGAAATTACCGGTTTACCAGTTGGCAAAGGATTTCCATTCTCATCCACATTTGCATTTAGATAGATGTTTTGGATACTATTCCAATCAATACTCCAGTTTTGAATTTCAAAATTTCCATATCCGTCTACAGTAGCAGCCAAGTCTCCGTCAGGCTTCGAGGATGTTCCTTCTGCCATTATTGTTGGATGACTAACAGACATATGATATATATCAACATTCGGATATTTTTTCATATCTACACACTGCAAAATTCTGTCGTATATATTATTAGGTACATGAGAATCCGTAAACAAAAAATAAAAACGCTTCTTGTCAAAAACATTCCCATTATATACCTCTTTATATGGTTCTGCTACAACATATATATCATGGCCTTTTTTCAACCATTTGCTAAAAACATCCTTCAAATATGGATCATTAACATGACTTTTTGCAACAGTTGGTTCATAATACTCTCCATCTGTCAACAACACACCTTCAGAATTCCCTTCAACAATATTTTCAGCTGCCGTCAAAATATCTGCATAATTAGTTTCTTGAATACTACTAAGCAGGGTAAATACCTTCCCAGTTTCCTTCTTTATGGAATCACCTTTTATTGAATAAAAGTTCTTTGTTGCAGCCGTCAATGAAGGTATCATATCTGAAAAAAATGGAGAAGTTTTCATAGCTTGCGCCATACAAGTTGAATAATCTACATACAAAGATAGATTATCTGAAGTCAACCAATTTTCATTACTTTCAAAGTTTATTTCTTGAAATTCGGAAAGGAATTTAACATCATTAGGTGTTTCTATTTTTCCACAAGAACAAGAGCAAATCATTCCTATCCCCACAACAAGCGTTGCTATGGACAAAACATTCAGGCCTTTTATCAACCATTTATTCATCGTATTAATAACACTTTGCGACCTGCTCGCTCCCTATTTACAAGTCTGATTAGTTTATCGGTTAATACGAACATAAAAAAAGCGTGGGAACTGCCTGTCGTCTGTCCCACTGATAGAGGCCTTCGCATTGCCCGATACTGCTGAACAGACAACGTTAGAGCCCACGCCGATATGATATACGTCACCACATGGAGTATCTTACCTATTATTATAGGTATACAATACTCCATTGGCTGTGATATAATCACACCCGTAGACACCTACCGCTGCTAAGTTCATGACAGTATCTGAAAGTTGCGAAGTTTCTATCAGTCGTGAACAAAGCGCCAAGTATGCGCCTTATATATGTCGTGTCTCTTTCCCACCCTACTCTCCTCTATCATAAAGATCATACCTATATGAAAGGCTCGGCGTGGTTCGAGACTTTTACTGCGATTTTCATGTTTTTACACATTTCTATCGCTAACTGCCTACAAAATTATAGAAAAAAAACGAAACAACAAAACTTTTAGCGAAAAAGTTTCGAAAAAATTTATGCGAGGGGGAACTGTGGTGAAAAGGAGGGGAGCTGCGGAGCATGATTCTTCCAATAAAAGGGATGATATTTAGAAAGAAGAACGGCAGCGATAAAGAACCAACAAATACACGCACGTATAAATCTTTTTCCTCGAAAAAAGTATCAAAGTCTCATTTCTAGGCATAGAATAAGAGTTATATCTTTAATACACAGAACTTTATCGCGAATGAGGCTTCTCTGAAAATGAAGAGAAAAGTATCATCGAAGTATCATAAATTAGCGAGAAGTATCATGATTTCTTGCTTGGTATCGAAAAAAAATGCTTTATGAAGTGATAATAATAGCATTTTTAAGGCAATAAACAGGATGTTTTTGCGTTTAGTAAAACAGAATGTTTTATTCTTAACACTTAAGAAACATGGATGAAAAGGAATTATTGAAAAAGGCTTTTGAGTACGGAAACGTACCTAGCAACATCACCTACTGTTTCACCGAACCATGTCCGATGAAAAACAAATGTATCCACTATCTATCCGGTCTCTACAAAAACGAGAAGACTGATAGAGGGGATGCCATCTTCCCAAATGCCCTGAAAAACGGAGAATGCAAGTACTTCGCACCGCTGCGTGTCGTGAAAATGGCATGGGGATTCGACAATCTCTTTGCCGAAATGAAAGTGAAAGATGCTCCTGCTCTGCGCGCCGAAATGAGAGACTACCTCGGTAGCAAAGGACAATACTACCGTTACAAACTGGGACAACTGAAACTCCTCCCAGAACAGCAGGCATATATCAAACAGCTCTTCGCCAGATACGGATATAAAGATGTTGAATTCGACCATTTCTCAGAAGAGATTGATTTCACTAAAAGCTAATCTTTTTCTCTGCCCTCCAGATGTTCCAGCCATGCCATTTAAACGGTCCCACAGAGAACACGTAACGGGCTACCGGTGAACACGTGACGGGCTACTGGAGAACACGTGACGGGCAACCATTGCCCGCACAAGGGGAAATGAGTGCCCAATTCATCAACCGAACTTTGGGCAACGCTGATAAGAGTTTATAGTTTATAGTTAACAGTTTATAGTTAATAGCTAATAGATTGACAATTAACATCTTAATAAATATATTCAATGAAGATAACTATTGTTCATACAAACAACAAGAAGCAGCTCCTCGTCAGCACCAAGACGATGGAGAAGTTGCTGCAACGTATCGCAAAGGATGATAGCAGGCTTACTGTTACCCACTTCCGCGAATACGTGTCCTATATGGAAAGCGGATACGAATATTACAAGGACATGCCAACATGGATGCACATCTACCCCGCTGCTGAATTCGCCAAAGACGAAAACAACAACCTGAAGATGAAGGCTTGCAACGGTATCCTGATGCTGAAATTCGGACGCATCACGGATGTGGACGGCGTGGAGGGTGTGAAGCGCTCGGTTGCCATGCTGCCTTCTACCTTTGCAGCGCTGGAAGGTGCTGACGGAAAGTCGGTTATCGTACTGGTGAAATTCAGCAATGAAGTTGATTCACTGCCTGCTGAGGAGGCGGAAGCCGAACGACTTTACAGCATCGCTTACCAGCAGATTCTGCCTGTATACCAGGCGATTGCGAAAGCTTCGATTCTTACAGACGGACCGAAACCTTCTATAGAAGCGGGCGCAAACCTGTCTTTTGAGCCTTCGATGCACAACACTTTTATGATGACGCTCGATGCGAAACCTTATTTCAACAGTAAGGCGGTGGCGATGAAAATTGACAGCAACATGCACCCTCAGAACCAGGCTTTCAACACGGAAGATAATCAGCAGATGATTCCTGGTTCCGATACTTCGGAAGAAGAAAAGAAAGTTGACAAGAACAGCGTTCGCGAGAATATCGCGAGCATGATGCAGCTGCTGAAAAGTAAATATAACTTCAGATACAACACGGTGATGAAATTCGTGGAATACATGCCGAAGGAGAAAGGTTGGTATGGTTTCCAGCCCGTAGATCCGAGAGTGCAGAAGCGCATGACGCTGGAGGTGCAGCTCGCAGATATCCGAGTCAGCATCAAGGATGTAAGGAATTTTCTGGAGTCTGATTATATCAAGAATTATAATCCGATAGATGAATATCTCTTCCAATGCTACGACAAATGGGACGGGAAGGACCATATACGTGCCTTGGCTCGTACGGTTCCTACCAACAATCCTTACTGGGCAGACTGGTTCTACACCTGGTTTCTGGGCATGGTTGACCAGTGGCGCGGCTTTACCCATCGCCAGTATGGCAACTCGGTGGCTCCGCTTCTCATTTCCAAACAGGGTTACAACAAGAGCACTTTCTGTCGCCGGCTGTTGCCACCGGAACTGCAGTGGGGATATAACGATAATCTGATTCTGTCAGAAAAACGTCAGGTTTATCAGGCGATGGCGCAGTTTATGGTCATCAATCTCGATGAGTTCAACCAGATTTCGCCACAGGTGCAGCAGGGATTTCTGAAGAATCTCATCCAGTTGCCTACGCTGAAATACAAGCCTCCGTATGGCAGTCATGTCATGGAATTTCCTCGTCTCGCCTCGTTCATCGCCACGAGCAACATGACGGATATTCTCACCGACCCATCCGGCAACAGAAGGTTTATAGGCGTGGAACTGACGGGACCGATAGATGTGAGTGTGCGTCCGAACTATCAGCAACTTTTCGCCCAGGTGCTGACTGCTTTGCACAATGGCGAGAAGAGTTATTTTGATGCGGAACAGGTGAAGTTGATCATGAAGAACAACTGCCAGTTTGAGGTGGTTCAGCCGATAGACCAGTATTTCATGCTCTATTTCGAGTTGGTTGAGGATGAGAAAGAGGGTGAATATCTGACTGCCGCCGAGATTTTCGACTATTTGAAAAAGCAGATTGGTTCATCGCTCAAAGTGAACAGTTTGATGGGATTCGGCAGAAAATTGGCGAATATGAGTGAGTTAAAACACAAGAGATTTGCAGATGGTATGAAGTATCTTGTAAAGAAAAAGTGAATTAATGATACTTTTATGAGACTTTAATGAGACTTCTCGGCACAAAAACCGAGAAGTCTCATTTCTTTTATCTTATTATCTATCAAGTCTTTAAGCCGATATTTTCAATAGAAAATGAGACTTTGAGACTTTTTTCTTCAAAAAAACTTTTTCACGTAAGAGAAAACTATGAGCCTTTAGACAGCATAAAGGAAGGTACGGATGAACCAGTAGCAGATGATACCTGCGATGTAACCTACGAAAGCAATCCAGGAGATGTGCTTCATATACCAGCCGAAGGTAATCTTCTCCAAGCCCATTACTACTACACCAGCGGCACTACCGATAATCAGCATTGAACCACCTACTCCGGCACAGTAGGCCAGCAACTGCCAGAAGACGCCATCCACAGCCATATCGCCAGCAGCAGCCACAGGATACATTCCCATACATCCGGCTACCAGAGGCACATTATCAACAATACTTGAAAGCACACCGATGATACCAGTTACGAGGTAGTGGTTGCCATCGAATACGACGTTCAAGCCCTGACCCAAAGCAGTCAATACGCCAATCTCTGCCAGGCAGGATACTGCCATCAGGATACCGAGGAAGAAGAGGATGGTACTCATATCAACACGAGAAAGCAACTTGGTTACTCGCTTCTGAGTGCCCTCGGCATCAGCTCCACGATGCAAACCGCGATAGAAAACTTCGGTAGCAGTCCAGAGAACGCCCAATACCAGGAGGATTCCTACGAATGGAGGCAAGTGGGTGATACTCTTGAAGATAGGAACGAAGATCAAACCGCCTACTCCCAGCCAGAACACAGCCTTGCGCTGACCTTCGGTGAAATCGCTGACCGATGCATTCTGCTGGGCAGAAACCTCAGGCATCACGAGTTCGCCCTTCAACATAGTCTGAAGGATGAGGGCTGGAATCACCATGGAAACCACAGATGGGATGAAGATTTCGGCGATAACGCCGGCTGCAGTAATCAATCCCTTGTTCCAGAGCATGATGGTGGTAACGTCACCGATTGGCGAGAAGGCACCACCCGAATTGGCTGCGATGATGACGAGGGATGCATAAACCATGCGGTCCTTGTGGTCGGTTACGAGCTTTCGGAGAATCATGATCATCACGATACTGGTGGTCAGATTGTCGAGGATAGCCGAGAGAACGAAGGTAAGGAAGGCGATACGCCAGAGGAGCGCACGCTTCGACTTGGTCTTCATCACCTTGCGAACCCAGTTGAATCCGCCGTTCTGGTCAACGATTTCCACGATGGTCATCGCACCCATCAGGAAGAAGAGAGTTGTAGCGGTATCGCCCAGATGTTCCTGGATGATTCCGGTCACCTTCTCCACCATTCCTGCTGCGCCGCCTGTATAATCAGGGTGCATCAACTGGAGATACTGCATTGGATCCACCATGTAGAGGGTCCAACAACCTACCAACATCAACAGGGCTATCGCAGCCTTGTTTACCTTAGTCAAGCTTTCGGTGGCAATGAGTGCATAGCCGAGCACGAAAACGACAATAATAGAAATTGTAAGTGTAGTCATTACTTTTTATTTATTATTAGATATTCTTTTTTCCTTTATGTATGATTTGGCACGTATGTTAACCAAACGGCTGCAAAGATACAAAAAGAAAAGCAATAACCACACGATTCCTTATTATAATTGTATGAAATCGTTTACTTAATTACGGATTTAACCTAAATAATAACAGATTTCGACCTGTATGGTTGAGGCATTTCATATTTTTATTGCTCTGAAGATATAGAAGCAAACAAAGTTAGTTTTTGAGGAGTTGCTACTCTGTATGTCCAGTAGAGGCTGCTCTCTTCGGGGAAAGTATCCATGTATTCATTGAGAGAAGCCAAATGCCTGGATAGAGCCTTATCATCATACTTACCTACTGTAAACGACAGAAGATATTTGCCATTGTCTTTTAGATTAACAGACTTTAGGTGGCTGATAGCCTCAGCTATGTCGTCTTGATATTCATAAGAATAGACAGATACCACATTCTTTCCTCTGATGATATCGGAGAAACTTCTGAAATCAAAGCCTACCATACCATGAATTTCCACATTCTCATGGTCCACTTGCAAGAAGTGCTTCAACTCCATGTATGGATTACAGCCTGGATTTTGCTGAAAAGACAAGATAGAGTCGATATTGGATTCATCCCTGAAGCAGAGTTCCGGAGTCATTTTTACGACTACATTTTTTCTGGCACGTTCGTGGTTCTCCAATATCTGATGAATATGTTCTGCTCCTTCGGCAGTAGATACCACTACCATATTGATAAGTGTGCAAGAACGGTTCTCGATGGAATATATTCCATCTGAGCGAAGCTGATTGATAGCTTGCTGACTAACATCGTCAGCAGCTATCAGCAGCAATGAATCAAATGCGATTTCTTTCATGAGATTGATGCTTGGTAATTATGCAATTCTATTATGTGCATTTATTTCTACTAATATTTTATTTTCATTAGCTTCATTAAATACCTGACTGAAAGACACTTTAGCTGCATCAGAAAAGAATGGTAGCAAAAACATCAGTTGAGACAGTTCTCCTATCAACAAAGGACAATTCTTTGATGTTTCAATCCGAATATCTACCTTGGTATAAGCAGCCCATTCTACCAAGGTGTACAATTTAAACGAACGACAGATTGCCTCTGCCCTACTCTCACCTTTCTGTGGAAAAGAATAGATACGGCGCTTAACCGATAAATTATGATTTTCCAGTTTCATTGTATATTGTTTTTTTAAATTTCCTGTGCAAAAGTACTGGGAACATGAGTAAATTGGCTGCACAACTTAATTTTTGATTGATATTTTTCAGTGGTGTGAAAGGATTTAGCACACCTAAGCAATAACTTTGCAGTAAAATCGTTATATAGGTATCAACTTTCATTATGACCTGACAGCCACAAAAAACTGTGCAGCCATTGTATGGAAGAATTATAGAACTTTTCAAAAGTAAAACTTATGAGCAAGGACATTTCTCTCAAATCAATAGTTGATTTTGAAAATGACAAAATCAACTTCTATATTCCCCGCTATCAGCGAGGATATAGGTGGAAAAACCGACAAGTCAGTCAGCTGATAGATGATATTGACTCTTTTAGTCCCACCGAATCCACTCCTTTCTATTTTCTTCAGGCATTAGCTGTTGCTAAAGACATAGAGAATAATAGAGTCAATGTTGTGGATGGACAACAGCGACTTACCACGTTAAAGCTGATACTCGGTGAGGAAAGTGGCGAGTTACCTATTGACTATGCCCGTGATGCGAACAAGGAACTCGATCAGTATTTCAAGTGTATAGCCAAAGACGTTATTAAGGAAAAATTGGGTGAGATTGGAACCGAAAGAAGAACCGAATTCTGCAAAAAGATAAAAGAGTGTTGCAAATTTCTCTACTATGAAGTTGACAAAGACAAGGAATTATCAACCTTTTATGAACTTAATAGTGGCAAAATCCCTGCAAAGGATTCTGAATTGGTGAAATGCGTCATGCTGACCTTAGGAAATGACGAGTCCTCCGATATAACCAATGCACGTGCTGGCGAATGGGATGAGATTGAGCGTAAACTCAACGATAATAGTTTCTTTTCATTTTGCACACCTAGAGATACTTGGAGAAAAGACGACAGGATGACCGTGTTGTTGCGCTATGCAGGACTGACTCCAACACCGCAAGAACAAAGAGAAGAGGTTTTTCCTTTTCTTACAAGAATCCTTGACGAACTGAAGACCAAGTCGCGTATCACGATTTGGAAAATGATATATTCAGTATTTTATCGTTTATTAGAATGGTACAACGACCCTCTCATGTATCATGCTTTTGGAGCTATTGTTCATCAAAGAAATAATAAGGATATCAAGCCCAAAACAAGAAAGGAGATATTGGACGCTATAGAAAAAATGGCAGAATACAAGCCAAAAGAAGACAAGAACGATTACTCCAACTGGGGAGAAGATTTATTTAATTATCTGTTGCTCAGCAATGTCGCTTTCTGTTGGAAAAGATGGCCCTATCGCTATAGCTTTGAAATGCATCGACAAGTAGAAGCTTGGTCGATTGAGCATATATTTGCCAGAAACCAAAAAGTTTTGGATGAAAAAGAACTAGAAGAGTGGTTAGGCAATGATTATTCTAAAAGTGTGTTTGACGAGTATCAAAAAGAATGCAAAGAAGGAGAAGGAAAAGGAGATGATTGGCTAGCTAAAAAACTAGGCAGTAGATACCCGACAACAGAAGATAATTCTATCGGGAATCTTGCATTGTTGCCAAAAGATGCAAACTCCTCGTTAAATAACAAGTTGTTTGAAGGAAAACGGGAAGCTGTTTCTGAATGGGCACGTAATAGCTGGACTGAGTATTGGGCACCTCCTGTCACAGAAGCCGTGTTTATGAAATCATTCCCTGGATTAAAGATGACAGATCCATTTTGGTCAGAAAATGACAAGAATGCTTATCAAGACTCCATGAAAGAGGATATAGACCATTTTATTAACGCATTAAAGAATCCTGTAAAAATATGAAAAAAGATATTTTAAAGCACTATATAGAAGTACCAGACAATTTGTTTACACTATTGTCCAGGTATCGTGTGGTTATTCCTGGCATTCAACGCCATTATGTCCAGGGAGCCAATAATCCCAAGGCCGAAAGCGTACGTAAACAGTTTATAAAAGAAATCTTCACTGCAATAGAAAAAAAGCAGAATGAATTCAATCTGCATTTCATCTATGGCCCCATCAACACTAATGGAGAAGATTCTTTTGTACCCGTAGATGGTCAGCAACGTCTGACCACCTTATGGCTGATTGCAAGGTACGCAGTGGAAAAGGCAGAACCCTCAAATCGTAAGGATCTACTGCGCTTACTCTCTCGTTTTACCTATGAAGACAGAATCAATGCCAAACGATTCTGTCAGGCATTGACATGTGAAGACTCAAGATGGAACATTACCCAAGACCCGAATCCTAATATCCTTTGTCAGGATTGGTTTGTGGACTATTGGAAAGAGGATGAAACTGTAGCTTCTATGATAAGAATGCTTTCCACTATTCATGAAGAATGGAATAAACACCAAGACTCCATCACAGCAGAGGATATTTTGGAGGCCATTGCCTCAAAAATCAGATTTGAACTGAAAATAGATGCCTTTGGTGATGATATCTACATGAAGATGAATGCCCGTGGATTGCAATTGACACAATGGGAGAACTTCAAAGGCAAATTCTCTGAAGACTTACGCGAAGATAAAAAAGAGTGGTGGGTTAAAGAGATGGAAGAGCTTTCCAATCGTTTTTTCACTTGTTCAGACGAACAACACGAATTGCCGGATAATGCTTTCTTCGCTTTGTATGCACGAATCATGGCCTACGAAGCGAGAAAACCTGGCGTGGATTGCGGTAACAGCATCAAGCAGCTTGCAGCATACACCCACAATCATAATACCTGGAGTCAGATAGAACTTCCATTTGTTCCCTATTCTGATTTTTCAGATATCATTAATAACGAATCCATCGCTTCAACTGTTGCAGACACATGTGTCAAGATGATAAAAACTGTTCTAGCCAGCGCCCAAAACATAGTACCCTATTTTGGAGATAGTAAATTATTTGATACATTCTTTCATCCCCAAAACGGAAATGAACTCGACTTCACACTATGTTGTTATGAATATTTTAAGAAATTCGTCAATGAGGATGTGGATACCACCCATTTCTTGAAAGCTCTGCGCTTAATGTGGAACATTCTCGAAAATGTAGATAAACAATACGAGAAAAAAACAGACAATAGGATTGAACTTGTCAAAAAATTCATTGACTTAGGGGACCAAACATTGTACTCTCCCCAAATCAAAGAAATAGAAAAAGAAATAGAAAAAGCTCCAGAGCAAGCGAAAGAGGAAGCAGAAAAGGCAAAACAAATGCATTGTAATGACAAATCCATGCCAAATGATTGGAATGAGGAAACACTTAAACCATGGAGTAATTGGAACGATGCAATAGAGAAAGCTGAAGAATGTGCGTTCTTTCATGGTTCCATCCGTTTCCTTTACGAAAAAAATAGCAATGGGAAAACCACTTGGGAGAATTTCGCTACCAAACTCAGTAATTGCATGGACCTCTTTGTCTCAGAAGGTCTTTCAGAAGACAAGAAGGTGAAAGCTAACCAAGTGCTTATTTCTCATTGCGAAGATTGGAAAAAACTCATACGGAAACCGGTATTTGATGCAAAAAATGAGAGTTGGAAGCAAGTTCTAACAGATTCTTCGCTTTCAGAATGTGTTAATGGTCTGCTTTTATCACCGAATGAAATTGTAGATAATCATAATGAGATTATACAGATTTTAATCGATGATGCAATATGGAAGAATCTCATAAAGGAAACTCCTGGATATGAGCTTGAATGGAAGGCCAACTCTCCATCGTTATGGTTAAACAGGTATCTATATTTAACGCTGAAATTGAAGCGCAACAATCGTGAAGACATCTTAGATGCATTTATTAACGATTCTAAAGTTACATTCGATGCACCAGAAGAAGAACGATATAGGACAATAAAAGGCAAAAATTACTATTTTGCAGTACCTATGTGGTTTACGTATAAATACAAAGGTAAAGAATACCATTTTGCTTGGCAAACATGGGGAAACATAGATATGTATGATAATAGTTGGGAAAGATTATTCGATCAATACGACGGAGAGATGGCTAATAATTTCACCATCCATATTGACGAAGAAACAGACCACGACTCTTCCTATTACATCAAGAAGATTGAAAAGTGCATCGACTGTTACGAGAAAATTCATAACAAATAAAAGAAACAGAATATGGCTATCAATCAATTGAACAAATATGTCTGGCTCGTGGAAACCATCCATCGGGCCAGAAAAAGGGGCGGCATCACCTTAAAGGAAATCCAAAGCAGATGGAAGGATTCTGATCTCGGCGAAGGAACGGAACTCTCTCGCCGTACCTTCATCAACAACCTCCATTCCATCGAGGAACTGTTTGAAATCAGCATCTGCTGTGGCAGCGGATACCGCTATTACATTGAGTATGGCGACTGCTTCGAGGAAGGAAGTGCCAGAAGCTGGATGCTCAATGCCTTCTCCCTCAATGCCATGGTTGGCAACAGTCACAAGCTCAAGAATCGTGTACTCCTGGAAGATATGCCTTCTGGCAGAAACTATCTGGAAGACATCATCAAGGCAATGCGTGACAACCGCGTCATCTCCATATCCTACTATAGCTTCAATACAGAGGAGTATCATGAATTTAATATTCATCCTTATTTCGTAAAGGCTTTCAAGAAGCGTTGGTATGTGGTGGCTTACAGTCCTGGCACAGATGACATCCGATGCTATGCGCTCGACCGTATGGAGAATGTCATCATCTCTGAAGAAACATTCAAATTGCCAGAGGATCTGGATCCTGCTGAATATTTCAAGGATTGCTTCGGCATCATCAACTACGAGGACTCTGAGGTACAAAAGGTGGTACTCAAGGTGGATGCATTCCAAAGCAACTATATCCGCAACCTTCCTCTCCATACCTCACAAAAGGAAACGGAGCGCACAGATGAGTATTCTATCTTTGAATACCATCTGAAGCCTGAATTCGATTTTGAACAGGAGATATTCTCCAACATGGATATCATGGAAGTATTGGAACCTCAATGGCTAAGGGAGGATATTGCCGAAAAATTGAGAAATCTCACAAAGAAATACCAGATTTAATCAATTAAGGAATAACAGATACAATCATCTGAAACTAGGAGAAAAAGGCGGCAAATACATTTTTCGTATTTACCGCCTTTTCTTTATGGGTGATGCATCAGAACCCAACCTTTCTCTTGGGGGTTCTTCCTTCCAGCCTTTCACTATCGCAATACCCGACAAGAGATTTGAGCATATTCGCCGGTTTGCCATGCAAAATGGATTGGATGGTATAATGGCGGGCAATGTTCTCAATCTCTCCACCACTGAAATCATATCTGGCGGCAAGGAAAAAAGCATCAGCATCATTCAAAGATGGTATCATCGTTTGCCAAATCTGTATACGACCATGCAAATCAGGCTTTTCGAACTTCACTTTATAAAGGAAACGACGCTCGAAGGCCTTGTCCATATTCTCGGCAAGATTGGTTGTGGCAATAAGAATGCCATCAAGCAGCTCTATCTCCTGAAGAATGATGTTCTGGATATTGTTCTCCAGTTTATCCACAGTCTTCTCTGCACCCACCATACGCTTACCGATGATGGCATCTGCCTCATTGAATAGCAGAATAGGAGTCTTTGCCGATTGTTTCACCATCTTTCTGTAATCATCAAAGATACCCTTGATGTTCTTTTCGCTCTCCCCTACCCACATACTCTTGATATCCGAGATGTTAACCTGGATAAGGTCACGACCCGTTTTCCTGGCTATCTGAAGAACCGTCTCCGTCTTTCCGGTACCTGGTGCGCCATAGAATAGGCAGGCAAAGCCACTTCTGAAATTGGTTTCCTTCAAGCGGTCTCGGATACCCTGGAAATTCTTTTCATCCAAAAGAGCTGCGAGTTCTTCTACCAGTTTACGTTCCTTGTCGTTGTAAAACAGCTGTTTAGGCTTAATACTCTCAAAGGATAACATGCCACCTTTAGGACGGGAGCCTCGCATAGCAGAAAGGTTCATCTCCGAAAAGAGCAACTTCTTCGCACTGTCTGTAATCTTAAAGGATTCCCTGTCGGCAAAGCCGTCATCGTTGGTATATTCTATGAACTTTTTCTGCAAGAAACGATGATTGCCTTGGCTAAGGTCAAGCTTAGCCCATCGCCAGACCGACTCACCTTCCTCATAGATGAAATCCAAGTCATGGCAACGGATGTCATCATCGCCATCAATAACAAAGAGTGTACACAGCAAGATGAAAAGCGGAAAATCTTTATCCTCCACATTTATATCATACAATGCCATTGCCTTGACAAATGCCAGGTTGCTATTCATGCCAACCAGTGCTCTGAGTTTCTTTCTCAAAACCTGCTTGTTCAGTTTTTCGCAGCGGCATTTCGAGAAAAGTTCATCAAACTTATCAAACAGTTCTCTGGCTGTGAATTCATCCACATCCGAAGGAATATATAGCTGATTATGCTGGAATGCCTCCATCACCTCCATCGGGATGCTATAGCTGAGTCCTTCAATCCGATTCTGACAAACATATTCCTTATCGATAAGTTCCTGAGTTTCGTTGGAATATCTGAGCAATGTCAGGATTCTGCAATCCAGGAATTCCGTCAAATCAGAAAACCGGATATGGGTATCATAACACCGGTCGGCAAAGAGGGCCATGATAACACTTGCTCTCTTGGAGATACACAATTTATCAGAAACAAAACCAAGATACGGTTCTACTTTCTGATAAAACTCTTCTCCGAGAGAAGACCCTTTTGCCTTTTCTACGATTATCTCAAAGGCCTGGAGCAAGTCTATCGGCTCCACATCTTTTTTATCTGATATTTGCTTAACCATCATCATACAACATTAATACATTCATTTTTAGATGCAAAATTAAGATGTACCTATGAAAGTCGGTTTCACAGATTGAGTTTTTTTTCTTCTACGTAGTATTTTTGATGGATAAGCACTGTCAAAATGCAAGTTTTAAAAATTATTAGGAAAAGAAGTGGCGATAGTTACATAAAAAGTAGTATCTTTGCATTTCATAAAACATGAAACACAAAATATGGAATAGCTATAAAACGTTATGTAACAGCTGAATAACCCATTTGTTATCTACGGATATAAGGGAGCAGAATACTTCTGCGACCGCAAAAAAGAGACGGAAGTCATCATGAAGGCTTTGCAGAATGAGCGTAACATCGTCCTCATCTCTCCCCTCATCAACGCCAAATTCTCTGAAACTGTTTACTTATTTGCAGTTTTAACCTAATAATAACAGATTTTCTTTGCGCATCTAACTGATTATTCTTACTTTTGCACATCATTAAGTATTCTTTTTAAAGCATCATCAATATGAAACAACATCATTATATGAAATATCTGTTTGTGCTTCTCCTTTTCCTCCCAACTTGCCTCATGGCACAGAACAAGGAAGAGAAGATGCCTGGACATATCACAAAAATACAGAAACTGGAGGATGTGAACGTAACAGGAAACCGTCCTCACTTCATCAGACTCAAGGGATATTATCGCAGTTACCAGACCAACGACTCTGTAATGAAATACTTCAACGACGGCATCGTGGAGTATTACATCAACCTGAAGAATGGAAAGACGGATCTCAATGCCTATTCCAAAAGAAATCTTCACAACAGCCGACTCGTTTCCGAAGACAAAAAGCGAGCATTCATGGTCAGCGACAAAGGAACCTTCCGACCTTGGCCGGAAGAGAAGACACTTATTGAGCAATATCGAAAGAAATATCAGCTGAAAGATTCACTGGGCTCTCAACTCGTCCTGCTCAATCAGCAGACAATAGGCAGTATTCAAACGGACAGCAGCCGGAACATCTGTCAGATAGAAATCAACCAGCTTCCTACCTACAAGAATCTGACACACCAGCTTTTCGGTTATACCCAGACAGATATCTACGACCATGTGGTAGAAACCTACCAGATAAGTCCTGAAGATTACTATTCCTTCAAGGACCTGCTCTTCCAGAAATCTGACAACAGCTATCTCTTCTCTCATAAGAAAGACAAGCAGCAGCAACTCATCCATGTGATTACCGAACTATATATCACGGAAAAGGAGTATGTAGAAAAGAAGCAATCCATCAAACCGGATTCCTCTACTCCCAAAGAATCAGCTGCCGCCATTACCGATTTCTGCAACAGCAACAAGATTCCTGCCTTGCCTGAATCAACAGAGCAGGAGATGCAGCAGTTAACTCCCTATAATCCTGCAAACATGAAAGAAATAAAGGAGTAAAAATAGGTAAAATGCATAAAGGTTCCAAACACATTGTTCCCCACACGAGCAGAAAAGTAAACGTGTGGGGGCTTACTGAAGATGCTTTGCAGATATACCATAAAGAGAAACGCCCAAGGTTACTGGCAAATTCTTTTTTCTATCTGTACACAGATTTCTTACGCAGCCTTTCTTGAAATAAGCAGGGAAATGAATTTCTCCATTACCGCTACTTGCCATAACAGCTATACCTATATAATATCTATGATTGCGCTCCAGCTTCAACGGCTCTTCTATCCAAACAGATAAATCCTTCTTATCTGAAATTTCGGATAATCGGACGTACAAAGGTCGATGCTGTACAGGCACAAAATTTGTTCCCTTTACTTCATAAATGATTAAACGAATTGTGCATGAAGCAAAAGTACATTTTTGTACTCGCAACTTGGCAGTTTTCACATAATAGTCTTTATTTACAACAAATAAGGGTCCCGTTTCATATTTCGTGTTTCTAACGTTATGAAATGCAACATCACCTGGTGCCCGAACTCCTTTCCCCAGAATGCCTTCCTGCTTTTTACCGGAAACAACTGTAATTTCGGACAAATCACAGGTCTTTTCTTTCAACGTAAGTTGCAACAAAGGCTTTTTACGATATACATCATAAGGAATTTTACAGGTCTGATAACTGATATGACTAACAACAAGTTCCTGTTTCATGCCATCGGGCACCACCAGAGAGAAATTTCCTTCCCTGTCAGATACCGCATATATACTATCTACATATACGCTGGCGAATTCAACGTTCTTACCAAATTCATCCACAACATGTCCTTTTATAGTCTTATTTGCAGCAATACATGCCAAAGACATAAACTCACAGACAATCAGAATAAATATAAATCTCCTCATATTCATAGCTTTAAAATTTTATGTTTATATGTATAGCATCGTCGTCCCAATTCTGATATAATCTTAGAATTAGACTTTGCCTCTATACAATGTTCTGCAATCATGATGCAAATATAGTAATTTCTATATTTATCGCAAAACTTCAGGTTGAATGTTTAAACTTTTTTAGTTGTTTGAAGAAATGGCATTCGTAATTTAACATCTAAAAATCCGCACGACTCTAGGAGCCATGCGGATTCTGATATTTAATGTAGCTAGCAATAATCATGTTCTCAAGTTACTTTGCCACCTTGAATATGGCAGCACTAATGCCTGAAGCTTTGATGGCATCGGTCTTTTTTCCTGATTTATATACAACCTTTCCTGTAGAAAGAACGGAAACAGGCTTGCCGCCGACAGAGCTGATGTTGAGAGAGGCTGCCTTGGCACCAGGATTCACGACAACAACATACTTCTCTTCACCCAAAGTGCGCTCATATACCATCGGATATTCCTGCCCCTTCAGGTTCAAGAGTTTCCAATCTCCCTCATTGTCAAGAGCCTTGGCAGAATGACGCAAAGCAGTCAGCTTACGGGTATATGACAACAGAGAATTCTGATCTCCCTGCTGAGCCTCAACGGTCAACTTTCCGTTTTCCGTATCTACAGGGAAATAGAGCTTATCGGGTGCACTCGTAGAGAATCCGGCATTCTTGCCCTTGGTCCACTGCATCGGAGTTCGGGTACCAGAACGCTCATTGCTGCCCTCCTTGTTAGGGAGATCCATCTGATACTTCATTCCAATCTCATCACCATAATAGATAAATGGAATACCAGGCATGGTGAGGAAGAAGGTCATCGCCACCTTCAGCTGATCTGGAGTGTTGCGGGTACCAATGTTAGGACGCTGGTAATCGTGGTTGGCAGATGGAACAGCGATGTAGCCGAGATTCTTGGTGGCATTGTATGCCTTGGTATAGTTCTCGCTAAATTCCTTGAGCGAACCCTTGCCCTGCTTGTCGAAATAGCAGTTCTGATAGCTCTGCTCCCACTTGCCCCATGGAGTCTTGCGGTCGAAGAACAGAGAGGCATAGCCCTTAAGACCGAAATGGATGTAGAAATCGATGTTGAAGCCGGCAGGAATGGCTTGCTGCGGATTAGCCCACTCAGAAATCAAGACGGTCTCTGGATAATACTTATCCTTCCAGGCACGCATCTCCTTCCAGAGTTTGGAAACCTCCTTCTTGTCAGGGTCGTTCTTGATAAGCGATGACGCCATATCTACACGGAAGCCATCCACACCCTTATCAAACCAGAATGCCATGATGTTACGTATCTCCCTGCGAACAGCCTGTGGTCCAGGCGCATCTACGCTCTGCTCCCAAGGATGATTTGGGTCTGGATGAGCAAAGCCATAGTTCAAGGCTGGCTGGCACTCGAAGAAATTCTTCTCATAATACTTGGCACGAGGAGCATTCGCCTCCACATATCTGCCTCGGGTACTAGACTCCGGACTTGCCTCCTGATGACGGGCTTCTATTTCTTTCTTCTCGCTCTCAGGGATATCGTTCATCCAGATATAATAGTCGCTGTAACGCTGGTTAGGATCTTTCTCGGAAGACTCCTTAAACCAGACACACTTGGTGCTGGAATGTCCTGCCACCAGGTCGAGACAAACCTTCATGCCACGCTTATGGGCCTCATTGACCAATGTAACCAAATCGGTATTGGTACCGAATCGAGGATCCACCTTGTAGAAATCGATGACATCATAGCCACCATCAAACCATCCCGACTCAAAGATCGGATTGAGCCAAAGGGCGTTCACACCCAGCGACTTGATGTAATCCAACTTGGAAGTGATACCCGGCAGATCGCCAATACCATTACCATCAGTATCCATATAGGAAGATGGATAAATCTGATAGAAAAGTGCATCACTCAACCAAGCCGGTCCCTTCTTCTGTTCTGCCTGAGCAGAAAGTGTGGTTGCCGCCAAGGCAGCAACCAACAACATTTTATTCATTCTTTTCATGAGCATCATTATTAATTCAAGAAAACTTTCTTTCATAATAACTCAAAATCCTGCATTTTATTGCGCAAGAAGGCTAATTGCGAATCCGCCACCTGCAACGGAGTTCAACTTCAAGACAGACTTGCTGGTTACAGTCTTCTTGGTGATGACATAAGCCTGCGGATTGGTCTTGTAGTTGGCATTCTTTGCATCCTGATAGATGGTAGCCACATACTTCTTGCCCTTCTCGAGGAAATCGAGCTTTACGGTAGACTGATGAGCCTTCATGCCCGTAACGCCACCGACAAACCAGTTATCAGAACCCTTTGCCTTGCGGGCAGCGGTGATATACTCCATTGGTTCAGCCTCCAGATAGATAGACTTGTCCCAATCTACAGCCACATCCTTGATAAACTGGAAGGCATCCATGTGCTTCTCGTAATTCTCAGGGAAATCGGCAGCCATCTGCAATGGACTGTACATCGTTACATAGAGTGCCAACTGACCGCAGATGGTAGAGTTGCAATGAGAACCATTGGCGCAATCCATTTCAAAGATACCCGGTGTATAATCCATCGGACCACCCTGCAGACGGGTGAAAGGCAAGATGGCGGTATGTCCCGGTTTGGTACCTCCGAAAGCCTGATATTCAGTACCACGAGCACTCTCGTTGCCAATCAGGTTAGGATAAGTGCGGCAAAGACCGGTAGGACGCACAGCCTCATGGGCATTTACCATGATGTGATAATCGGCTGCACGGGTTACAGCATGCTGGTAGTGGTTGATTTCCAACTGACTGTAGTGATGCTCGCCACGAGGAATGATGTTGCCAACATAACCACTCTTCACGGCATCATAGCCATAATCCTTCATCAACTGGTAAGCTCTGTCCATATACTTCTCGTAGTTCATTACAGAAGAGGAGGTCTCATGATGCATGATGAGCTTCACTCCCTTAGAATGAGCATACTCATTGAGCGCCTTGATGTCGAAATCAGGATATGGAGTCAGGAAATCGAATACCTTTTCCTTCATATAGCCACTCCAGTCTTCCCAACCGATATTCCATCCTTCTACCAGAACTGCATCGAAACCATGGGCTGCAGCGAAGTCGATGTAACGGCGCACATTGGCATTGTTGGCAGAATGCTTGCCAGATGGCTTGGCATGTACATAGTCGGTTCCATCCAACTTCACGGTAGGATAATCATGGGTATAAGCCCACTCTCCCTTACCTGAAATCATCTCCCACCATACACCTACGTACTTCACAGGATGAATCCATGAGGTATCCTTGATCTTGCAAGGCTCATTGAGATTGAGAATCAGATTGGAAGACAGCACCTTGCGGGCATCATTTGTAATGACCATGGTACGCCAAGGGCTCTTGAACGGAGTCTGCATGTATCCCTTCATTCCCTGGGCATCAGGGGTGAGCCAAGAGGTAAAGGTCATGGTCTTGTCATCCAGGTTCAGATGCATGGCTGGATAATCTACCAAAGCTGCCTCATGCAGATTGATGTAGATACCATCATCTGTCTTCAACTGGAGTGAGGTCTGCACACCGGTATCAGAAAAGACAGTCTGTGAGAGATTGCTGCTGACGGCAGCATGCAAGGCTGGACGGATGCCCGACAGACGGCTCTTGGTATATTCATACTCCTGGGTATCATAATCACCAGGAATCCACCAGGCGGTATGATCACCGGTCATGGCAAACTCAGTACGCTCTTCCTTGATGGTAAAGTAGTTGAGACTGCCTTTCTGAGGGAACTCATAGCGCAATCCCACTCCATCGTCATAGACACGGAAGCGGACGTTCATATAACTGTCGGTGGAATTCTGCTTCAACTCTACCAGCATATCATTATAATGATTGCGGATTGACTTGTTCTCTCCCCATACAGGAGTCCAAGTCTCGTCGAAAGTAGAAGTTTTCTCATCGATGACACTAAAATCGGAAAGCAGGTCCTTGCCATCCTTGCCGCCCTTAGCCAACTGATAACCCAGACGGCTAGGCTTGATGATGGTCTTACCCTGATAGGTCACACTATAGGTTGGCACCGTGCCATCCAAAGTGAAGTTCACCTTGATCTGTCCGTTAGGAGAAGTGATGTCTCCGGCATCTGCCGAGATGCCAAAAGCCATCAGAAGGCTTGCGAGCAAAAAGAGTTTTTTCATATTATTCTTCTTTTTAGTTTATGATTGACTACTTAGTATAACCAGGATTCTGGTCGAGTTTCTTGTTCAAGTTGAGCACGGCATAAGGGATTGGATAAACCATGGTATAGCCCTGCGTATCATCATTGTAATCACCAGCAGAAGCATTGTGGGTCACACCCTTGAAGCGGTCTGCTGTTGGTTCTGTAAAGGTACAGAATCTGATCTGGTCTTGGCGGCGTACTCCCTCCCAAGCCAGTTCCAGCATTCGCTCATTCAGAATGTCATTGAGCGTAAGTTCTGTACGAGGTGTAGCAGCAACACGGCCACGAACCTCATTGACAATTGTGAGAGCCTCAGCCTTGTTACCCATACGATATTCAGCCTCAGCCTTCATCAACAAGGCATCGGCATAACGCCAGATTACCAGGTCGTTGTTGAAGCTATACTGCTGGGTTGTAGACTTGTCAAACTCATACTTCTTCATTCGGGCACCGGAACACTTCATGGCATGAGGGTCATCGGAAGCAGAGAAATCTACCTTTACAGCCAGTGGCATATACTCCAGTGGCTTGTCTGTAGCACCATCCTCTACAAGTTTTCCTGTCTCTTCCATATAATCCTTATCGGTATAGAAGTTGAGTTTCAGGCGAGGGTCCGGATTAGCTGTACCATAGCCATACACCAGCATCTGCTGCTTGGAAGAGCAGGCTCCATTCCAGCCCTGATAGCCGATGGCACCGCCATGGTTATAATGCAGGGTACGCACGATGTTATAATCCTCTATCTTATAGTTGACGCAATCGTTCGGACGGGTCCAGATGTTCTCTACGGAATTCTGGTTGGCTACGATGAAGTTGTCTGCATAGCTAGGCTGCAGGCGATAACCCAAGCTGGTAATCTGATCGGCACAATAGGCTGCTGTTTCCCAGGCATTGCGGGTCTTGCCATCCAAAGTGATGTTAATCTTTTTGCCCATTTCCGAAACCGTCTTTCCCTGCTCCTCGCTGGCAGTTGCCTTGCCGCTCTTATCTGTACCCACAAAGGCACTATAGCTGGTTGGAGTGGTATCATCGATGGTATAGACCGGTGCATTGATGGCACACTTCGCCATACACATATATGCTACAGCCTTGGTGATACGGCCATAATATTCACCTTCATTCTGGCTCTTGCTGTCTGAAAGATGAGGAATGCACTCTGCCAACTCTGAAGTAACGAACTTAAAGACATCAGAACGATTGGACTGATTCACCTCGTTGGCACTCACCTCTGAAGAAACTACCAATGGCACCTGTCCGAAGAGGTCCATTACATAATAATAATAGACTGCACGAAGAGCCCTCAGTTCATAAACATAGTCAGCATACTCAGGATGCTCACCCAGGTACTTGTTGAGTCGGTCGATAGAAGAATTGGCAAGACCGATGACACGATACAGGTTGTTCCATACATCGTTATACTTGCTTACAGACGACTCGAAGTTGTGGAGGAAAATGTTCTGCCATGCTCCACCATCCACCCAGTCACCCTGGCGACCAGGAATCATACTGGCATCAGAAGAAAACTCCTGGAAGGTATGCACAGAGCCACCATCACTTCCATACAATCCATTGCCGATAGAAGAGTACACATTAGCCACTGTGTTTACATATACCAACTTAGAGGTACTGAAAGCCTCCTCCTCAGAAAACTTGCTTCGTGGATTCTCATCCAGTGAGCAACCAGCCAACAAGACAGAAGAAAGAAGCATAGAACCTATAATATATTGTTTCATAACTGTAATCCTTTATATATTAATAATGTAATTCTTAATGAGAACTTGAAATCTATTCTATGTGAAAACATTTAGAAATTCACTGAGAGCGACAGAGTATAAGTGCGGCTCAGAGGATAGATGTTCTTGTCGTCGATACCCAGATTGTCGCCACTGATGGTTGCTGAGTTGATCATTGGAGTCAAGCCCTTATAACCAGTGAGGGTACAGATATTGTTGACTGACAATGAGAGGTGAATGTTGTTGATAAACTTCCACTTGAGCATATCCTTGGTGAAGGTGTAGCCCAGAGAAGCGTATTCGAAGTTCATATAGTCACCCTTTTCCAACCAGTAGTCAGAAATCTGAACATCATGGATACCCTTGCCATTGTTGAGATGCTGTGCACCGCTCAGGATATTATAGGTTGGGAAATTACTCATATTGTTCAAGGTCATGGATGTGGCATTGTAAATCTTATGACCGAAAGCACCGTTAAACTGCATACTCAAATCCCAGTTCTTGTACTTGAAGTTCATATCCCAACCGAGGAAGTACTTAGGGATAGCCTGTCCGCAAACCTTGCGGTCACCACTGTCACCTGTATCAATAGTACCATTATCATCAAGGTCTTCGATGATATACTGTCCATTCTCATCGATACCTGTGCAATGAGGCAGATAGAATACACCTACAGGCTGTCCCTCAATGAGATAGGTTACACCATTGTTATGTACCAGACCAGCTGCACCTACCTTGGCAACAGAGATATGCTCGCTCGTTGTCATAGGCTGTCCCTTGTAGGTACCGCTCAATTTCTTCAGCTTATTCTTCTGATAAGAGAAATTCACACCAGAATTGAAGGTGAAGTCCTTCGTCTTGATGATGTCACCACGAACAGCCAGCTCGAATCCCATATTAGTCATGGTACCCATATTTGCCAACAGACGGTCGTAAGTGAAAGGAGGTACTGGCACGGTATAGGTATAAAGCATATCTGATGTCTCAGAAGTATACCAGTCGAAGGTTACATTGAGGCGCTGCTTGAACATCGACAGGTCGAAACCGGCATCAAATGTCTTCTTTACCTCCCATTTCAGATCAGGGTTGCTGTTGGAGGTAACCGCAAAAGTAGTACTTGTTGCACCGTTGACGGTAGTTACACCATTAGGCTCCATCAGGGCAAGAGAAGTATAAGGATCGATGGCATCCTGATTACCGGTTACACCATATCCTGCACGAATCTTGAAATTATCTATCTGCTTGATTTTCTTCATCCAAGGCTCGTTGCTGATTACCCATGCCAAGGAAGCTGATGGGAACCAGCCCCACTTCTGACCTGCACCCAACTTAGAAGAACCATCGGTACGGACATTGACGGTAGCGATGTATTTGTCTGCCAGCATATAGTTGACACGAGCCATGTAAGAGCTCAGGGTATATTCGGTGTAGTTAGACTGCAGATTACCCCAGCTCACATTGGCAGCAGCCTTCATGTTATTGAACTTGAAGTAGTTGGTGTCAAATCCATGTGCTTCCTGTGAGTTCCAGTCGTAGGTATATTTCTGTCCCTCCATCAGAGCCAGGGCATCGATATGATGCTTGCCGAAATCCTTGGAGAAATTCACCATGATGTTGCCCATGTAGTCCTTGCGGTTGGTATTGGCGATATAAGCCCATCCGTTACCGTTCAGCTTACCCATCTGGATGTTGTTAGGAATATAGAACTTATTGTCACGGTTCCAATAATTGTATGAACCAAAGGCACTTACAGAGAGTCCGTCGATGATATTGACAGTTGCCTTTCCATGAACATTGACAGAGGCATCCTTGTAGAAGTCATCAATATCGAGCAATCCCAGTGGATTCCAGACTTCATTGGCAAGCAGATCCTCATCCCATTCTCCCTTGTCGTTTCTTACATTAGGATAAGTAGGGTTATAAGCTGTAGCAGAATAGAACATCTTGTGCATATCATACTGGATATTGCTGTTACGCTGAGAGCCGAAGATGCCCAGTTCCAGCTTCAGATGTTTGTCGAAGAGATACTGTGTACCGTCCAACTTTGCTGTAAAATTCTTCATATCAGAATTCTTCAAGGCACCCTGACGGAGAACGAATCCCAAAGAAGCACGAAGGCTGGAAGTGTCTGTACCTGAAGAGAAAGAGATATTATGATTCTGGGTGAGACCCACATTGCGCTCAATCTCATCAAGGAAGTTGGTATCGCCACCCATATCGGTATAGGTCAGCCTCAAAGACTTGGCTGTCTCGCGATATTCTGAAGCCGACATCAAGTCCAGGTTCTTATAGACTGTATTGACACCGAACTGGCCATTGTAGCTCAGGCTGGAATAGCCCAACTTGCCTTTGGCTGTAGTTACAACGATGACACCGGAAGCACCACGTGAACCATACTGGGCAGTCTCTGAAGCATCCTTCAGGATGGTAAGACTCTCAATATCGCCAGGTGCCAGAGAATTGAACATCGTCATATCAGCAAAGACACCATCGATGATAACCAACGGATCGTTACCTCCGGAAAGAGAAGAGGTACCACGAACACGGATGCTTGGCGAACTGGTTGGGTCGCCGCCAGCCTGTGAGATGACAACACCAGCAACCTTACCCTTCAACGCCTCGGCAGGACTGGTTACTACACCCTTGTTCATATCTTCCTTCTTGATGCGGTCTACAGCACCCGACACCGTGCGCTTGCTGCCCACAGCATAACCCACGACAAGCACCTCGTCGAGCACCTCGTCGTTTTCTTTCAGCGAAACATTGATAACATGATTTCCCTTTACAGGAATCTCCTGGGTGCGGTAGCCCAGATAAGAGAATACCAGGACGGAACCATCCTTAACATTGTCAAGCTTGTAGTTACCATCCAAGTCAGATACTGCACCATTCTTGGTATCTTTCACCAGAATGCTGGCACCAATGACAGGCTCACCTGTGGCATCTACCACCTGACCCTTAATGGTTGTCTGACCAAGAGCATTAAAAGTAATAAAGCATCCTGCTATCAGCAGACCTACTTTCTTTGAAAGGTTGTTTTTATCCATAATTTATAGGTTTAAAACGATTAAAATTGTTTGATGTCGCAAAAGTACGTCAAAAATCGATAGGTTGTTGCGATTAGTAGGTTTTTGGTAGATTATTACTATCTACTTACCGGTTTATCATGCTGAATATCAATAAATTAAAGATTTTCAAAAAAAACACGTTAGTAGATGCGAGATTCTGAAAGATTTTTATTACTTTTGCAGCAGAATCTTTAAATACATTAGAAACATGAAACAATTTATAACTATCGTACTACTGATACTACTACCACTATGTGCAAAAGCAGACAACAGCCAGCTCTACCAGAAGTTGGATGCTGCCCTGGCAAAACGTGCGCATTACGTAGAAGTAAAAGAGAAAAGTCTGCACGACATCAAGCAGGGTGCAAAGTATGTAACCAGCGATGAAGACAAGCTCAAGCTTTACGAGCAACTCGCCAATGGCTATAAAGCCTACGAGTATGATTCGGCGATGACTTACGTTAAAAAGGGCCTTGTTCTTGCCCAAAAGAGCAACAACACCTTATATTATAAAAGATTCCAACTTAGCCAAACCAGCCTGCTTATCACACGCGGATTCTATGCAGAAGCAAAGGAAATGCTGCAAAAAATAGAAACCAATGAAGAAGATCCGCGTGACTATCAGTTTCAATACTATCATACACTTTACGGACTATACAACAACTGGTCAACCTATTGTGAAAACAATAACTTCAGCAAGGATTACGACCAGCTGAAAGTGAAATACCTGAAGAAAGCAATAGAACTCTCGCCAAAGAAAGATGCGTTCTATTACTACCTGCTGGGAGAATCATACTATTTCAGCAACAATCCCAACAACAACAAAACCATCCAATACTATAAGAAGGCACTGAGCATGGAAAAGCCAGACAGCCGTCTCCATGCCATGACCGCCTTTGCCCTATCCGAAGTATACCAGAAAGCCAACAACCAGAAACTGACGGAACATTACCTGCTGGTTGCAGCCATCTCAGACATCACTTCTGCCATAAAAGAAAACGTAGCCCTGCAAAACATCGCACTCTTCATCTACAAACATAAGACCAGAAGTCTGAACAAAGCCCAGGAATACATCAACCTATCCCTGGAAGATGCTTATGCATACAACAACCGGTTGCGCCGCATTGAGATTTCATCCAAATTGCAGATGATAACCAATGCCTATACAGATGACATCAAAACAACTAACAGATTGCTCAACATCGCCCTGTTGGTCATTATCCTGCTCCTACTTGGAGTAGGTATTAGCAGTCTGTTCATCCGCAAGAAGAACAGGCTTCTGAAACAAAAGAAAGATGAAATCACAGCCACGTCGGCAAAAATGGAAATTCTAAATGAACAATTGCATCTCATCAACGCCGAATTAAAGAATACCAATCAGAAACGCGAGAGATTGGTAAAGGTATATATTGACCTGAGCTATAAGAATATTGAGAGGAACCAAAAGCTACGAACATTGGCTGTAAGAAAGATAAAGGCCAACCAAAGCAAGGAACTGCTGAGTCTCCTCTCTTCCTCATCAAGTACAGAAAGGGAAAACAAGGAGTTTTTGACAGAATTCGACAAGTCTTTCCTTGCTCTGTACCCAACTTTTGTAAACGAACTGAACCAGCAGCTTACAGAATCGGCACACATCCAGCTGAAAGAGAACGGAGAAATGCCCCCTATCCTCCGTGTGTGCGCCCTGTTAAGATTAGGCATCACCGAAAGTTCCAAGATAGCCGGCATCCTGTCTTATTCGCCACAAACCGTATACAACTACCGTTCCCTGCTCAAGAACAATGCCATCGACAAGGAGCACTTCGAAGAAAATGTGCTCAGACTCTGCATGGTGATAGCCGACTGATCGGAGATTAAGAATACGGCACAAATATCCGAAACAGATAGCTGCCAATGCTTTCTTCCGAAAAAATGGAGCTGATTTGCCAAAGTAACATCTTTGTCGCAGCTTCGTCAATGCTTTTCAACCTCATCGCAACCCCAGTGTAATATAACCACCGTACCTTTGCAACCGAAATCAAACGATATAGGTTATGAATGCTAAAAGAGGAATTATTGTATTAGGATTGCTCTCGGCGGCTAGCATGCCAACGTGGGCGTAACAGATTAAAGGAGTGGTTATCGACCAGAAATCGAAGGAAATTGCCAAAGTTTCTCAAACAAGCAACCTTTTTTTAACTTAAAGTTGTATAAAAAAGAACTTGAAGAAGATGTTTCATATTTTGCCTACATGTTTCAAAAAGATGCATATCTATCTTCAAACGTTGATGTCCTGAAACAGGACATCAACCTTCATTTGTCTTAATCCATGAACTTGATCATGTCCTGGCGCCTTGGCTTTGCTTCTGGCGATTCGTCAGGATAACCCAGGGCGATGCAGTAGAGCAGCTTATAATTCTTAGAGAATGCCATGCGGTCGAGGTAAGGCTTGGCTGACGGAGAATCCAGTATCCAACGGGCTGAACTGCCCAGGCAGCAGGAACCGATGCCCTTAGACCATGCTGCAAGAATGATATTCTCACCAAGTAAGCCGCAATCAATCTGCGCCATATCATAAGTAGTATCGTAGGCGATGCAAACCACGCATGGAGCATTCACGAAGATGTTCTTGAAGCCCTTGCGCTCTGCTATCTTAGGATTATCCTTTACCACGGCTTGGGTGATTGAATCGATGAGAGCAGGAGAATCTATCACTCTGATTTCGTACGACTGCAGGTTCTGCCCATTTGGCGCATGGATGCCGCATTTCAAAATCTCGTTCAGGGTATCGCGGCTGATGACGGAATCCTTGTAAGCACGGATACTTCTGCGACTCATCATCAAATCGGTTACCACACTTGCAGAGTCAACACTGGTCATTGCCTCCGGCTGTCTGTTCTCATTGCAGGCAGTCAACATCAGTGCTGCTGCCAATCCTAAGAAAATCTTCTTCATATTACTCATGATTAAACTTATATTCCTATTAGTATATCCCCATGTAGCGCTATTAGTATTTATCCACGTAGCGTTATTAGTATATACCGTGCAAAGATAGCAACAAATACTGGTATTCAAGAAGATACGTTATGATTTTTAAGAGTTTTTATCGGTCCCTCCGCCATTCTTTTAACAAGTATATATCATAATAGCCAAACATTTTCCACCTATTTTGCTAGAATTTCCCAAAAACTTCGTATCTTTGCAATGGCTTTATGCAAGATAAGCTGTTTATAAAATCATCAAACGTAGAATTATGGAAAGAAAAAGTTATTCTATAGATATAAACCGCATTGCACAATATGCCATGTATGCATATTGCTTTTTCGTATTGTTTTCGCTGGCATTTTCTGTTTGCGGACAAGCGGGCTTATCCTTCAGAACAAGTCCCATCCTGATTCCAATAAGTCCCATCCTGGTTACCATCAAGCAACTGGTCTTGCAGCTCGCCCCTATAGCTTTATGGGGAATATTCCGCTACACGCTACCGGCAGGCGTAAAATTACTACGACGCTGCAGCGAGGTGATGGTGCTTTACTATGTGCTCTCATTCATCCTGGGCCAATGCTTCAATCTTCATCTCGTAAAGATGATGCAGAACGGACAGATTACCCAAATGGCTTCCATACTCACCTGGACAGAAAGCACGATGGGCCTGATTTCCGTCATCGCCTCCCTAGTAGCCGGCTGTCATCTGTGCAGCAAGCACAGGGGCAACATGCGCAAACTGGGCATAGCCCTTGTCCTGGTTTTCATGGTATGGCTGATATGCTCAAATATACTCCCTGTTGCAGTGTTTTATCTGGCAGGTAACACCCAGCAGGCAGCCTTCACCTGCATGAATCTCATCAGTATGATAACCACAACATCGGCTTATATATACGCATACTATAGAATGTATCGGGCGATAAAAACTATAGGATGTATCGGGTAATAAAACTAAATAAATACAAATTCTCGGATATACAGATTACAGAAAGTGTTATCAGTTTTACAGAAAGAAATTTGCAATACGCTGCAAATTTCACCCAAAAACACAAGAAATTTGCAATGCGCTGCAAATTTCCCAAAAAAGTTTCGTATATTTGCAGCGCATTTCATTTTTAGCAATCAAGATAGAATGCAAAATGAATAGCAAAGTGAATAAATAGAACATAAAGAGAATATGATAGAGCGTAAAGAATACATGAATCTCCTGGAGAAATGGAGAGACAAGAAGGCCATCAAGGTAGTAACAGGCATACGACGCTGTGGCAAGTCATCGCTGCTGAGAATGTTTAGGGAGAAACTTCTCTCGGACGGAGTATCCGAAGAACAAGTACAGAACCTCAACTTCGAGGATCTCGACAACGAACCGTTCCTCGACTATAAAATTTTATACGCACACGTAAAGCAGAACCTGTGCCCAGACAAGATGAACTATCTCTTCTTTGACGAGATACAGATGGTGGAAAATTTCCAGAAAGTGATAGACAGCCTGTTTCTGCTAGACAACGTAGACATTTACGTTACTGGCAGCAATGCCTACCTGCTCTCTGGCGAAATAGCCACCCTGCTCACCGGAAGATACATCGAAATCAAACTCTTCCCTTTCTCCTTCCGAGAATTCATGCAGACGCAGCCTGCCCATACTTCCCGAGAGCTCGCCTATCGCCAATACATCGAACTGGGTTCCTTCCCATACATTCCCCAAATCAGCCAAGACCGAGAGATGGTGCGTGAATACCTGTCAGGTCTCTACAACACCATCGTACTGAAAGACGTGGTGAGCCGCAAGAAGATAACCGATGTGATGATGTTGCAAAGTGTGGTAAGATTCCTTGCTGACAATATAGGCAACATATCCGTAATCAAGCGCATCAGCGATACCATGACCTCGCTGGGAAGAAAGACTACATCTCATACGATAGAAAACTACGTCTCTGCCCTCACCGACAGCTATATCTTCTACCCTGTGCAGAGATATGATGCCAAGGGTAAGCAGTTATTGAAGACTGGACAGAAACTTTATCTTGCCGACGTAGGTCTACGCCAAGTCATCAATGGCACCAAAGGTGGCGACTTAGGGCACGTACTTGAGAACATCGTGTATCTGGAACTAGCACGACGAGGCGGAGAAATCTATGTAGGCAAAGCCGGTGATGCAGAGATAGACTTCGTGGTAATCATTGGTGAACACAAGGCATACTATCAGGTATCGCTCAGCGTAAGGGATGAGACCACGATGCAGAGAGAATTGGCACCCCTGAAGTCCATCTCCGACAATTTTCCAAAATATCTGCTTACACTGGACAACGACCCCGTCCAGTTTCATGATGGAATCAAGCAAGAATATGTGCTCGACTGGCTTATGGAATGCTATGATTCAACTAAAAAATAAGACTCACATAGAAAAACAATGATGGAAAAGAATCAGATTTTTGAAAATATTATGAGCCGTACATCGGTGAGAAGTTATACAGACATGCCTGTAGAGCCGGAGAAGGTGGAGATGATGCTGCGTGCCGGCATGGCGGCTCCATCGGCTTGTAACAAGCAGCCTTGGCATTTTGTGGTTATCAACGACCGGGAGATTCTCGACCAGATACCACAGTTCAGTCCTTATGCCAGCATGGTGAAACAGGCACCGCTCGCTATCGTGGTTTGCGGATGCCTGGACAAGACGCTGGAAGGCACAGAGCAGGAGTTCTGGATTCAAGACTGTTCGGCAGCCACGGAGAACATTCTGCTGATGGCTCACGGCCTGGGACTCGGCGGTGTATGGACAGCCCTCTATCCCCTGAAAGAACGATACGAGGGAATGCAGCAACTGCTGCATCTGCCCAAGACGATGATTCCGCTCAACACCCTCATCATCGGGTATCCGAAGAATCAGGCGGAAGCAAAGGATAAGTGGAAAGAGGAGAATGTATCCTACAATAAATGGATGGAGAAAAATTCATAATAAAGAAAAAGAATGAATATCAAGGAGAATTATCAACAATATGTAAACCGATACGCTTCTGAGGTGGCTGCCCTGAAGCGTAAGAATACGGGATTTATAACGGGCGAGCTGCTGGCTTTTGGCGGCATTCTCGCCTTCCTGATCTGCTATTTCGCATTGGATGGAGATACGCAGAACTATCTGATGGGGGCGGCGCTGTGCCTGATTGCCTATCTGGGAATCAGACGACTTGACGACAAGAACAAGGAGAAGATAGAGCATCTTTCGGCTTTGCTCAAGGTTTATCAGGACGAAATCAAGGCTTTGGAGGGCGATTTCTCGCCTTTCGAAACGGGCGATTCCTATCAGAATCCGCAGCATCCTTATTCCTTCGACCTCGATGTCTTCGGCAAGAGTTCGCTGTTCAACCGTATCTGCCGAACCATCACATCGGGCGGTTCGGAGGCACTCACCAGGAATCTTACCCGGGAAACGCCTCTGAGCCTGGAGGATATCAAAAGAAGAAGAGATTTGCAGAAGGAATTGGCTGGAGAAGGCGAAAACTGGCGAATGGAATTCCTGGCACTTGGCGAAAAGAACAGAAGCCAGACCGCGGATGGCAAAATGGTGAATGGCAAGATGAAGAAGATTGATTCTGCTGCGGTGATGGATGCGATGCAGAAGGTTTCGAAGATGGAGGTGCCGGCATGGTTTGGATCACCGGTTTCGCTCGTTATCGGATGGATGATGATTATCGGAGTCATCGGTTCCGTGATTTTATCGATATGCGATATGGTTTCGGTGGATTTCGCCCTGTGGTGGGTGTTGGTTCAATACATGGTGGTGTTCTTCGTCTGCAAGCAGACACTTGATAAGATAGACAGCAATGGCGGCAAGCTTCGCCATCAGCTCATCGCCTATGCCCAGATACTTCAGCTTATCAACAGGCGCAATTTCCATAGCGAATCAGGCAAGGAGATGCAGAATTCCCTGGCAGATGCCCTACCTTCCTTTGCCCAACTGGAAAAGATATTGAAGGGGTATGACAGAAGAGGCAACTTCCTGGGTCTTTTCTTCACCGATGCCTTCATGCTGAGCGATTTCTTCCTGGTTCGCAGTTTCCTGAAATGGAAGAATACCTATATGGTGAAGATGGAGGAATGGATGCATATCATCAGCGAGATGGATGCGATGGTTTCGATGGCGGATTTCAGATATAATCATCCGGAGGCGGAAGAGGCGGAATTTGTTTCGGGAAGTCCGGAAGCAGATATCGAAAGCGTTGTTTCAGAAAATGCAGGAATCGGAAGTCCGGAAATCGTGTTCGAGGGTAAGAATCTCTATCATCCTTTCCTGGGTGCCAAGGCAGTGAAGAACGATTTCACCATCAAGGACGACAACTATTATATCATCACCGGAGCCAACATGGCGGGAAAGAGTACCTTCCTGCGTTCGCTGGGCGTGAACTATATTCTGGCAATGGCGGGTATGCCGGTGTTTGCGGATCAGCTGAAGATTTCACGTTTCAGATTGTTCTCGAGTATGAGAACCACCGATGATTTGACGCATGGCATCTCTTACTTTAATGCTGAGCTGATAAGACTGGAGGAGCTGCTGAAGTTCTGCAAAGAAAGTGCAGAGGGCTATAAGGAGCCACTCCGAACGCTGATTATTCTGGATGAAATTCTGAAGGGAACGAATTCATTGGATAAGCTGAATGGTTCGAGAAAGTTCCTCGAAGCCATTGCCAAACAGCCGGTGAGCGGCATCATCGCTACCCACGATCTGGAGCTCTCCAAGATGGAGAATGATGCATCAGGAAAATTCCACAATTATTGTTTCGAGATAGATTTAGGCACGGATGTTACCTATACTTATAAGATACAGAAGGGTGTGGCAAGAAACCAGAATGCCACCTTCTTACTGAATAAGATTCTGGAAAAATATTAGAATAAAAAGAGAAACTCCCGATAGTTTGATCAGTTTCAAATTATCGGGAGTTTTCCTTTTAAAGAATACATTATAACTCCACGCTATCCAGGCGGAATTTGAGCAAGCCGGCTGGTACCTTTACCATGACCTCTTCACCTGCCTTCTTACCCAGAAGGGCCTTGGCGATAGGCGACTTGATGGAAATCTTGCCACTATGGAGATCTGCCTCGTGAGGATTTACTATGGTATAATTCATGCTGCACTTGTTGGCGAGATTGGTAATCTTAATCTTGCTCAACAAGCCAACGGTATCGCTCTTCAATCGAGACTTGTCGATGACACGGGCATTCTCCAAGACCTTCTGTTTGAAGCTGATGCGGCTCAAAAGTTTGCCCTGCTCACGCTTGGCGGCATGATACTCGAAGTTCTCACTGAGGTCGCCCTTATCACGAGCCTCAGCAATCGCATCGCGAACGGCTGGCAACTCTACGTTTACCATGTGTTGAAGTTCGGCCACGAGCTCATCGTAGCCTTCCTGAGACATATATTCCATTTTCTGATAATCTTAATGAATGATGATTTTTAATTTCGGGGTGCAAAGTTACTAGTAATTCATGAAATCACCAAACATTTTTGATAAAAAGTAAATAAAAAAAGAGAAGATGGACTACCATGACAGACAGCACATCTTCTCTTTATATTATTTTCCCCACACTTCCTCAGAAATCTCTCTAACCAGATCAATCTTTGCCCACTGCTCAGCATCGGTCAGTTTATTACCGATTTCGCAAGAGGCAAAGCCGCATTGAGGACTGAGGCTCAAACGATTGAGAGGCACATACTTGGCAGCTTCATGGATTCTGGCGATAACCGTAGCCTTATCCTCCAGCACCGGAGATTTGGAGGTTACCAAACCCAGCACCACCTTCTTGCCATCTGCCACATACTTCAGCGGCTCGAAACCGCCCGAACGCTCATCGTCATACTCCAGATAGAACGTATCCACATCCTCATGAGCGAAGAGATAAGGAGCCACGGCATCGTAGGCACCCTTGGTGGCATAGCAGGAATGATAATTGCCACGGCATACGTGGGTGTTGATGGTCAATCCCTCCGGTTTGCCCTCGATGGCAAGATTGTTCACCTTCAGATATTGCAGGGCTTCCTGCTCAAGGGTGAAACCTGTGCCCACCTTAGCCTTCCAGTAATCGCTATCCACAATCATTCCCCAGGTGCAGTCATCCAGCTGGACGGTACGGCAACCGGCTGCATAAATCTCCTGGAAGAAGGTGCGGTAAGCCTGAGCAATATCCTCAATCAGCTGGGTGGTGTTAGGATAGAACTTGCGGGTGTTCTCGGCATTCTTGCCACGGAACAGTTCGGCAAGAAACTGTGCCGGAGCAGGAACCGTCTGCTTTGCCTCGAAGATATATTCGCCATTGGCATCCAACTCCTCAAACTGCTTTACAAAGAGGAAATCCTTGATAAAAGGATGATTCTCGCCGGTAATCTTGCCGGTCAGTTGGATAGAACCCTTGGTTGTCTCCTCGCCATGAAACTGGTAGCCATGCTCCAGTTCGATATGCTCCACGCCATTGAATCCCCACATAAAGTCGAGATGCCAATAGCTGCGGCGGAACTCGCCATCGGTGATATAAGGCAGGCGATGCGCCTTCTGCTGACTGATGACCTCAGTAATCAGCCGGTCTTCTACGGCGCGAAGGTCGGTGGCAGAAATCTTGCCATCAGCAAACTTAGCTCTCGCTTCCTTCAACTCTGCAGGGCGCAAATAGCTGCCCACTGCCTCAAAATGTATATTTCTTACATTGCTCATATTTTTATCTCCTTATTATTATTTGATGTGAATGACTCTTTATCCTGTCATTACCGATGAATGACGCTTTGCATCCGGAATTGCGGGTGCAAAGGTAAGAAGAAGAATTTTATTTGCCAAATATTCTCCGTAATTCAGAAAAATATACTATCTTTGCAGCGAATTAAGCAAATCAGCAGAATATTATTCTGCAAGAATCAGTAAAAACAGAAATAAAGGAACAATGGCAACAGAAGAAAAACTTGATGAAACAGACATCAGAATACTGAAGTTACTGCAGCAGAACTCCCGACTCACCGTGAAGGAACTTGCTGCAAGAGTACACCTCTCCCCTTCTCCCACCTTCGAGCGACAGAAGCGGCTGGAACGCGAGGGATACATCCAGCGATATGGAGCCATCGTAGACCATCACAAGTTGGGTCACAACGTAATCGTGCTCTGCAATATCCGGCTCAAGCAGCACACCCACGATTTGATTCAGCAATTCATGGATACCGTGCAGACCATCGACCAGATAACGGAGTGCTACAACACCACCGGCGATTATGACTTCCAGATCAAGGTATATGCCCGCGACATGAAAGCCTATCAGGACTTCATGCTCAACACGCTGGGAAACATCGACTGCATAGGAAGTCTGCACAGCATCATCGTGATTGGTGAAATCAAGGATTCGCATTATATACCCGTAGCAAAATAAGGAGAAACGTGATGAAAGCAAAAAATATATTGATGATATGCCTGTTTATTTCCGGACTTTTCTGCCTCCCATCCAAGGCACAGCAGCCTGGAGAAACCGTCAGTTCTCAAACCATCAGGAAACTGGGCGAGAAGCATTTCTTCTCCATCTCCACTATTCCTGATGATATCTTCCGCCTGATGCAGGGCAAGACATACAAGAAGAACTGTACCGTGGCAAGAAGCGAACTGAGATACATAAGATGCCTGCACGTAGACAAGGACGGCAGAAACATCGTAGGAGAGATGGTGGTGAACAGGGCGATAGCCAAAGATGTGCTCGACATTCTGAAAAAGCTCTACGAGGCAAAATATCCGATAGAACGGATGAGACTCATCGACTACTGGAATGCCGACGATGAAAGGGCGATGAGAGCCAACAACTCCTCCAGCTTCAACTTCCGCTTCATCTCGCATACCCATATGGTATCGAAGCACGGAAGGGGACTGGCCGTAGACATCAACACCCTCTACAATCCTTACCACAAACGACTGAAGAACGGCAAGGAAGTGGTGGAACCTGCCACCGCCCGCCCCTATCTGGACCGCAGCAAGAACCACGCTTATATGATAAAGAAAGGCGACCTCTGCTACCGGCTTTTCAAGGCAAAAGGATTCAGATGGGGAGGTGACTGGAAACACAGCAAAGATTACCAGCACTTCGAAAAATAGAAATGCAGGAAAGAACAGCCAGCAAGGAAAGGACATAAAAAAAGACTATGCCTATGTTACATCATTTCTTTAGTAACTATGGCATAGTCTTTTATTATCCTAACGATCTTTTTTATATGTAACACTAATTTAATTCACCTGCTACAGCCTTATTATAATACATTGTAACTAGCTGTACCAAACAGAATTATATTCTCTACGTTCATCGTCCTCATTATAGAGGTTCTCGTATTCAAGGTTCATAGCCTCGAATGATTCCAGTGTCTGTTTCATGATAACTCCTCCTCTATTTATTAAGTTCAACTTTTAATATGGCAAAATTACTAAAAAAACAGATTTCTTGTGTCAATATTTCAGAAAACTTTTGTATTTTTGCACCATCTCTGCACATCAGGGGCAAAAAGTGCAAAAAACAGCTCTGTTCAAGAGCCATGCAAGATAAAAAACAAGAAATAAGATGAAGATATTACATACTTTACGACTCGACAGAATGAAGTGGCGCCACTGGGTACTGCTGCTGTTGCTCATCCTCGTCACCCTTACCAAGATGATTCCTCTCTGGGGAGTTATCTACACCTACCGTGTTTATCCCGTTATCGGCAGCCTTCTCTCGCCCATCTCGGGCATTTTTCCCTTTGCCGTGGGCGATATTTTCATTGCACTCAGCATCGCCTGGGTCGTCCTCTACCCTATCTACGAGATGGGATTACGGAAGAAACTCGCCCGTCGGTTTATCTTTCTTGCTGCCAAGAGCGGCGGCTATCCGAAGAAAAAGGCGGTTTTCGGAAGGGTAATTGAATATCTGCTGTGGGTATATGTATGGTTTTATGCTGCTTGGGGACTGAACTATTCGCAGCCCGTTATCTATTATAGAGTTGGCATGCAGCCTGCTGAGGTTTCGGAAGAGAAGTTCCGGAAATTTGCCTACCAGTATGCCGACAGCCTCAACCTTTTGAGTGAAGAACGGAGAGGGAAGAGTGAAAAATTCAATTGTATTGTGGATGATAAACTGAAGAATCGGGTGCGGGATGCGGTTCTGAAGGAATATAACAAGATAGGCTATCGGGAGGGCATCAATCCGCCTTTCAACCAGCATCCGCATGCCAAGACGATGGTGTTTTCGCCCATCAGTTCGATGTCGGGTGTAACCGGCAGCATGGGACCATTCTTCTGTGAATTTACGCTGAACGGCGATATTCTTGCACACGATTATCCGGCTACCTATGCCCATGAGTTTGCTCATTTTCTGGGCATTGCCAACGAAGGAGAGGCGAATTTCTACAGTTATCTCGTCTGTACGGCATCACAGGATAAGGCGGTGAAATTCAGCGGATATTACCACATTCTGCCCCATGTATTATATAATGTATTCGATATTCTCGGCGAAAAGGAAGGTGAGAAATATCTGAAACATATCCGTCCTGAGATAATCAGGCTGCTGAAAAGCGACCGCCAATACTGGCAGGGCAAAAGATGCAAGGCACTGGATGCTGCCCAGGATTTCTTCTTCGAACTCTATCTGAGAGGCAACCATGTAGAAGGCGGCAGAAAGAGCTATGCCGGCGTCATCGGTCTGATTCTGGCTTGGGAGAACAAGCAGGAAACTGTAGAGATGATATGCCCATGAGAAGAAATGATGTCCGAATACATGCGCTGCGAGGAAGCGACTGATAATAGCAATAACATATTTAATAATAAGAATAATATGGAAGATATGAAGAAGGGAAGAATCACTCCTAGCTGGATTGATTCATTAAAAGAAAACGAGATATTTGTGTTTGGCAGCAATCTGGCTGGCATGCATGGTGGTGGTGCAGCCCGTATAGCCCGATTACATTTCGGTGCCGTCATGGGACAGGGCGTTGGCTTGCAAGGCCAGAGTTACGCCATCCCTACGATGCAGGGCGGCGTAGAAACCATTCGTCCATACGTGGAGGAATTCCTTGATTTTGCCAATCATCATCCCGAGCTACATTTCCTGGTAACCCCAATAGGTTGCGGCATCGCCGGCTTCGAAGCCGAAGACATCGCCCTATTGTTCGAGAAGGCAAAGGAGATGAAGAACATCAGCCTTCCTGAGAGCTTCTGGGAGGTGATAGAGTAAAGTTATAGATTATTAGCAGCTTATGTTAGGAGCAATAATAGGAGATATTGCTGGCTCAAAATATGAGTTCAACAATACGTTTGATTATGATTTCGAGATGTTCGGCGAGGGATGCGACTTCACCGATGATACCATCTGTACGGTAGCGATAGCCGATGCGATATTGAACGGACGAAGCTATCAGGAAAGCCTGCTGGATTGGTGCCGCCGCTATCCTTCTCCAAAAGGAGCGTATGGCGGAAGATTCGCGGGGTGGATTCGTTCTCTTGATCCGCAGCCATACAATAGTTTTGGCAATGGTTCGGCAATGCGAGTATCGCCGGTGGCTTGGCTATTCGATGACCTGTCGCAGGTGTTGGAAGAGGCAGAGAAAACGGCTCTTCCTACTCATAACCATCCCGAAGGAATCAAGGGAGCCAGAGCCGTGGCTCATGCCATCTGGCATTTCAGAAAAAGCAAGGAAAGCCATCAGCCAGATGATGAAGCAATGAAAGCCTTCAAGAATATCGCCCGCAGCTATTACGAGGATTTCGATACCCGAGATTATCCGAAAGGCAAGTTCGACGAAACCTGCATGGATGCCGTACCATTATCTTTCTATCTCCTCTCGCAAGCCTCATCCTTCGAGGATGCCATCCGCCTAGCCATATCTCATGGCGGCGATAGCGATACCATCGGAGCCATCGTTGGCAGTATCGCCGAAGCCCGATTCGGTATTCCGCAAGATATGAAAGAGAAGGCTATCTGTCATCTTCCGGATGAGATGCAAGATGTATTGAAACAATTTGCAGGGAAATGCGAAATAAAGCCCAAATAATTTGGTGTTATCGAAGAAAAGTCTTAACTTTGCCCCATACATATAAAAAAAGTAAGATTATGCAAGAATATCAATTGGATTTCGTAACCTATTGCGTTGGCAACTTAGCCGACCGATTGAACATGAGTGCCAGTAAGGTATATAAGATGTTACGGTCAACAGATATCTTAAATGGCTATATGATACCCTGCTATGATGTACTCCATACTTTCGGAAAGGAATACATCATGGACGATTTGATTAGCTTGTTAAAGAAACGAGGAGCATTGAAATAAGTCAGATGAAATAATATAAGGAGGGACTTTTATGGAAGCAAACAAGACAATACTTCAAATGAAATATGCTCGCATAGTACCTATCTTTGCAGAGCAAACAGGCATTACGTTGGAAGATGCTCTAGATTTCTTTTATACTTCTTCTATTTATCAGATGATGAATGAAGGCATTGCTGATATGCATTGCAGAAGCGATGGATATTTGGCGAATTTAGTAAAAGAAGAGTGGAAAAATAAAATTGCATAGATTCTAAATACACACTACAACTTATTCTGCCGAAAGATATGAGAGAAATATCGGCTAGAATAAAGTGTAGCAACTAGGCTCAGCAAAGCTGCTGACTGCAGTCAGCAGACCTGCCGACTAGGCTCGGCAGACCTGCTGAGCCTAGTGGCAACTTCTGAGAAGGTATCTTCTGGAACCCGAGGAGTAATGTCTTTCAACTCACGAAGACGCTTGCATCAACCTATAGAGTTGACTCCTTTATCCCATCGAGCCGACTCCGTCATCCTGTAGAACCAACTCATTCTGCTAAATCAATCCTATCTACAACCTTCTCCAGGCAGTTAATCGCTTTGATACTGCTTATCAGAAATCGTGGTCACAATAGCACTCAGCTTCTGCTTTTTTCCTCATTTATTTCCTGCACATAAAAGTTTTTTTCGAAAAAACTTTTCTCATGTGCGTATAAACTCGACGCTAAATCTAAAAAGAATCTGATACAATACCTTATAGATACCCCAGAAATTACGTCCCGACGTAGACTTTACTACATGGCGACGTAATCTTTCCTACGTCCCGACGCAGAGATTCCTACATCGCCATGTAATTTCAAGGACATCGGGAAATGAAAGATGTATTGAAACAATTTGCTGGTAAATGCGAAATAAAGCCCAAATAATTTGGTATTATCGAAGAAAAACTATAACTTTGCCACCAATAGAATTTATCAAACAACATAATTTATGACGAATCATGATTTTTGGATGTCCATCAGCGACATAATCAATGAAGGATTTACATCTGAAGGTCTAGCTAAATTAGATGATTATGCAGAACAATTCAGTACTGGAAAGATCTTATATAAACGATTTTCACCGTCAGAGCAGCTTGGCTGCGTTAAAGGGGGAACAATACATGTTATTGCATCCTTACTCGCGGGAGCAGAAGTTGGCACAGATCAACTCACTGCGCCAGAACACAGTTTCAAAAGAGAACAGCAACTTGGAAAGGTCCAAGAAAAACGCATAGAAAGCTGGGCTAAAAAGACAGGATGCTGGGTAGATGACACTAGCGTATACAACCAAACCTTGGGCGATAAAACACACCAGAACTAAAGGCTGGTAGCACACGAACTTTAACAACAGAAGTTGAATTTATAAAAGAATAAAGACATTGCAAGAATAGCTATATAGGCTATGATTAAAGAATTCAAGAAGAGAGGATTGATATGATAAGAACAAGGTGTTGCCACTAGGCTCAGCAAAGCTGCTGAGTCTAGGGGCAACTGCAGAGAAGGTATCTTCTGAAACCCGAGGAGTAATATTTTTTGCCTTCATAGTCAAGAAAGAATCCTTTTGTGCAGTATTAGAAAATAAGCGTTTTACAAAGCCATTTCCTATATAATAACAAAATGTCCGCAAAACCAAATTCTTGGAATTGCGGACAAAAATGAATAGTTTTATATAATGTTAGAAAGCTGCAACATTATTAATACATGGTGTACCCTTGGCATCATCGAATACAATGCGAAGACCATTGGTCTTTACCTTGTCAAATCGCAGGATACGCTTGTAACCGATTGTGGTTGTCTCTTCCTTTTGACTGAGCTTTACCCAGTTCTTGCCCTCAAGATAATATACAGTGAATGCTTTCACACGCTGTCCTAAAGGTATATACTCCTGGAGCAAAAGTCGAGATATTTCTCAGAGTGAGGACTATTTGGTTATCTTACAGGACGAATCACGAATTTGAATGCATAGTCCTGATAAGGAAGCATATATTTCTCAATAGGTAATGAGCCCCATGTATCGATACATCCCAATCCCATCTGTCTCTGACTAATGTGTACAGAGGTAAAGTCTCGTGGTACAAGGTCTCCAGAATGTTCTTGGTTCTTTACCGGTCCGCGGTAAAGATCTGAAGTCAGATAGTTCAGGCTTGAACACTCCATTGGCTCATTGGAGAAAAACTCCAGACCTTTATTGTCTTTTGTCAGAACCTTCCAATATCTTACCTGCGTCTTGTTGCCAGACTCCTGTGGACGGACGTATGGATAATACTGATCCTTTACCAACTGGGTAAAAATGCCCAATCTGTCGGAATTATTACGGTCGGCATAATTCTCGTTAGGACCCTTTCCGTAGAATTCAACTCTATCAAACTCCTTAGGCATCTGCAATTCCATTCCATAGCGCAGAAGATTTGGCTTGTTCTCCGCATCAGGATTTACCTTCAGATCTTGTTCAACAGTCAGTTCTCCATTATTATTCAATGTATAGGTAAGAGTCAGTGTAGACTCTGTTTCTTTGAGATACAACTCGGCAACAACAGAACCATTCTCCTTACGGGTAAAATTCTTCAGTTCCATACTTGGCTTATTCCATGCTGCACTTAATGTAGTCATATGTGAACCAAAATCGTTGTCTGTGCATGCTCTCCAGAAGTCTGGAGTCAAATCAAATCCTCTTACAAGCATAGGTGTTTTGTCAACATCCAAATAAGAAACAAGTCCTGTTGCCTTACTGATGGTAACATCCACACCATTGGCAGAAAGAACGAGATACTTGGCATGATCTACAGCCTTGACTTTGGCTGTTTCAGAGGAATTCAATACAGGGAACTTATAGTCGCTAATCACAAACTGCTGGTGGGCGATTTCTTCATCCTTACTTAGAAGAAGCGAATCACTGTTCAATTTGTACGAAAGAGTCAGTGTCTTTTCCTTTGCTCTGTACTTCTTGTCTGCAACTATCTTTGCATATCCAGGAATTGCAATGGTCTTGCTTGTCTGAGGAAGAATATTGTATTTGCCAAGGTTGATTAAACCATTTGCCATACTTTTTCCCTCTACCTCTATTGAATATACGAGATTTACGTTATTCAACGGAACAAAGAAGTTCTCGTTGAATACAGAGACTATACCCTTGACCTTGTTCTCAAATTTGCTCCAGATGTTCTGATGGAAGTATTTCACTTCGTAAGCATGAGGATTTGGTCTTCTGTCCGGACTAACCAAGCCATTGTTGTTGAAGTTCTCGTCAGACATAGGGAAACGACCATAATCACCGCCATAGGCATAGATCTGATTACCAGTTATCTTGCTCTTGTCGCGCAGACCCTGATCAACAAAATCCCAGATAAAACCACCCTGATACTGAGGATACTGACGGACCAAATCCCAATACTGCTTGAATCCACCCATAGAATTACCCATGGCATGGGCATACTCCTGCTGAAGAAGAGGTTTGTCACAATAGTCCTTTTCCAGATATGCTCTACAACTGTCGTAATCAGCATACATAGGACAGAAAATGTCAGTCTTGCCAGCCTTTAGACCAGCCAACTCGTATGACTCAACAGGACGGGTTTCATCATGCTTGCCTGTTGAACATGCCATTTCGTATTGTACTGGACGAGAACTATCATATGCCTTTACCCAATCGTAGGCATCCTCAAAGTTCTTACCATAACCTGCTTCGTTACCAAGACTCCACATAATGATACAAGGATGGTTTTTGAGAACCTTCACATTGTGCATGTTACGCTCAAGGTGTGTCTTGTTGAACAACTCATTTTTAGCCAGAGTCTCTTTAGCAAATCCCATTCCGTGGCTTTCCAGATTTGCCTCAGCCATAACATAAATACCATATTCATCACACAAATCATACCAGCGTGGGTCATTTGGATAGTGGCTGGTGCGTATAGCATTGATGTTTAATTGCTTGGCAACCTTTATGTCACGAATCATGTTCTCAACACTGACAACATATCCTCCATCAGGATCTATCTCATGACGGTTCACACCCTTGATAAGAACAGGCTGTCCATTTACCAAGAGCTGTTTTCCCTTGATTTCGATCTTTCTGAAACCGACATTTTGGCGAATGACTTCCAATACTTTATCTCCATCCATCAGTGTCGCTCTGAGTGTGTACAAATTCGGTGTTTCTGCTGTCCATTTGGCTACATTCTGAATGGTTGACTCTACTGTTGAACTGCCACCCTGTAACTGTTGCTTTCTTTCAAAAACCGTATTGCCAGTTTTCTTGTCTATCAATTCTACCAGAACATTCTTTCCATCACATGATTCTGTAGAAAAATGAATGGCAAAGATACCGTCTTTATAATTATCGGACAAGGAAGAGGTTACGTTCAAGTCCTTAATATGTGACTTCGGCTGAGCGTAGATATAGTTCTCTCTGGCAATACCGCGAAGTCTCCAATAGTCCTGATCCTCAAAATAAGAGCCATCGCACCATCTCATCAGCTGCATGGCTATCAGATTCTCTTTTCCTGGTTCTACATATTTAGTAATGTCAAATTCCGCAGCAACCTTATTGTCTTCAGCATAGCCAACAAACTTTCCATTTACATATAGGTTGATATTGCTGGAAAATTCGCCGATGTGCAGTATTATATTGTCACCATTCCAATTCTCAGGAATTACAATCTTACGTCGGTAAGATCCGACGTAGTTGCCAAGATCCTGCACATAAGGAGGATTTGATTTCCATTCATTTTCCCACTCATATCTATAGTTGGTATAGACTGGCACGCTATAGCCATTCAACTCCCAACATCCAGGAATTGGCATCTTACCCCAATTAGAATCATCAAGATTGAGAGAATAGAAATCTAAAGGACGCTCATTGGCATTCTGCACCCAATTGAATTTCCAAATTCCTTCAATAGACAAGAATCTCTTTGAAAGCGTCTTGTCATTTCTGTCAGACAGTTCCTTATTCTCATAGCCGAAGAAATCAGAAACAGGCTCGTTACGATTGATGTTGTTCACCAAAGGGTCATTCCATGGTTCTGTCTTCTGGGCATGTACATTACCTGACAAAGCCATAAAAAGTACCATAAAATTGCATAATTTATTCATAATCAATAGGTATTTAAAGTTTTATACTTGCTCCAAACTCAACAGTGAAAGGACGAAGATAGCGTCCGGACATTACGTAACCATTGAATCGCTTGGCTTCTTCCGGTCCAATAAGCTCTGAGCCGGATATTGTACCGCTGGCACCTTTTTGGTTCAGGAAGTTGACTACACCAAGGTTGAATGATAATTTGTTGGTAGCATTCCATTTCACACCTGCGAAAGTTTCCCAATGGCCGTTAAACCAAAGGGCATTTGAAAGGTTTGCATACGTTTTTCCAAAATATCTGAAACTGCCCCATACAGTCATCTTATCCTTGTAAAAGGTATAACTTGGGTCAAGCTCAATCAGTATCTGTGGTATTTCCTTGACAATGTTACCAGTGGCGTTTAAGTCAGCGGTCTCACCATCATCAAACTTTACTGTCACAGAATAGTCCTTGTATGTTGGTTTCTGATAAGTAAAGAGGGCATGAAGATGCGCACCCTTGAAAGGGTCAAGTTCCACATTAGTTGTCCATCCAACAGTCTGAATGCTATAATTTAATGATGTTGTCTTTGAAATACTAGTGCCAGGTTTGGTTATATCCTGCTGGTCTGTATTGTTCGTCTTCTGAATCCAGGTAATCATTGATGTAACATCAATCCACTTATTGCGATAGTATATACCGCCACGGAGCAATGGAATGCGGAGACGCAGGTCCTGTGGTCCCATATTCGCATAATCTGTCATGCGAGGAGAACGTTCCATTTGAGTGAAGTCAGCGGTGAGTCCCATACCTTTATAAAAGGACCATGTAGCCGAAACTGTAAATGCATAATTGAGTTTATTTTTTGTTCTGTGCTGAGGTGTAATGGTTACACCGTCTGCATTGGTTGCACCGACATACATGTCTGCAAATCGTGCATAAGGCAACTGGTCTACAGACATACGACACCACTCCAAACGTGCGCCATAGAAGAAACGAAGGCTTTCAATAGGACGCCATTCGTCTGTGAAATATCCTGCTAACTTATTCTCATTACCGATAGCATAGTCTGTAGAAATCTCATTGAACCCATAATAAGTTGTTCTTGCAGTCGGGTCTGAAACCATGGAATGTGATAGAAACTCTGGATACTCCTTTACACTGGCATCCCATTGTGTTGACGCAGACCAGTAGTTTAAGTCAAAGTTCCACTCGTTGAGACCTATTTTAAGATTATGCTGGCCATAGTTTCTCATCACCTCAGAGGTGAGAAGGAATGATTTTGCCTTTGCAGTATGAAACCAGATTCTTCGACCATCCATCATACCTGTATAAAGCTTTCCATTCTTGTCATAATACGTATTCGTATTACCCTCAACCTTTCCATCTTTGACATTCATGATGGAACTGCCGCCAAAGTCGGCATAGTTAGCATCAGCCCAGGTATATTTAGCCTTTGTATCCAAGTTCCATGCATTACCTAAATCCCATTTGAATAATACAGCAAATTCGTGAGATTTGCTTTTGTTCCAATCATTGATAGTAGTGTTTTTCACTTCACCTGTCTTCATATCACGGTACATGAAGTTCTGAGAAGCTGGAACGTATGAAGATGTACCCAATTTAAAGCCATCCAATTCTGTCACATCACCATTAGTGTGATAGATAAATGGTGCAAAACAGGTTACGGTACCCATACGCTGACTGTTTGAGAACTTGTAGAGGAAAGACAACTGACCTCTGTTTCCCCAATGCTTTGTCAGGGCACCCTTATAAATCTGGGTACGGTCATTATAGTTGGTAAACTTCAAGTCAAAGGTTCCTGGATCAAAGTTCTGATACATATTCAAGGCATAAGTCCAGCCTTTAGCCAGAGGTCCTGAAACATTCAAATCAAACTGATGCATACCATAATGGTTGCCTTTGTAATTCAAAATACCCTTGAACGTATTACTGCCTAAGTCGCTGAAACTGTTTACTGAATAAGCGATGTTTCCTGTAGCGATGGCTGATTCCTGCGGGTTCATCAATCCTACTTCAGCCAAGCTTCCGTCACTTCTCCAATGAGCAGATAGAGGATGGATGTAAGAAGAATAAACGACAGGTAATCCGTTCTCGTACACATTTACATCTTCACTTGGAAGACCTATCTGAATGTAACGAGGTGCATTGGCATCGGATGCATTGAGCATCACATTGCGTTCTGCTTTCTTTTCTACCATTGTAGTGTCTGACTTCTCTTGAGCACTACAAATGCTTGGGATGACCACGCAACAAGATAAGAGTAAAAGTTCTCTTCTCATGACTTTAAAACATTAAAAACGCTAAATACATAATGGATTTATTTCAACCATACATGCAATTACGCTTTATGTCCGTTGCACCTATACGGACCAAATAAACTACTGAACACATACATAAGGGAAACGGCGTTGGTGCAGTACGAGCTACTCAGTCAAACAGTCCTGAACTCCTAAAACATCCTATACAAGCCAGTAGTGGAATACACTTTGTTACCTCTAAGATAATTATGAAATTTTACTATACGTTATATCCTACTAATGGAACTATTCTGGTGTAGTTGATAATAAGTTGCTATTTTAATAATCTATTGGGCGGTCTATAACTGCCTTGTATATTCCTGATCCTGGTTTGATATTATTTTGATATTATATAGAACCCAAGTGTGTGTATAACCAAGTGCGCTTGTAAACGCAATTTCCAATATGCTTGTCCTTCCCGTCTTTCTCACTCGGCATTCGTCAATTAAGGTAAGGCGTGAAAACGATTGCAAAGTTAAGACTTAAATCTTACCCCCCCCAAAAAAATAACAAATATTGTCAAATTTTAACGATAACAACCGAAGCGTTTATCAGATTTCAATATATTCTTACTTGTTGGCACGGATCTTTAATCTGTAGCCCTTTAGAAGTAACATCTGTTTTTACGTTATTTGTTGCATCTTTGTTTTCTTCTCTGCTTTCTTTCTCAACCTGCGGCGCAAGTTCAAGCTGTATTTATCGGTCCAATGCAGCCAGTTCCGCTTTTTTACTACTTTATCATCGAAAAAATGTATGATTTAACATTCGTTATCATCGAAAAAGTGTGTAATTTTCTTGTTTTTATCATCGAAAAAGTGTATCTTTGCAACATAAACATTTAAATTCCAGTTAGTTATGAAAAGAAAGATATACAAAAGGATATGTAGACCAAGAATGGATGGAAAACATCCCTATCATAGCCATTGGCACATATTTTGAGAAATGAATAGCGGCAAGGCTGATAGTATATACACGGAAATATCATACAAGTTATTATATATTATACATTATAAATAAGGAGATAAGGAGATGAAAGAAATATTGATAGTAAGCATCGGCAGCTTCTTCGGAGGCGGCATGAGATATTGGATTTCAAAGTTGGTGCAATCCTGCACGGTGATAGCCTTTCCTTTCGGAACAATGGCGGTGAATGTGGCAGGATGCCTCATCATCGGGTTCCTCTCGGGATTGAACTGGCGGGAAGGGGGATGGATGTCGCCATCTGCCAAACTGCTGCTCACCACGGGATTCTGCGGAGGATTCACTACCTTCTCTACCTTTATGAACGAGGGGGCAGGACTGATGAAGGAAGAGAATTATCTCTATATGATGCTCTATCTCTTCGGAAGTCTGGCACTGGGACTTATCGCCGTTCTCGCCGGACACTATCTGGCGAAAATGATTACATGAGAAACTTCGGAGGATAGGAGGAAGAAGCCCAGGATTATCGCATAAAATACAGAAGATAGTATTCCATCAGATGAAGAAATGATGAAAATACTATCTTTTTTATTATTTTATATTTTCAAAATGCCTTAATTACGAAATTTATTCGTAAATTTGCAGAAATAATCTGCATTCGACAATTTGAAAGCAAGCTTTCATCATGCTCGTTTGCCTAATTTTTGCACCAATGAATTCATTAGATACAAACAATATAAAATGGAGTGAGAATGTAATCATCGCTGACGCCGATTATATCGACAGAGTGGCTTTCGACCTGATAGTCAACTTCGAACGAATGATTAACCGTCGCATCCAACCAGCCGACATGGCACAATGGGCAGTCTGCATTGCCCTTGACGGAGGTCTGAGAGAGGGCGAGCACGAAACACAGGTTGTGCTTATCCACGACAAACAGTCGATGGCGATGAAAAACTTCCGCCCTGCCAACTATGAGAAGGATCTGAACGCTCAGGCTTTCAAGGATGATAAGCTCGGAGAATTCATCATCTCTTCATATCCTACAGAGGAGAAGATGGTAGGCAAGGATGACTTCCTCGTAGATGTGGCACGCACCGTATGCAATGCCAAGGAAGTGAAGCGAGTGATGGTAATCCCAAATTCTGAGGATGGAGATGCTTACGACCGACTCCGCGAGATACTCCGCAAGGTAGATGATGACGACAAGCGCATCACCCTCTTTGCCATGCAGCCCATGCCAGGCGGCAACTTCAGACAGGAGATTCTCGGTTATTCGCTCATGAATGCCCTGGGGATTTCGGCAAATGAGATAAAGTAAACATTAAACACTTAACATTAAAGATAAAAAATGAGTAGAGTACTTATGATAGGCGCAGGTGGCGTGGCTACCGTGGCTGCCTTCAAGATCGTCCAGAACCAGGACGTTTTCACCGAGTTTATGATTGCTAGCCGTCGCAAGGAAAAATGCGACAAGCTGGTTAAGGATATCCACGCCAAGGGCTACAAGATGGATATTCAGACAGCTGAGGTGGATGCCGACGACGTTGAGCAGTTGAAGGCTCTCTTCAATAGCTACAAGCCTGAGCTCGTCATCAACCTCGCTTTGCCTTATCAGGATCTCACCATTATGGATGCCTGTCTGGCTTGCGGCTGCAACTACATGGATACCGCTAACTATGAGCCTAAGGACGAGGCTCACTTCGAATACTCATGGCAGTGGGCTTACAAGGATAAGTTCGAGCAGGCAGGTCTCTGCGCTATCCTCGGCTGCGGCTTCGACCCAGGTGTATCTGGCATCTTCACCGCTTATGCAGCCAAGCATCACTTCGATGAGATTGAGGTGCTCGACATCGTGGATTGCAACGCCGGTAACCATCACAAGGCTTTCGCAACCAACTTCAACCCAGAAATCAATATCCGCGAAATTACCCAGAAGGGACTCTGGTATAAGGATGGCGAATGGATTGAAACCGACCCTCTCTCTATCCACAAGCCACTCACCTACCCTAACATCGGTCCTCGCGAGAGCTATCTGATGCACCACGAGGAGTTGGAGAGTCTGGTGAAGAACTACCCTACCATCAAGGAGGCACGTTTTTGGATGACCTTCGGCCAGCAGTATCTCACCTACCTCGACTGCATCCAGAACCTCGGCATGAGCCGCATCGACGAAATCGAGTACGAGGCTCCATTGGCAGACGGTTCAGGCAAGACTGCCAAGGTGAAGATTATTCCTCTGCAGTTCCTCAAGGCCGTATTGCCTAACCCACAGGATCTCGGCGAGAACTATGACGGCGAAACATCTATCGGTTGCCGCATCCGTGGTAAGAAGGATGGCAAGGAGCGCACCTACTACGTTTATAACAACTGCAAGCACCAGGAGGCTTACAACGAAACCGGTATGCAGGGCGTAAGCTACACCACCGGTGTGCCAGCCATGATTGGTGCCATGATGTTCCTCAAGGGCATCTGGAAGAAACCAGGCGTATGGAATGTTGAGGAGTTCGACCCAGATCCATTCATGGAGCAGTTGAACAAACAGGGATTGCCTTGGCACGAGGTGTTTGATGGCGATTTGGAAATTGATTAAACTTTAAATTAAAATAAGAATATGGCAAAAGAAATGCAAGAGGGAAAATTGAATCCCAATGAAGGCAAGCTGAAAGCTCTTCAGGCAGCCATGGCTAAGATAGAAAAAGACTTCGGTAAGGGCTCTATCATGAAACTCGGCGATGAGCACGTTGAGAACATCGAAGTTATCCCTACAGGCAGTATCGCTCTCGACAATGCACTGGGCGTAGGCGGTTATCCAAAGGGACGTATCATCGAGATTTACGGTCCGGAATCTTCCGGTAAGACAACATTGGCTATCCATGCCATCGCAGAGGCTCAGAAGGCTGGCGGTATCGCTGCTTTCATTGATGCCGAGCACGCTTTCGACCGTTTTTATGCGGCTAAACTGGGCGTTGATGTTGATAACTTGTGGATTTCACAACCAGATAATGGTGAGCAGGCGTTGCAGATTGCAGACCAGCTGATCAGTTCTGCAGCTGTAGACATCGTAGTTGTTGACTCAGTAGCCGCCTTGACTCCTAAGAAGGAAATCGAAGGCGATATGGGCGATAACGTGGTAGGTCTCCAGGCTCGATTGATGAGTCAGGCTCTCCGCAAGCTCACTTCTACCATCAGCAAGACCAACACTACCTGCATCTTCATCAACCAGTTGCGCGAGAAGATTGGTGTTATGTTCGGCAACCCAGAGACAACCACCGGTGGTAATGCATTGAAGTTCTATGCATCAGTGCGTTTGGATATCCGCAAGGCAACAGCCATCAAGGATGGCGATGAGGTAGTAGGTAATCTGGTTCGCGTAAAGGTAGTAAAGAACAAGGTAGCTCCTCCTTTCCGCAAGGCTGAATTCGACATCATGTTTGGCGAAGGCATCAGCCGTGCCGGCGAGGTATTCGGTCTGGCAGTAGCCAACGATATCATCGAAAAGAGCGGCAGCTGGTATAGCTATGGCGGCTCTAAACTCGGACAGGGTGCAGATGCCTGCAAGGCATTGCTCAAGGATAACCCTGAGCTTCTCGATGAATTGGAGGCTAAGGTTCGCGAAGCGCTCGCTGCCAAAGAACAGAAATAAAGTAAGATAAGGTTTTACACCTTATTATATATAGGGACTTTATCAGGAAGAATAAATTCTCAATAAACTAAAGGAATCAAGATAGGGAGAATGCGACATTTTATCGCCTCCCATATCTTGATTCCTTTTATTTTGTCAGCATTATCTGACACCTTGTCAGCCACTTTAAATTTTACAATCCCTTGGCACATGCTTTGTTATGACGGAAAGCGTGAACGCTGAATATAGAGGTTCCCGACAGATGCATATCTTCGGCAGACTTCCAATAGCCAGCAAGTTCATGAGATAAATAACATATTAATAACGATAAAAATAAAAAAAGATATAATTATGGGAAAAGTAATTGGAATTGACTTGGGTACCACAAACAGTTGTGTTGCCGTTTTCGAAGGTAGCGAACCAGTTGTAATCGCTAACAGTGAAGGTAAGCGTACTACTCCATCAGTAGTAGGTTTCGTTAAGGATGGTGACCGCAAGGTAGGTGATCCTGCTAAGCGTCAGGCCATCACAAACCCTAAGAACACTGTATATTCTATCAAGCGTTTCATGGGTGAGACATACGCTCAGAGCCAGAAAGAGGCTGAGGCAATGCCTTACACAGTAGTAAACGAGGGTGGTTATCCACGTGTTGAAATCGAGGGTCGTAAATATACTCCACAGGAGATTTCTGCAATGGTTCTCCAGAAGATGAAGAAGACTGCAGAGGATTATCTCGGACAGGAGGTTACAGATGCTGTCATCACAGTTCCTGCTTACTTCTCTGACTCACAGCGTCAGGCTACTAAGGAGGCTGGTCAGATTGCAGGTTTGAACGTTCAGCGTATCGTAAATGAGCCTACAGCCGCAGCTTTGGCTTACGGTGTTGACAAGGCTAACAAGGATATGAAGATTGCCGTATTCGACTTGGGTGGTGGTACATTCGATATCTCTATCCTGGAGTTCGGTGGCGGCGTATTCGAGGTACTTTCTACCAATGGTGATACTCACCTGGGTGGTGATGACTTCGATCAGGTAATCATCAACTGGTTGGCTGATGGCTTCAAGGCTGAAGAAGGCGTAGATCTCCGCAAGGACCCTATGGCTATGCAGCGTTTGAAGGAAGCAGCTGAGAAGGCTAAGATTGAGTTGTCAAGCTCTACATCTACCGAAATCAACTTGCCATACATCACAGCCGTTGACGGTATGCCAAAGCACTTGGTTAAGACTTTGACCCGTGCACAGTTCGAGCAGTTGGCTCACAATCTGATTCAGGCTTGCTTGGTACCTTGCCAGAATGCCGTTCGTGATGCTAAGCTCTCTACATCAGATATCGACGAGGTTATCCTGGTTGGTGGTTCAAGCCGTATCCCAGCCGTTCAGACACTCGTTAAGAACTACTTCGGCAAGGAGCCTTCTAAGGGTGTTAACCCAGATGAGGTTGTTGCAGTAGGTGCAGCTATTCAGGGTGCCATCCTGAACAAGGAAGAGGGTGTTGGTGACATCGTATTGCTCGACGTTACTCCATTGACTCTCGGTATCGAGACTATGGGTGGTGTGATGACTAAGCTCATCGATGCCAATACAACTATCCCTTGCAAGAAGAGCGAGGTATTCTCTACAGCAGCTGATAACCAGACAGAGGTTACCATCCACGTATTGCAGGGTGAGCGCCCAATGGCAGCTCAGAACAAGAGTATCGGCCAGTTCAACCTGACAGGTATCGCTCCAGCTCGCCGTGGTGTTCCTCAGATTGAGGTTACCTTCGATATCGATGCCAACGGTATCTTGAACGTATCAGCTAAGGATAAGGCTACCGGTAAGGAACAGAGCATCCGCATCGAGGCTTCATCTGGCTTGAGCGAGGACGAGATCAACCGCATGAAGGCTGAGGCAGAGCAGAACGCTGCTGCTGATAAGGCTGAGCGCGAGAAGATTGACAAAATGAACCAGGCTGACAGCATGATCTTCACCACCGAGAACTTCCTGAAGGATAACGGTGATAAGATTCCAGCTGACAAGAAGCCAGGTATCGAACAGGCATTGCAGCAGTTGAAGGATGCTCACAAGGCTGGTGATGCTGCAGCTATCGATTCAGCTATCAACAACTTGAACACCGTCATGCAGGCTGCTTCTCAGCAGATGTATCAGGGCGGCCAGCAGGCAGGTCCTCAGGGTGCACAGGGCGGTCAGCAGGCACAGGGCGGCAATGATGGCGCTCAGGACGTACAAGACGCTGACTTCGAAGAAGTTAAGTAATACAGACTAATATTATAATAAAGGCGTACAATGCTCAGAAATGAGTTTTGTACGCCTTTTTTGTTTCATTATGATTTTTTATATCCCAATAGTTTGCTAATTCGCTGAAAATTATGTATATTTGCAAAATAAGGGAGAAAGAACATCGCCCCCAAAGAGATAGATAGTTTAGGGTAAATATAAAAGAAAGGAGAACGAGATATGGCAAAGAAGAGACCACAGGTAGCGCTAGTTTATGATTTCGACGGCACACTGTCGCCTGGCAATATGCAGGAGTTTGGATTCATACAGGCTACAGGCAAGACAAAAGACGAGTTCTGGGAGAAAAACAGAAAGTTTGCAGAGGGTAAGGATGCCAACGGCATTTTGACCTATATGTATCTGATGCTCGACGAAGCCAAGAAGAACAATATCTCGCTCACCCGGGAATCTTTTCAGAAATTCGGCAAGGATGTAGAACTGTTCCGCGGCGTAAAACAATGGTTTTCGCTCGTGAATGAATATGGCAACAGCATCGGACTGGACGTAAAGCACTACATCAACTCCTCGGGACTGAAGGAGATGATAGAGGGCACACCTATCGCCCAGGAATTTGAGAACATCTACGCCTGCTCCTTTCTCTACAACAAGGAGGGAATCGCCTATTGGCCAGCCGTAGCCGTAGACTATACTACCAAAACGCAATTCCTCTTCAAAATCAACAAAGGTATCAAACAGGTGAGCGACAACAGAAGAGTGAACCAGTATATCCCTGACGAAAAGCGCCCTATCCCTTTCCCCCGAATGATATACTTCGGAGATGGAGAAACCGATGTGCCTTGCATGAAGATGGTAAAGGAACATGGCGGCCACTCGATTGCGGTATATGATAACGAGGATAAACAGAAGACTGCCTGCCAGCTTGTTAAGGAGGGACGGGTAAACTTCATGTGCTCTGCCAACTACAGCAAAGGAAGCGTGATGAATATCATCGTAAAGAGGATATTGGATAAAATCAAAGCCGACTTTGAATTCGACCGTCTGATAGAACTGAACCAGAAGAAGGCATGGAAGTGATTTAAAGGTAAAAAAGTAAAAAGATAAAAGGGTAAAAGGGCAAGAAAGTAAAGGGAGAAAGGGATTCTTTTGTGAATTCCTTGAAACTTTTCTTGGTTTTATCGAGGATTATGCTTAATTTTGCACGCAAAAATAATAATATCAAATCATATTAATGGGAAGAAACAAATACTCAGCAGGAGAAATCAAGGAAATCGGCAAGTTGCTGCGACTCAAAAACGCAGGCAACCGTTTACAACAGAAAATGATACGCCACGACCTTCGTGTGGATTATGAATTCAATATCTCTGACTTCAATGAGCCTGGCAAGGCTTTCGGAGAAGAGGAGTTGCAGGCAGCCATCAAGCGTGGCGCCATTCAGATTCTCGACGATGCCACCATAGAGGCAATGAAGGCAAAACGTGCCCGAGATAAGGCTCGCGACGAGGCAGAGAGACAGAAAGAAGCCGTAGCCAGCGGTGAACAGACCGACTGGCAGGAGGCTATGAAGGAGTGGAATGAGTATTATAAATAATGTTGAATGCTGAATATAAGTGTTGAATGTTGAATGTTGAATGTTGAATTGCCTAACGGACTCAATGGCGCTAGCCTAATTCAACATTCAACACTCAACACTCAACATTAAATTCAACATTCATCACTCAACATTCAACATTTAATTAAACGATTATGGCTAAAGTATTGATAAAGACATCAGAGGGCGACATCAAGGTACGCCTCTACGACGAGACACCTCAGCATCGTGACAACTTCTTGAAGTTGGCAAAGGAGGGATATTTTGACGGCACTCTCTTCCATCGTGTCATCAAGGATTTTATGATTCAAGGCGGCGATCCAGACAGCAAAGGCGCTCCTAAAGGCAAGATGCTGGGCACAGGTGGTCCTGACTATACCATCCCTGCCGAGTTCGTTTATCCACAACTTTTCCACAAGCGTGGTGCCTTGAGCGCAGCCCGTTTGGGAGATGAGGTAAACCCAGAACGAGAGAGCAGCGGTAGCCAGTTTTATATTGTATGGGGAAAGACCTACAAGCAGAATGAACTGAAGCAGATGGAAAAGCAGATGGGCATGCAGATGGAGCAGAACATCTTCAACCAGCTTGCCAAAGAACATCATGATGAAATCATGAACTTCCGCCGCAACCGCGACCGTGAGGGGCTGATGAAACTCCAGGACGAACTGGTGGATGAAACCAAGAAGCGCTGCAAGGAGCAGGGCTATCCTAAGTTTACCGAGGAGCAGCAGAAGGCTTACACTGAAGTAGGCGGAACACCTTTCCTCGATAACCAATACACCGTTTTCGGTGAAGTGGAGGAAGGACTTGACATCGTAGAAAAGATTCAGAACTGCGAAACATTGCGTGGCGATCGCCCAAAAGAGGATGTTTCTATGCAGATTTCAGTCATCGAGGAATAAGAAATCTCCATAACGCTCCGCCGGACAGTAAATCCGGCGGAACGCCTAATAAAAACCTGAATAAATATTATATAAGTAATAACAACTATTCATTCGTATTACACTAAAAGACAAATCAATATGGAAAAATGAAAAGCAAAATGGTAAAGAGCATCATGATGCTCTTAGCATTGGCTAGTTCTAACTACAGCTATGCTTCGTCATTTTTTATTCCGCCTTCGTCATTCTATCCGCAATATACATACCTGCCAGAATGCAGCAGGCACCTGCCAGGAAGTAAGGAGTAATCTTTTCGTCTAATACCAGAGAGGCGAAAATCATAGTGGTGATAGGGTTGAAATAAACCCAGTTGGTAGCCTTCACGGCACCCAACTTAGAGATACACCAGTTCCAGGTAAGGAAACATATCATGGATGCCAAACAGCCCAGGAACAAGAGATTACCCACCACCTGAGGCTTCATAAACACATCCCATGACGGCCAACCAGGAATGATAAGATAATAAGGCAAGATGGTAAGCACACCATAAAAGAATACCTTGCGGGTAATAAAAGCTGCGCCATAATCGCCCGATACCGATTTCATCAGGAGCGAATAGACAGCCCAGCTCATACATGCCGTAAAAGCCAAGGCATCACCTACAGGCGACAGATGCAGCACGAATCTGCCATTCAGCACCACGATAATCATACCTACAAAAGCAAGCAGAGAGCCCAACAGCTGTATCATGTTGATACGCGAAGAATGGCGATAAACCAGACGAACCAGCAAGGTAGCAAAAAGCGGACAGGAACATACGATGAGCGATGTATTGGTCGTTGTGGTATAATTCATCGCCTCGTTCTCGCTCAGGAAATAGAGCGAACCGCCCGTTATACCCAGCATAGCCAGCTTAAACTCATCCTTCCAGCTGTCAGCAAACATCTTCTTATGATTCAACATCAGCATCAGGATGTATGCAATACTGAAACGGAGCGTAAAGATCTGTGCTGGTGAAAGCCCGTTCAGCATCAGCACCTTGGTAGAAACAAAGGTGGTTCCCCAAATGGCTACGGTGATAAAAGCCACAAGATGATATAATAAATTATTATTATTCTGTCTCATTCTATTTTCCTGATTTTTGAAATTCAACTGCAAAATTATAACTTTTATTCGAAATGAGCAAATTGTAAGCAAGAAAAGCAGAAAAAGACAATAAAAAGAGCGAAATTGGAACAAAAGAAAAAGACGGAATATCGCCCTCTATCCCTGACAACAACACATACGACCTCCACTTATTTTCGCATCTTTATATAGCCATATACCCTATAAATCAAGCAATTACACTCAATCTTACCTATCATCAGTCCACCTTTCTACTAATAGGCCTTCAAAGTATAGACTTTTTTTCATATCTTTGCATTATCATTGCAGAACAAGCAACATATCTAACACCAAAAAATTAAGAACATGAAAAGAAAGAATTATCTTATTTTATCGCTGTCGTTACTGCTGTGCATGGGCAACCAGACTTCTTTCGCAGCAACAGGCGGCAAGAAGAAAGTAAAAAAAGAGGTAAAGAAACTCATCCCTACCGGTAGCGATTACGTCATCGTGAAGGGCGAGAATCTTATCAAGCCAGATGGCAGCAAACTCTACATCGTGGGTACCAACCTGGGCAACTGGCTCAATCCGGAAGGCTATATGTTCAACTTCAAGAAAACCAACTGCGAATGGATGATCAACGGAATGATCTGCCAGTTGGCTGGTCCTGATTTCGCCAGAACGTTCTGGCAGGCTTTCAAAGACCATTATATCACCGAAGATGATATCGCCTACATCGCAAGCACAGGTGCCAATACCATCCGCCTGCCTTTCAACTACAAACTCTTCACACGCGAAGATTACATGGGCAAGAACGATGAAACAGAGGGATTCCGCATGATGGATAAAACCATAGAATGGTGCCGCAAGTACGGACTGCATCTGATTCTGGATATGCACGACTGCCCTGGCGGACAGACAGGCGACAATATCGACAACGGACATGGTTATCCTTGGCTTTTCGAGAGTGAAGCCAGCCAGCAGCTTTTCTGCGACATCTGGAAGACTATAGCCCAGAAATACAAGGATGAGCCGGTGATATTGGGGTATGAACTGATGAATGAGCCGATAGCTACCATGTTTACCAAGGAAGTACAAGCTAAGCTGAATGCCAAGCTGGAAGACGTGTACAAGCGCGCTACAAAGGCTATCAGAGAGGTAGACCTGAATCATATCATCCTCTTAGGCGGCTCGCAATGGAACAGCAATTTCGAGCCTTTCAGCGATTGGAAGTTTGATGATAAAATCATGTATACCTGCCACCGGTATGGCGGTGCTCCTACGAAGGAAGCCATCCAGAGTTACATCGATTTCCGCGACAAGACCCAGTTGCCGATGTATATGGGCGAGATAGGTCATAACACCGACAAATGGCAAGCCGATTTCTGCGAGACCATGCGGAAAGCCAATATCGGCTACACATTCTGGCCATACAAGAAGATTGAAAATTCCTGCATGATGGGCATCAGGAAACCGGCAGAATGGGACAGCATCATCGTAAAGTTTGCCGAAGCCGACCGCAGCAGCTTTGACGGAATCCGCAAGGCACGCCCTGACCAGGAAAAGGGCAAGAAACTGCTGATGGAATTTGTTGAGAATGCGAAACAGAAGAACTGTGTTCCTCAGACGGGATATATCCAGTCGATGGGACTGAAAACAGAATAAAAAGAAAAAGGTCTTAGGAGTAAGTGCAGGTTAGACTTCTCCTAAGACCTTATTATTTATATAGTTAAAAAAATCAAGCCTTATTTTTTCTGGAATACTCTCACGTAATCCACTTCCATCTGAACAGGGAGGGCGCTTTCGTCAACACCCTTCATACCGCCCCAATCACCGCCCCAAGCCAGGTTGAGGATAACATAGAATGGTTTATTGAAAGGCCACGAACCAACATCATTTTTACCGTCATTGTTGAAATGGAGCAGTTCCTTACCATCCACATAGGTCTTGATATAATCAGGAGTCCACTCCAGGCGATAAACGTGGAAACCGTCTTCAGCACCCGTAGTCAGACGCTCCTTGGTAATCTGGGTTCCCATCACGTGATTAAACTTCTCAGTATGGAGCGACGAAGAAGTATAGTTAGGATTAACGCCTACCTCTTCCATAATATCAATCTCGCCACATTTAGGCCAAGGATTTGCTCCGAAATCATTGTTGCAAGGCATCATCCAGAAAGCAGGCCATGTGCCCTTACCTTTAGGCAATTTGATGCGCGCTTCGAAGATACCGTAAAGCCAGCCCTGACTTTCGTGGGCATATACGCGCCCCGAATATATCTTGTCGTCGCTGCCCTTGAAACAGTTGATGTAAAGCCGGTTATCAGCAATCTCTGTTACGCGCTTACCATCAGCAGAGCCGTTCACATAATTCTGAAGTTCATTATTTACCCAGCCCGACTTCTGCACCTCATGACGCCAGTCGGTACTATTCAACTCTGAGCCTTCATTAAACTCATCATTCCAGACCAGTTTGTACCCCTCAGGAATCACCATTTCGCCCCCTTCAATAGGAGTGACCTGTTTTCCTGCCTGATGCACAGACACCGATACCTTCTTATCCTCTAATGAAATCTCGACACTTCCGTCAAGAGCTACAGACGATTTATTCTCTTCCACATCTACTGTTACCATACCCATAGCTTTGTTATTACCGCTGGTACTCACTTTAAACCAAGGGTATACATTTGCCGTAGGACCTTCTCCAGGGAAGGATGCTCTCGCTTCCCAGCCTCCTTCAGAAGCCACAATCATGATTTTATAAGTACCGCCCTTAGCAGGAACATCTATGCGCGTAGGAGAGCAGGATATCGTCACCTCTCCATCGCCGTCAGAAGAGCTGCTGCTGCAAGAAAGCAGCATAAGCGAGAGAAGGAAGGAAAATATTTTCAAGAATTTCATGTCATTTAAAATTTAGAAAGGGAGCCACTCCTACTTACTTATTTATAGGAGCAGCTCCTGTATAATTCTATATAAACCTATAAAACCTAAAGCCTATTTCACAATCAAAACGATATCACTGACAGTTATTTCTGCATCCTTAGGAGCACCGGCAAAGTCCATTACAAGTTTTATTTTGGCCATATCTCCAGGATTCTTACCTTTAATCACGGCATCATCATAACGGACAACATATTCACCTTGTATATCAGTATACATATCAGCAAACAAGAAGCTATCATCATTGCCTGTATCACAAAGTTTAAAGGTTGCAAGAGGTAACGGAGCAGAAGTTTTTACTTTACAAGAGAAATCAACTTTCTGTCCCATCTTGATAGCGACAGGAACTTCTGTCAAAGCCCATTGTGCGTGCCACTGCTCAGCTGGAGTTTCTACAGGTATCACGATAGAATGCTTGTTACCCTCATGCTTGACAACAGGAGTACACTCGATAGGTGCCCATCCTGCATCACCAAACCAATTGGTGTTTACGAATGACTGATTCTCATCTACATCCTTCCAAAGGTTTCCAGCTGTATTATAGTCGAATGGCACCTTCAATTCTACCGGAACCACAGTACCGTCATCGTTGGCATGATCTTTTAACACCAGACTTTCTATCATGATTTCATCATCAGCCTGATTTCCACCAAAGTCGAATACCACCTTCAGGTTTTGAATATCCTTACCTTCGAGGTCTGAGCCGAAAATACACTTAGGCTCTCCTGCCTCAAGACCGGTATTTACATCCTTAGAGTCAAAGAGAATGATGTCATCACCACCTGCGCCAGAATCACAAAGTTTCACTTTAACGGCATTATGTCCCTTGGCAGATGTAATGATGCAAGAGAAGTCATAATGCTTATCTGCGCTAGTAGAGATACCTAAGTTTTTGAAAGGAACCTGAGCTTGCCAACGCTCGGTAGTTGCCTTAGGGAGCTTCAATGTATAGCATCCCTTGCTGTAGCTACAAACCGGGTCAGCAATTTGGGTCCATCCTGGAGCATAATAGCCAGCAGAAGGTTTTTCAGGGAAGGTAATTTTCTTGAAGAGATTAAACTCGCTGTCCTCTACGAAACCTGCGAAGCCATTCATCTTGGTTTTCTCCACCGTGAAATGCTTCTTGACGCTCTCCTTGCTAATACCATTACGGTTCTTCACAAAGCACTCCACATCGTAAGTACCCTTCTTGCGATAATACTTAGAGAGGTTGAAAGCAGAAGAATAGGCACCATCTATCACCCATACCGGGCTTACTCCCTCTGCTCCACCAAAAGAAAAGTTGGCTGTGTTGGTCTCTTGGTCTACATCAATCTTGAAGTTGTCGGCGAAGTCGGCTACATTAGGCAACTCACCGTTGGCACCAGAGAACTCCTCTGCAGAACATGCGCTGAGCATCAATCCACCCAGAAGAGCATAAGCCATATTTCGAAATATCTTTTTCATATTGCTGAAATCTTAAAGTTAATATTTTATTAGGGGGTAGAGGAAACTATTGTTCCTCTACCTTAATAAGTTTTAATAATTATTCTGAACCAAAGCAGGATCTGAGTCAAGCTCAGCCTGTGCGATAGGAATATACTTCTTTGATTCTGTCCAGGAGTTGGTACGATAGCCATAGCTGTCTGGTACCAATACGGTAGCAGCCTTACCTGTACGAACGAGGTCGAAGTAACGCTTTCCCTCGCCCACAAACTCCAAGCGGCGCTCATTGATGACATCATCCTTGGTTACGGCACCAAGCTCTGTGATTCCTGCACGACGACGGATTTTATTCACATAATCCTTAGCCTGATTAGCATCGCCACCTGTCTCCAACAAAAGCTCTGCAGCATTGAGGTAAGCCTCAGCCAAGCGATATACACGGAGATTGTTATTATAGTTAAGGTTATTATCGAAACCTGCGTCAGCATTGTTCTCTGTGAACGGACGATACTTGGCCAGCCAAAGACCAGTATCCTCATAACGTTTGGTATATTTCACGCCACGACAGTCCCATACAGTAGCATCACGGCGCTTGTCGTTGTCAGCAAACAGAGCATAGGTTTCGGTACGAACAGGTAGGAATCCCCAACCGTCACCGCCTTGGTTCCAACCATCGCCACCAGGCCAAGAGTTGGGAGAAATCAAGGTAGGCAATATTGTACCACCAATAGCCAATGGTGAATTCCATCCACGCTCGTTGTTACCATCCTCATAGTTTACTTCCCAGATGCTCTCCTTGCACCATTCGCCACTCTCCTTCCAGATAGAGGCAAAATCGTCTACTATATCATAGTCACTCTTGTCGGCGATGAGCTCCTGCATATACTGGAGAGCCTTAGGATAGCGAGTCTTGTCATTCTGATACATCACCATCTCGGCATACATCATATAGCACATGGCCTGCGACATTCTTCCACAGTTGGCATCGTCCCAACGCATTGGCAGGACCTTGGAGTCAATTACAGCCTCAAGCTCTACTATCAATTTGTCATATACTTCATCAGCCTTGAGCTGTGGGGCTGTGTAAGGAGCAGACAAGTTCTCCAGATAGAAAGGAATATTGCCGAAGTAGTGCCACAAGTTATTGTAGAAATATACACGGAGGGCTCTACCCTGCATCTCATAAGATGCCCTGTTGGCAGCAGTGAGATTAGCCTCTGCCCAGCCCAAATACTTCAAGAGGTCATTACAACGCTTGATGCCTGAGTAGTCCACTGTCCAAAGTGAGCTAAGGGTATTGCTGGCATTTGACTCATAGTTGGCAAGCATGTGCCAGTGCTGTTGATCGGTTTTGTTAGAACCGCCTACCCAGAAGTTATCGCCCATTATCTCGGCATCGATATTGAGAGCATTATACTGTCCCAATCCCCAGTCTGGCCAGTGGATAGGATCGTAAGCCGCATTCAGAGCCTCATTGATATGGGCATCTGTGGTATAATATTCTTCGAGGTTTTCACCTGATGGGTTCTCCACCTCTAGGAAGCTGTCGCTGCAAGATGTGTTTGCCAGTGTCATACTGGTTGCCAACACTCCTAAAGCTATATATTTTATTGTCTTCATAATAGTCTTTATTTTAAAGGTTCTTATTTTAGAATGAAAGGTTTACGCCGATGGTGTAGGTGCGAGCCTGTGGATATACACCATAGTCTACACCGAGAGAAGTTCCACCTGATGAGATTTCAGGGTCGAAGCCCCAATACTTGGTCCAGGTAATCAGGTTCTCTGCCATCACGTAGAAACGCAAGTGACTGATAGACAACTTCTGTGTAAGCTGCTTTGGCAAGGTGTAACCCAAAGAGATGTTCTTCAATCTCAAGTAAGAGCCATCGCAAATATAGAGGTCAGAAACCTGCCAATTGGTAGCATCGCCATTCTTCAGGATAGGATACTTATTGGAGGTACCCTCACCAGTCCATCTGCCGAGCATCCAAGTAGGGAAGTTGCCAGAGAACACATCTGTACGATAGGTAGCATCAAATACCTTATTACCGGTTACACCCTGCAAGAAGAGGTTGAGATCGAAACCCTTCCACTCAGCATTGAAGTTGAAACCGAAGGTCCATGAAGGTGTACCATTACCGATGTTGGTGCGGTCATCTGGATCGATTTTACCATCACCATTGACATCAACAAAGCGTACATCACCTGGCTTGGCATCTGGCATGATCAAATTTCCATCTGCATTGGTATAAGCATTAACCTCTGCCATATTCTGGAACACACCAGCTGTCTTATAACCATAGAAGTATGGGAAAGGCTGACCGTTAGATCCACGAGTGCCACCGCCAGAGATACCCAGGAAGCCATCGAGGTCGATGTAACCTGTATCATTACCGAGGTTGGTCAACTCATTGTGCAGATAGGTAACATTAGCCTTGGCATTGAAGCGAGCATCAGAGATGTGCCACTTATAGCCGAGCTCAAACTCAAGACCTGAGTTCTTCATGTCACCCACGTTACCGAGTGGCTTGGTCTCACCTACGTAGCTTGGGATAGGCATAGTAATCAACATACCGTTGGTCTTCTTTACATAATAGTCAGCTGAGAATGTCAGCGCACTGCCGAAGAAACCGAAGTCGAAACCGATATCAGTCTGCTCACTCTCCTCCCACTTCAAGTCTTCATTGGCTGTGGCATTCGCCTTAGAACCATTATATTTGATAGCATCCTTACCGAAAAGTACATTATTACCCATAGATGTCAGCACCGTGTAGCGGAAATCACCGATATTATCATTACCATTCTTACCCCAGCTGGCACGGAACTTCAAGTTGCTCAACCAGTCGCGAGTACTTTCCATGAACTTCTCGTTCATGATATTCCAACCAATAGAGGCTGAAGGGAAAGTACCATATTTATGAGATGGTCCGAAACGGCTAGAACCGTCACGACGTACTGTTGCCTGTAACATATACTTCTCATCATAGTTGTAGCTCAAACGACCGAAGAGAGAAGAAATCGCATGAACCACGTTGTTTCCACCGCTCACGCCAAACTGTATTTGAGGAGAGCCTACAGAGATAATGTTACCATCTTTATCCTTAACGATTGTTTGCTCGTAATTACCTGTAGCATAGTCTATAGATGGCTTATTTACGTTTACCAAGTTCCAACGGCTGCCTTTCAGATAATCACTCTTATTCTTCATTGCACTCTGACCTAAGACAACAGCAAAACTATGCTTGCCAATAGTCTTATCGTATGTCAAAGTATTCTCCACCTGCCAGTTGATACCCTTCTCAGAACTCTTTTTAGCCTGGGTATGCTCTTCCTTGACGTTACCAGAGAGGTAATACTTGGATGCGGCGTAGCTATCTGAACCCCAGAAGCTGAGGTCTGCACTATAAGTGAAATGATACTTCAAGTTATCCCAGAGCTGGAGGTCGATAGAGAACTTAGGCACAAACTTATGTGACCAGTTCTTAGCTGCTGGGCGCGCCATCATGGCAAGAGGGTTGTTCATCTCCTGATAGGTACCTCCCATACCTGGGATGGTATAATAGTTGCCATTGGCATCACGAAGAAGCTCGTAAGTATCACGAGTACCTGTAATATTACCATCTGCATCGTATTTATTAGGATCCTCGTAGGTATTATAATACTTCTTCGCCACATTGCTATTGGTTACCGTAGGAGCCAATGTTGGAGCAAGATAGAGGGCACTACCCAATACTGAGCCATTACCATTAGCATCGATACTTGTACTCTTTACACGGGTGTAAGCCATGTTGACGGTTACATCGAGCTTGTTGAGGAAGTTGCGATCCTTGCTGGCATCCAATACATTATAAATGTTGTTGCTACGCATAGAGAGACGCTCATAGTTGCTCTGTCCGTAGTTACCACCTACGATACCTTCCTGCTTGTAGTAGCCCATGGAGAGGTAGTAGTTGATCTTATCGGATGCACCACTGATGCTTACCTCATGGTTCTGTACAGGGGCATTGTCGTTTAATACCAAGTCCTGCCAATCAGTACCAAATCCATTGATAGGATTGCCATTAGAGTCAGTCAGTTTGTATGGATCAGCATAGATAGGAGCCTGACCACCATTCACTGCACGCTCGTTCTGAAGGATGGCGTAGTCAGTGGCGCTTGTTACATCACGCTTCTTCCATGCGCTCTGCCAGCCGTAAGAGAAATTGTAGCTGATCTGTGCCTTGCCCATCTTACCCTTCTTGGTGGTTACGAGAATTACACCGTTGGCAGCACGGGCACCATAGATAGCACCCGAAGCAGCATCCTTCAACACCTCGATACTCTCGATATCACTAGGGTTGAGATAGTCGAGACCACCCTCGATAGGCATGCCGTCTACGATGTAGAGAGGATCTGAATTGCTGATAGTACCTGTACCACGAATACGAACCTTAGGAGAAGCACCAGGCTGACCTGAAGAAGAGGTTACGTTGACACCGGCAGCCAGACCCTTCAATGCGTTATCAACACGCACTGGGCTCTTGCCAGCCAAATCTTCGGTGCTCACTTTAGCGATAGCTGCAGTTACCACGCTCTTCTTCTGAACACCGTAACCTACAACAACCACTTCGTCCAAAGCTTTGTCGTCTTGTTTCAGAGTAATCTTCATGTTGGCTGAAGGACGAATCTCTGCATCCTTGTAGCCAATGTAGGTGATAACCAAGGTCTGGTTAGCATCTGCATCGATGACAAAGTTACCATCAAGGTCGGTAATTGCACCGGCACCCTTGACGCCTTTAACCTGTACGGTGGCTCCGATAACGGGTTCACCCAGGTCATCCAACACGACACCCTTAAAGGTGTTTTTCTGTGCGAGCGCTGACGTCGACATCAATAATGCAGTCGCCAGCAATAGACTTTTTGTTTTCATATTCGATTATTAGTTTAGAAAAATATCTGTTTGTTAGTTCACTCTATTATAATAATGTTTAAGACTGTGCGGCTGTGCATTTCCTAAAATGCGTTAAGCCGTGTTTTCGATTGCAAATATAATATGTTTTTTTGATAATTCCTAACCCCTTCAACAGATAAGTGGGAAAAACACTTGCTTCAAACAACTTATATCGTTAGTTTTCAGATACTTATCTATTTTTTATAACTATACGAAAGTGGATGGGGTAAAATGGAGAAAATGAGGCTAGAACACCCCTGAAACGTTATATCAGTATATTTCAGTGTTCACACTCTACCACTTTTCAATAACGCACATCGCTCATTATACTTCTCATTATCAACAACTTACAAAAGTTATATTTTTGTACCCATCCACTTTTCACTTATCACACATCATTTTTTCATTATTTATTTAGTAATTTTGCAGATGAATGAGCATATACGCCTAAACGCACAAAAAAAACGTGAGAGGCGGTGTGCAAAACAAACAACTGCAAGAAATAAACAAACCATAATAAATATTACTTATGAAACAGTTCATTTTATCATGTGTCCTGTCGGTTGCAGCCATCGCTCCATCTCAGGCACAGCAGACTACCAGACAATTGCCAGTCTATCTCGACCAGACCAAGCCTGTAGAGCAGCGCATCGATGATGCCATCTCCCGCATGACGCTGGCAGAGAAGATACGCATCATCCATGCTCAGAGCAAGTTTTCATCAGCCGGTGTACCACGCTTGGGATTTCCTGACTTCTGGACGGATGACGGACCTCACGGAGTGCGTCCTGACGTATTGTGGGATGAGTGGGAACAGGCTGGTCAGACCAACGACTCCTGTGTAGCCTTCCCTGCCCTCACCTGTCTTGCCGCATCATGGAATCCGCAGATGAGCCGCATCTATGGCGAAGCATTGGGCGAAGAAGCCCTGTATCGCGGCAAGGACATGATTCTGGGTCCTGGCGTCAACATCTACCGCACGCCCCTCAACGGCCGCAACTTCGAGTATATGGGCGAAGATCCGTTCCTGGCAAGCATCATGGTTGTGCCGTATATCCAGGGATTGCAGTCTAAGGGCGTATCAGCCTGCGTAAAGCACTATTGCCTGAACAACGATGAGGAATACCGCCATCAGGTCAACGTAATCGTAAGCGACCGTGCCCTCCACGAAATCTATCTCCCTGCCTTCAAGGCGGCTGTTGAGAAGGGTAAGACATGGGGCATCATGGGAGCCTACAACCTATATAAGAACGAACACAACTGCCACAACCAGTGGACCCTGAACAAGATTCTGAAGGGCGACTGGAAGTATGATGGTGTCGTGGTAAGCGACTGGGGCGGTGCTCACGACCTGGAGCAGTCTGTAAAGAACGGACTCGACATGGAGTTCGGCACCTGGACAGACGGTCTTACGATGGGCGCTACCAACGCCTACGATAACTATTATCTCTCCATGCCTTACATGAAGGCCATACAGGAAGGCAAGTTCACCCAGAAGGAGCTGGACGATAAGGTACGTCGCGTATTGCGCCTCTTCTATCGCACTACGATGAACCAGAACCGTCCTCATGGCTTCCTCTGCTCAGAGAACCATTATGCAGCTGCCAGACAGATAGCTGAGGAAGGCATCGTATTGCTCCAGAACAGGAACAATGTACTTCCTATCAACACCCAGAAGGCTAAGCGCGTACTGGTAGTAGGCGAGAATGCCATCAAGATGATGACCGTAGGCGGAGGCTCTTCTTCGCTCAAGGTACAGCGCGAGATTTCGCCTCTCGAGGGTCTGAAGACGCGCCTGGGCAAGGACGGCATCGAGGTAGATTATGCCCGCGGCTATGTGGGCGATGTGACGGGCAACTACAATGGCGTTACAACCGGTCAGAACCTGGAAGATAAGCGCAGCGAGGCTGAACTGATAGCCGAAGCCGTAGAGAAAGCCAAGACAGCCGACTATGTCATCATGTTTGGCGGCTTGAACAAGAGCGACTTCCAGGACTGCGAGGGTCACGACCGCAAGCAATATGAGCTGCCATACAATCAGGATAAGCTGATCGAGGCTTTGGCTAAGGCAAACAGAAACTTCGTTTATGTCAACATCTCGGGCAATGCGGTAGCGATGCCTTGGAAGGCTAAGGTTGCCGGCATCGTACAGGGCTGGTTTATCGGTTCAGAGAGTGGCGAAGCCCTGGCAAGCATCCTTACAGGCGATGCTAACCCTAGCGGCAAGTTGCCGTTTACATGGGTCAATTCACTGAAGGAAGTTGGTGCTCATGCACTCAATACCTACCCGGGAACCTGGCGTCAGGAAGGTGGAGCCAGCACGAAGGGCAACATCATTGATGAGGAATATAAGGAAGGCATCTATGTAGGTTACCGCTGGACCGATAAGGAGCGCATCAAGCCTGCCTTCGCATTCGGTCATGGCTTGAGCTACACCCAGTTTGCCATCTCTAATCTCCGCAGCGACAAGGCGCAGATGAAGCAGGATGGCACTATCACCTTTACCGTAAACGTAAAGAATACCGGAAAGCGTGCCGGATCTGAGACGGTTCAGCTCTATATCCACGATGTCAAGGCATCAGTAGATCGCCCTCAGAAGGAGCTGAAGGGATTCCAGAAGGTTTATCTCCAGCCAGGTGAGAGCAAGGATATCAGCATCACCATCGGAAAAGAGGCCCTCAGTTTCTACGATGAGGCATCTTCATCCTGGAAGGCTGAAGCCGGAAAGTTTGAGGCTCTTGTTGGTAATGCAGCCGATAACCTGAAGCTCAAGAAAGCCTTCGAGCTCTTTTAAAAGAGAATGATTCGATTCTGAGAAATTGAACGGAGGGAAGAAATAAGATATAACGCATAAAAGTTTGTTACGGTGAAACGCCGTAACAAACTTTTATTGTTTTCCCCTGCTTTTCATCCATTGACAAGCTTGCGTAGGAACGGGAATTTTCCAAAATATCAACATCTTGATTATCAGAAGATTAACCCACTTGACACCCTAAAACAGGGCGCATGGGTATCTGCAGCATTTACTCCTGAATTTTCGCAAGTTTGCGCCATCACGCCCAGAAAGGCTTATTTCATGCCAATCTGCTTAACGCACTGCTCGAACTCTTCTCTGTCACAGATGGCACTATTCTTGATTTTGGCGCGATAATTATAGATAGTGTTCACAGAATAGTGAAGGAACTCGGCAATCTTAGAACTGTCCTCGATGCCCAGACGGATAAGGGCAAAGATACGGAGGGTGGTAGAAAGACGGCTGTCATCTTCGAGCACGATACGCTCTTCAGGCTTCAAGAGGGCATTGAACTCCTCAACAAAGTCAGGGAAGAGCTTCAGGAAGGCGGAATCGAAATACTCATACAGCTCGCCCATGTAGGCCTCGCCAGCCTGCATCTGCTCCAGCAACCTGTTGAATTCTCTAGCCTTCACCAGTTTCACTACTCGCTTGCGCATGGTCTCTATCTTGTCTACATAGATGGCACAAAGGCGCAGGAATCGACCAATATATACTTCCTTCATCTTGTTACTCTCGTTGAGTGAATGGTTCATCTCATTGAGAGAACGGTTCATCTCGTTGAGCGAATGATTCATCTCATTAAGACGCTCATTAGCCAACTGCAAAGCATGGTTGGTTTCCTTCTGCTTATGATGGGCCGCAGCAATGCGCTTGCGCTGCTTGTTGGCATAGTAGAGCAAGACCATAACCACGAAGAGAAGCAGGGCAGAACACGCTACCATGAACCGCAGATGCTGGTTGCTCGCTGAAAGTTCTTTCTGATAGCCCTCCTCAATCTGCGTGAGCACAGGCATGATCTGGCGGCTGCGGCTAGGCGTATTGAAAATGGTAGCCGACTGCCAGGCAAACTTGATATACTCATGAGAGCGCTTCTGCTCGCCCGGGTCGGCGTTGAGAAGATTGGCAACTTCCCAGAGAGACCCCTGGTCCGTCACAGCCAACTGGACATCGCAGATAGCAGAACGCAAGAGGCAGCGGAGGAACTGTTCTTTATCACCAAACTGATTGTAGGTCAAGCCGCGATAAAACTGCACGATGGCATACTGATGGGTGCCTGGTTTAGTCATCGCCAGGCGCTTATCGCTCAATCGCAAAGCCTCCTTCATGTTTCCTGCATCGCGTGCCCTCACCTCCTGCATCTGCAGATAAAGGTCATCATCATGGCTGAAAGTACTATCTATGGCAGCCTGATAGGCATTATGCTTGCCGGTATAATATTTCTTCAAAGAGGGAACATTGGAATAATATGCCATCTCACCATACAGGTGCTGGCAAGCCCAGAGGTAGTTGCGTTTGCCCTCAGCATCAAGATCAGCGATATTGACAGACTTCAGCAGGTCGTACGATTCGGCATAATCGCCCGTGGTAGATTCCTGGAAAGCAAGCAGTGCCTTGGCATTTCCCTCTTTCTTTTTATCACCCATTCTGATGGCAAGTTCCATGCACTGGTTGATATATTTCAGCGCCATGTCGTTCTTATAGGAGCGGTATTCCTCAAAGAGCGCAAAGCAGGCATCATACTTATTGCTTAGCCGCCTGGCGGTCTTCAGTTTCTGCTCCCAATCACGAATGCGGGCTTCACGTACCTTCACATAATCAGCCGAATGGGCAATGGCATTGTCCAGACTCTGCAAAAGCTGCTCTATATTATCTGCTGTTTTTGCTGAAAGAGAAAGAGGCATCAAGACTAAGAGCAGGAAGAAGAATGCCTTTCCCCATAATTCATTTATGCGATACATCAACTTGATTCCGTTAAGATTGATTTATTTTCATGAGGTTTCACGTGCAAAAGTAATAAAAAAATCGGAAACGACAAAATCTAATATAGAAGAAATATAGATTTCTTCGCATTTTTCGTCTATACCACATCCACTTTTTGCATATCCCCCATTTTTCTTATCTATCTCATTATCAGACACATTCCTATCTAAAAAAGAAAATTTCATCCACATTTTAACATTCGTATCGCGCATCGTATCATCTTTTTTATTATCTTTGCAACAGATAAGCATCAAAAATAACAATTAACATAATAAACAATGAGAACAGCACTTTTATCACTCACGTTTCTTCTGGCTGGTTCTATGGCAGCACCTGCTTTCGCCCATACAGCAGCCCCTAAGAAAAAAGTAACTGCCACAACCAAAAAAGGCAAGATTCTGCCCATGAAGGAGTATATCGACCAACTGATGGCGAAGATGACGCTACAGGAGAAGATTGGGCAGCTGAACCTGATGGTAGCTGGCGACATCACAACCGGCGGCGCACTTGACACTCAGGTAGGTAGCGACATCGCCCAGGGCAACATGGGCGGAGTTTTCAATATCAAAGGCATCGACAAAATCAAGGCACTGCAGGAAATCGCCATCAAGAACAGCCGTCTGGGCATCCCGCTGCTCGTAGGTATGGACGTGATTCATGGTTACGAAACGATGTTTCCTATCCCGCTCGCCCTCTCCTGCTCATGGGATACCGAGGCGTTGAAGAAAGTAGGCGAAGTATCGGCCAAGGAAGCAAGTGCCGACGGCATCAACTGGACATTCTCTCCTATGGTAGATATCGCACTCGATGCCCGCTGGGGACGAATCAGCGAAGGAAATGGCGAGGATCCTTATCTGAGCGGCGTGATGGGAGCAGCGATGACTCAGGGCTACCAGGGCGTGGATATGCGCACAGAAGAGATTCTGAGAGCCAACCGCATCATGGCTTGTCTGAAGCATTTCGCCCTCTACGGAGGTGTTGAGAGCGGAAAGGAATATAACACGGTAGATATGAGCCGCGTGCGCATGATGAACCAGTATCTGCCACCTTACGAGGCTGTGGTGAAGGCAGGCGTAGGCAGCGTGATGTCATCATTCAATCTCATCGACTACATACCAGCTACAGCCAACAAATGGATGATGACCGATGTCTTGAGAAAGCAGTGGGGATTCAAAGGTTTGCTGGTTACCGATTACGCTTCTATCGCCGAGATTCTGCAGCACGGAACGGCTAAAGACCTCAAGGAGGCTTCGGAACAGGCACTGAAGGCTGGTACCGATATGGATATGTGCTCCAACGCCTTCGTAAAGCATCTGGCAAAGAGCATAGCAGAAGGAAAGGTGAGCGAGGAGGATGTGAATATCGCCTGCCGCCGCATTCTGGAAGCGAAATATAAACTGGGCCTGTTCAGCGACCCTTACCGCTACTGCAACACCAAGCGCAGCAAGAGCGAGATTTACACCGCTGAGAATCGTCAGGCTGCCCGCGATGTGGCTGCAGAGACCTTCGTGCTCCTGAAGAACGAAGGCTGCATCCTGCCACTGAAGAAGGAAGGAAAGATAGCCCTGATAGGTCCGCTTGCCGACACCCGAAACAACATAGCCGGCACATGGAGCGTGGCTCAGGAACCATCTAAATATACCACCATCAAGGAGGCGATGGAGCATGCACTTGCCGGAAAAGCCACCTTATTATATGCACAGGGATGCAATATCTGGCGAGACAGACAAATGCAGAAGAACGGCGAATTAGGAAAGGCTATCAACTGGGGCGACGAGGCAGAAATGAAGGCAGAAGCGCTGAAGATTGCAAATGAGGCAGACGTGATAGTTTGTGCTATGGGTGAAAGTGCTGACATGAGTGGCGAATGCAGTAGCCGTACCAACCTGGAGATGCCGGATGTACAGCGCGAACTGCTTGCCGAACTCCTGAAGACGGGCAAGCCGGTAGTGCTCCTCAACTTTGCAGGCCGTCCTACGGTTCTTACTTGGGAGAAGCAGCATGTACCAGCCATCATGAATGTATGGTTTGGCGGTTCAGAGGTGGGCGATGCACTCTGCGATGTCATCTTTGGCGACAAATCGCCATCGGGTAAGCTCACCACTTCGATGCCTAAGACCACCGGTCAGGAGCCTCTCTACTACAACCATCAGAACACCGGTCGCCCGGTACCAGATGATAATGAGATGTTTGCCAAGTTTGCCAGCAACTGTCTGGATGTAAGCAATGGTCCGCTCTATCCTTTCGGTTACGGCTTGAGCTATACCTACTTTTCATACGGCAACTTCCGCCTGAGCAGCCAGGAGGCGGGCATCAGCAATGAGGAGGCTACCGAATGGCAGGATGGCAAGAAGATTACAGCTAGCGTCACCATTAAGAACAATGGCTCCCGCGATGCCGACGAGATTGTGCAGCTCTATATCCGCGACCAGGTAGCCAGCATCTCCCGCCCTGTAAAGGAACTGAAAGGTTTCCAGCGCATTCATCTGGCAGTAGGTGAGAGCAAGGAGGTAAGTTTTGACATCACCCCAGATATGCTCAAGTTCTACAACGCAGATCTGAAGCACGTGATAGAACCAGGCGACTTCCAGATTATGATAGGAACCAACAGCAAGGATGTAGAAACAATGAAACTGAGCGTGAAATAAACAAGAAAAATCGCCCTGTAAAGAGCAAAGCATAGCTTGAAAGATGCTTTACTTCTTACAGGGCGATTCCTATTGACTGAGCCCACTCCAACAGAAGGCTCAGTTATGGATTCTATCCTTCAGGATTACTTAGTCATCTCGAAACCTACACGCATACCATCGTAATTATTGGCGATAGTACCGATAGCGCTGAGGGTAGAACTGCCCTTGAGGGCACCCATGGTCTTGATGAGGTTGAGCAACTTTGTCTGGTCGAAAAGCAGGCTGATGCCGTTGGTAGTCTTCGTAGCATAGCCCGACATACTCAAGAGCAAGCCCTTCATCTGAATGGCATGAGTCTTCTCATCAAAAGTATAATTGCCCTGCCATGACTTGCCATCTATCTTGGCAGCGAAAGTGCCATCAGTTTTGAAGGTGAAATAGGTATTTGAGCCGCTGAAACCAAACTTGCTGTAATACTCACCCAACTTCTCCTCTACCTTGTTGGCAGCAATCTCACCGCCAGCCTTTGCCAGGAGATTCTCAGAAGTAAAGGCGCATCCCGGCTTGCTGTACTTCCAGGTATGGGCACAGAGATCCTGCTTGCTGAAGGTACCTGAACCGATTACATTATTCAGAATGCCATTGATAATACTGCTACCTGCAGAACTGCTGCTGTTAGAGTTTCCGCCCAGTACAGCACCCAAGATACCTGCAACGGCTGAGCCTGCATTGCTGGTTGCACTGGTAGATGTAGCGGCATTGCTGGTTGTTGCTGCAGTTGTTGCAGAAGTTGTAGTTGTTGCTGCTGTAGTGTTAGATGCAGCAGAAGTTGTTTTCTTTGTAGAAGTCTTCTTGGTCGTAGTCTTCTTTGAAGTCTTCTTAGAAGTTTTCTTTGTTGTCTTCTTAGTCGTTTTCTTTACCGGCATCATCTCAGACATTGAGGCATTGAGCGCTGCCTCGTTCATAGCGCTTGCGTTGCTGCCAGCTGTGCATGCGAGCACGAGGGCAGCCAAAAGAAATACCTTTTTCATTGCTTTCTATATATTTATTTTTATCACTCTTATTTATATATACCCAATACTTCCTATTGTTCTTTCGGGTGCAAAGTTCGCAAAAAAATCGGGAATACGATAAGAAAAATCCCTATTTCGCAGTATGAATCTCCCTAAAAACTCAGCATTTCTGCTCTTTCTACGTTATTATAGACGAATACTATGACAATTCGTTTAAAAGACTATGAAAAAATCGTTCAGGAAATGATAATTATCGGTCTAAAGGAGGGGAAACTGTTCAATCGTTTGCACTTTTTTTTGACATACATCAAAAAATAACGAATAAAACACGTATTTTCATGCATTTTGTACCTAGAAATAGGTAGAAACCCCTATCTTTGCAAGCGGTTAACAAATATCAATAGGTTATGAATGATTTAATTAAGGTAAATTCAGAAAATCAGAATCAGGCTATCGATAGATGCCAACAGATTCTCCAGGATCGCCGCGAGGCTCTTGCTTCTAAGGCAAAGAGAAGAGGTTAATACTCTTCAGAAACAAGAAGTAAAGGAGGAAAGATGGTGCTCTTATACAATATAAAGACGCATCCTTTCTTTTTAAAGAGAGATTTTTCGAAACGACTCTTAAATGATGAGTTTCAAAAATTTTGGGAAAAGAAAAAAACGTAAAAATCCCGTTGTCAGCCATCTGGCTTGTACAACGGGATTTTTACGTTTATTATATCAAGTCCGAGATTTACTTCTCGTTCTTCACTGCCTTCATGATAATCTCGAAGTGATTACCACTCTTCAAGATGACATTCTTCAGGAAGTCTGAAATCTCAGATGCTTTCAGATTCTTCACCATCTCCTTGTAATCGCTATGAGTATCAACACCCATACGCTCGTATGTGCTCAACGCACCAAGCCAATAACCATTAGACTTCTCGCTAACAGCAGCCTGCTTCAGGAGAATCTCCTTTACCTTCTGAAGGTCTTCTGCATTTGGCTGGGCTACGGTCTCTTCCATACCCTTGAAGAAGTAAGGAATAGCGATATCCGACTTTTCTGGGTTCAACTGAGCCACGGCAGAAATAGAGATGGCAGCCTTGTTATCATAATCGCGAAGCAAACCATAGTTTGCACCTGCATGATAAGCAGCACTGAGTTCCTCACGGATAGTACGCAAATACTTCATCTCCAAAAGGCGGGCTGAAACATCAGCAAGAACCATATACTGCAAGGTGAATGGAGCCTTGGTATACCAGATCTCTGTTGCCTGGTTCTGTGGATTCTCCATTGCCTTTGTAAAGACATTGCTTACCTTACCCTTAGCATAAGGAATCTGCTTGTTCTTCAGCTTGAAGCCATTGTTTGGCAGACTGGCGATATACTGCTCGATGAGTGGGAGGAGAGTCTTCTCATCATAGTTACCTACGAAATAGAAGGTGAAGTCCTTGGCATTGCCGTAGAACTGCTTACCAATCTCCAGGATACGGTCGTAGTTGATATCCTTGATATCGCTTGCCTCTGGCACACGGGCAAGTTTGCTACCCAAATAGAGAGTGCTCTGAACAGAATCCTGATATACGAGGCTTGGGTTGTTGCTCTTGTTGGCAAGAACAGTAGCCATCATACTCTTCATATTGTCAAAGCTCTTCTGGTCCTTGCTTACTGCGGTCATCTTGAGATAGATGAGCTGCATCAGGGTTTCGATGTCCTTAGGAGTAGAATTACCCTTCAAACCATGATTGAAAGGACTCAAGCTGAACGAAACGCCAGCCTGCTTACCAGCCAAAGCCTTATCAAGCTCATTGCTTGAGAAATCGCCAAGGCCACTAGCATCGAGCACATCTGCTGCAAATGCAGCATTCAGGAAGTCTTCCTTGCCGAAAGTAGAATAACCCACATTGGCTGAAGCTGCGAAAGCAATCTCATTGTCCTTGAAATCGGTCTTCTTCAATACCACCTTAGCGCCATTAGAAAGAGTCAACTCCTTGAAGCCCAACTTCTTGTTCTCAACAGTCTTCTTAATCTTACCAGCCTTAGGAGCCTGAGCGATGAGAGGTTCCTGCTTAACATTATCCACATAAGCCTCGAGCTTCTCAGCACGTACCTGCTTTACGATGGCAGAGAGTTCCTGCTCGGTAGGATAAACAGCACCAGCCTGCTCGCGCATCATAACCAATGATACAAGGTTGGTATCGCTCTGGCAAACCAACTGCTTGGCATAGCTGTTGATAACCTCAAGAGGCAAGTTTGGAACTACCATCTTCCAGATCTGACTCTCCTCTTCTACTGACGGAATAGGCTCGTTAGAAGTGAAATTATCCACATACTGGGTGGTAAACTGCTCGTTCTTCATCTTATCCTTGTTGGCAAGAGCCTTGTCAACCTGGCTCATGAATTCATCCTTGGCACGCTGATACTCAGTAGCTGTGAAACCGAACTCATGCATACGCTGTGCCTCGCGGAGAACAGCAGCATAAGCCTCCTTAATCTTTCCTGGCTTGGCCACACCGGTAAGGGTGAAAGCATCCTTTGTGCTTGAAATCAGGTATGAACCATCACCGGCACTTGCCTGGAGATATGGACAGTCTGGCTCCAATGCCTTCTCTGCATAACGGGCAGCAATCATAGAAGAAATCACGTTATCCATGTATCCCTTCAGGAGATAGCTCATATTGCCCTTCAGAGAATCTGGCACAGCATTGTGCTTCATATAAACCTGGAAGAGATCAACCTGCTGCTCCTTATCCTTGTCGATAACATAGATGGCAGAATCATTATCAGATACTTCTACCTTCTCAACCTTAGCGGCATTCTTAGGTACCTTGATACCAGAGAAGAGTTCCTTGATCTTAGCTTCGATATGATTTACATCTACATCACCCACGATGATAATAGCCTGATTGTCTGGGCGATACCATTTGCGATAGTAAGCACGGAGAGTTTCTGGCTTACAGCCATCGATAACGCTCATCAAACCGATAGGGAAACGGTAGCCATACTTTTCGCCCTGATAGAGCTTAGGAAGTGAACGCTCTATCATGCGCTGCTGACCTACGATACGCATACGGTACTCATTGTGTACCACATCACGCTCGTCATTGATGGCTTCCTTGGTAAGAGAGATACCGTTGCTCCAATCCTTGAGGATGAGCATGCATGAATCTACGGCTGTAGGGCGGGTAGTAGGTACATCGGTGAAGTAATATACGGTTTTCTCTACTGATGTATAGGCGTTAAGATTACGGCCATACTGTACACCGATGCTCTGCAGGTAATCCTGGAGGGAATTACCTTTGAAGTGATCGGTACCGTTGAAGGCGAGGTGCTCGAGGAGGTGAGCCAAACCGCGCTGGTCATCATTCTCATTGATAGAACCCACTTTCTGTGCGATGTAGAAACTGGCTACATGCTCAGGATAACTGTTGTGACGAATGTAGTAAGTCAATCCATTATCAAGACGACCTATCTTCACATTCTTGTCTACCGGAATAGCTGGCATCTGCTGTGCCATCGCTGTACCTGCAGAAAGGAACAGCACAACTGCTGCAAAAATCTTTCTTAGTTTCATCTGATTTTAATTATTTATATATTTATAGTTTTCTATATCATTCTTTCTATATACCTTATTATATATATCATGCTACTTAACAAGTTCACCTATATATAACGACAAAACCTGTGACATGGTTACTGTCTGCGATGCAAAATTAAGAAAAATAAAAAAGATTTGCAAACATTTTAGAGAATATCTTCCCGATGTATGCAAATCTTAACCTAAAACTAACATTGGAGGCAGAAAACCAATCCTAACCTACATGAAAACTCTTCATCCATGAACCTCTGAAGAGGCGGATAAGGAAGAGGATTCCCCTGAATGTGAGTTCGGTAGCCATCGCTATCCATACTCCCTCCAAGCCATAGCTCTTGGAAAGCGCATAAGCCAGAGTGAGGCGCACCAGCCACATGGTACCGAGATTGATCATCGCCGGTTTCCTGGTATCGCCCGCTCCTACACAAACACAGTAGGTCACGATGCTGGCTGCAAAGAATGGTTCTGCAAAAGCCTCGATGCGCAAACAGACGGTACCCATCTCACGGATGCTTTCTACCGGAGAAAGAACGCCAATCATCTCAGGAGCAAAGACATACATCACCACTCCCATCACAGCCATCACAGCCATTCCCAGTCCTACTGTCATATAAGCAAAATTCTTGCACAAACCTACTCGCCCTGCTCCATGCGTCTGTCCCACCAGAGTAGTAGCCGCATCACCAATTCCATAACCCGGCATATAGCAAAGACTCTCTGCCGTAATAGCAAAAGAATGGGAAGCAATGGCTATATTGCCAAGAGGTGCCACAATCATGGTACTCACTATCTGCGCCCCGCTCATCAATATGTTCTGTATGGCTATCGGAATGCTGATTTTACAGGCATTATGAACATACGACCTGACCCAACGGAAACGGACATGGTCCTGACGGAGATTCAGTATCTTATTCTTGAAACCTGCAAGATAAAGATTAGGCAGAGAGATGCAGACATAGGCCATCGCCGTTCCTAAGGCAGCCCCCACGACACCCAACTTCAGGATATAGATAAACAGGTAATTGAATATCACATCGCAGATGCAGATTAATACTGCCATCACACTAGGTGTATGCATATTGCCCGCAGATTTCAGCATCATCTCGGATATATGATAAAGGAAAACGAATGGAAGTACCAGACCATATATCAGAAAATAGCGAGAGGAATTGGTGGCTATATCAGCACCTCCACCCAGCCAATAAGGCAGATAAGCATGAATGCCGACACAGAGAAGAGAAACAAAAATGCTGAACGCCACACCGCAAATCAGCGCATGACGAAACACCTGACGGGCATTTGCAAAATCATTGGCTCCGATAAAATGAGCCACCTGTACTGAAAAGCCAGTAGCCGCTGCACTAAGCAAGCTACCTATAAGCCAGGTAGTTGACTCTATCAATCCGATACTGGCAGAAGCCTCTGCTCCCAGATGACCAACCATCGAAGCATCGATGAAGAACATCATCACCGTAGAAATCTGAGCCAACATAGAAGGTATACTCAATCCTACAATAAGATTGAGTTTCTCGCGCCGATCCATCTCCCTACCCAGGCGAATCGACTCCATCAAATAATCTGTCTTCTTGCTATAAAGCATAAATTAATTTCTCGTATATCGCTCATACAAAAAAATATGTGCATATATCATTTCAAACATATGCACATACTCTTCTTTTTATCTTTATTCTTATTCAGTAATCCACTTCTTGCCAGAAGCTCTCTTATAACTCTTGAGCACCATCTCAAAACGGAGCATTGAATAGGCTGGAACACTACCATTCCCCGAGGAGCCATAAGCCAAGTCGGCTGGCATGAACACCTGCCAATGGTCGCCAGGGTGCATCTCCATCAACGCTGTGGTAAAACCATCTATCCACCCGGCAGAGCTTTGACTTGAGGCCTTATTGGTCTTTGCCTTTATAGGCAATGCCATCGTCTCGTCATACGTTCCGGTGAACGATTGGTCAAAGACATAACCTGTAGCATAAGAGTCGGTAGGTATCAACCTGCCACGATAGCTCACCTGGATGGAGTCGGTATAGAGGGGCGACCCGATACCATTGCCCTTGTTGAGCACATGCACTACGATATAGTCGGTGTTCTTGTACTTGAGCACCACCTGGCTGCCATTGGTAGGCGTCTGGTTGGCAAGGCTATAGTTGGGTATCACCTTCCACTCGGTACTGCCAGCGGCAATCTGTGCCTTGGCATACTCCAGCGTGTCGGCGAACGCCTTGTCGTTACGCTCCTGCCAGTTGGCATACTCGTCGGTGGTGGCATCATCTTCGCTGCATGATGACAGTGTGATCACTGCCATCATGAGGAAGAAGAAATATTTCAAACTCTTAAGATTCATCTAAATGTATTTGATTAATTAGAAGTTCTTGATTTCCTTGCCAAGCTTCTTCAATACGCTAGTGATGCTTACGCGCTCCTCGATGATGCTGCGAAGATCTGAGATAGCTACGCGCTCCTGCTCCATGGTATCACGATAACGCAGAGTTACCTTATGATCGTTTGGAGTCTCGTGGTCTACGGTGATACAGAATGGAGTACCAATAGCATCCTGACGGCGATAACGCTTACCGATAGAATCCTTAGGATCGCCATAGTGAGTATTGAAGTGGAACTTCAGCTCGTCAACGATTTCGTGAGCCAACTCTGGCAAACCATACTTCTTATCCAATGGGAACACAGCACACTTAACAGGTGCCAAAGCCTCTGGCAAACGCAAAACAACACGTGTCTCGCCATTCTCCAGCTTCTCCTCGCAGTAAGAGTGGCACATTACGCTGAGGAACATACGATCTACACCGATAGATGTCTCTACATCGTAAGGTACATAGCTCTCATTCTTCTCTGGATCGAAATACTTGATAGAACGGCCGCTGTACTTCTCGTGCTGAGAAAGGTCGAAATTGGTACGGCTGTGGATACCCTCTACCTCCTTGAAGCCGAATGGCATCTTAAACTCGATGTCGGTAGCAGCATTGGCATAGTGAGCCAACTTCTCGTGGTCGTGGTAACGGTAGTTCTCATTACCCATGCCGAGAGCCTCGTGCCAAGCCAGACGAACCTTCTTCCAATACTCAAACCACTTCATCTCAGTACCAGGCTGGCAGAAGAACTGCATCTCCATCTGCTCGAACTCACGCATACGGAATACGAACTGACGGGCTACAACCTCGTTACGGAAAGCCTTACCAATCTGGCAGATACCGAATGGCAACTTCATACGGCCGGTCTTCTGAACACTCAGATAATCTACAAAGATACCCTGAGCTGTCTCAGGACGGAGATATACCTTGCTTGTAGCATCGCTGGCAGCACCCATCTGGGTAGAGAACATCAGGTTGAACTGACGGACATCAGTCCAGTTCTTGGTACCGCTGATAGGGCAGACGATACCCTCATCCTCTATAATCTGCTTCAGCATCTCCAGGTTAGGGCCCTGCATAGCCTCAGTATAGCGGGCATGGAGATCATCAAACTTCTTCTGGTTCTCCAGAACGCGAGGATTAGTTGCACGGAACTGAGCCTCATCAAAGCTATCGCCGAAACGCTTCTTAGCCTTGGCTATCTCCTTGGCAATCTTCTCCTCATACTTAGCCATGTGATCCTCGATGAGCACATCGGCACGATAACGCTTCTTTGAATCGCGGTTATCAATCAATGGGTCATTGAAGGCATCAACGTGACCGGAAGCCTTCCATACGGTAGGGTGCATGAAGATAGCTGCATCGAGACCAACAATGTTCTCGTGCAACAATACCATACTCTGCCACCAGTACTGCTTGATATTGTTTTTGAGCTCAACACCATTCTGACCATAGTCATAAACGGCAGCCAAGCCATCATAAATTTCACTACTTGGGAACACGAAGCCATATTCCTTGCAATGGCTTACAATTTTCTTAAAAACATCTTCCTGTGCCATGATTAAATCTTATTTTTTTCAAATTTTCGGCAAAGATACTTCTTTTTCTCGAAAAAATGTTGTATTTTTGCCATAAATTAATAAAATAAGTATTAAAAGCTATATATGAGCGACGAAATTAAAGATAAAAACGGTCTTGAAGAGGAAAATTCTCCTAATTTGGAAAATTCTTCTGCAGAATCTGAACAGGATGCTGCTGAAGATGCCAACGAGGAGATTTCGACCGAAAAACATTCCGATTATAAGCCGGTGAACCGATTCGATGCTTCTGCTGTACATCACCTCAGCGGAATGTATCAGAACTGGTTCCTCGACTATGCATCGTATGTTATCCTCGAACGTGCCGTTCCTCATATTGAGGATGGTTTGAAACCGGTACAGCGACGCATCCTCCACTCTATGAAGCGCATGGACGATGGAAGATACAACAAGGTTGCCAATATCGTGGGACATACCATGCAGTTTCACCCTCATGGTGATGCGTCTATCGGTGATGCTTTGGTACAGATGGGACAGAAAGACCTGCTCATCGATACGCAGGGTAACTGGGGAAACATTCTTACGGGCGACCGTGCTGCTGCTCCCCGATACATCGAGGCACGCCTCTCTAAGTTTGCTCTCGACGTGGTTTTCAATCCTAAGACCACCGACTGGCAACTCTCTTATGATGGCAGAAACAAGGAACCTATCACGCTCCCTGCCAAATTCCCGTTGCTCCTGGCACAAGGTGCCGAGGGTATTGCCGTGGGATTGAGCAGTAAGGTTTTGCCACATAATTTCAATGAGATTTGCGATGCTGCCGTCCACTATCTCAAGGGCGAGCCATTCCAACTCTATCCCGACTTCCCTACAGGCGGTGCCATCGATGTAAGCAAATACAATGATGGCCAGCGAGGTGGTGCATTGAAAGTAAGAGCCAAGATTGACAAACTCGACAACAAGACACTTGTTATCAGCGAGATACCATTCAGCAAGACTACAGGCAGCCTCATCGACTCTATCACTAAAGCGGTAGAAAAGGGTAAAATCAAGGCACGCAAGGTAGATGATGTTACTTCGGCAAATGTTGAGATTCTTGTGCATCTTGCACCAGGTACCTCATCAGATAAAACGATGGATGCACTCTATGCTTTCAGCGATTGCGAAATCAACATCTCGCCCAACTGCTGTGTCATCGAAGACAACAAGCCTGTATTCCTCACCATCAGCGATGTTTTGCGCCACAGCGTAGACCGCACAATGGGATTGCTGCGCAAGGAGCTGATGATCAGAAAGGGTGAATTGGAGGAACAGCTCTTCTTCTCTTCTCTCGAACGAATCTTTATTGAGGAACGCATCTACAAGGAGCGCAAGTTTGAGCAGAGTAAGAGTCAGGATGAGGTTGTTGCCTTCATCGATTCAAAACTCGAGCCATTCAAGGACAAACTCTTTACTGCCGAAGTTGACGGTAAGGGTATGGTAGAATATGCATTCCATCGGGAAATTACCCGCGAAGATATTCTCAAACTTCTGGAAATCAAGATGCAGCGAATCCTTAAATATAATAAGGATAAGGCAGACGAACTGCTGATGAAGATTAAGGCTGAACTTGCAGAGATTGAGAACGACCTGGCTCACATGACCGATGTAACCATCAACTGGTTTGAATATCTCAAGGGAAAATACGGCAAGAATCATCCTCGCAAAACAGAAATAAGAAACTTCGATACCATTGAGGTTACAAAGGTGGTAGAGGCTAACCAGAAACTCTACATCAACCGTCAGGAAGGATTCGTTGGTACAGGGTTGAAGAAGGATGAATTCGTATGCAACTGCTCCGACCTCGATGACATCATCATCTTCTATAAGGATGGTAAGTTTAAAGTCACCAAGGTAGCAGACAAGATATTCGTCGGCAAGAATATCCTCCATGTACAGGTATTCAAGAAGAACGACAAGCGCACCATCTACAACTGTGTTTACCGCGACGGCAAACAGGGCGATTACTTCATCAAGCGATTCAACGTAACCGCCATGACCCGCGACAAGTTGTATGACATCACCCAGGGCACACCTGGCAGCCGCGTCATTTATTTCACCGCCAACCCGAATGGTGAGGCAGAAATCATCAAATGTACGATGGAGCCAGACCTGACGAAGAAGCGTCAGAGCATCTTCCTGGAGAAGGATTTCTCTGACATTCTGATTAAGGGACGTGCTGCAAAAGGTAATCTCCTGACCAAGCGCCCTATTCGCCGTATCGGTCTGAAGAGTCACGGGCACAGCACGTTAGGAGGCAGAAAGGTTTGGTTCGACCCAGACGTAAACCGCATCAACTACGATGAGAACGGCCGATTCCTAGGCGAATTCAATGATGATGATTCAATCTTGGTAGTACTCGACAACGGTGAATTCTACATCACCAATTTCGATGTCAACAACCACTACGAGGACAACATCATCCGCTTAGAGAAATGGGATGAGCACAAGATATGGACGGCTATCCTCTACGATGCCGACAATCAGGGATATCCATACATCAAGCGATTCACGATGGATGCCACCAAGCGCCATCAGAATTTCATGGGCGAGAACCCTAACTGCAAGCTCATCTTGCTTACCGATACGGTTTATCCACGCATCAAGGTTACTTATGGCGGTGTGGATGCCATCCGTCCAGCCGAGGAAATCGATGCCGAACAGTTCATTGCGCAGAAGAGTTTCAAGGCAAAGGGTAAGCGCCTCACGACATGGAAGATAGAAAGTATCGAGGAACTGGAACCAACCCGATTCCCAGAACCGCCTTCTGAGGATAATGATGAAGAGCAGGATTCTTCTGACTCAGAGAATGAAGGTGAGAACCTTGATCCGGATGCTGGCAAGAGCGAGCAACAGGTAATTGACGAATTGACCGGTCAGACCAACCTCTTCTCTGAAAAAGATTTCGAAGAAGACCAGAAGGATAAAGACTGGTTATCGAAGCAATAAACATACAGGTTATCAAGACATTACAATTGCCTATCAGGCCCACAGTAAAATAAAGGGAGTTAAAGCGTTATCCACTTTAACTCCCTTTTTTTATATAAAAAATACCCGGTATATAAAGGCCTTTCTTTATCTGCGCCTTTTTACTTTTTTACCTTTTTACCTTTTATACCCCGCCAGCTTTTTCAGGCAGTATTCCTTAAAGTCATTCCAATGGTAATAAGGTGCCACATCGCTCTTGATAGGCAAAGTAGCCTCATCTTCATTCAAAAGCACCTTCACCAGCACATCATTCGCCTTGTTTCTATAAAAAACAAACTGCAAATTCGTAGCCATCGGAGTAATCTTGTAATCCCACCATTGAGAAGCAATCTTCTCCGGATCCTTAATCTCTTCGCCATATCCATTCAAATCCAGCAAACAGGTAAGCGGAGTAACCATCGTATCGTGTCCATATCTCAATGTAGCTCCCGGATGCGGCAAGGCGATGCAGCTATCCGCCTTCTGAATGATGTTTCTCAGGAGATTGCGCTGGGAGAATGGCTGCACATTGCCCGTATAAGGCGAGTTGCCATAAGCCATCTGCCACCAGATATTGGCATTCAGCCAGTTCTGATACAGTTCCTCCTCAGTAAAGAGGTCGTAGAGCGAAACCTTGCCTCTCAGTTCCGTGCCTTGGATTGAGCTTGCCATCTCATAAAGTTTTCTGTTCAGGTCACTCTGGTTGATATTCTGCTTCACCCAGGCAGGGTCGTTGAACAGTTCCTGCATCACACGGCTATAGCTAACGTGCTTCTGTGCAAATTCCTGCTGTGCCACCTTGATACCCACACTGTTCTTCAAGCTATCCAGATATCTGTCGCCCTGGTTCATATAATACATATCATGCTCGCTGGCATCATGGAAGATATGAAGTTTCGGATTCATGCGGAGCATCTGCTGCAAACCGTTCTCCATAGAGAGGATGCATCGGATTACCAAAGTACTTCGGGCCTCAATATTCGTATTACCGGCAAAAATCTCAGGGAATCGCTCCATCATTCTTTTGGTGATACCCTGATGCTGGAGAGCTCCGAGCGGAGTCAGTTCGCCATCGCGCCCCTTCGCCTCCTCACGAATCATCTTCACCTTAGCCAGCGTTTCCTCGCCCTTAGCTGTCAGTTTGCCCTCCTGCTTCGCTTTGAGCAGAGAGAAATAAGGCACATCATAAGCCTTCTTGCCAATCATATAACGGGAACCATGCCGGCCATAATGGCTCAGATAGAATGGCTTATAACCCTTAGGAGCCGCAGTCAACTGCTTCTGAGGACCACGATAAGCTACATAGTTACTACCCGAAAGCGTAATATCCCGCTTGAAATCCTCTTGCGGAGTCTGTGCAGTCAGAGGCATCGCCAATGTAAGAGATGCCAACAATAATAGATTTTTTGTGTTCATTGTTATCATATAATTTTGTTTTGGAAACATGCAATTTCATTTAATTCCAATTCATCAGTTTTCTCAGGAACGGAAGCAATTCTGCTGCCATCTTCCGATGCTGCAACATACTAGGATGCCAGCTGGCGCCATAACCTAAATCTCCTTTCTGGAAACTGAAATCGAAACGGTAAATATTCTTATCGGTTTTATTGGCATCTGCACAGATTCTATCAAGCACAGTTCGCTGCTTGCTACTCTCCTTCTCGCCGAGCATCGGACCTGTCAACATCACAATCTTTGCATGAGGATACTTGCTACGTACCGTTTTAAGAAACATGCGATAATTCTTCTCGTAGAGTTGAATATCATAATTCTTGGTAGAAAGATCGTTCGTACCCAGATTGATGCAGACTAACTGAGGCTGATACTTGGCAAAATCCCATTTTTCATCATGCTGGTCAAATAAGGTATATTCATATTGCCAAGGCATGTTATCGGCATCACCTGTCTTCGGACCATTATAATTACGATATACACCGATACCACTACGGGAGATAGAAGTATGCTGAGCCTTCAGACTGTCACTTACGATATTGGCATAAGTAAGCCAATGGTTCTCCGTTTCATCTTCAAAAGGATCAGACATGTTGATACTTTCTACGCCATAACCGCAGGTGATTGAATTTCCGATAAATTCAATCTTCCGTTCCGGGAGAGCCGGAGCCTCAACGAGCTGACATCCCTTATCAAGAACGAATCCCCTGAATTCCGGTTTGCGGAACAAGCCTTCTATCACATACATCACCTTAGCATGATGCACCCCCTTTGGCAAAGCCGCAGCCAGGGTAACAACCGAATCACGTTCAGCATTAAAGGCCACTTTGAAAGGTTCGCAACCATCAATCTGTGCCATGAAATATCCAGTCTTCGGGCGACACAGCATTTTCAGAGAAGAACCTTGAAAACTAGCCTCAATCGTAGTTCCCGGATAATTGAAACTGGCTACGTCAGGATTCTTAGCAAAGCTCACACGCCCAACATACTGAATCATCGGATGAGAAGCCTTTACGATCTCTCCCTCAATAGGAAGAGTTGTTGATTTCTTCACATTTCCAGCCATCATCGTGGAAGAAACCATCAATGTAGCCAGCATCATAACCCATACTTTTTTCATATTCCTGTTATTATAGTTTTTATCTGTCCTTACCATTCAGCCTTCATTTTTGCAAAGTAAAGACAAAACAGTATCTGTTTGCAAAATTACCATTATTTCTCGTAAAAAGCAAGTAAAACCATCATTTTTTTCATTTTTATTCTTTTTATTCAAATTATTATTGTATCTTTGCACCCAAGAATGCGCTTGTGGCGAAATTGGTAGACGCGCTAGACTTAGGATCTAGTGGTTCAGGCCGTGTAGGTTCGAGTCCTATCAGGCGCACAAAAAAAATGCTAAGTAGTTAATATATAACTATTTAGCATTTTCTTTTAATATAACTACCTGTCTTTTTACACCTTTTTGTCAGATCCTTCTCCTAAGCAGAGAGATACCTACATCATCCCTTCCAGTTTTTCCTGTGCCTCGCGCATATCTTTTTCAAAATTCACATGGTCTAGAAGGAATTCCGTTCTGCCTTGCGAAAGAAGAAGATAGAGCTGCGGATTCATGCCCTCTACATACTGGGCGATGGCATACTCTATATCATCACGCTGCGTAGGATTGGTGGAAAATTCAAAAACCCTGAGCTTCTGATGAATAAAACAATATGCCGACTCTATACAATCTTTGGTGATGTCCCCTGCCAAGAGAGCATCACCATTATTATTCTGATTCATTCTGAATATCCTTTTTATTTTACGCCCTTCATCGACAAGGCGATGCGCTTGCGCTTCAAATCAACTTCTGCCACTCTCACCATCACATGCTCATGAAGCTTTACCACCTCAGAAGGATCCTGAATGTAACGGTTTGACATCTGGGATACATGAACCAGACCATCGTTGTGGACACCTATATCTACAAAGGCACCAAACTTGGTAATGTTGGTAACAATGCCCGGCACAACCATGCCCACCTGCAAATCCTCTATCTCCTTAATGCTGGCATCAAACTCAAACTTCTCTACCTCACCACGAGGGTCCAAGCCCGGCTTGTCAAGCTCAGCCATGATATCGGTCAAAGTAGGCATACCCACCTCAGCACTCACATATTTTCTGATATCAATCTTCTTCTGCAGCGCCTTGTCTTCTACCAGCTGCTTCACCGTTACGCCCTGATCTTTCGCCATCTGCTCTACCAGCGCATAGCGCTCCGGATGAACGGCACTGTTATCCAAAGGATTCTTAGCGCCAGGAATGCGGAGAAAGCCGGCACACTGCTCAAAGGCCGAAGGACCCAGACGTGGCACCTTCTTCAACTGGGCACGGGAAGCGAAGGCTCCATTCTCACGGCGATATTCCACGATATTCTTGGCAAGCGTAGGTCCCAAACCGCTCACATAGGTCAGGAGATGCTGCGATGCGGTATTCAGGTTGACACCCACCGAGTTCACGCAACTCATTACCACTGTATCCAGACTCTTCTTCAACTGAGTCTGATCCACATCATGCTGATACTGTCCCACACCGATGCTCTTCGGATCAATCTTCACCAACTCAGCAAGCGGATCCATCAGTCTTCGTCCGATGCTCACAGCACCACGCACGGTAACATCCTCATCCGGGAACTCATCTCTTGCAATCTTCGAAGCCGAATAGATAGAAGCGCCATCCTCGCTCACCACATAAATATCTACCGGATGAACGAAATCGATGCTATGCAGCCAGTCGCTGGTTTCGCGGCTTGCCGTACCGTTACCTACAGCCATAGCCTCCACCTGATACATCTTTACCATGCGCTGGATGGCAGCCGTAGCCTCGCTCTTCCTGTTGCGGGGAGGATGAGGATAAACGATTTCATGATGAATCAGATTGCCCTGCGCATCGAGACAGCAAGTCTTGCAACCATTGGCAAAACCTGGGTCAACCGCCATCACGCGTTTCTGTCCGAGAGGAGCCGCCAACAGAAGCTGGCGCAGGTTTTCGGCGAAGACCACAATAGCCTCCTCATCCGCCTTCTGCTTGCTGAGCGCAGCAAATTCGGTTTCAATGCTAGGCTTCAGCAGTCGCTTGAAGGCATCATCCACCGCTTCACCCACCAGCGTCTGGCACTCACCGAAACCATGTACATAGTGGCGCTTCAGTTTATCCTGACACTGCTCATCATCAGCCGAGATGCTGACACGCAAGAATCCTGCCGCCTCGCCTCTACGCATAGCCAGCAGTCGGTGCGAAGAACATTTCTTCAATGGTTCTGAGAAATCGAAATAGTCGGAGAAGCGCTGCGCCTCTTCCTCATCCTTCTTCTTGGCTACCACCTTAGAAGTGATGATGGCACCGCGTCTGAACTCACCGCGAATCTGATTGCGGCTCTGCTCATTCTCGCTTACGGTTTCGGCGATGATGTCCTTGGCTCCCTGAAGAGCAGCCTCCACATCCTTCACCTTATCGCCCACAAACTTCCTGGCAGCCTGTTCCGGATTGCGCTCACGCTGGAAGAGGAGCAGCTGTGCCAGAGGCTCCAAGCCTGCCTCACGTGCTATCTGTGCACGGGTGCGGCGCTTTGGCTTATAAGGAAGATAGATATCTTCCAGTTCGGTAGCATCCCAGCACTGTTCGATGCGTTTTTTCAGTTCATCCGAGAGTTTTCCCTGTTCCTCGATGGTTTTGAGGATAGTCTCCTTTCTCTTCGCCATCTCAGAGAGTTTCTCGTTAGCCTGTGCGATGGCTTCAATGTTTACCTCGTCCATATTACCGGTTTTCTCCTTGCGGTATCGCGAGATAAACGGAATGGTGCAGCCCTCTTCGAGCAGCGCCAGAGTATTTTCTACAGCCTGCTCCTTCAGATTGAGCTGGGCTGCTATCAGCTTTGTAAATTGATTCATTTATGATATTTATAAAATAAGATTCAAACTGTTTGTTCATGCAAAGATAGAGAAAAAAGTTGGTTTGCCCAAATATTACCCCATATTATTTGACCGTTTCAATAAAAAATCGCTGCCATCCTTCAAAAATAACTTCAGATACATGCAGCATACCTGCTTTTTTTGATTTACATCAACAATACGGCTTGTTTTACAAGAAAAACTGAGAAAAAGTTTTGAGTTTTGAGTTATTTCCTATACCTTTGCCGCCGAATTAGAGAGTGCGGAGCATATCATGAATGTGCTTTGCTATCATAAATAAGGGGCTGAAAAGCTACCTGATTAGAGTGATAAAATAAAGTAATAATTAAAAGAAAAGATTGATTATGAAGAAGATTATGTTGAGCCTTGCTATGGCTCTCGTTTCAGTTTGCGCTAGCGCACAGGTTTACATCGGTGGTACAGCTGGTATTTCCAGCAACAAGATCGGTGATGGTGACAGCAAGACAGCTTACACCTTGATGCCAGAGATTGGTTACGAATTCAACAACAAGTGGGAAGCAGGTCTCGAGATCGGTATCAAGAAGGGCGATGTTTGCGAACTCCATGCAGTACCAGAAGCAACAACATTCATTGTAGCTCCTTACGTACGTTATACAGCCGTAGAAACCAAGTTGGTTAACCTCTTCGTTGAGGGTACAATCGGTTACGGCAGCGTCAGCAAGGGCGGTGGCGATTCTTACGAGGTAGGCATCAAGCCAGGTTTGGCTGTTAAGCTTTCAGACCACGTAAACTTCATCACAAAGGTAGGTTTCCTCGGTTACAGAGGTTATTCTCCTGACCATGGTGACAACTGGTCAACATTCGGACTTAACGTAGATGCGAGCAACATTTCATTTGGTGCTATCTACAAGTTCTAATCTTAGGGTGCTCATTTACTCATAAGCAAAAATATCAGGGGCGCAAGCGATTCCTTTCAAGGAAACAGCTTGCGCCCCATTTTTTGTTCAGCAAGCGAACACGCTTTTACTCTTCACTCTTCACCTTTCCCTCGGAAACGCCTGTGTTTATCGGCATTCCGAGGGGTGAAGAGTTTACAGCGACTCTTCACCCACTCTTCACCACTCTTCACCGATTCCAAAGACCAACAGGCGTAAATTGCAGCGCAAGACCACTAGGTGTTAAGGAGAGATGCAAGACCGCCAGGCTTCTCTAAAGAGGGTGCGCCATAAGTCTGGATAATAGTTTGGCGCATAACAGTTGACCATCGCATGCACATCACCTGTTGTGCATGCGCATATCAGCTGTTATGCAAGCGCACAACAGCTGTTGTGCGACCGAAGATACTGACTGTCTCAACAACATATCCTTACTCTTCCAACAACATATTCTAACTCTTCCAACAACATATTCTAACTCTTCCAACAACAAGAAGAGAGTGAATCATAAACTTATGACACACCCTCCGCCGAACCAGCCAAGGTGAAGAGTGGTGAAGAGTGGGTGAAGAGTGTCCAAGAACTCTTCACCCCTCGAAACGCCCATAAACACTGGGGATTCCGAAGGAAAGGTGAAGAGTGAAGAGTATTTCCTTATCCCTTACTTACAACATTTTTACAGGCATTTACGCTGACTGTTGCAGTAGAACAGCCAACTAGCGAGCGTACGGCTAGTCAGCTGTTCTTCATTCGCCAGTACACTATTTCCGGTTAACAGCCAACTTATTCCTCGGCAGAATATTCTTCCATAACTAGACAATAAACGCTACATACTGATAAAAATCTCTGGCAATTATTAGAAATAAGGGTAAAGGAACAAGAACAGATTATAAAAACACTTTTTACAGCAGAAAAATGCGTATTTACGCAAAAATCTTTTGTAAATTCATCAAAAAAGCGTATCTTTGCAGCAGAAAAATGCGTATTTACGCAAAAATCTAACGTAAAATTAAATCAATTGACATTCTTAGCAGAAATCGCATCAAGAACAATGCTGAGCTAGAAGAACTTCTCTGTATGTTATCATCTGGCATAGGAGGACTGGTAAATCCTCAAAAACTATCGAATACATTCAAGACCAACAAAAATATATCCATTGGCTCTACCACTCTGAAAACATACATCGATTATTGCTCAAATGCCTTTCTTATAGAGGAAGCCAAGAGATACGACGTGAAGGGAAGAAAATATATCGGTACTCCTATGAAGTATTACTTCACCGACTTAGGACTGCGCAATGCACTCATCAATTTTCGCCAAATAGAGAAGACCCATCTCATGGAGAATGCGATATATTGCGAGCTGAGAAGACAGGGATTCAATGTGGATGTAGGCGTGGTAACAGTGAATGGAAAAGACGAAAACGGCACTAGTTATCGCAAACAACTAGAGGTAGACTTCGTGTGCAACAAGGGCAGTCGCCGATGCTATATCCAGTCGGTCCTCAGCCTGCCATCGCAAGACAAGATAGAGCAAGAAATCAACTCATTGCGCCGCATAGATGATGGTTTCGAGCGAATCGTCATTGTGGGCGAAAGCCTCATCAGCAACCGTGATGCAAATGGTATACTCTTCATGAGCATCTATGATTTCATGCTGAATGACTTATAATCATCGACTATAAAAAAAAAAAAGGCTCCCTCACCATATCCCATGGCAAGGAAGCCTATAAGCCAGAAGCCACAGGATTGGCAAACGAAATTAAAGTGAGCCGTAATGATATTCCTACCTATCTTCTATACATGGAAAAAGCAGGAATGATTGGTCAGTTACGTGACGAAACAGGCGGAATGAGAGGATTGGGAAAGACAGAGAAAGTTTATCTCGATAATCCGAATATCATATATGCACTTTCAGGCAATAATTCTAATATTGGTAATGTGAGAGAGACATTCTTCTACAACCAAACCAGAGTCAATCAGGATGTTACATCATCTAAGATTTCCGATTTTACAATAGGAAAGTATACATTTGAGATTGAGGGTGCCAAAAAGAGTCATAAGCAGGTGAAGGATGTAGAAAACGCTTATATTGTGCGTGACGATATAGAATATGCTAATGGTGACATATTACCACTATGGAGTTTTGGGCTTTTATATTGAAATTAAAATATTCCGGAATACAGTTTATACTGCAACAATAAATAAGGGGCGTGCTTAAATGAGCACGCCCCCAGACGAGAGATTTTATGTATTCTTTTCACAAAGAATCCTTGATATTATATAAGTATACTCCATATGCTTTCCTCACTATTTGATAATAGAGAGGTTTGCTGGCACGAAATTCGACTTACGAGAAGCAGAATTATTATCCTTCATTTTTTGCATGAATGGATAAATGAAAGAGATTAAGGCTCCAATACGATTAGCTTTAACAGCCTCTTTCTTTCTAAACATCTCAAAACGAATAGCATTAACATTATATCCTGACAAAGAACCGTTGTCGGCAAATTCTACAATCGTACCATTTTCCGGATCTCCATAGATGATACCATCCATACTATAGCTATCGCCCCATGTAAAGCCTTTCTTGGTATCCCACAAAGCAGAGTATATATAAGAAGTGGTCTCATCACCAGTCTCTTCATCCTTTTCTACATAGTCACATAAATACTGACCGCAAAGGAACTTGAAAGACATATTAGCCTCATCATAAGGGACTTCCATACTAGCATTGAGCGCAGGAAAAGATAGTTTCAAAGTATTAGCTGTCTTACCTTTAGCTAAATTACCCAAAATATAAATCAACTTTCCCTTTTTATCCTGACCAGCAAAATAGTAATCGCCCAAGATATCCTTAGATTCACCCTGAACTACAAGGACAGAGTCTTTTCGTGGACCAGAAGTACAATATACATAAGCAGAACGCACTTCACCTGTTTCATTGCTTTTTGTATTGACAACAATACTATCACCTTGCACAACTGCTTCCAGCCAATCTACATCCTCATTCACACTTAAAGCGACCTCATTACTATGAACCATCTTGACGAAATCTTTAGCAGCCGCATCAGCAAAAACAGCCTTATGAGTATCTAGGTAGAAGAGCAAACCAGATTGAGTCACGGAAATATGAGTTTCATTGCCTCCCTGATCTTTGATGGTAACAATTGAATTACGGCTAGCTACAGCTTCATTAACACCAACGGTCACCTTCACCTTATAATCACCATCAGCAGAAACCACGCACCAATCATCACTACTCTCTACAGAAGCAATAGGCGTAGAACTAGCAACTGTAATCTCACCATCACCACCTTTAGCATTGAAGGCAACACTAGATTCTGTGACCTTCAATGGAGAGACTGTTGGAGAATAATCATCGTCCGAACATGCCACAAATGTCAAAAGACATCCCAACAGCATATAAATTATATTCAGTTTCTTCATAATCTCAATTCTTTAAAATATTATTACGGTTCAGAGTACTACAACTTCAATGTAAACCATACTGAAGGATCTTTTGTACTCTCCAACTTTACCTGAGTCTTAATCTTGCCATCATTGAATGTCGCTTTGTATGGAGCGTTGTCAAGGATATAGTCAACGAATGGAGCCGCAACTTTATTCTTACTAGACGAAGTGAAACCTGAACCTTCACCGAGTCCCTTGATACCGATAACACCAGCGGCTTCATCATAACTCAAATCAACGCCATAGTTAGCTGAAGAACTAAATTGAGTGCCGAAAAGTTCTAAATTCCAATTGATGCCAATAATCATATCATATCCCATGCCAAAATCGAAGCTAGCTGTAGATTTTCCTATATAGGCGCCTTCGAAAGTATAGGAAGAACTCATTTCTGGCAGTTTATCATAAAGTTCCTTCAAACCATCGCACATGTCTTCACCATCAAAGTTCCAATTGAGTTTAGGATTAAGGAACTGATCGGTTGCAGAAGGGAGGTCTATAGAACTCTGATTATCATCTGCAACGATATTGCCTGTAGCTTCATCATACTTGAAGTACTGGAAGGACTTGCCACCAACGCTGATAGGTTCGTAAAAATGGAAGCCCTCTGGGGTATAAAACATTGGTACATTTAACTCCAAGTCTGTACTATCAATATCATTGATATAGAATGTCTTTCCTTCAATATCCACAGGATATTCTTTGTTTCCAATCTTCAAGAACTGATAGTTTACCTTTGAAAGATTTTCGCTCATCTCAATGGTCTTCTTGATAAAACCTTCAGCATCAGTATCCTTCAGCTTATACATTTTGAGAATATTCTCATACTTTTTACCACGAAGATAAATGGTATCCTGATCCTCACTAGTTTTGAGGAAAGTAAACTCATAGTCACTCTCATATCCATCTACATCAGAAGAACCACCTGGCTCAGAGAAGAAATGAAACAACAGATTATAGGTATCAAACGTAAGAATAACCCCCTGCTCTGCCTTTACAGAATACTTAGAAGACAACACGGTACCAGCAGGCCACTCCTCTGTATCACTATACAAAGAGAGGTCGCTAGCCATCGATACGTCTTCATCGCCAAACTTTGCCGTATAAATAAATCCACCATAGGAACCATCACTTGGCAAAAACTCCATCACCCATCCGTTCTCACTACTGGTGAGCAACTTCTGGTACTTGTCCACACTCTTGTTCAAGCGCAGTGCAGCAGACTCACCAAACAGGTCGTCCTCCTCATGAGAACAAGAGGCAAATCCAACGCACAACATGAGTGCTATGATGATAAAACTATATATTTTTTTCATAATTCAATAATCTTTATTTGAGTGATTCCAAATCTACATTTCCATCTACTACGTCATTGAGTCGGCGCTGTACGCAATCGCGAAGTTCATCCATATCAATGCCCCAAGATGTGGCCATGTATTTCTTTACTATCTCAAGTTTCTGATTGATAATATCAGCACCCTCTGAGCCAGCATCAGCAATAATGGCCTGCCATTCGGCAGGAGTCTTTGTAATATAGATAGAGGTAACCTCAGCTATATCCTCACGAGGCTCGCACATGGCATAAGGTGAAACAAAGCCTAACTGATGAGCCTCAGAATCGCTCATCAAATACCAGTCACCGCTCACATAATCTTTCTCAGAAATCAAATCATACTCAGTAGGGTAACTTTTTGTCTGATGGAGAATATGAGAGAACTCATGGTGCATTGTCTTGAAGTAGTAGTGATTGAGAAATTCTCTGTCTATCATCAAGTTGTTCACCAAGTACAATGTCACTTTCAATCCACCCTCTGCAGTACCCAGAATCATGGTTCCATTGTTCTCGTATGCAGCAGAGCCTACAAAATGCAGCATTTTTGGCACAAACTTGCGAGTGAAATCTACACCGGCAACTTCATCATAAGCCTCCAACCAAGCATACTTTACAATATGCGCTAACTCAACCGACTTTTCATACTGAGCTGGTGCCAAGGAATAATTATGATCTGACTCTATATCCTGCAATCGATACATCAAGTTGATATTGTAAGGCAAAGTATAGTTCTTGTATATCCACTTATCAAAATCATTCTCCTTTACCTGGCTATCTTGAAAGATACTTTCCTTATCCAAATCGCTCTCGCTACAAGAAGTAAAACTACCTAAAGCAGCCACCGACAGCGCAAACATAAATATATATTTCTTCATAATCTTTCTTCTTTTATTAATCATTACTTACGTGGATTTGCCTCAAGTCCAGCCTTGATGACACTAGCCGGTAACTGAATGGCACGACGTGGGTCATCCACATTCATCGTATCGGTCACTGTAATGTCACCACTACCATCAATGGTACGGCGATAGATTGTCATACCATAGCGCTTGATATCAAACCAGCGAAGTCCCTCATGCAGGGTCATGATACGACGACAATGAAGCAAGCATTGCAAGAAGTTTTCCTGGTCACCCTTCTCTACGGTAAAGTCAGGATGCAATTCCTTCTTTGGAGTTGGCTCTGTAGGAGTATAGTACTTCATGCCGGTAGACTCACCAGTCAATTCATCCTCCTGATATTCGCCATACACTCTATTGATATCATCCATTGTGACATTTTTAGTATATGATGTAAAATTATGCATCCAGATATTGAAATTAGTCAATGCCTTATCATAATCCTTCTTCATAATGTAAGCCTCTATCATATTGAGCATCACCTCGTCAGATGTCAAAGCTGGGAACATTTCATGAGGAACACCTACATCATTGACAGCATCTGTAATTTCAAAGAACTCACCAAATTTATCCATGATAACTTTTGGCATACTCGTATACTGGTATATCTTATAGTTAAGTCGAGAATAACTTCCCCAAAGAGTAGTTGCCTTATTTGTCTCGGTAGCAGCAATCGTGGTATTGTGGCAATACTTATAACCGATACCATAAGGACCATAATAACGTACCCAAAGCGAATTGGTAGAGCACAACAAAAGGTTGGACTTTCTGTCGGCATCAACAAAAGCATTGGCACGCACACTTTTGTTAGGCGACAGAGATCCTATTTCCTTCCATTCTCTTAACATGGAGAGAGGATTGCTTGTCAAAACATCCTGTGCATACTTAATTACCTTATCGTAATTGCTCTTATCATCCTGCACATAGAAGAGATAGAAACGAGCGGCCAAAGCTTCAGCAGCCTTCTTGGTAAAATGATAAGCTGGCACAGAATAGCTGGCCTCGCCCAACAATGGAATACCTGCCAGCAAGTCTTCCTCTATATGCTTGTATACATCAGCTACAGTGCCACGCTCATAGTGAGGAGCCACAGTAGTTTCCACCTTAGTGACATAAGGTATACCAAGATCAGTGCTTGAAGTTTTTGGACTATAAGCCTTGCTAAAGATATTCACCAAAATGAAATGATTGAAAGCTCTGGCTACCAAAGCCTCACCCTTAGCTGCCTGAAGTTCGGCAGGGTTACCCTGCTTTTCAATTGCTTCCAGTACCATATTGGCAGAAGCTATGGAATGGTAACAGTCATTCCACAATTTAAATGGGCTATCATCATCTTCATAAGTGATATCCTTCCATTCCGAAGCCTCATCCTGAATTTTTTTATAAGAGGTGTAGCCCAACACATCCATATGGTCAGTATTATCAGACTCAAACTCTGCTATAGCTGCATAATGTGTGGTTGGATAGCATGACACCAACATATCCTGAATTTTTGATGTCTCATCCAATTCAGTGCGGTTGTCCGGCATCTTGTCCAGATAGTCATCGCAAGATGTCATGCCCAGCACGATGGATGCTGCTAATATATAATATTTGAAACTTACTTTCATAATTTATCTTTTATTAGAGAGTTAAACATTAAATGCCTAATCTGAGTGTCAGTGTAAACTGCTTTGGCATTGGGGCTGCGACACCACCTGAACGGAAGAATTCAGGATCCTGACCATTCAACTTGTCATCTGCATAGATAAGGAACAAGTTGGTAGCTTGCAACTTCAGTGAGAGGTCGCTCAACTTCAATGGTTCCAACCATGACTTAGGGAAATCATACGACAGAGAAATCTCCTTCATACGAATGAAGTCACCCTTAGCTACACGAGCGGTAGAATAATTGTAGGCATTGTACAATGTCTTAAGATAATTATCTCTCGTTACTTGAGCATTTGTCAAGATAACAGGAATGTCGGTGATATTCTCATCTCCTGCCTGAACAAAGCGGTTTTTAAATTCCTTTGGCATGGCAGTAAGGTCTGTATATTTTTCCTTGAACACAGGATCCAATCGTACAACATTGCCGAATGAATAGGTAATGAATACATTCAAACGCAAATTCTTGTACTTAAATATATTACCAAAACTACCGGTTGTAGTAGGATCACTAGGACCCTCATATACCAAGTTGTCAAGAACCTGACTCTGGAAATCGATATTTTCACCACTAGATGTCACATTGCCATTCTGATCAGTAATTACCGGATAACCCTTATCACTCAAACCATTAAACTTATAAGAGAACAAACCTCTTACAGGATATCCCTCGAGAGCGAAACCTGTACCAGAAACCAGGTCGATAACCTTTGAGTTCGTCTGTAAGTCTGTAACCTTAGTCTTTGAATAAGAGAATATGAAGTCTGTGGTCCAAGAGAAATCCTTGGTTTGAATATTCTTGGTAGAAAGAGTAAACTCCACACCATGTGATTTCATAGAAGCCACATTAGCAAGTTTCTCTATCTGACCACCAGCACCTGTTGTACGAATCAGACCAATCAAATCGTAGTTATTACGAGTATACCAGTCAAGGGCAAAGTTGATGCGGTTATTAAAGAAACCTGCATCAAAACCGAGGTTCAACTCATGCTTCTTCTCATATGTCAATTCATCATTACCCAAATCGCTCCAGTCCATACCACTCTCCTGGATGCTAGCGAAAGGACGGTAAGGCTTGTAACTCTTTAAGACTGCAGCCGCATTGGAAACATTTGTTGGACCAGGGTCACCAGTCAAAGAATAAGAAGCCTTCAATGTCAAATGAGAAAGCGTTGGACGCAAATTTTCGAAGAAACTCTCCTCATGCATATTCCATGCACCAGAAACATTCCAAGTAGGCAACCATCTGGCAGAACGACTCTTACCCAATCGGTTAGTACCTTCGTAACGATATGTACCATTGATAACGTAACGTCCCTTATAAGAATAGGTTGCATTAGCAAAGAATGCTGCCGTACGAGAGAACGTGTTAGAGAGAGTGTAATAATCGGTACCACTCTCAATGCTCTTTTTGAAGAACTGATAAGTATAGAAAGGTATTTCACCCTTTGTATACTGCATTCCCCAACCATTGAAGAAATTCTTGTTACGGCTGATATCACTCACTTCCATACCACCAAAGAGGTTGACGATGTGCGAATTATCAAAAGTATGATTCCAGTTCACAGTACCACGAAAATCGTAACTGTTCATTTTATAATCTGTCTTCTGATAAATACCACCCTGTGGTAAGATAGAGATTGGCAACGCATAAGGGTTGTCTGGGTCTGTATACAAGAATGGGTTCTTGTCACGAACTGTAGCATCAGGCATAGCACGATAAGCACGAGCTTGGTTGGAATTATCATGTACAATATGTTCCTGCATAGTGCCAGAATGCTTTACCGCACCTAACAATGAAAACTCCAATCCCTTAATTGGCTTATACTTTAATTCACCCTGGAACTTTACATCAGTAACGTCAAGGTTCATATAGTTTTTGTCCAACTCGTCTAAGATATTAAAGTCTGCATAGTTGCGAGTATAGTACGTATTGGCATCCAATGTTCTTGAGGTATTCAACGCATAAGAATATGGGTTGATATCAAAATCACGCTTTACCTCACCATACACTGGGTCCACTGTCTGAGACAAAGTACCAGGAGCTCTCTGCTTACGATAAGAGCCAGAAGTGATAATATTGAAAGACAACTTATCTGAAATATTATATGTAGCATTTAAATTAGCTGTATAGCGATTTACTTTGCTCTGCTTGTACCAACCTGGATCTACCATTGCACTCAAAGATGCATAGAAATTGAGTTTATCTGTACCTCCGCTCATGCTCACAGAGTGATTGTGCTGGATGGCACTAGAGAAAAGTTCATCAAACCAGTCTGTATTTCTATATTCTGCCTGACGCAAATACTCATTCATTGCATGCTCAGTATTCTCAAGCGCAAAGGTTCCACTAGTTGGATCGTAGGTATTCATGAGCTGGTACATCTTACCATAGACACCACTCTCTGAAGCACGGTATGTATCAGAGAAATTGAGCCATCCTTTCTGCTTCAACTCTTTATAGACACCCATCTGTTCCTGAGAGTCCATGATATTAAACTCGCTATAATGAGGTTTCAAGCGCATGGTATATTCACCAGTATAAGAAATCTTGCTAAAGCCAGCACGACCCTTCTTGGTTGTAACAACGATGACACCAGCCATAGCTCGTGCACCATAAATAGAGGTAGCAGAACCATCCTTCAAAATCTGGAAACTTTCAATATCATCAGCATTTAAACCTGCAATAGCAGAAGAAATCAAGGTCTCGGCATCACCAGATGAAAGGTCGTCTGTACTTACATCTGTGACATCCTCCATGATGACACCATCTACAACCCAAAGAGGTTTAGAAGAACCATAGATAGATGTAGCACCACGGACACGAATTTTTGGCGCCGTACCAAATGTACCTGTCACATTCTGCACAGATACACCAGCTGCACGACCTTCGAGGGAGCGACTGATATCAGCCACACCATCCAACTTTGCTTCCTCAGCATTTATACTTGTAGCTGCACCTGTAAACAGACGACGGTCTACATGCTGCATACCCGTTACAACCACCTCGCCCAAGCTTTTGCTATCAGGTTTCAACTTGATAAGCATCTTGGCAGACGGAGATAAAGTCTGTGGCTGCATACCGATGTAGCTAACTACAAGTTTCTTACCAGCAGGTACCTCCAAAGAGAAGTGACCGTCGATATCGGTGACGGTACCTGTACGTGCCGCTCCAGCGACTACGACAGATGCACCGATGACAGGTTCACCATCTTCCTGAGAAACTACGGTACCTGTTACTTTCGTTTGAGCCAATGCCCCCCCCACATAGGAGGAAGAGATTGACTAACAAGAAAAGCAATCTTTTTTCCATAAAATCTTCTCTTAAAAATTAAACAACTCTTATATAACTTTATATATTTACTTTTTCTTTTCTTGCATTTTTTAACCTCTCTCATTGTGTTACGGGTGCAAAGATAAGAAAAAGTATTGGATTAATGCAAACTTTATCGATATTTTTGTAGAAAAAAGTTAGGTTTTCTTGATTTTCGTCAACATTTAGAAATATCGTCTACACTTTTAATAGAAAAAAGTCAGAAATAACTGATTTAAGCAAAGTTTACAAAAAGAAAACAAAAATGTTCTAAAACACAAAAAAGGCAAGGTTTCTGTAGAACTCCATCCAGAAGTTTCTCAGAAACCTTGCCTTTCTTTACCTATATTTACTATTTAAGTACCTTTATCAGCCACTTGATTATTTATATTTTCCGCTTAGATATTCAAGTTTTGCAAGTGAGGGAATTGATTGAAGTTAAAGAAGTTATCACTCCCTACGGTCGTTCGGGAAGTGAAGAGACAATAGTTATTTTGCGTAAAACGTAGGACATTTGTCCCTTAACTTCCCTCTAACTTCCCTAACTTCCCTTAACTTCCCCACATGCGAAAGTTCAGAATTTTATTTCTTAAGCGTAAATTCAAATTTCAAGCCACCTTCCAGCTGATTGCTCACCCGGATGGTTCCGCCATGTAGGAGAACGGCATTCTTGACGATGGCAAGTCCCAAACCGGTGCCACCCATCTTGCGGCTGCGTCCCTTATCTACCCGATAGAAACGCTCGAAAAGACGGGAGAGATGCTCGGCAGGAACACCCTGACCGTTATCACAGAAGATGAAATGCCACTTGTTGCCCTGCTCCTTGGCACTCAACGTTATCTTACGTCCTTCGCCGGCATAAGCTATGGCATTGTCGGTAAGATTGCGGAACACACTATAGAGCAGACTGCGGTTACCCTTCACGATAATATGCTGGTCGGGAAGAAGATTCTCGAAAGTCATCTGGTGCGACTCTCTTTGCAGCGCCGTCTCATGGGCTATTTCACTCACCATCTGCGTAATGTCTACCGCCTCGAAATCTATCATATCCGAACCGTCATCCAACCGGTTCAGGGTAGAGATGTCGCGGAGCAGAGAGGTGAGACGTTCGCTCTGGGCATAACAGCGCTGCAGAAACTGCGACTTCATCTCTTCATTGATATGCGGATTGTCGAGTATCGTTTCCAGATAACCCTGAATACTTGCCACAGGAGTCTTCAGCTCGTGAGCGATATTCTGGGTAAGCTGCCGCTTCAGGATATCCTGCTCCCTACGGGTGGTCTGTATGCGCTTATACATCTTGATGATACGCTCGGCTATCTCGCCCAACTCATCGTTAGGGAACTTGGCAAGATCTTCCACCTCCAGACTCTCGTTGTGGTCTGCCTTATAAGCAAAGATGCTCAGTTTGGAAACATTCTTTGCCAGGCGGTTCGTAAAACGGTAGAGCACGATGGTAAGCAGAATGATGGCTACGATGGCAAACCAGATGAAATGCTGGTCGGCCTGCAGCGACTTAGCCAAATCATTATTATAAGGTAACGCCGTACGGATGATGAGCTGACTTTCCGGGAAATAAGAAGCCACATAGAAATAATCATGCTTCAGAGTTTTAGACTGTCGCTCCACGCTTGAGCCTACCCTGTTTTTCAAGGCTTCTACTATTTCCTCACGCTTGGCATGGTTGGCAAAATGCTCATAGTCGGAACTCATGTTGTCATAAATCACCTTACCATTAGGGCGCACCAGTGTAACACGAAGATCCTTGCTTTCATGTTCACGGACGAAAGCCTGCAACTTTTCCTGAGCCACAGTCACATTCTTATCGTGAAGGCTATCCTGCAGAATAATTCCTTCTCCGGGTGAGAGCGCCAAATCTTCTGCCAGCAGTTCATTATAATTTTCCAGCTTGATAGTAAGCGTACCTATTTTATACTGTTTCTCTCGTGCCTGCTGGAACACGATAAAACTGACGGCGAACACAAGGAACACCGCCAGTACACTGAAGTACAACTTTCTACCTACACTATTTAACTTAAACATTTTAATTACGCATCAAAATAATAACCGAAACCAAGACGGGTAACGATACACTTGGCAAACTTACCAATCTTCTTTCTCATACGGGTGATGTTGACATCCACCGTGCGGTCGAGTACCATCACATCCTTAGGCCACACCCGGTCGATAAGTTCCTGACGGGAGAACACCTTGCCGCGCTCTTCGAGGAAAAGACGCAGGAGTTCGAACTCGGTCTTGGTGAAAGGGATAGCCTCACCATCGATGCTCACTGTCTTCTTGTCCAGATTCAGCTGCAGTCCCTGATAGTTGATGGTCTTAGGTTCATCAGCATCGCCAGCCTGTTCAGCCGTACGGCGCAAGACGGCACGCACTCTGACCATCACCTCTCGGATAGAGAAAGGTTTCGAGATATAATCATCGGCACCGATATTGAATCCTGTCACCGTATCGTTTTCCGTATCACGGGCTGTAAGGAAGATGATTGGAACATTGGCAGTCATCGGATTGTCCTTCAACTGCTTAGCCAGTTGGAAGCCGCTCATTCCACCCATCATGACATCCAACAGCAGCAGGTCGAACGAAGCAATGTCCATCTCCAAAGCCTCTTCTGCCGAATTGGCTGTTTCTACCTCATATCCTTCGGTTTCGAGATTAAACTTCAGGATTTCACACAAGTCTTGCTCGTCATCAACAACAAGTATTCTTTTCATATTCTCTTCCATATTTTATGTTATTTAAAATATCGCTGCAAAATTACGACTTTTCTTTCGTAATAAGCGTTACATTTGATTACATTTTTGTGACATTTAGTACTTTAAAGAAAAAAAACATAAAAAAAAGGCCATTTTATTACACATTTTAACTTAGTGTTCCAAATTCGCTACATGTTTCTTTGCTAGTTAGAAACAGAAATACTACTTTTGCACCCAATATAACTATAAGTGAGCATATAACACAACTGAAAGAGTATGAAAGATAAAGTAAATGCAATTCCCTTAATCGGTGAAATCATTAAGGAGGAGTTAAGCAAGCAAGGCAAGACAACAGTATGGCTTGCTGAGCAATTAGGCTGCCACCGTACTAATATATATAAGGTATACGGCAGAGCCACTATAGATACGGGTATGCTTTACCATATCTGTCAGTTGCTGAACATTGATTTGTTTAAGGTTTATTCAGACGCTTTGCGTAAACGTAAGAAAAAGAATCAAGATTTAAACTAAAAATAACTAAAACAATAAGACCTGAGGTGAATCACCCCAGGTCTTATTGTTTTTATGCCAATCGCTTTTCCAAACGCTCGCGGATGGCAGCGATAAAGCCAGCTGAGTTTACAGCCTTAGCCTCAACACCTTCCATCAGGTTTACGAGATCCTTGGTAGCGATACCATCATTCAAAGTATCGAAACATGCAGCCTCCAACTGATCGCCAAAGTTCTGAAGTTCCTTGATGCCATCCAGTTCGCCACGCTTCCTCAACGCACCGCTCCATGCAAAGATGGTAGCCATCGGGTTGGTAGATGTATCTTCACCCTTCAGGTAGCGATAGTAGTGACGGGTCACGGTACCGTGGGCTGCCTCATACTCATACTTGCCGTCAGGAGAAACCAATACGGAAGTCATCATCGCCAGAGAACCGAAGGCTGTACTGAGCATATCGCTCATCACATCACCGTCATAGTTCTTGCAAGCCCAGATGAAACCGCCCTTACTGCGAATGACACGGGCTACGGCATCATCAATCAATGTATAGAAATACTCGATGCCGAGTTCTGCAAACTTCTCTTTATAGTCGCTCTCATATACTTCTTCAAAGATTTTACGGAACTGAGCATCATAAGTCTTAGAGATGGTATCCTTGGTAGCGAACCAGAGATCCTGCTTGGTATCAATGGCAAACTTGAAGCAGCTGTGAGCAAAGCTGCGGATACTCTTATCAGTATTGTGCATGCCCTGGATAACTCCGGCGCCATCGAAAGAATGAATCTCTATCTCCTGCTTCTTGCCGCTCTTACCCTCGAACACGAGTTTGGCTGTACCTGGCTCATCAGCACGAAGTTCCACGCTCTTGTATACATCGCCGTAAGCATGACGGGCGATGGTAATAGGCTTCTCCCAGTTCTTTACACAAGGGTGGATACTTGGGATGGTGATAGGAGCACGGAATACGGTACCGTCCATGATGCTACGGATAGTTCCATTAGGGCTCTTCCACATTTTGTGGAGTTTATACTCGTCCATACGCTGTGCATTAGGAGTGATAGTAGCACACTTCACAGCCACACCATATTTCTTAGCCGCCTCGGCAGAGTCGATGGTTACCTGGTCGTTGGTCTGGTCGCGATAAGGCAGACCGAGATCATAATACTCAGACTTCAAATCAACGAAAGGAAGAATGAGTTCATCCTTAATCATCTTCCAGAGAATTCTTGTCATCTCATCACCGTCCATCTCTACCAATGGAGTTGTCATCTTAATCTTTTCCATAACACAATATAATGTATAATTAATAATTTACAATGTACAATGATCAGGGCAGTCAAGTGAGCCCTTGATATTTTGCCTGCAAAATTAATAAAAATAATCAAGAAAAGAAAGGAAATTAAGAATAATTCTAGCAAAATGATAACAAAAAGCACTTTTTTACGTACTCAAAACATAAAATCTGTATATTTATACCTAAAAAGGCATCAATGAGCCTTTAACAACTCATTGATGCCTCATCTATTTACTTTTTTACCCTTTTACCTTTTTACCTTTAAATAGCCTTTTTACTTCTCCTCTGGAGCCTTGTCGATCAAGTCCATGAACTGGTCGAGCTTAGGAGTGATGATAATCTGAGTGCGGCGGTTGCGCTGCTTGCCTACCTCTGTATCGTTAGTTGTTACAGGGTTGTACTCACCACGGCCACCAGCAGTAAGACGCTTAGGATTTACACCGAAGTGATCCTGCAAGTACTGAACAACAGAAGCTGCACGGAGAGCAGAGAGGTCCCAGTTGTTGCGGATATTCTTCATCTTGGCACTTGTAGTGCTTACTGGTACGTTATCGGTATTACCCTCTACGAGCACATCGTAATCCTTGTAGTCTGTGATGATCTTAGCAATCTTGCTCAATGTTTCCTGAGCACGGCTGTTCACCTCATAGCTACCACTCTGATAGAGCATATTGTCAGCCAGAGAAATGTAAACTACACCCTTCAGAACCTGAACATCAACCTCCTTCATCTCTTCCTTGCTCAAAGAACGGGTCAGGTTGTTGGTAAGAACCATGTTGAGCGAATCGCTCTTGCTCTTCACCTCAACCAGGTGGCGGATATACTGGTTGCTCTCGTTGATCTGGTCAACGAGTTTCTCAATGCTCACGTTGTTCTGGCTTGCATTGTTCAAACTCTTGTCAAGTGAGTTCTGCAACTTAGCGTAATCGCTCTTTGCAGTAGCGAGCTGCTCCTGAGCTGCCGCCAGACTAGCCTCAGTAGCTGCCAGCTTTTCCTTGGTAGCCTGATAGTTGCTTGACAATTCCTTATTCTCATTCTGGCAATTCTGAAGATCCTTCTTACTTGCACAGCTTGTAGCCATCAGAGCTACAGCCATCATTGCCATTACCATTAACTTTGTCTGTTTCATATTCTTACTAATTTAAATTTTCTTGTTATTATTAATTGATTATAGTATATTTTGCGTCGTTTATTTCCTTTTTATATTAGAGTTCTCCCGGCTTTTATCCGTTATCCGGAAGCTTCTACATTTTAGGGCATTATAGAAGCTGATTCACTTCTTTCACTTGCAAAGTTACAGATAAGACTCGAATAAACAACATTTGTCAAATGCATTTAGACATTTTTAACCTCTAAATCTTTATTTATCACCTTTTTAACCAAAAAAGGCAACAGAAAGCACTTTTCTTATAGCTAAACCGTCAAATGTTGCCTCTTAAGGTAAGAATAGCCCAAATCTCAACAAAAAAAACATAAAAAACAGAGTTTTATTTTGTAGTGTCTTGAAATTGCACTATCTTTGCACTCGAAAAGAAATAAATACATTAATAATATAAAAGAAAGCAAGTATGATTCTTTTTTTTAGAACTCCATCTAAGAGTGTGATTGCGACCGAGATTGACCACAAACCATCTCAGGACGAAATCAATGAACTTTGTTGGCTTTATGGTGACGCGACTTTAGAGGACGCCCAGCAGTTGCAGGGCTTCTATGTCGGCCCACGCCGTGAAATGATTACTCCTTGGAGTACGAATGCCGTTGAGATTACTCAGAACATGAGTCTTAACGGCATTTCGCGTATCGAGGAGTACTTCCCTGTAGATAGCGAAGACGCTGAGCACGACCCTATGCTCCAGCGTATGTACAACGGTATCGGACAGGATGTGTTCACCGTGAACCACCAGCCAGAACCTATCAAGTACGTCGATGACCTCGAGAAGTATAACGAGGAAGAGGGTCTTGCCCTCAGCGAGGACGAAATGGCTTATCTCCACAAGCTGGAGAAAGAGAACGGACGCCCTCTCACCGACAGCGAAATCTTCGGTTTCGCACAGATCAACTCAGAGCACTGCCGCCACAAGATTTTCGGCGGCCAGTTTATCATCGACGGTAAGGAGATGGAGTCTTCTCTCTTCAACATGATCAAGAAGACCACCAACGAGAATCCTAACAAGATTCTCTCTGCCTATAAGGATAATGTGGCTTTCTCACAGGGTCCTGTTATCGAGCAGTTTGCGCCAGCCGATCAGACTACCAGCGATTTCTTCCAGGTGAAGGATATCGAGAGTGTTATCTCTCTGAAGGCTGAGACCCACAACTTCCCTACTACCGTAGAGCCTTTCAATGGTGCTGCTACCGGTACGGGTGGTGAAATCCGCGACCGTATGGGTGGTGGTGTAGGTTCATGGCCTATCGCAGGTACAGCCTGCTACATGACTGCTTATCCTCGCCTGAAGGATGACAACGGCAAGAGCGATGTTGAGCGCGACTGGGAAGACATCATGCCAGTACGTAAGTGGCTCTATCAGACTCCAGAGCAGATTCTGATCAAGGCTTCCAACGGTGCATCAGACTTCGGTAACAAGTTCGGTCAGCCTCTCATCACCGGTTCTGTGCTTACATTCGAGCACGAGGAGAACGGCGAGAAGTATGCATACGATAAGGTAATCATGCTTGCTGGTGGTGTAGGCTACGGCAAGAAGCGTGACTACAAGAAGGGTGAGCCACAGAAGGGCAACAAGGTTGTCGTAGTAGGTGGTGATAACTATCGCATCGGTCTTGGTGGTGGTTCTGTTTCTTCTGTAGATACAGGCCGTTACAGCAATGGTATCGAGTTAAACGCTGTTCAGCGTGCCAACCCTGAGATGCAGAAACGTGCCTACAACCTGGTTCGTGCACTCGTTGAGAACGATGAGAACCCAGTAGTCAGCATCCACGACCACGGTTCAGCCGGTCACTTGAACTGTCTCTCTGAGTTGGTAGAAGAGTGCGGTGGCGAAATCGACATGTCTAAGTTGCCTATCGGCGACAAGACTTTGAGCGCCAAGGAAATCATCGCCAACGAGAGCCAGGAGCGCATGGGCTTGCTCATCGACGAGAAGTATATCAGCGAGGTTCAGAAGATTGCCGACCGTGAGCGTGCTCCAATGTACGTGGTTGGTGAGACTACTGGCGATGCTCACTTCAGCTTCAAGCAGGCTGACGGCGTAAAGCCATTCGACCTCGATGTAGCTCAGATGTTCGGTCATACTCCTAAGACTGTAATGGTAGATGAGACCGTAGAGCGTAAATATGAAGATGTAACTTATTCTGCAGATAACCTCGACGAGTACTTGCAGCGTGTTCTCCAGATGGAGGCTGTGGCTTGTAAGGACTGGTTGACCAACAAGGTTGACCGTTCCGTAACAGGTAAGATTGCCCGTCAGCAGGGTCAGGGTCAGATTCAGTTGCCACTTTCTGACTGTGGTGTCGTAGCACTCGACTACCGTGGCGAGAAGGGTATCGTAACAGCAATGGGTCATGCACCTCAGGCTGGTCTTGCCGATCCAAAGGCTGGTTCTGTACTCTCTGTAGCAGAGTCATTGACTAATATCGTATGGGCTCCATTGGCAGATGGCATGGACAGCATCAGCCTCTCTGCTAACTGGATGTGGCCTTGCCGCAGTCAGAAGGGTGAGGATGCCCGTCTGTACGAGGGTGTGAAGGCATTGTCAGACTTCTGCTGCGCCATCCACGTAAACGTACCAACAGGTAAGGACTCTCTCTCTTTGACCCAGCAGTATCCTAACGGCGAGAAGATCATCGCTCCGGGTACTGTTATCGTAAGTGCCGGTGGTGAGGTTTCAGATGTCAAGAAGGTGGTTAGCCCAGTTCTCGTTAACGACAAGAACTCTAGCCTCTACCATATCGACTTCAGTTTCGACGAGCAGCGTCTCGGTGGTTCTGCTTTCGCTCAGAGTCTGGGCAAGGTGGGCAGCGATGTTCCTACCGTCAAGAACCCAGAGTACTTCGTTGACTGCTTCAACGCCGTACAGGAACTCATCAACCGTGGTTGGGTAATGGCTGGTCACGATATCAGTGCCGGTGGTTTGATTACAACTCTCCTCGAAATGACATTCGCCAACGTAGAGGGCGGTATGAAGATCAACCTCCACGACATCGCAGATGCCGACATCATCAAGACTCTCTTCGCAGAGAACCCAGGTGTTGTCATCCAGGTAAGCGATGCTCACAAGGACGAGTTGAAGGCATTCTTCGATGAGAACGGTATCGGTTATGCCAAGATCGGTTATCCAGCTCCAGAGCTCCGCAAGATTATCATCAAGAAGGAAGGCTTCGAGCACGAGTTCGATATCGATACTTTGCGCGACGACTGGTATAAGACCTCTTACCTCCTCGACCGCAAGCAGAGCATGAACGGTATGGCCAAGAAGCGTTACACCAACTATAAGAAGCAGCCTATCGAGATGAACTTCGGCTACGGCTTCAAGGGAACCCTCGCCAGCTACAGCCTCGATGCTAACCGCCGCAAGCCATCTGGCATCAAGGCAGCTATCATCCGTGAGAAGGGTACCAATGGTGAGCGTGAGATGGCATACTCTATGTATCTCGCCGGCTTCGATGTAAAGGATGTGATGATGACCGACTTGATTTCTGGTCGTGAGACTCTGGAAGATGTGAACTTCATCGTATTCTGCGGTGGTTTCTCTAACTCCGATGTTCTCGGTTCTGCCAAGGGTTGGGCTGGTGCATTCCTCTACAATCCTAAGGCTAAGGAGGCACTCGATAAGTTCTATGCCCGTGAGGACACCCTTTCACTCGGTATCTGCAACGGTTGCCAGCTGATGGTTGAGTTGAACCTCATCAATCCTGAGCACAAGCATCGTTCACACCTCTGCCACAACACATCCAAGAAGTTCGAGAGTACATTCCTCGGTTTGACTATTCCTCAGAACGACAGTGTGATGTTCGGTAGCCTGAGCGGTGATAAGCTCGGTATCTGGGTAGCTCACGGCGAGGGCCGTTTCTACTTGCCAGAGCCAGAGGATCACTACAACATCATTGCGAAGTACAACTACGCTGAGTATCCAGGTAATCCTAATGGCAGTGACTACAATGTAGCAGGTATCTGCTCTGCAGATGGTCGCCACTTGGCTATGATGCCACACTTGGAGCGTGCCATCTTCCCATGGCAGAATGCCTGGTATCCAGCTGATCGCCGCAACGATGAGGTAACTCCTTGGATTGAGGCATTTGTCAATGCACGTCAGTGGATTGAAGAAAGAGCTTTGAAAAAGTAAAAAGGTAAAAAAGTAAAAAGGTAAAAAATGAATAATAGCGTAAGTTATCTTACATTATTCAAAACATTTATGAAGATTGGCATAGTCACCTTTGGGGGTGGCTATGCCATGATTCCTATTATAGAATCCGAAGTCGTTGACAAGCATCATTGGATGACGAAGGAGGAATTCTTGGATGCCATTGCTACTACCCAGGTTTGTCCGGGCGCCTTGGCCATCAACATGAGTTCCCTGCTCGGATATAAGTTGGCAAAGACACCGGGAGCCATCGTCTGCACCTTCGGCGCTTCGTTGCCATCGTTCCTTATTATCTTAGCGATAGCCATGTTTTTCCATCAGTTTGAAGACAACAAGGTTGTTGCTGCCATGTTTGCAGGCATCCGTCCTGCCGTCGTGGCATTGATAGCCGTACCTACATTCTCGCTTGCCAAGAGTGCCGGTATTTCGCTTGTCAACTGCTGGATTCCTATTCTATCCGCCCTTCTGATCTGGCTTTTGGGCGTCAACCCAATCTGGGTGATTATCGCAGCTGCCGTAGGTGGCTACATCTATGGACAGTTTATCCAGCCAACGGAATAAAGGTAAAAGGGTAAAAAAGTAAAAAGGTAAAAAAGTAAATCGCTTAAAACATAATGATGATATTTTTTCAGCTTTTCATCGTATTCATTCAGATAGGCATCTTCGGATTCGGAGGTGGCTATTCCATGATATCCCTGATTCAGGGACAGGTTGTTACGCAGTATCATTGGATGACGATGCAAGAGTTTACCGATGTGGTTGCCATTTCTCAGATGACACCGGGACCTATCGGTATCAACACCGCTACCTATTGTGGCTATACAGCTGTCCATAATGCCGGCATGAGTGGCATGATGGCTGTACTCGGAAGTGCCATGGCGACCTTTGCGCTGGTTCTCCCATCCTTGGTTTTGATGATTCTTATCAGCAAGATGCTGTACAAGTATATGAACACCACAGCCGTCCAGAGCATCTTCATCGGTCTTCGCCCAGCCATTGTCGGTCTGGTAGGAGCCGCAGCCCTGCTTCTGATGAATGGCGAGAACTTCTCTACGCCAGCCAATCCCTGGCATTTCTACATCTCCATCGCCCTCTTCTTCGCCACCTTTATCGGTGTGAAGGTAATGAAGATCAATCCCATCCGCATGATTCTCTATTCGGCTTTTGCGGGATTGGTACTATTATATTAAAGAGATTTCAAATATTAGTATTAACTTTGCTGTCAATTGAACCCCTCAAACCCTATAGAATGACATTTAGAGAAGAAAAAACAACCTCCAAAAAGAGGTTTCAAGCTTGCAAGCATAGCTTTGTGATAGCATGTCTCTCTATACTGACTTGCTGCCCAATCCTTGTTTCTGCCCAAACCCCAATGGCAGGAACCATTAATCGTATGCCTATCGAAAAGATGAAGGCGGAGTTTGATGCCAAAGGTGCTACTTACGGCAAAACCATAAGCAAGAAGATAAAGCCTTATATAAATAAGGTATGCGAAACACTGGCAGACACCTCCATCTTTCATGCGAAACAGAGACAGGAAGTAAATACGATTAAGCAGCAGTTAGGTATCCCCCAACCCCTCACAAAGCAATACGAACTCTGGGAGAAGCTGTTTCGCATACAATTCCTGCTCAACTTTGAGGATTCTTACCAATGCGCCCGCCATTGCGAAGAGCTAGCACTGCAGTTGGCAAATTCTCCCAAGGCTAACTCAAAAGCCCCTTCAACCAAAAGTCCTTACGACTATCTGGCACAAGCCTACATCTACGAGGCCCAAGCATTTACCAATAGCGGGTACTTCAGAGAGGCGGCGGAGACTTTGGCAAAGATTGCTCCCAGAACTTGCTCGCAAGATATCCGAATCAACTATATCGTAGCTGCATTCAACCTGGAATTCGAGAACGGATTCTACACCCCATATCGCATTCTTTCCAAAGACACCTATCTGGAAAACATGAAGCGACTGTATGGAGAATTGAAGCAAACTGTGTCTTCAGACTCTTACCTGCTCGATGACATGCTCGTAAAGATGTACTTCCACGAAACCAAATATGCCGAGGCCATTAAGCAAAGCAAAATACTGCTCAGCAAATTATCTCCTACCTCTGCATACTATGCCTACGCTCTTGGCAACCTGGGATACAACTATATGGGATTACGCAACTACACCAAGGCAGCAGAATGCATCAGCCAATCGGCCATCATGGAAATCAAGCGTGGCTCAGTGGAATATCCTGCTGCCAGAAAGATAGCCGAAATCGCTTACATCACAGGCGACATTGCCCGTTCGTACATGCTCATCAATGTAGCGATGCACAATGCCGAACAATATCATTCACGTTACCGCTATTCCGAGATAGCATTCAGCTATCCCCAGATAGATAAAGACCTCTATGCAATCACTCAAAGGCAGAAAATGTGGCTCACTATCGGTCTCATTTTCCTGAGCATCGTGATTGTCCTATTGATAGCTGCAATCATCGTCATGAAGAAACAGCGAAAAACGCTCCATCGTCAGAAGTCACTCATCGAGTCTCAGATGAAGCATCTTTACGAAAAGAACGTACAGATTGCGAGCATCAACAAGGAACTTATTGAAGCAGGGCACATCAAAGAAGTAGTACTGAGTCAATTGATAGTGGGCAGTGCGAACCACCAGGTTGCCATCGAGAAACTGCGCAAGGAAGTTTTGCGCCGACTCACCATCCGAGATTACGAAGGACTCAAAAACGTATTCGATGCCCAAAAGGGAGCCGCATTCGACACCTTTTATCAGATGGATAGTATTTTGCAGATGCTCTTCCCGGATTTTGAGGAAAGCTTCAATTCCCTTCTTCGCCCAGAGTGTAGGATAGTTCCCAAAACGGGTGAGCGACTCACCGTGGAAATGCGCATCTTTGCCCTCATCAGATTGGGCATTACCAAAAATGAAGACCTGGCACGTTCGCTCAACTACTCAGTTAACACCATCAAGAGTTACAAGACTCGAGTGTTGAACGCCGCCCGCTACGACAAAGAAGAGTTTTATAAGAGACTGAAGGAAAAGGTCAATACAGAAGTCTAACACCCCCAACAGCCTGATTTCAAAGGGACATGTGCCTTATCACAAGGCGTATGCCCCTTTTTTATGAGTATATTCTTTCTTTTACAGGGTATATTCTACCGGATATGCATATTGTGTAACCATCAGATTATCAGCGTTTATTCATTTTCCAGAAGTCTATCTATGGTATATTTCTTGGCAGCAATCGTTTTTTGCAGTACTTTTGCTAGCGAAAATTTCATTAGAAATCTTTCAAATCCAATCAGTATAACTAATAACTTTTAGAAATGAACAAAAACATTTTTCTCTTATCATCAGTACTGATGGCTACAACAGCAACAGCAGTCAGAGCCAATGAGGTACCGACAACTCTAGCAAGAGTTAATTCCTCTTATATACAAAAAGAGGACACAACAGAAACCGCAGGCAATGACCATGGTGTGATGCTCAACGCCAAGGATGCCACAGAGCCTCGTCAAGTAGAGATAGGCTTGCCTATGAGCTACACAGCAGTTTCTGTAGATGGACTGCCAGCAGTTTTCTATTATTGGCCAAACACCACAAGCAACCATTGGCGTGGCGAACAGTTGCTTGCCAGCCAGGGTCTGCAGAACATATCTACCACAGCCATACGCTTTGGTGAGATTGGCTATGGTGCGGATTCCTATATGGAACGTGGCGGTGAAACATTCAAGGGAAAGCTGAAGTATCAGACCAACACCTTTGGTGCACAGAATTTTGACATCAACGTGTCTGGCAAACTTGCCAAAAAGACTTATTTCACGCTGAGTGCTTACCAGAATTTCGATCCAGGAACATTCGACCTGAAATTTACCAACTACATCGACCGTGCCCAGTTCTACACTGCCGGCATCACCCATCTCTTCCATCAAGACAAGGGTCGATTCAGTCTCTATTACAAGTTTACCGAAACCCATCCTCTTACCACTGCAGCCAACTACGCCCCTTTTACCTATGATGGCAATGGAAAGATAACAGAGGTGAAGGGTTTCAGAATGGGTCGTGACTCTTACCTCCCGGTTGATGGTATCATGGAATATCGTGATGTGAAAACAGGGGAACTGAAGTCAGGCAACCTCTATGATATTTCCAAAACCAAGACCCATGAGGGAACTGCCCTTCTGGATTATGACTTCGGCAATGCTACAACCTTAGCATTGAAAGCCAAGGTATCTACCTCTAAGGGAAACAGTGTGGACCAACTCACGATGGGATTCTACGAGGATGCCGATGCCACCTATGCTGACAATGGACAAGCATTCCATGGCAATATCCAGCGCCGTCTTTCACAGATCAATGCTTTCACTGTGACTGACGCCATGTTTGTGGCAGAGCTCCAGAAAAAGACAGCCAACCACAATTGGGCTTTTGGATTAAACGAGTTCTACTCTTACATCGACTACGCCCGTAGCACCACACAATATTATCATGAGGTTGCACCTAATCCACGCAAACTCATCTACAACGGCCAGGAATACGCCAATCTGAATGGTTCGAGCGAATACGACAAGGGAAAAGAGAACAAGCTGGCAGCCTATGTGAACGACAACTGGTATATCACTCCCAACTTCCGTATGGGATATGGTTTGCGCTTGGAAATGTTCAATGTAGGTGTGGATTACATCACTGATGGTCGTTTCAGCGACTTCCATATAGGTGCACAATACACAGATGAAAACGGAAAGGCACAGACCGTAGGTACCACCCATCACAACCTGTCTGGTCTCAACTATGCCGTTTCAGTATCTCCTACCTATAACCTGACACACAATTTCGGTTTCACCGGTGAGATCAACTATCTGAAGCAATATCGTCATCTGGAGGCATACTCTGGCACTTCGCTTCCTTATTACGACTATCGCCCATTCATCCTGGGACGTGCCGGTATCTTCTACAACAGCGACTTCGTGAACCTGGTTTCCGCCTTCACCTACGCTCGCCGCACCAATGACTACGGACGAATGACCGTGATGAGCGACAACCCGAACGAAGACCCTGTGATGGTAGGTTCATCCAGCGGTATCGAGACTATGGGCTGGACAACAGATGCCATGTTCTCGCCATTCAAGGGATTCAAGTTCCATGCCATGTTCACTTACCAGAATCCTAAGTACACAGGATATAAGTTCGAGGCATTCAACAAGACCTATGATTTCAGCGACAAAACCGTTACCAAGCAGTCGAAAATATTGATTGAGTTAGACCCAAACTATACATACGACCGCTTCAATGTCTGGGCATCGTTCCGCTACTTTAGCAAGCAGTATGCCAACGTGGGCAACTCTGTGTATTTCGAAGGTAGATGGGAAACATTTGCAGGTGCAAGCTACAAGTACAACAAATATCTCACCTTCAATGTCAACCTCGTTAATTTCCTCAATCAGACGGGTGCCCAGGGTACCATCCCAGGTTCCGATCTGATAACTGATGGCAGCAGATACGCCGGAACACTGATGGCAGGAAACTATATACGTCCATTCACCGTAGAGATTGGCGCAAAACTCAACTTTTAAATTACAAAATAACAAACAATTTTAAACATTTTCAAGATATGAAAAAGTATATTTCAATCCTGTTTATGCTCGCTGCAGCAATGAGCATGAACGCACAGCAGAATGTATCATTCCGCTCAGGAAAACTCGTTTCTCCACAGGTAAACGAAGACAACACCGTAACCTTCCGTATCCAGGCTCCTAAAGCAAAGAAGGTAAAGGTAATCGCCGACTGGGAAGCTAACAAGGGAACAGGCATCATGAAGAAGGACAAGGAGGGCGTATGGACTTACACCACCCCAAAGTTGCCTTCAGAAATGTACACCTATCGCTTCGACGTAGATGGAGTAACAAGCATCGACCCAACCAATCCTTTCACCCGCAGGGATGTAGGCAACGTATTCAGCATCTTCTATGTGGGCAATGGCTGTGCTGATGACTACCAGGTACACGACGTGGCCCATGGTCAGGTTCGCACCGTATGGTATCATTCCAACAGCGCCAACACAGACCGTCGCATGAACATCTATCTTCCTCCAACTTATGGCAAGACTGACGAGAAATTCCCAGTGTTCTATCTTCTTCATGGAAGTGGAGGCGACGAAAATGCCTGGCTCGAACTGGGTAATATCGCACGCATTATGGACAACCTCATTGCAGAAAAGAAATGTAAGCCAATGATTGTAGTCATGCCAAACGGCAACATTGCCAAGCAGGCTGCGGCAGGTGAGACTTTCGAGAACCAGAACTACAAGCCTGTAATGACCAACTTCCTGTCTCACTTCAAGGATGGAACTTTCGAAACAGCCTTTCCTGAGATTGTAGATTACGTTGATGCGACCTTCAATACAAAGGCAGACAAAGCTCACCGTGCCATCGCAGGTCTCTCCATGGGTGGTCTTCATTCTGTGATGATTTCAGCCAACTACCCAGACTTGTTCGACTATGTGGGACTCTTCTCGGCAGGAGTCAACTTCAAGGATGTTGACATGGAGGCATTCCCTGCCTACGCCAACCTGGATACCAAACTTGCCACACAGGCTAAGAAAGGCGTAAAGCTCTACTGGATTGCCATTGGAAAGGAAGATCAGCACATGAACAACAACAAGTTGTTGATGGAACGACTGGACAAGGATGGACTGAAATACACCTATCATGAGAGCAGCCGTGGACATATCTGGAGCAACTGGCGACAGTACACCCTGCAGTTTGTTCCACAACTGTTCAAATAAGAAAACACCCACTGATATGAAAAAACTATTTCTGACAATATCACTCGCCTTTGGGCTTCTCTCTGCAGAAGCCCAAACCGGCGATCTTCCTCGTGTTGCCCCAGAGCAGGCAGGAGTAAAAAGCAAGCAGGTCGTAGCATTCTTCGACTCCTTGATGTCTTTTCCCAAGACCGATATCCACAGTGCCATCGTGATGCGTCACGGCAAGGTGATAGGCGAAATCCACCCAGCCCCATTCAAGGCAGAATATGGGCACACCCTCTTCTCCTGCTCCAAGACTTTTACATCGGCAGCTATCGGTATCGCCATCGGCGAACATCGCCTAAAGTTGACCGACCGTCTCGCTACCTTCTTTCCAGAATATCTGCCCAAGGAAGTGAGCGAATGGCTCTCCGACATCACCATAGAAGATTTGCTCACCATGCGATCGGGATTCGTTTTCTTCGATGAAGTAAGAAGTGAGCACTTAGACTGGGTCAAGACTTATCTGAACCATCCTATGAATTGCAAACCAGGCACCAAGTTTCAATATGATTCTCTTGACACTTACCTGCTTTCCGCCATCATACAGAAGGTAACAGGTATGACGTTGCTGGAATACTTAAAGCCACGTCTCTTCGAACCTCTTCATATTGAAAAGGTGAAATGGGAAGTGAGTCCTGAAGGTATCAACACGGCAGGTTGGGGACTTTATCTGCAGAGCGAGTCGCTTGCTAAGTTCGGACAGTTATTGCTGCAACAAGGTAAATGGGAAGGCAAGCAACTGATACCATCTAGCTGGGTGAAGGCGATGATGTCGCCACACGTAGAAGATTACTATGGCTACCAGATGTGGATGTGTGAATGGCCTGATGCCGCAAGGGCAGATGGTGCTTACGGACAATATATCATCGTAAACCCACAGCAAGACATGGTGGTAGCCATCACCCAATGTCTTACTGGCAACGGAAGTAAGGAACAAAGCCTCATCAAAAATGTTTTGTTCCCAGGCATTATCCCATCCAACGATAAGAGCGCATCTAAAGAGAGGGACATCCGACCTGGAAAGGCGTACCGCATATTGAAGAAGAAACAATCTACTTATGCACTTCCACTCTTGGAGGGAAAGAAGAGCAATAGGCAGATGAGCATACCTCTCAACGTAAGCTATCAGCTCGACAAAAATCCATTGGGTTGGAAGCAAGTAAGCTTCCTAACTCCTCAGAAAATGGAAGTAGTGGATAGTGTTGGCAGAAAGGGCATCATCGAAATGGGTTTCAAGCAATGGAAGACCTCCTCCATCGGTTTCTATCCACAGAATCCTCGTGGTACGACATTGAATTGCTTCAGCACTATCGATTTTCCTTTCCACGCCAGTTCTTGCTATGCCTGGCAAGGTGAAGAGTTAGTCATCAAAACGCACTTCGTGGATTGGATAACCGCCATCGAACTCCGTCTCCAGTTCAAAGATGACCAACTATTAATCCATTTATCAGAAAGCTATCATAGCAAGAAAGTTTCTTTTAAAGCTCATAAAGCTCAGCAACCCCATGAGCATAAATAGCTAACATTTTTTTCTTACATACTGAGCCCACATTTAAAAAGTAAGGCTTGTTTTAAAGTGGGCTCAGTTATTAATTATTCGGCATTTGCGGGACTGTTTTTACTATATTAAACAAATTCTTTCTATTTTATTTGGCAGTAATAAACAAAAGTCGTACATTTGCAACAAAAAGGAGATAGACCATGACATACTCACAGGCAGATATTACCGTTCCATTCGCTGTTCATTTTTCGAGTTACTGAGCCGCTACTTGAGCAATTGCTATACATTCGCCATCGAACAGAACTTGCCATCAGGTCGTGCTGACTTAGTGCTGACCGGCATTCCTGGCACATCATTCCACAACGACTGCCGCATCATTGAGTTTAAATATTTCAAGTCAAAAGACACGGGCATCGTTGATCATTTGGAAGAGGCACGCTTAGAAGACGGCAAACAAGTGAAGGCTTACGCCGCAGATATGCAGAAAGCCTATCCTCACTATCAGATAAAAGCATACGTAGCTTATATTGCAGGGAACAAGGCTTGCAAGATTTTTAAAGTGAATAGCAATGATTGATTATAGCAAACAATAAGAACGCACTGTTCTTTCGCAAAGTCTAATATATCCAAAGTTAATCGGCAAAAAGGTGGATTTTCTGATGAAAATCCACCTTTTACACTATAATTCGCTTTTTGTCCACCTCTTCTTTGTGTTTTTTGTGTACTTTTGCAACTGTGTATTAATAGCGGCATGAATTCAAGCTTAGCTTGGTTTCATGCCAACCAACAAGTAAACAAACAAACCTAAGAATAAGAAATGAATAAGAAAAGACAGATTTTACTTTCAGCAGTGTTGGCCTCTGCTTTGGCATCCAACGCACAGGTTACCATCAATATAGATGCCTCTAACCCAGGTATCAAGGTATCTCCTAACCTCTATGGTATCTTCTTCGAGGATATCAACCATGCTGCAGATGGCGGTCTCTATGCCGAACTCATCAGCAACCGTTCTTTTGAGGATGATGACAAGAATATTCCTACCTGGAAAACTGCGGCTCAGGAAGGTGCAAAAATCAATGCACAACTCATCAATAAGGGTTTGCTCAACAAAGCACAAGGCAAGGCTCTCCAGCTTACCATCGCTGCCAAGCCTGCAGCCACAGCCTCTCTCATCAATGAGGGTTTCTGGGGAATCAACGCCGTGCAGGGCAGAACCTATAATCTCTCTTTCTGGGCGAAAGGTAGCTACAAGGGTGGATTGAAGGCTCGCCTCACCAACGCCAAGGGCGATAAGGTTTACGCAGAAACCGCACTCAATGCCAAGGTTGGTAAAAAGTGGACCAAATATACGGCAGAGTTGACTGCCAACGGAAACGATGCCAAGGCTCAGTTCGAACTCGTAGCCGACGGAAAGGGTACCATCGTTCTCGATGTGGTAAGTCTCTTCCCTCCTACTTTCAAGAATCGCGAGAATGGCTTGCGCCCTGATTTGGCTCAGCTTCTCTATAACATCCACCCTAAGTTCGTCCGCTTCCCTGGCGGTTGCTACGTAGAGGGACAGGAGTCTCCTGAGAATGCATTCCACTGGGAGAAGACCATCGGTCCTATCGAGGAGCGTCCGGGCCATAAGAACGTAAACTGGCGCTACCGTACCAGCGATGGTATGGGATTCGATGAGTATCTGCAGCTTGCCGAGGATCTGAACGCCAAGCCTCTCTATGTTGTAAACGTAGGTTTGTGGCACGGCGGCATGACTCCTGTGGATAGCATCCAGCCTTGGATTGATGAGTGCATGAATGCCCTGGAGTATGCCAATGGTCCTGTTACCTCCAAGTATGGTGCGCTGCGTGCCAAGAACGGTCATCCGGAACCATACAACATCGAATATCTGGAGATTGGTAATGAGAACAACCAGCCGGATCCTGCGGCTCAGAGCGACCATTACTACGAGCGCTTCAAGAAGTTCAAGGATGCTGTATTGGCGAAATACCCTAAGATGCACCTCATCGGTAACGTGGTGGCTTGGGGTGATGACAACCCTAAGTGGGAAAGCAACGAAAGCGTAGAACTCCTCGACGAGCACTACTACAGAAATCCTGCCTGGTTTGCCGAGAACTTCAACAAGTATGATAACTATGACCGTAAGGGCAGCGAGATTTATGTAGGTGAATATGCCGTAACCCAGGGCTTCGGCAATATGGGTTCGCTCGATGCAGCACTCGGTGAGGCTGTCTATATGATGGGCATCGAGAACAACTCTGACATCGTAACCATGGCATCCTACGCTCCTATCTTCGCCAACCTCAACAACCGTATGTGGGCACCGGATATGATTCAGTATACATCAGACAAGGTATTCGGAACTCCATCTTACTACGTTCAGAACGTGATGGCAAACAACATCGGTACCCGTGTACTGAAGGTGAACCAGGAGAATCCATACAAATATGAGCAGACTCAGGTGAAGCCAGCTATCTGCCGTGTTGGTATGGGAACATGGGGCACTCAGGTTTCTTTCGAGGACAAGGGCTACAGCGATGAGAACGGAAAGGCGCTGCCGATGACCTTGCAGGAGTTGCCTACCGATATCCATGGACAGTGGAAGACTGAGGGTAGCCTCATCAAGCAGACCAGCAACGAAGAGAGCTGCATCCGTCTGAACCCAGGTGAGATTACCAGCAACGGCTATATATATAAGGTACGCGCGAAGAAGGATGCCGGAAACGAAGGTTTCCTCATTATCTTTAACTACGTGGATAAGAACAACTACTGCTGGTTGAACCTCGGTGGCTGGAACAATACCCAGCACGGTGTGGAGTCTATCGTGAATGGTGCCAAGAGTCAGATAGCTACTACCCCAGGCAGCATCGAGACCGGCAAGTGGTATGACATCGAGCTGAAGGTAGTTGGCGACAGCATCTTCGCCAAGTTGGATGGCAAGGAAGTATTCTCTACCAAGTTGAAGGCAAACACCCTTCCTGGCATCTTCTCAACAGCCACACTTGATGAGCAGACGGGCGAGGTAATCCTGAAGATTGCCAACACCAGCACCGAGCACACCACAGCGAAGATTAATCTTCAGGGCAAGGAAATCAAGAATGGCAAGCTCATCCGCCTTTCTGCCAAGAATGGTCTGGAGGAGAACACCATCGAAAATCCTACCAACATCTATCCTGTAGAAAGCTACGTAACTACTGAGAAGAACGGTGCAACGGTAGAGATTCCAGCCAGCTCGCTGAATATCATCCGTTTGAAGTAACAGACTACATCCAGGGCAGGATGCCCTGGGATCCATATATAGGTAATAACATTTTGAATAGTTGATAAGAAAGTTAGTTAGAAAAGAGAAGGCGGCAACCTGCGTGATGCAGATTGCCGCCTCGTTTTTTATCTATTGGCAAAAAAATAATAAAAGCCTATATTGGCTCAAATCTGAATATAGGTTTCTTTATCATTTCGGGTTGAAGATACATTAACATATAGATAGGGTAATAGAGAATCTTGCCTACGACCTGCACATTGCCATTAGAGAAAACTATGGCACGAGGAATAGCGTACTCCTCATTGTTCATCACATTAGAGAGTGCATTATGACGTTTATAATCCTTGCCCGACTTGATTTCTATCGGCAAGACCTTACCTCTATCTTCTATAACAAAGTCCAGTTCCCCCTGCTTCTTGTTATTGAAATAATAAAGATTATAACCGTGAGCACGTAATTCTTGCGCTGCAAAATTCTCATAAATGGCTCCATAGTTGATTTCTGTCGTACCCGTAAGTAAGTCCATCGCTATATTGGCCGCATACTGGCTTGCCAACAACCCCACATCGTTCATGAACAACTTAAATAAATTGCGCTGTTCACCAAGTTTTAAAGGCAAGCGAGGTTCTTCTACATTATAAGTAGGGAGCGCCACACCAGCATCGGCTAGCCATAAGAAAGAATTTCTGTAACGCTCAAATTTTGCCTTTTCATTTAATGCCTTCAAAATAAAACGCTTGTTCTTGGCATTCAGTTCTGAAGGTATCAAGTCGAATATATCTTTGATATACAGCTTGTTCTTCGGGTCATACTTGGCTATATCCTTTCCGTAGAGGTGCATGATTTCTCGTTGTGCCTCACGCACTATCTGTAAATTATTCGTATTAATATATTTTTGGACAGCCTCAGGCATTCCTCCTACAATAAGATAAAGATGAATGAGATCATTCAGCTTATTATGCACAACCTCATCCACCACCTTGCATTGCTCATAGCACTCCCTGACATGAGCCATTACTCCAGTACTCATCCCTACAGCCTCAGCAAATTCCTCAAAATCGAGAGGAAACATCTCTTTTTCTGCCATATAACCAACAGGTACACTACGGATATCCTTCAACTCTACCCCTAACAACGAGCCACTCATTACATAGCGATAGCTACCCTCTTCTACTAGGAATTTGATGGCAGTAACCATCTCCGGACATTCCTGCACCTCATCAAAGAAAACAAGAGTATTGCCTGGAGTAAGTTTCTTCTCAGCCAAGGCAGAAAGGCGCAGGAGGATTTCCTTAGCATCAGAAGGAGACTTAAAAGCCTCTCTATACTTAGGATTATTGAGGAAATTGAACTCCACTACATCCGCAAAGCATTCCTTTCCAACCTTCCGGATAGCGAAGGTTTTACCTACCTGGCGAGCACCTGAAACGAGAAGAGCTTTTTTCTCCATTTCGAAGAAATTGCGTAAATAATTGTATATCTTCCTGTTAAGCATATCTATATTACTTTTTCTTACCATAATTTATAGGCTTTACGGAACTTTTCCAACCTATTCTAGACTAGAAAAAGGAGCTTTTCCAACCCTTTTTGGGGTATTTTCTGCCACTTTTCCAACTTCTAGCCGCTGCAAAGATACCATTTTTTTCCGAAACTCCTCTATTTAAACAAGAATATTTTCTCTAAATATCACCAATCAAAATAATTTTGAAAAATATGTCTTTTAATTAACCGAGAACATAATTGAAGAGCAGGAAGATGCTCAGGATATACAGCGTAGGATTCAGATCCTTGAACTTGCCCACCATCATCTTGATCAATACATAGCTCAGAATACCAAGGCAGATGCCATCGGCAATACTGTAGCAGAGTACCATTGTAATCATCGTGATAAAGGCAGGGAAAGACTCGGAGATATCCTCCAACTCAATCTTCTTGAACGAATCAATCATCAATACACCCACCATTACCAGGGCACCACTGGTGGCAGCACTCGGAATCAGGAGGAAGATTGGAGCCAGGAAGATGCTCAGGATAAACATCAAACCCACAAAGAAAGATGTCAAGCCCGACTTACCGCCCTCAGCAACGCCCGAAGCACTCTCCACATAAGTGGTAATGGTAGAGCTACCCAGCAATGCACCGGCTGTAGTACCGATGGCATCACTCATCATCGCCTCCTTTACACCCGGAATCTCGCCCTTCTCATTCTCCTTGATACCCAACTTGGAAACCAATCCCAGAACCGTTCCGATGGTATCAAAGATGTTGACAAGCAACAGGGAGAAAACCACCATGAACATCTTAGGAGTAAAGAAGCCGGTGAAATCGAACTGGCAGAAGATAGGAGCGATGCTGTGAGGGGTAGATACCGGCATCCAATTGTCAGAGAACTGGGTTACACCCATCGGAATACCAATCAAGGTAGAGATGATGATGGCGATAAACAGGGAGCCCTTCACTCTTCTCGCCATCAGACAGCCGCAGAGCAGAATGCTGATGAGACCCAGGATGCTGACTGGTGTAAACTTGCCGAGCTGCACGAAAGTATCAGCATTGGCAGTAATGATGCCCGCATTCTTCAAACCGATAAAGGCGATAAACATACCGATACCGGCAGAAATGGCGAATCGGAGATTCTTCGGAATACACTCCAATATCTTATCGCGGATATTGAGGAAGGTGATGGCTAGGAAGATGATACCCTCTACGAGCAATACTGCCAAAGCCTGCTGCCAGGTCAAGCCCATCGCCTGACAAAGGGTGAAGGCGAAGAAGGCGTTCAGTCCCATACTAGGAGCCTGGGCAAAAGGCAGTTTCGCCATGAAAGCCAGCAGGAAGGTGGCGATGGCTGAAGCGATGGCTGTGGCAGTAAACAGAGCCCCTTTGTCCATGCCTGTGGTGGCAAGGATGGTAGGGTTCACTGCCAGGATGTAACACATGGTCAGGAAGGTAGTCATACCAGCTATCAACTCCGTCTTGACCGTAGTAGTCTTTGGGTCGAAACCCAATAATGCTTTTAATTTATTCATTTCTTATATTGCGATTGTTTTTCTCTATTTTTCAATATTATCTCTATATTCTCTTCCCCATTTCCACAACCCAGTCATATACCGGTCGTATCTTGATGTCAAGGCCTTTTTCTGTAACTTGGTTGTACTCATGGTCGGTGAGCAGCAGCAGGTCGGTGCATTGCGTCTTGCGATGAGCCAGAAGTAATCCTTCAATCTCCCGTTTGCGAGTCTTGGGTGAAGAAATGTCATACGATACCTGAATGGCTTGTTTCACCTGATTGTTTTTGCAAACCACGAAATCGCATTCTCCCGAGCGGTCGCTCAGGTAATAGATATCATACCCCTGCGGCTTATAAGTTCTAACCAGCTGCAGATAAACAATGGTTTCCAATCTCCATCCCAGATTCTCTCCCACCAGCGCATTATCTCGCTGATCCATCAAAGCCACATCTATCGGATACACCTTCTCCTGGGTTATCCTCATCTTGCTCTTGGCAGAATACTTCTGAAGTCCCAGCAGCAGATAAGCCTGCTTCATGTATCCGATATAATTCTTGATGGTATGTTCCGATTTTACCCCCAGTGTAGCCGACAGTTCCGAAGGAGACACGATGACCGGAGCCACATTGAGCAAATGATGAGCCAACTGCTCGAAGGTGGCCTGATAGGTTATCTTGAAACGCTGTTCGATATCTCTCTGCAGAATATTGCTTACCAGATTCTTCACATAATTCTGGTGTTCGCCGATAACGAGCAGCTCAGGAAATCCTCCCTGTTTCAGATAATGATCGAAGGCAGCTCTCCTGAACGCCTGTACCTTGGTAGTCATTCCTTCCGTATCCACCGCTTTCATCAGACAATACTCATAAAAGGAGAATGGAAACAAAGGTATCTCCTTGCAGCGCCCCGAGAGATGAGTAGCCAGGTCGCTGCTCAGAAGTTTGGCATTAGAACCTGTTATGATGACATGCATCCGCCTGCGAAGCATACGATTCACGAAAAGGTGCCAGCCCTCGATATTCTGTATCTCGTCAAGAAACAGATAATTGAAATCACCATATATCTTATATAACACTTCCAGAACATCGTTCAAATCTTCTGCCTGGATGTTAGCCAACCGCTCATCGTCAAAATCTACATAAGCGTATTTCACACCTACTTTCTCCAATGCCTGGAAGCATAGAGTAGATTTGCCGCTACGGCGCACACCTATCACGACCTGAGCCTGCGTACTGCCCAAGTCTATCTGCGCCTCTTCTGGTCGATGACACAAAGTTTCGCCTCTACGCATCTCCAGTTCTTCCTGCTGATCAGAAAGAATCTGTTCTAAGTTTCTCTTATCCAGCATAATATCTCTTACTTTATCTGGATGCAAAGATAAGAAAAAATAATGAGGAATGCCTTATTTTACATGTTTTTAACTACACAGAACGCCTTATTTTACAAGTTTCGGGATGTCAGAATGCCTTATTTTACATATTTCAGGGTATTCCGGATGCCTTATTTTACAAAACATTTTATTTTTAACCATTATGCTTGGCTAATTCGGATTTTCTTTGTAACTTAGCAGCGCAAAACGTAAAGCATGTAGGAATATGGCAAAAATAGTAAATTTCTATCCTGTAGGAATACAGACATTCTCGAATATCAGAGAGGGTGATTATCTCTATATAGATAAGACCAAATACATCGTTGATTTTCGAGAGAAAAAAATGAGGTATGTCTTTCTGAGTCGTCCGAGACGATTCGGCAAGTCGCTCTTTGCCTCTACCCTTCAGGCCTATTTCGAGGGCAGAAAGGAACTGTTCGAGGGATTGGCCATTGCTGATTACGAGAAGGATTGGGTGAAGCATCCTGTGCTCCACTTCGACATGAGCGGTGCCAAGCATTTTGATGCTGATGGCTTGAAGCATTATCTCGACTTGCAGTTGAAGCCATACGAGAAACTCTATGGCAAGGATGATGACGAATTGTATCCAAACGACCGACTGGATGGACTCGTGAAACGTGCTTACAAGCAGACGGGCGAAAAGGCGGTGGTCATCATCGATGAATATGATGCCCCATTGCTGGATGTGGTGCATGAGGAGGATGATCTCAAGCAGTTGCGTCTTATCATGCAGAACTTCTACAGTCCCCTTAAAAAGCTCGACCCTTACCTGGAGTTCACCTTCATCACGGGCATCACCAAGTTCTCACAGCTCAGCATCTTCAGCGAACTCAACAACCTCGACAATATCAGTCTGTTCGACCAGTATTCAGCCATCTGCGGTATCAGCAAGACTGAGCTAACCACGCAGATGAAACCGGATATTGAGGCTATGGGTGAAACTCTTGGTATGACGTACGAGGAGTGCCTGAATGAGCTGACACAATTCTACGACGGATATCATTTCAGCAAGAATTCTGAAGATATTTTCAATCCGTTCAGTCTGGTAAAGGCTTTGAATGCTCGGGATATTGCTCCTTACTGGTTTGGTTCCGGCACTCCATCCTTCCTCTTGAAACTCTTGGATAAGTATCATGTCAATCTTTCTACTTTAGAGAGTCAGGAGACAGTATTGAGTTCCTTCGACCAATCTACAGAGGAAATGACAGATGCCTTGCCATTGCTCTACCAGAGCGGCTATCTGACCATCAAGAAATATGAACCGATGTTTCAGGAATACACGCTGGGCATCCCAAACAAGGAGGTACGCGACGGACTGCTCAACTCATTGATTCCTCATTATGTGAACCCTCGCCGTTCTGACAACAATGCCTTCCTCTTGGGATTCTGCAAGGCGGTTTATCGAAACGATATCGAGGCGGCACTGGAGCACATGCGCACCTATATGGCTACGATACCATATGATTTGGAGAATCACAGCGAGAAGCATTATCAGACTATCTTCTATCTGATGTTCAGTTTCCTCAACATCTATATCCGCACAGAGGTGAAGAGTGCCATAGGCAGGGCTGATGCCGTGATGCACATGCCAGATACAATCTACGTCTTCGAACTGAAGGTAGATAAGAGTGCCGAGGAGGCTTTGGCACAGATAGACGAAAAAGGCTATATGCTGCCATATCATGCAGAGGGCAAGCGACTGGTAAAAATCGGTATCAGTTTTGACAGCACCCAGCGCACTATCAGCGATTGGAAGATTAAGGAAGAATAAAGAAAAAATCCGAAACAGAAGCTTACCAAGTTATCTGTTTCGGATTTTTTTGATGCTTATATAGTTAGGATGAGCCGAGTACTTCGAGCCGACTTGATTTGTTAAAAAAACTAAGTCATAGTTTTCTCCCCCACAACTCATAGTTTCTTTCATCATAACTCATAGGTTTCTTCCCAGCATCTCATAGGTTTCGGCATCATATCCCATGGTTTTCAAGCAAAAAAGGGCTAAAAAAAACAACACGGACAAATTGAATTTGTCCGGACAAATTGTCCGCAGTCTCACAAGCTACTTATTTTCAATAACTTACAAGCCGCCGGACAAAAGAGCCGGACAAATTCAATTTGTCCGTGTTTTAAAAATCGAGGCTATTCCAGTGTCAGCCATCCATCTTCCGTCCAGTTGATTTTCTTCTGAACCAGGATGCTGGCACCATTCTTGGCTACACTATAACCATGGCAGAAGAAGAAATCGCCATCAGGGAAAGAGTAGGCAGAACAATGACCCATCGCCTCATATTCTTTCTTATCGCCTTCCAGAATCAGCGTACCACCGCCATTGCGCATGTCTCTGCCTGCCTTATCCAAATAAGGACCAGCCACCTTCTTGCTTCTGCCCACGGCAACACGATAGTTGCTCTTGATGCCACGGCAGCAGTAATCCCAGCTCACGAAGAGATAGTAATAACCACCATGTTTCATGATGAAAGGAGCCTCGATGGCATTGGTGCCGGCAAACTTGGAGGTAGGATTCGGCTCTGCAGAAGTATCGCCCACGGCATGACGACGGGCGATGGCCTGAGGCTTGGCACCCTTCTTGACATGCATCGTCTTCTTATCCAACTTAATCATCTGGATACCATCCCAGAAAGAACCCCAGGTAAGCCAAGGGTTTCCCTTCTCATCAACGATGAAATTAGGGTCGATGGCATTCCAGTTGTCTCTATTACCCTTAGAGGCAACGAGGCAGCCCTCATCCTTCCATCCATCCTTATCAGATAAGGAGGTATTGCTGAGCAAACCGATGGCAGAAGTATTCTTGCCAAAGGTAGAACAGGAATAAGCCAGATACCACTTGTTCTTAAAACGGATAACATCCGGAGCCCAGATATGCGTGGTAAAACCCGGCACACTATCATGCGTCCATGCCGGAATTTTCTCATTTGACAGCACTCCTTCCCTACTTAAAGTCCAATGCTTGCGGTCGGTAGAGGTCATCTGCGTGATGCCATGACCTGTGCAGTAGAGATAGTACTTGCCATTTTCATACGCCATTACGGGGTCGTGGACAAAAGGAGTATCTACCACAATCGGTTCCTGCGGAGCATTCTGTGCCATCATCTGGCAACCGCCTTTTACAACAGGAGCAGCAATGAACATTGCTGCTCCCAATAGTATTTTAGAAATCTTCATATAATTACACCTTATTATATATATAAGAGAATTACTTGTTCACAAATTTCTTTCCGTTCACAATCACTACACCCTTGTAGCTCTTGTCTACCTGCTGACCGGAGAGGTTGAACCACTTGCCATCATTCTTCTTCTGGATGATGATAGGGTTCGAGATGCCTGTAGAAAGGCTTGAACCATCGATGTAAGATTTCTCATTCACGAAGAAGAGTGTTACGTCTCCCTTGATTGTGCTAGAAGTCATACTAAAGGAATAATTATAAGTTTTCTTATCCTTTGTTATCGTAGCATTCACCTTAATAGTACCGCTTGCGACATACTCAACAACCATATCGACCAAAGAACCATTCATATCTTGCTTGAAATTAGTCCAATCGAAATTATTGTCCAAGGTAAAGTTCACATTGGCTGTATTTTCATTGGTGTTACCACCCAATTTTGTAAACCATGCATAATTGTCGTTACGAAGCACGAAATACTCTGCATAATTAGAAGCTCCACGAGATGCCGTTGCTGCAACCAAAGCCCAGTTGTCCCAATTATTAACCTCATCACTATAATTATAGAACTTGAACTCAGCCTTCTTACCTGACTTCAAGACATAATCAGAAGAGAAGTTTGTCCAGAATCCAGCAGTCTTGTTTTTCTGCTGAGAAACAGGATAATAAACCGGAGTCGTTTCCTCAGCCTCAGCATCGATGTTCAGGGTATAATCCTTAGTATATTCATAACCGTCCTTGCTGATGGTCATGGTCATAGTAACCTTACCCTTGCCTTTTACTACGCCTTCATCGGTCAGAATAGAAGGATTGCTTGACTTCCATGAAATGGTTGCACCGAGATGACCCTCTGTTGGGAGCTTTGGCATAGAATTCAAAGTTGCACCATCTGCGAAAGGAAGGCTGGTCTTATCCAATGCATATTTGATAGCCGCCTTGGCATCAGCCTTGCTTCCCCAGATACTCAAGCCGCGAGTCTGCAAACTGGCACCACCCGATGTAGCCAAACCGTCAGAAGAACAGAGGGCTGTAAAGCAGAGAGCCTTGATATTGGTATAATCAATGGTCTGCTCGGTAAGCACACCCTTGAACTTCACCTCAGCATTGGCTGTAGCAACACCCTTCAAGGTAAGATTGATATAGCTTGTACCGCTCACCAGTTCCCATTTTCCGGTATACTCACCCGAGATAGAACCATCTGCATTGAGATGTATGGTAACAGGTTTCTCATAAGCCATTGCCGCTGTATTCTGACGATAAGGATGAGCTATGATCTGATAATCTCCCTCTACCTCTGTTGCATCATAGAGCTGCTGGGTAGCAATATCATTATCAGTATAAGTCTCGCCGCTAAACTCGTAAGGAGCAGCAACCAGCCAACCGTCCTGGTTTACGAAGAGCTGATGTACACGAACCTCATGTCCCTCGGTTCCGTTATTAAAACGAGTATGATAAACGATGAGAGCACGTCCTTTATGGTCAACGATGGCAGAGTTATGTCCCTGAGCCAATTCAGCATTAGGCATGGTTTCCCACTGGTAGTTGCCGAAGAGTTTCACACCCTCGTCACGCTTGGCATCGCCACCGAAGTTGAGGATATACTTGTCATACATGGCATCAATGCCCGTAGAGGTCAGACAGTCCTTATAAGGTCCGTCAGGTTTCTCCGAACGGAAAACACGAATCTGATAGCCACCAGCAGCCGTCAAACCGCCATAACTCATGAAGAGATAATAGTACTTACCTACCTTCTGGATATAGCTAGCCTCGCCCGAAACATAATATCCGCCGGCAATCTTCTTGCCGAAATAAGGATCAGAAGTACAAGCCTGATTGTAGGAACCAGGAGTCGCATCAACACCATTAATCTGATAAGGGAAGGTATAAGTGTAATCGCGAAGACCGTTGGTCTTATCGAGTCTGATCATGAAAATACCACCCGACCATGAGCCGTAACTCATCCAGAGATTATCATCATCATCATAGAACACACATGGGTCAATACAATTTGGCCAGTATTCTCCCCAGTGAGCACCATAAGCATCGCCTAGAGTAGCATAGCGGGCAGGAAGCGAAGTGCATCCTGTAGCTATCGCCAAATCGGTATTCTTCCAGTCATCAGCCGTGTCATAGCCATTATGACCAAATTTACCCGAGAAGCCGCTACAGATAACTGGTCCCTGATAAATCCAAGGTCCCTCGAGGTCGTCGGAAATAAAGCACACGATGGTAGAGCACCAACTGTCACCATTCAGACTCATGTACATACACCATTTCTTCATGGTCTTGTTGTAGATAACATCAGGAGCCCACTGCATACCGGCTACGTTATTGGCTGTGTTAGTCCAGGTACCATTCACATTGATAGGTCCCTTATACTGCCATCCATGGGCATCGAAGTTGCCGAAAGCCACTTCCTCGCCCTTATAGTTCTTCACCTTCTTGATGGCGTGAGTGGTGTAAGCATCTTTAAAATTAATCAGTTTGCCATTCACGTCAGCAAAAAGACTGTTGCTGGTTCCGGCATTCTCCTCACCCGTTTTGAAGGTGTTCCATATCTGATAGTTGCCCGTAGCATAAGTCTTGGCTCTGCCCAGATGCGAACCGTAGATATAATATTTAGGGTTGGTGGTAGAGCCCGTAACATCCATCACGATAGAAGGGTCATGCACCGCGATGCGCCCTGTTATCGTTTGGGTAGCGTATGCATTAGCCAGATCATTATCGCCGACAGCCGTCTGAGCTATAGCTCCGTTCATCGCCATCAGACTCATGACAGAAAGTAATAACTTCTTCATACGATTTCAAGTTTAAGATATGATTTTTTTAAACCAAGGAAGGTCTATGGTGTTTTCGCCATAGACCTCACCTAAAATATAATAATGTATATTGACAAAGATTACTTGCCGGTTGTTTCACCCTCTGTAGTCTCGCCACCCTCAGTGGTGTCGTCCTTCTTAGGAGCATCAGAGAGTTCCCAACCTGCATTCTGTCCTAAGTTAGGATTCTTCTTGTAAGTGTCATCAGGCACTGGGAAGTAATAATTCTTAGGACAAGAGAACGCACGAGTAGGATGGGTATTATCGTTGCGATAAGTATATACCTGGCTCTCATTAGGAGTTACAACAACGCTATAGATGTTGTAAACCTGCTTGTAGCGTGGCTCACTCTTCTCTGTAGCAGCACTCTTGCCATCAAACAATTTCCAGCGGCGCTCATCGAAGAAACGGTGATCCTCGAAAGCCAACTCGATGCGGCGCTCATTGCGGATACGCTCACGAAGCTGCTCCTTGGTCATACCCTTGTAAGCAGGCATACCCACACGGGCACGAACCTGGTTTACATAGTCGTAGGCAGCCTCAGGACCCTTTGCCTCGTTCAAAGCCTCGGCAGCATTGAGCAGAATCTCCGCATAGCGGAAGATAGGGCAAGCGGTAACGTATGTGGTAGGGTTCTTGAAGCTCATATTGTGAACGAACTTCTTAGAGTAGTAGCCGGTAGTGGTACCACCATGAAGATCCTGGTAGTCTTTGCCACCTACAGATACATCCACTGCACGCTCCTCGTCCTGGCTCTTGTCTCCCCAGATACTTCCCTGGTGGAAGATGGTCTGTTCCAGACGTGGGTCACGGTTCTTGTATGGATCCTGATCTTTGTAAGAAGGATCCTGGTCGATAGGAAGGCCATTGATGGTCTCGTAAGAATCAACCAGATTCTGTGTAGGGTTTACGCGACCGGTAGAGTTCACATTACCGGAGAAACCACAAGGAGTGTTGAACATCTCAATTTCTCGTGTATTCCACTCACTGCGGCTGAGGATATACTCAGGGTTCAGGTGAGGGGTACTGGTGAAGCACTCATAATAGTTCTTGTTAGGGTTGTTATCGCTTGTAGTGTACAGACGATAAGGGTTGGCAGAACTCTTGTTGGCATTGATGAAAGCGAGGGCTGCATCAGCAGCTTCCTGCCACCAGGTAACATCATTTGTAGGATTGTTCAGTGCAGAAGCACGATAGAGCAATGCTCTTGACTTCAATGCATAGACAGCAGCACCATTGATACGTCCCCAGTTCTCATTTTCATTGCTGTAACGGAATGGGAGCGCACCGCTCTGGATGATGGCATCGCATTCATCAGCTACCCATTTCAATGCTTCAGGAGCTGGAGTACGGGCAATAGAAGCAGCCTCTGCATTATCCAACACATGATCCTCGATAGGCACTGCACCGAAATAGCCAATCATATCGAAATGAAGGATGGCACGGATGAAACGCGCCTCTGCCTTGTAACGGTCGCAGAGTTTGTTGTCGTCACCGCTCTTCTCTGCATTTCCGATTACGCTCTCACGTGCCTTTGAAATGAAGTCGTTGCAGACACGGATGCCCTTCAGATCGTTGCTCCAATAACTATTGGCAAACCAGTGGTTCTTTGCATCGTATGAATCGTTCAACACACTGTGATAGTAATGCACATTCCAGTAAGAAAGGGCATTATCGGTCATACAGTCACGAGAAGCTGCACGGAACTGACCATCAGTATATCCCGCAAAGGCATCAGGCAAATAGGTATAGGCATTTGCCAAGACACCACGGGTACGGTCGTAGTTGCTGTAGATGTTCTCGTCGGTATAAGTCAAGTCGACTTCCTTATCGAGGATGTCGCTGCAGGAGGTCATACCTCCTACAGCCAGCATCGCCAATGATATATTAACTAATATCTTTTTCATATTCGTTTTTGATAAAATTGATTAGAAACCAATGTTAATACCAAATGTAAATGACTTTGTCTTTGGATACCACCAGCAGTAGCTCAATGGCTTCTCTGGGTCTACATCATCTGGCAGACTGCTGAAGGTAGCAATATTGTAAGCGCTGAAGTAAATGCGGCACTTAGTCATCCACAACTTAGAAATCAACTTAGATGGCAAAGAGTAACCTACCTCGATATTACGGATAGACCAGAAGTTTCCATTGCGTACCCAGATATTGTTCTGATAAGAACCTGTAGCACGGTCGGAATCAACTGCATCAAATCCATTATATACAGGACGTGGATAAGTAGCATTCACGTTGCGAGGATCAGAAGGATCATCAGTATAGTAACCCCAAGCCTTTGTTACCTCATGGGTACCCATGTTACTCCAACCACTGTAGCTGATAGCTGGTGAAAGGAATACAGAGCGACGGAGATAAGCATTCACAATCATGCGGGCATCGAAGCCCTTGTACTCGAAACCGAAGTTGAAGGTTGGAATCATCTCAGGAATGATGGTGTATGAATCTGGCACCATATCCTTTGAGTCGATCACACGGTCACCATTAATATCCTTGAACACCGCTGTACCCAACTGTTGTGCTCCATTAGAGAAGCTGTTGTATGGATACTTTTCCGGATGGTCGATGGCATCCTGCTGAGAGGTTGCAATCAGGTTAGGATCTGAAGCCCACTGGTCGAACTTATAGATGTTCCATCCACCCACACGGTTGGTACCTGTCTGAGCCTGCTCATAGAGTTCGGCTACCGAAGTGTTGTCATAGATTCTATGACCTGCCTTGCGCTGCCACTCTACATCTGGTGCAGTTTCATCGATATCGGTAACCTTGTTGGTGTTGAAGGTAAGCTGCCCCTCGATGAAGTATTTGAAGTCCTTGCCGATATTGCCACGATGTCCGAGAACGAGTTCGTAACCGCGGCTTTCAACCTTACCATATGAATCCTGTGCTACAGGCACACCAAGTATGGTTTCTGGCACGGTTGAACGGGATACCAGGATGTTAGAACGCCACTCCTTGAAGACATCGAAGCTACCATAGAGTTTGCTGTTCCAGAGGTTCCAGTCAACACCGAGGTTTACCATCTTGGAGATTTCCCACTTACTGTTGGCATTACCGGTCTTGCTCTCAGCATAGCCATTCACAAGAGTTCCGTTATAACCGAAACCGTAACCGGTAGCTGAACCATAGATACTCTGATATGGGTAACGGCCTGCACCAGTAGAAGACTGACCAGCTTCACCATAAGAAGCACGGAGCTTGAGAAGATTGACAAAGCCAAGTTTCTTCATCCAGGATTCCTCAGAGAGTACCCATCCTGCTGATGCCCCCCAGAAGGTTCCCCAACGGTCGTCTGGTGAGAAGTTATCACATCCCATACGAGAGAGGTTGACTGAGGCGATATACTTGTTGGCATAGTCGTATGTTCCCTGGAAGTTGTATGCCAGATATCGGTTTGAAGATGCACTCTGCTGGGTAGAGTAATCTGAACCTGCTTCCTCATTACGGTAGTAACGGGCAAAGGCACGGGCATCTACATTGTGCTTACCGAAACTGTTCTTGTAACTTACACCACCAAACAAATTCAGGTTGTAGTAGTAACCACGCTGATTAGCTGATGGGTTGCTCAAAGCTGCCTTGGTTGTATATTTGGTATACTTGAACTGGCTGACATCTGTAATACCAGGAGTATCATAGTCGTAGTTCCATGAATCCATCTGAGCAGTCTGTGTTGACTCGAAAGTCTCGTATGCATCGAAGCTGACTGTACCGAACAAACCTAAGCCCTTCAATACAGGACTTAAATCGTACTTGGCATTCAAGGTAGAATACAAGTTACGGCGACGGTTCTTCTCCAAACCGGAACCACCCAGGTAACGTACCGGGTTGTTTGCTGTAGATGAAGAATAGATACTTCCGTCAGGGTTATGGGTAGGAGCCATAGGGTTTGCCTCGATTACACCGAAGGTAACGAGGTTGAACACGCCCTCAGTAGGCTGAGAGATGTTATCAATACGTCCACCCAAGTCGAGAGATACGTTCAGATACTTGGATACATCGATATCGATGTTAGAACGGAGGTTCCAGCGGTTCAGTACGTGCTGAGTGCTGTAACCATCATTCATTTCAGTACCCTCGGTATTCCACATACCCTCCTGGCGCAGGTAAGAGAAGCTTACATAGTAGCGGGCACGCTGGTTACCGCCACTAATCTGCAGGTTGGTGCGGTACTGTGGTGCTGCGTCACGATACAACTGGTCTGCCCAAGATGTATTGAAGTACTGGTACTTGCGGATATCATCATCGGCGAACTGGCCACCATCGCATACGAACTTATAGTTGTCGAGCTGTTCCTGGGTGTACATAGGATCCATACCGCTCAGGTAGCGCACCTGATTACGGGTCAGCGCCATGTTGTAAGAGTTCTGAACCTCCATCTTGTTGGCGAGGGTCTGGAAACCAACCTCCTGTGTGAAGTCAATCTTGGTCTTACCGGCATTACCACGCTTGGTGGTTACCATAATTACACCATTGGCACCACGCATACCATAGATAGAAGAAGCGGCAGCATCCTTCAATACGGTGATGCTCTCGATAGGATAAGCATCGAGGAAGGAGAGGTCACGCTCTACGTTGTCCACGATAACCAGTGGAGAACGGGCACTCTGGTTGGTGGTACGGATACCACGGATAAAGAGGAAGCTCTCCGACCATCCTGGCTCAGAAGACCACTCGTAGGTCTGCACACCATTCAGTGTTGAGGTGAAGGCATTCTGAAGAATAGTAACAGGATGCTTCTGCAATTCCTCGCCTGAAACAACCGAACGGGAATCAGTCAAGATTTTCTTTTTCTGCTCGCCGAAAGGAACAGGAGCGAGATGCTCATACTCGTCTGCATCATCTTCCATCTTGATGACGTATGTGCCGTCAAAAGTGGTAACCTTCTCCTGCGCATTCTTGTAACCTACGCTACTTACGCAGATTTCATCGCTAGGAGTTACCTTCTTCAATGTAAAGTAACCATCCTTATCGGTCAGGGCAATGCGGCTTTCCTCTGCCACGTTGACAACAGCTCCAGGGATTGGTTCACCCTGGCTGTTGACGATTCGGCCTTTGAGCACCTGCTCCTGTGCCAAAACAGAGCTTGAAGCACAGAGAAGTGCACTCAGCATCAAGACTTTGCTTGATGAAGATACCTTATTATATATATTCTGAATATTATTCATACGATTCTATCATTAAAAGAGTTATTCTTTCCAACCATCGTTCTGGAAGTTCTGACCAATCTTCCAAACCTCAGCCTCTGGGATTGGATAGAGGTAGAACTTGTCTTGCCACTTGCGCTGCTGGGCTACCTTACGGGTAATAGTGCCATCTGCTGCCACATCTACACCATAGATATCACGGCCGAGTGCATCGCCTGCTACATTCCAGCGACGTACATCCCACCAGCGGTGCTCCTCGAAAGCGAGTTCGATGGTACGCTCCTTGTGGATGAAGTTGCGCATAGCTGACTGAGAATTCAAGTCTGCACGATCGGCAACATTACCGATGATACCACCACGATGACGAATCTGGTCGAGCAGGTTGCAAACCTGTGTCTTGTTGCCTGCATAGTCAGCCTCGTTCAATGCCTCAGCATAGTTCAGAAGCAGTTCGCTATAGGTAAAGATCTTCCAGAGGCGCTTGGCTGTACCGCTGTGGTTGCTGCTCAGGATGGTCTCAGGAATATACTTGCGTACATAGTAACCTGTTGGAGTAGCATTCTGGTTACCGATAGGATTATCGCGATGACCATAAACCACATCAATGACATTGGTCTTGGTGCTGGTAGCCTGACCCCACTCACAACCATTGTAAAGAATGGTAGCTGCGAGGCGTGGATCACGGTTCTTCCACATCTTCTGCTCTGTATAACCGCTCTCTTCGTTGATGACAGGCTTGCCGTTTACATAAACCGGAGCACCTGTTGCATCATACTGCTTGAAAGGAGCTGAACCATCTTCCATATCATACATATCTACGAGGTTCTGGCTTGGGCAAAGACCACCCTGTCCACCTTCACCTACAGGAGTATCGGTAGAAATACCGCTCCAACCGATGGCTACATCGTTGCGGAAGAAGATAACCTCAGGGTTCTTGTCGGTATAAGTGTTGAGCAACCAGGCATTGTTGTAGGCTGCTACACCACCGTTGGTACGGTCTTCCAATCTATAATTCTCACCATAGTCAGCGATGAAGCCCGCAGCTGCGTCTGCTGCCTGCTGCCAGGTAACACCGCTCTGTGCTGAGTAGCGTGGACTTGCCATGTAGAGCATCATGCGAACATAGAGGGCACGTGCTGTAGGCTGGTTCACCTCTCCTGCATAGGTAGCATCGCTGGTCTCTGCGTAAGTCTTCAAACTGCTCTCGCATTCCTTCACCTCCTTGAAGAGATAATCCATGAAGGTCTTGAGGTCTGGGCGCTCTGTATAACCTGTCATCAGGTCACCGTTAGGATCGAGCTCGGTTGTTACCAATGGCACCGGACCATAGCGGAGGAACAGTTCCCAGTAGAAATAGGCACGGAGGAAACGGGCCTCTGCAATATAGTTTGCCTTACGTGAATTGTAAAGTTCTACGTCAATATCTGCAGGGCGAAGCTTGTTCTCTGTGTCCTGCTCCAATGTGTTGATGGTGATATTGCACTTGCGGATACCACGATAGCGGCTCTCCCAAGGAGAAGTCAGCTCTGCTGCACCGCCACCACCATAATAGTTACCGATATTGAATGTGGTACGTGTACCTGATGTACCGATACTTGACTCAGCCAGGTCGGTAGCTGCATCCATCCATGAGTTGTTCACACGGTTGGCACCGTGAAGCAGAAAGTTGTAAGTATCGTTGTGGTTCTCTTCCAACAGAGTGAAGTTACCCAACACCTCAGCTTTTGTCAACTCATTGCTTGGCTGCTTGTCGAGGAAATTGCCGAAGGCGTCTTCGCAAGAGGTGAGCGTCATTGCTCCCATAACGAGCACCAAAGCAAATATACTATATTTCTTCATTTTCGATTCTTTTTGAATGTTCTTGAATTAGAATACGACATTGAAACCTACGTTGACGGTCTTCAAGAGTGGGTAACGGTTTGAGCCGTTGCTCTCTGGGTCAACCAAGTCGTCGAGATGATCCCATGTAAAGAGGTTGTTGGCATTGATGTAGAAGCGGGCATTGCTCATACCGATATGCTTGATCAACTCCTTAGGGAATGTATAGCTCAACTCGATGTTCTTCAGACGGACGAATGAACCGTTCTTCAGGAAGAATGAGTTCTGGCGCTGGTTGTGGTCACCGTTGCTTCCGTAATGGAGCAATGGATATTCTGCTGTTGCCAAGTTTTCTGCCTCGCTCTTTGCAGGGTTCCAGCGGTTCAGGTGGATATCCTTTACCTTACCGTTGTTCTGGAAGGCGAACATCGCATCGCTGTCATAGTAACGGGATACATGGTCTACACCCTGGAACATTACTTCGAAACCGATGCCCTTATAGTTGGCGCCGAGTGTCAGAGCGTATGTGTTCTCTGGAATATCGCTGTAGCCGATGAATGTCTCATCACGGTCATCGATGAAGCCATCGTTATTCATATCCTTGTACTTCAGGTCACCAACCTTTACGTTTCCGTAGGTTGATACAGGGAAGTTAGGATTATCCAAGTCGGCCTGTGTTACGAAGCCCTCGCATACCAGACCGAAGTACTGGTTGATTGGGTGACCTTCGCGCTTGCGGTAAGCGGTCTTGTAAGCAGGCTCATCCATATTCTTGATCTTGTTGGCTGCATGAGAGAAGGTTGCACCGATATTATAGGTGAAGTCCTTACCGATGTGATTGAAGTGATGAAGTTCCAACTCGTAACCCTTGTTCTGGGTCTTACCGAGGTTTCCGGCTGCCATGGTTACACCTACCCACTGTGGACGGCTCAAGTACTCGGTCAGGATATCGTTACGGTTCTCAACGAAGTAGTCGAAGTTACCAGTCAGCATACCGTTGAACAAGCCGAACTCAAGACCTACGTTGAACTTCTTGGCACGCTCCCATGTTACACCATAGTTAGGATACTGGCTCTCGAAAATACCGGTTTTACCAGTATTACCGAAGTAGTAATCGTTGGAAATCTGGTTCCACTTCTCCTCATAGAGGAAGCGCTGAGCCACACCACCTACGGTATATACGTCGTTACCAACCTCACCGTAAGATGCACGGATCTTCAGGTTGTTCAACCAGTTTTCTGTTGGCTTCATAAACTCTTCCTGAGTTACACGCCAACCGAGTGAGAATGCTGGGAAGAAACCGAAGCGTTTGCCCTTGAGGAAGTTCTCTGATCCGTTGTAACCAACGTTAACCTCAGCCAAATACTTGTCATCATAACCGTAAGTTACACGACCTACGAGACCCTGATAGCGCTTGGCCAGGTCTGAGTTGTAACGGTAGTCATTCTGGTTGTAAAGTACCATACCGGTAACATCGTGCTTACCAAACTTGCGGGCGTAGTTGATCTGACCCTCCATATAGAGCTTATAAGTAGTAGAAGAGCCCTTAGAGTAAGCCAGATCGCCATCTACATTATATTTGGTATAAGCATCTGCACTTGTAAAGTTGTTGCGGTCGTTCAATTCATAGGTTGCAAAAGCTGCACCGAATGTCTTCTTATAATAAGAATCATAGTCGAATGAAACCATACCGCGGGCAGAAAGACCAGGAGTCAACCAGTCCATCTTGTAGTCTGCGATGAAGTTGGTCTCATTGATGGTATTGGTTCCGCGATAGTATCCACCCTTGGCAAGGGCAGCCACTACGTTGTCCTGATATACGGCTGTACCACCATAGAGTGTCTTGGTTGTCTCACCATTCTGTACCTCATAAGATACTGGGAAGATCCAACCTGGAGTATGGTTGATACGTGCGAAGATATCATAGTTGGTAGAACTCTCGTTGGTGTTAGAACCATGACGGTTCTCGAAACGTGTACCGAAGTTTACGCTGAATGTCAAATCCTTAGAGAGGAAAAAGTCCATGTTGGCACGGAAAGCGTAACGGTTGTAGCCTGGGCTTGAAGAGTTACCGTAGGTATCCTGGCTGAGGTTCTTGATCAGAGAACCCTGGTTGTAGATTTCACCAGATACATAGTAACGCATACGCTTCGTACCACCACGTACACTTACATTATAGCGCTGAGATGGAGCCCAGTTGTTGAGCACCTCATCATACCAGTCTACATTAGGATAGAGAAGCGCATCAGCACCTGTCAATTCGCCGGCACAGCTCTTGCGGTACATCTCGATGTCAGAAGCCGAATACTGTGATGGAAGACCATCGTTCTTCAGAGCCTCCTCCAAAAGAGTAACTGAGTCGTAAGAGTTCAAGTAGTGAGGCTTACGGGTTGGAGTACCCCACATGAAGTTGCTGGTCAGGCTGACCTCTGGCTTCATATCCTTACCACGCTTGGTAGTAACGAGGATGACACCATTCGCACCACGCACACCATAAACGGCTGTAGCAGAAGCGTCCTTCAATACAGAGATACTCTCGATATCATCAGGAGCTACCTGAGAGAAAGCACGTTCTACACCATCTACCATTACCAATGGAGCACCATCGCCAGCGAAGGTAGCACGACCACGGATGTTGATGGTAGCGTCATCGGCACCAGGAGCACCAGATACCTGGGTTGTTACGACACCAGGAATCTTACCGGCAATAGCCTGTGTAACGTTGGCTGTAGGAGTATTCAAGAGGTCATCTGAACTAACCTGAGAGATAGCACCTACGACACTCTCCTTCTTCTGATGACCGTAACCAACGACTACGACCTCATTGATTTTCTGACTTTCGTCCTTGAGAACCACCTTGATATTACGCTGATTGCCTACACGGATGTTCTGAGCAACCATACCGATATAAGAGATTTTCAAAGTAGCGTTCTCGTTCTTCACCTGAATCTTGAAGTTACCGTCGAAATCAGTAACAACACCATTGGTTGTCAATGCTTCCATAACAGTAGCACCGATGATAGGCTCACCCGATTCATCTGACACATTACCAGATACGGTAACCTGTGCTGATGCTCCTAAAGTAAGGAGCACCAGTGTCAGGGTCAAGAATAACTTATGCAATATGTTATTGTTCATTGTTTATTCTATTAATGTTATTTTTTAAGCTTTACCTATTCGTAAACAGGAGAAGCCAGGTAGCAATTGTTAGCATCCAGCTTGAGATAAGAATGGTCTGCAATCAAAAATGCACGAACCATATCTGTTCCGATGGTCTGATGATACATTTCCTTATAGACTGTACCATTCTTAGCTGTAGCAACTGCAGTCATATAGATTTCATCACCCTTACGCTGCAACTGAATGTTCACCTTGGCACCTTCCATGTCTGCCTTGAACTGTTCCCAATCGCCATAACCTTCATTGGTAATATTGGCAGCATTGTAAGTAGAAGCAGCACCACCCCAACCAAAGAGGTCACTACGCATTACAAAGTGCTCGGCATAATTGCCAACGTTACGATCATCGTCTGTAGCAACACAGAGGTTCCAGTTATTCCAGTTGCCAGCACCCGAAGTATGATTTTCGAATGCAAGGTTCAAAGTTTTACCTGCAGGAATCTGGAAATAGTCAGAGAAGCTTGTCCACCAATCAGCTGAGCAATCAGAAGTACCAATTTCTGTCGTTTCTACCTTAGCTGGTTCAGATACTGTGCAACCACTGGCATCCAACTTGAGATAAGAATGATCTGCAATCAAGAATACCCGAATCACATCCTGACCGATTGTCTGATGATACATTTCCTTATAAACGTTACCATTCTTTGCCGTAGCAACTGCAGTCATATAGATTTCATCACCCTTACGTTCAAGAGTAATATCTACTTGTGCACCTTCCATATCTGCCTTGAACTGCTCCCAATCACCATAACCTTCATTAGAGATATTAGCTGCATTGTAAGTAGAAGCATTACCACCCCAACCAAAGAGGTCACTACGCATTACAAAGTGCTCGGCATAATTGCCGACGTTACGAGCATCATCAGTAGCGACACAGAGATTCCAGTTATTCCAGTTGCCTGCACCTGAGGTATGATTTTCAAATTTCAAGTGGAGAGTAGCACCAGCAGGAACACGATAGTAGTCTGAGAAGCTTGTCCACCAATCTGCAGAGCAATCAGAAGTACCGATTTCGGTAGTAGGAGACTCGCCATTAACATAATCAACAAGCTTGAATGTTTCATCACCACCACCATTACCTCCAATGGTCTTGTTCCAGTCTTTCTCTTCCATCATGTTACGGATCAGGGTAACATTGTCGATAGATACGGTGTTGGTCTCTTCGGCTGTCAACTTGCTGTCTCCACCTATATATATATAAGGTAAAGAGTTGATGGAATCAACCAAGGTCTTGTACTGGAAAGAGGTAGCACTTGATGATGTCTGATAACCGGAAAGGCTCTTCTTACCATCTACGTAGAGCTGGTAACCTTCAGTAGAAAGCTGAAGGGCTACGAAATGCCACTCATTAGGAGAGAGAATACCTGTCTTCACAGAAGCAGGATCATTCTCATTCAGGTTCAAACTCTGCAACTGGGTAGGCTTGTTGTAAACCACCTGACCATTGGCAGTAATATAGAAGTGAGCACTGATATCATTACCAGCAGCATCCTTCTCATCTGAACCAAATGAGATAAGAGGTCGGGTCAAGTCAACATCTGCGACTGTTCCGTCCTCAGCTACGGCTGCATCAATCTTTACAGCGAAAGTGATGGCAGCACCATTTTGCAACTTCACACCATTGAAAGGATTGGCAATCTTGGCACCACCCTTACCATTGATGTGCAATACATTACTTGCGAGGGTCTCATCATTGGTCACCTCACATGACTCATCGTGACTTATCATGTCTGAATACTCAGGTTTCTCTTCTGAATACTCAAAGTCATAAGTTGCCACTGTTGACTTAGATGGGTAAATCTGTCCGCCAGCAGGATCGTCCTGTCGGCCCCAGTCATCACCACAAGCAGTGAAACTTAATGCCACCATGATAGCACAAGCAAACGAAAGTAAAGTTTTTCTTAACTTCATAACTTAACGCCTTTAGGTTGTTTGTTTACTATTCAAATAGGTTATTTAAAAATCTTAAATCCTTTTTCAGTGGCAAAAGTACAATTAATCGGATTATATAGGGTGGACAAATGGGTTTTATAGGTGGACAAAACGCATAAACAGTAGATTTTTAAGGATATTACGTGCTTATCCACCAGTTGTGTACCCACACACACAAAACAAGGGGTTACTTGACTTATATCAAGTAACCCCTCGGTTTTATTTTATTTGCTTAACAAATTATCACATCCAGGAACATTATTTCTCCGAAGAATCCAAGGAGAACTATGCCATATCTGAACCCTGAGAATCCAACTGATCCTTATATGCAGTCGGCGAGATGCCAAACTGCTTGGTGAAGCAACGGGTGAAATACTTCGGATCGTTGAAGCCTACACGGTAGGCTATCTCCGTAATATTTCGGTTGGAAGTTTTATCAGCCATCATCTTGCGCGAGATGTCGAGACGGTAGTTGCGGATAAACTGGGCTGTTGGCAAGCCTGTCTCCTTGGAGAGATTCTTGCTCAGTACACTGCGGGATATACCCAAGGCATCTGCCAGCTCCTGTACACCAAACTCCGAATTATCGTAATTCTTCTCCATCACATCCATCACTTCTTCCATGAATGGACGCATAGTCTCCTCTACCATCTTCCTATCAGCCTCAATGCTCTTTTTCTGACTGTCCTGATAACGCTTCTGGTTCTGCAGAATCATCTGGATGCGACTCTGCAGCTTTTCAGGTTCATCACTTTCCTTCATCGCAGCCTCGATAGGACGGTACAGAGCCTCTACTTCCTCTTCACGCATCTTGTTGAGACGGCGCACATAAGCATATTGGAGCAAGGCGATGATACCTATTATAATAAGGGTAACAAACCACCAGCTCTTCCAGAAATAAGGAGTAATCTGAACTTCTACAGAAATCACCTGCTCCTTGTCGGAATTAATAGATGGGATATATTTCACCTCAAACTTATAGTCTCCAGCTGGCAGAGTGGAATAACGCACACTATGCTGACCAGCCTTGAGTTGAACCCACTCATTCTCGTATCCCTTCATGCGATAAAGGTACACGCCCTGTGTCTCGCAGCCATAATTGAGCGCTGAGAAAAAGAGGGTGAACGACTTATCACTCTCATGAATACGCAACTTTCTGGCAATAGAAATGTCTTCTTCCAGATAATCGCTGCCGGCAAAGACAGGCTGGTTATCTACCAGAAGTTCGGTAAAGCACAACTTACCCGTCTGATGCACAGAACGGTTTATGCCCTTCACTGCCATCATACCCACATCGGTGCCCAGGAATATCTCGCCCTTGGCATTGCGGATGGCTCCATTGAAATAGAACTGCGAACTGATCAGACCGTCTTCACGGGAGAAACTGCAGAATGCCTCGGTCTTCGGATTGAAGATAGAGAGTCCGTTATCGGTAGCTATCCACAACATACCCTGGTTATCCTCTACAATACCCTTCACGATATTGTTGGCAAGTCCGTTATTGGTGGTATACGACTTCACTTGAGTCTTTCCGTTTTTATCGCTGGTATAGCAATACAGACCGTAGCCGTTACTGCCCATCCATATCTTTCCATCCTTAGCCTGGCAGAAAGACAATATCTTATCGAAGACTCCACTCTTCGGATTGTCGAGTTTATACTGATGATACGTCACAGCGAAATCGCCCTTGCCATGAGGACGCGACTTGAGGTCGACCTCTACCATTCCACGCACGCACCCCATCAGGAGTTTGCCCTTTCGGGTTATCAGAGAACCGATGCAGCCGCGCACATTCAGGCATCCCTTGAAAGGTTCGATGAGTTGACGGCGCTTCATATCATAGAAGAAGAGGCCGTCATTGGTTCCGAGCCACATACCATCATTGATAGGATCATAAGCCAAAGCACCGGCAAAGTTGAGTAAATGCTGATGCTTTGCATCAACCATCAGAGGAATGATTTTGCCCGGCTGACTGAGATTCATCACAGCAAAGCCCCTTCCCCAGGTACCAATCCAGAGCTGATTGCGGTTATCAGCAGCAAGGACCGAGACTGTATTATGCGGCAAACCGGAATTTGCCACCGTATAATGAACAAAGTTCATGCTGCCTGGAGTCAAGGCATTGAGACCTCCCTCTACGGTTCCTACCCACAGGGTTCCGTCGGCTGCCGCATACATGGCATTGACAGCATTAGGAGAGATACTGCCAGGGTTGGCGGGGTCGTGACGGTAGAATTCCAAATTCAGCTGACGTGGAGCCAGCTTGGTAACACCACCCGTCTCAGAGCCTACCCATATCTGTCCGTTCTTTGAGAAAAGACTGTTGATAAAGTTGCTGCTCAGCGGATTCACAGCCGTAGCAGTATTCCAATGTTCTATCTCTCCGGTCTTATCATTGAAGATATCTACGCCACAGAGCGTTCCTACCAGAAGTTTGTCATCTGGAGAAACGGCAAGGCTCGTCACTACTTCGTGCTGGAGCGAATGGTCGGTAGCAGAGCAATGGAATTCCTGCTTACCACTATTAAACAATCCGCGATTCGTACCCATCCATATCTTACCATGATAATAAATAAGCGCCCCCCCATACCGACCTTCGAGCGGAGGGAACAGGGATGAGATGTTCTTTGCCACGAGCTGATTGTTCTTCACTGAGAACTCGCTCACCACTCCATTGTTGCATAATACAACCGTTCCTCTGCGATAGACATCACAGATTCCGAGGTCGGGAGCATTATAAGGATAGGATGTGGACAAGACGCTGTTCACCTCGCCCTTTTCGTTAAAGCCGAAACGGGTAAGCTGATTGACAGACAGCATCCATATATTGCCCTTTGCATCACAATATATTCGGGTGCAAAGGTTCTTGAATACTTTGTTGAGTTGTGCCTCTACCTGGCTGTTCTCACAAGGTGGAACAGCAGGCTGCATCGTTTTGAGGTCGAGCACCTGCGGACCTTCCTCGAAAGCCACCCAAAGGCGCTTGAACGGATCTTCGCAGACATTACGGCAACTGTTGCTTCGCAGACTGATTCCTACAGACCCCAAACCGAAGTTCATGAAATTGAAACCATCGTAGCGCACCAGTCCACCACCATGCGTACTAATCCATACGAAGCCGTAGGAATCCTGAAAGATATCATCAGCAAAATTATTCGGCATACCTGCAGCCATATTGAGATAGCTTACATTATAGCGACTAGGCAGCCCACCTTGCGCCCAACTGCTCAAGGTAACGATCAATGCTGCTATAAAGGTTAGAATGTATCTTCTAATCATTATTTTCCTTTCTTCCTGTCTTCTATTTTTGCATAGATGACCATACCAACTCCTAACAAAGCAAGAGCGATATACATACTAAAAAGATTCCAATTCATAGCTATTGTTTTTTTTGTTCTTTGTGATCCTCTATCTTCACATAAACCAATGAGCCTATAGCTATAACTGAAAGGAACAAGTACATTCCTAATAATCCGTAATCCATATTATTTACCTTTCTTATTTTTTATTTTCACTTCGTCTGATAAGATATAACCCTGTCCCAAACGTAAGAGCTGCAAAAAAGACTGCTCCTATTAAAGTCCAAATCGAACCATCATCATTACCAAACATTCTCACTAAAACATAAGCTGTAACAATATATTTTGCTATATCTAACAGCCATTTGCCTAATTCTTCTATCATTCTAAAGCTATTTCGTTAACTCTGCTGCAAATTTACAAAGAATAATTGAAACGAAAGAATATTTTTATGAAAAAAAGCAGGCTAACACAGATAACTGCGTTAGCCTGCTGAGATATGAAAGTATCAAGTGACTGATACTAAGTCTTTAGAACTCAAGAATCATGCTCTGGCGAGGACGGAGTTTTACGTTCTTGTTGATAAGAACGGTGCGACCGTTTGTAACATCCGTAGCCTTGTCATGAGAACCGATAATCTCTGCATAACGGGAAACATTCAGTTCGTTTGCCTCGTTCTTGCCGTTAATAACCGTCATCACATTCTTACCCTTATACTGGCGGGCAATTACGTAAACACCCTTCTGAGGACAGAACTGGGTCTGCTTGCCCTTAGTAATCACTTCATTGCCCTGACGCCAGTGCAACAGGTTGCTGAGCCAGTTGAACATCTGGTTCTCTGCCTGAGTTCTGCCCTCTGCAGTAAAGGCATTGTGCTTATCACCAGCCCAACCGCCAGGGAAGTCCTTGCGTACATTGCCATCGGTTACACTCTTGGTACCATTCATCAGCACCTCTGTACCATAATAGAGCTGAGGAGTGCGATTGATGGTAAGAAGCAATGACAGCGCCTGCTTCAAAGCCAGGGTATCCTTGCCTTCACCCAGGAAGCGGTCGGTATCATGATTCTCGATGAATGCCATTACGCTCTTTGGATTAGGATAGAGATAGTCGTAGCAGAACACGTTGTAGAGACGGTTCATGCCGTTCCACCAGTCATCGGTCTCTTCTTTCTTTGCACTGTTGATGCGGTCGAAGAAGGCGAAATCCATAACGGTTGGCAGATAGCTGTTCTTCTCAGAAAGTTTGCTGTCCTTCTGCCAGGCTGCAGTATAGGCAGGTTCGGTTACCCAAGTCTCGCCTACGGTATTGAAGTGAGGATACTCCTCGCCCAGCACCTTCATCCAGTGTGCCATTGCATCGCGGTCGGCATAAGGATAGGTATCCATACGGATGCCGTCGATACCTGCACTCTCTATCCACCACTCGCTGTTCTGAATCAGATACTTGATAACGTGTGGGTTGCGCTGGTTGAGGTCAGGCATAGTTGGAACAAACCAGCCGTCTACGGTTTCTGTGAGATCAACCTTGCTGGCGTATGGGTCAAGTACCGGAGTCAGCTTATAACTGGTCTGCAGATACTTATCGTTCACCTTGGCAGCACCATCCACCGTACCGATGTTCTTCTGATGCTCGGCAGTCTGATTTTCAGGAGCCAGCCATTCTGGTTTATTAAACCAGTCCTTTGAAGGCATATCGGCAACCCAAGGATGTTCGAAGCCACAATGGTTGAAAATCATATCCATCACAATCTTCAAACCTTTCTTGTGAGCCTCATCTATCAGCTGCTTATAATCGGCATTGGTTCCGAAACGTGGGTCTACACGATAGTAATTGGTGGTAGCATAACCATGATAACTGCTGTTCTTGCCGTTACTTGGACTGTCGTTCTCCAAAACCGGGGTAAACCACAGAGCAGTTACACCCAACTGGTTAAAATAATCCAAGTGCTGGCGGATTCCCTCCAGGTCGCCACCATGTCGCAGACTAGGTTCTGCACGGTTGCAGGTCTTATCACGCATCGTCTTAAAGGCATCATTCTTCAGATTGCCATTGGCAAAACGGTCTGGCATCAGCATATAGAGCACATCCTCATTAGAGAAACCGATGCGCTTGTCGCCCGCCATCTCACGATTCTTCAACACATACTTTACCTTTTTCGACTGTTTTCCCTGCTTGAAGTTGAGGGTCATCTCACCAGCCTTTGCTCCATCGAGGTTAAGATAAACCAGGAGATAATTAGGAGAATCAAGGCGGGCGATGCTGTCTACCTTCACACCCGGATAGTTTACCGTTACATCGGCATTCTTGATATCCTTGCCATACACCATCAGCTGGAGTGAAGCATCTTTCATGCCCACATACCAGTCGGTAGGTTCAATGCGGCTTACGTTAACTGCCGCGTTCATACTTATTGCGCTACCCATAAGCACTAATGAAGCTATTATCTTTTTCATATTACACCTTATTATATATATAAACTATTTCTGATAAAGTATTAGGGCTGACTGAGGGGCAACCTCAGTTTCCTTTCCCGAAACAAAGCCTAAGCCATCCTCATTGATCACACCGTTGCAGCAAGCCACAGTATAGCTACCCTCAGGAATCTGCATCTTCTTTGCCTCCTTATTGAAGTTATAGATTACGATGATGTTCTTCCACGCATCAATGCCCTCCAGATTTTTGAGCTGGAAACCTACGAGGCAAGTCTGCTTGTTGCCATTGACATCCTGACTAGGCAGAAACTCCAGATGCTGACGCACCTTATCGCCTGTTGAAAGACGGAAGGCAGGATGGTTCTTGCGGAGCTGGATCAGACTCTTGTAATAAGCAAACGCCTGCGGATACTTCTGCAGATTGGTCCAGGTAAACTGGTTGATGCTGTCAGGAGAATTATAGCTATTGTGTACTCCCTTCTTGTCGCGGAGCATCTCTTCGCCGGCAAGGATGAAAGGAACACCCTGTGAAGTGAAGACGCAGGTCTGCGCAAGCTTATCGATGCGGAGCAACTCGGCAGTACGTATTGCTTCTGGGATATTCTTGTCGGTAAGAGATGCGATGCTTGCCTTCAGACGGTCTACCAGACACATATCGTCGTGGCAGCTTACATAACTGATCTGCTCAGTAGGATTGTTGGTCCAAGGCTTCTTGTCATAGTTTACCTTGTTCATATCCACCTGCGGATGAGCAATGCCACCCACGATACCGAACTTCAGACTCTCCTCCTGACCAGTAAGACCAGCCAGGAGCGCACCCTGATGGTCATCAGAGAAAGGACCACGGAGCGCATCGCGCATATCATCGCTGAAAGCACCGATGCCCTTGAGCTGATGGGTATTCGCCTTCACCGCCAGTTTTTCGGTAGGATAAGCACAGCTGCCTGCACTCCATCCCTCACCATAAATATAGATGCTAGGATCGATGCGGTTTACCATCTCACGGATAGCCTGCATGGTTTCGATGTCATGAACGCCCATCAGGTCAAAACGGAAACCGTCAATATGATATTCGTCTATCCAGTATTTCACGCTCTCCAGCATAAACTGGCGCATGAGAGGCTTCTCTGAAGCAGTCTCGTTGCCACAGCCTGAACCGTCAGAATACTTACCATCCTTGGTCTTGCGATAATAATAATCAGGATAGGTACGCTGGAAATTGCTGCCGTTGATATCGAAAGTATGGTTATATACGGCATCGAAAATCACTCGAATGCCTGCCTTATGCAGCGCCATCACCATCTCCTTGAACTCCTTGATGCGGGTTGCTGGAGAATAAGGGTCGGTAGCGTAACTGCCTTCCGGCACATTATAGTTCTTCGGATCATAACCCCAGTTGAACTGTGGTTTGTCGAGTCGGGTCTCATCTATAGAAGCGAAATCGAATACAGGCTGGAAATGGATGGCGTTGATGCCCAGATTCTTGAGATATTCGATGGCCTTAGGCTCGGTGAGGGCGAGATACTTGCCCTTATATTTCAAGCCGGATGTAGGAGAAATGGAGAAATCACGCACGTGAAGCTCGTAGACAACGAGATCGGCTGGCGATTTCAGGGCAGGACGCACGTCCTTATCCCATCCAGATGGATCGGTATCATACAAATCTACAATGGCGCCACGGTTTCCGTTCACACCTACTGCTTTGGCAAATGTACCTGGTGTTTCACCCTTGCCAATATCAAAGGTATAGAACTTTCCCTTGAGGTCGCCCTTGACTGTAGCCTCCCAGCGTTCATCACCCAACTTCTTCATTTTCAACGTTTTATAAGCCTTTCCTCCCTGACCTTGCTTATAAAGACGGAGGGTTACAGAAGACTTTTGGGCTGTTGGAGCATTCAGGATAAACATGGTTTTCTCCTTGGAATACATCATCTCATTGAATGTCTGCTGGGCATTCAATGAAGTTGGTAAAACGGTTGCTGTCAATGCTGCAATTATTAGTTTTTGGATATTCATATTGTTAAGTTATTGTTATACAGGACATTAAAGCGAACTGAGCGAAGAAAATTGTGACAAATTATCTACGCTCATTTTTAGCGTATTTCCGACCAACCGGACAGTTGGACGGAAATACGGAAATTATAGGCTTATTTAGCGAGCAATGAGATGGCGAAACCACCACCACGTGCTTCATTAATCTTCAAAACATCACCCTTCTTCACAGTCTTGTGGATGATCTGATAAGATTTAGGGTTCTTCTCGTAGTCAGCATTCTTGCCGTCCTGATAGATAGCGCAAGCATACTTCTTGCCCTTATCCAGGAAGTCGAGTTTTACTACGGCTGTGCGGGCTGCATCAGTCTTACCGCCTACAAACCAGTTGTCGGTACCCTTAGCCTTGCGGGCTACGGTGATATACTTGGCTGGCTCTGCCTCCAGATACTTGGAGTCATCCCAGTCGCAAGCTACGTCGCGGATGAACTGGAAGGCATCGTCGTACTTCTCATAATGCTCTGGAAGATCGGCAGCCATCTGCAAAGGACTGTACATTACGAGATAGAGCGAAAGCTGACCACAAAGGGTGGTATGAACATAACTCTTATTGTTGCTCCACTCAGAAAGCTTGGTCTCAAAGATACCAGGAGTATAATCCATCGGACCACCCTGCAGACGGGTGAATGGCAACATTACGGTATGATAAGACTTGTTACCGCCAAATGCCTCATATTCTGTACCACGTGCACTCTCGTTACCCACCAGGTTAGGCCAGGTGCGGCAGATACCTGTAGGACGGGTTGCCTCGTGGGCATTTACCATGATATGATGCTTGGCTGCAGTTTCAACCACACGCTGGTAGTGATTGTTCATCAACTGGCTGTAGTGATACTCGCCTCTTGGGATGATATCGCCTACATAACCGGTCTTCACGGCATCATAGCCATATTTGTTCATCAGGTTGAAGGCATCCTCCAGGTGGCGCTCGTAGTTGAGAGCTGCAGAAGATGTTTCGTGATGCATCATCAGTTTCACACCCTTAGAGTGAGCGTAGTCGTTGAGCATCTTGATATCGAAATCAGGATATGGAGTTACGAAGTCGAAGACATCGAGCTTCTGATGACCGAACCAATCTTCCCAACCTTCGTTCCAGCCTTCAACCAGCACTTCCTGCAAACCGTTCTTGGCTGCAAAGTCGATGTAGCGCTTCACTTCCTCGTTGGTTGCACCATGAGTTCCGTTAGGCTTGCACTTGCTGTAGTCGGTTACGCCGAGACGCACAGATGGCAGGTCGTTGGTATAGCTCCAGGTCTTGGTACCTACAATCATATTCCACCATACACCGCAGTACTTGGTAGGATGAATCCAGGATGTATCCTTAATCTTGCAAGGCTCGTTGAGATTCAATGTCAACTTGCATGAAAGCATATCACGAGCATCATCGCTTACGAGGACGGTACGCCAAGGAGTATTGAATGGAGTCTGGATGAATCCCTTTCTGCCTACGGCATCAGGAGTCAACCAAGACTCGAAGGTCAATGTCTTCTCATCCAGGTTGAGGTGCATGGTTGGATAATCCAGGCAGGCAGCCTCATGGATATTGATATAGAGTCCATCCTGGGTCTTCATCTGGAGAGAGGTCTGAACACCAGTATCAGAGAAGACGGTGGTAGATGAATTGCTCTTGTAAGCTTCACGGTTTTTCGCAATAATTGGGCGAATGCCTGTCAATGGAGTAATGTTGTAGTCATACTCCTGGGTATCGTAATCACCAGGAATCCAATAGGCAGTATGATCGCCTGCCATAGCAAACTGAGTATGCTCCTCCTGGATGACGAAATAGTTCAGACTTTCCTGTTGTGGGAACTCATAGCGCAAGCCCATACCATAATCATATACACGGAAACGGATGGTGATGTTGCGCTTAGAAGAAGCCTGGTTCAGGTTTACCTCCATCTCGTTGTAATGGTTGCGGATGGTAGCGGTCTCGCCCCATACCGGCTTCCAGGTTTCATCGAAAGTCGATGTCTTGCTGCCGGTTTCAGTAAAACCATCCATCAGGCTGGTTTCCTCCATACCCTTAGAGGCATGCTTATCCTTCGCCAACTCCAATCCTAAGTGGGATGGCTTACATACAGTCTTTCCCTTATAGCTCATCTCATAGGTAGGCTGTCCCTTTTCGGTCAAAGAGAAAGTTACCGAGACATTGCCGTTAGGTGATTTAACGGTCTGGGCTGCTGCCAACATAGGAAGCAAGAGACCCATCACTAATACATTCAGTTTTTTCATACTGTTCAGTTGTTGTTTATTCTTGTTTTTGAATCTTCGTTAGTTTATCTCAATCATTATCTGTTTATTCTTAAGATAGTGCAAAGATACAAAAAACAAAAATACCCTCCACGTTTTGGGAGGGTATTTTTCTGCAAATGAGTGTGCAAACGTTTGCACTATATATAATCATGTTAGTTAGACTCTTCCAGACTGCGAAATCATCTCTGTGATATTCTGCACGAAACGCTTGTCAGCAGCCAGATCCTCTATGTTGAGGTGCATGCGGTAACGCCAGTAATGCTTAGGGTTAGCCGGGATATTGATACGCTCGGCATTGGCATCCGGCAGACGGAGAGCCTCATCGGTAGCCAGCCAGTCCTGGATGCTCAATATGCAGAGCATGGATGGAGAGGTGAGATGGCGGCTGATGATGTCACTAGCCAACCAGCCTGGGAGTGGATGAGGTGCTGGTCCCTGACGGTAGAGCATCGTATTGTAATACTCCTGGGTACGCTGGATATTCTCATCCCACCACATGCGCAGAGTAGGCATATCGTGGCTGGAAATGGTACATACAGAACGGTATGGATTACGGCTCAGATGTCCGAACTTAACCGATGGATCCTTTGGCATGCTCTGGAGTTCCAGACTCAAAATCTTCAGTTCATCCATCACCCATGGCACACAATCAGGCACCATACCGAGGTCTTCTGCACAAACCAACATACGGGTAGCCTGAACCAGCTTAGGCAACTTCTTCATCGCCTCCTGATACCAGAACTGGTTGTTGCGGCGATAGAAATAGTCGTTGTAAAGGCGGTTGAATGCAGCCTTGTCATTATCATAGAGCGACTCGTAGATAAAGTCAAGCTGAGCTGAGATACGTGGATGGAAAACACCAGGGTTGGTATGATCACGTACGAAGAGTACATCGCTGATCAGGGCATACAAGCCATCACGCAGCCAAAGTTCCTTCTCATCTGTTGCATCAGCAAAGAGAGCCTCTACCTTGCGCTGGGTATCTACCTCAGGTTTCATCTGATAACGCTCGTCATCCAGACGGTCGAGATACTTCTCCTTTACCTCGCCGGCACGCTCATGGAACACACGGTCCAATACCCAATCGGTAATGAACGGACGGGTGAAACGGTCATCCTGGAAGTGCAAACCATAGCTTTCTATCTCTTCACGGCTCATGGCGAGCGCCGGTGCAAACTGTCCGAGCAATCCATGTACGCTATGTACCGGAATCTCCCAGATACGGAAGAAGCCCAATACGTGGTCGATGCGGTAAGCATCAAAATATCTTGCCATGTTCTGGAAACGGCGGTTCCACCACTGGCAGCCATCCTTCAGCATCTCAAACCAGTTATAGGTAGGGAATCCCCAGTTCTGACCATTGGCAGAGAAGTCATCAGGTGGAGCACCCGCCTGACCATTGAGGTTGAAGTATTTAGGTTCCATCCATACATCGCAACCATTGCGGTTTACACCGATTGGAATATCACCCTTCAAAACAACGCCCTTAGCCTTGGCATACTCGTGAGCCTCCTGCATCTGGCGGTCCAGTACGAACTGTACGAAATAGAAGAACGCCACGTTCTTGTAAGCTGCAGTCTTAGGGGCGGTAAGTGCCTTGCGTTCAGCCTCATCCCATACCTGATGATCTGGCCACTGGTTGAAATCAGCCGTACCATTCTTATCACGCAGGTATGAATACTGGGCGTAAGGAACCAACCACTGTTTAGTATCCTGGAAGAAAGCCTTGTATTCGGCTGTCTTCATCATCTTTTCACCTTCCTGATTGAAGATTTGGCGCAAGTAATTTATCTTGAAATCATTTACCTTTTCGTAGTCTATCTTATCCAGTGCGTTCAACTCTGCGCATGTCTTCTCAGCCTCAGCACGAGCCTTTGCATCCTTCAACTCAGGAAGAGCATGAAGGTTGGCATACTGCGGATGAATGGCGAAGACGCTGATGCAGCTATATGGATAACTGTCGGTCCATGTATGAGTGATGGTGGTATCATTGATAGGAAGGAGCTGGAGCACCTTCTGACCGGTAGAAGCCACAAAATCTATCATGGTCTTCAGGTCACCGAAATCACCGATACCGGCACTCTTACGGGTACGCAATGAGAACACTGGCACCAGCGTTCCGGCAAGTTTGCGGTTATACAGAGCGAAGAAAGCCTGGTCGAGTTCATAAGATACCAACTCACCTGCCTTCATCTCCGGCAAATCCACGGTTCTGTTCATGCTGGTTTCCCAGAGAAGCTCGTTCTTCGCATTACGGAAAGCCACGAACTTAAACTCCAGATGACTGCCCTCAAGATGAGCCGCATCAATATCAGCCACCCATTCATTATAGGTATGCTGAGTCATCGGAAGAATCTTCTGCACATCCCAAGCACCCAAAGCTTTATCTGCACCCAATACACCCAGACGCTCACCATCACGAAGCTGAGGAGCACGGACTATCAGACGCACAATCTTGCTGCCCGTTTCCGGCTTCATCTCCTGTGGAGCCTGATGATTGATGCAATCGGTAAAGGCGCTGCTGTAGAGGAAAGCATCCTCAGGCATAGCCTTCCAATGATCGTAAAGGGTATAAACCGCAGCCTTCTTGGCATTTACATCGAGCTGATGCTTAATCATAAGCCATTCGGTCTTGACTGCTCTTCCTTCACGTTCTACACTATAATAATAGGTATACGATTTCTCTGGTGATTCAACACCCCAGTCGCATGCCCATCTTTCACCATCTGTTGTCTCGAGAGGAAGTTTCAGTTCACCTTCCTCCGTCTGAATGTTTACGACGATCTGTTCGCCGAACATTGCTTTATACTCAATATTAAACTGTACTGTCATAAGACTCTTAAAGGCTCTTGAAAATGTTATAATTTATATTTGCTGCTACAAAGGTAAGAAAAACGTATGAAAAACGTATCAGAAATTTGCATTTTTTTCTCACACAAACCTTGCAAACGTTTGCACATTTTCCACTCCGTAGAAACAAGCAATTAATCGTTCACTCTGTTACTTACACCTATTTCTTATCCTTGATGATGCTTACAGACAGTGCACCTGCAATCAGCAGAATACCTGCCACAATCATCATATCGCTCTGATGAGAACCCACCAGACTCAGGACAGTTCCACCGCAGATGGCAGCCACAATCTGAGGGATACAGATGGTTCCGTTAAACAGACCGAGATAAGCACCCATGTGACCATATCCCTGCAAAGCATTGGTAACAAAGGTGAAAGGCATCGCCAGCATGGCAGCCCAACCGGCACCAATCATCAGGAATGGGATAAACTGCAAGTACTGGTCATGCAGGAATGGAATGAGAGCAAAGCCCACGCCACCAATAATCAAGCTGACAGCGTATGCCACCTTCGTATTCTTAAACTGAGGGAGAACGACAGCCCAGATAACACTACCTACCGCCTGTACGGCAAAGAGAATGCCCACCCAGTTGCCTGCCTCCTGGAATGCTTCAGAAGCAGGGTCGGTAGTATTCCATACGGTTTCAGCGATGGCTCCCGTAGAATAATTCCAGAGATAAAGGAAACCAGCCCAGCAGAAGAACTGAACCAGTCCCACCTTCCAGAAGGTAGATGGCGCCTTGCGGAGCAAAGTAATCCAACCGGCCTTGTCTTCAGAAGCCTCAGCATTAGCATTCTTCACTCCCCCTTCTTCACTCTTCGCTTCATTATATTCCGCATACTGCTGTGGATTCCACTCCTTCACCTTCATCGTGGTGTAGATGACACAGAGAATCAGGATAGCCGCACCGATATAGAACGACCAGATAACAGAATCTGGAACCACTCCCTTCTCGGCATAATTCTTGATACCGAGGAAGGTAAAGAGGAATGGGAAGATATATCCGGCTACAGAACCGGCATTGCAGAGGAAACTCTGGATAGAGTAAGCCTTCGCCTTCTGTTTTTCATTTACCATATCGCCTACCAGCATCTTGAAAGGCTGCATCGCCATGTTGATACTCGTATCGAGGAACATCAGCGCTATCAGTCCGAAGAGCATCGCACCGCTCACGGTCAGTCCGAGCGAACCGGCATTCGGCAGCAGGCACATCACCAGGACGGCAATCGTAGCACCCACAAAGAGATAAGGGATGCGGCGACCGAAGCGGCACCACGTCTTATCGCTCAACGTGCCCACGATAGGCTGAACCAGGATTCCCATCAGAGGAGGGAGAATCCAGAAATAACTCAAGTTGTGTGGGTCAGCACCCAACGTTGCAAAGATTCGGGAGATGTTGGCGCTCTGTAGGGCGTAGGCAATCTGTACTCCGAAAAATCCGAAGCTCAAGTTCCAGAGCTTCCAGAAACTTAAATCAGGTTTTTGTTTCATCGTTATATTGTTTTTATTAATATTCATTCAGAAATTATGGCACCCCCTCTAAAAGGCACCAGCAAGAATGTCAATTCAACATTCAACATTTAACATTCAACATTACCTCGTCGTTCCTCTCACCACGAGTCGTGTTCTCACCACTCTCTTCTCCACCTCATCTCTAGGGATGGAGCCTTCCACCTGACCAATCAGGATATTGGCAGCTTCCTCGCCTACGGCAACACCTCGCTGCTCAACCGTAGTAAGCATCGGGTCGCACGCCTTGGCACGGTCACCATTGGTGAATCCGCAGATGCTGATTTCTTCAGGCACCTTGAACCCCATCCGCTTGGCGGTATAGAGGATGCCGATTGCCGTATCATCATTGATGGCGAAGAACGCATCCGGACGATCTTCCCCTATCAGAATATCCGGCGTTATTGCTTCGGCACTGGCACGGTCATCGCAGATCTTCACCCAGTCAGGGTTCTCCGTCAAGCCATGCTTTACCAGTGCATCATGATAACCGTTATATCGGTTCTTGGAGATTTCCAGATTCATCGGCGAGCCGTAGAAGGCTATCTTCTTGCAGCCCGTATCAATCATGTGGGTAACGGCAGTAAAGGCACCCATATAGTCATCTACCACCACTCGCGAGCAGTTCACGCCCGTACATATTCTATCATAGAAGATGAGCGGCACCCCATTCTGCAGCAGTTTTTCGAAATGGTCATACTGCTTGGTATCCTTCGCCTGTGAAACGATGATGCCACAAACCTTGTTCTGATAGAAGTCTTCACAGATGGCCACCTCCTTATCGTAACGCTCGTTACTCTGCGCCACCATCACACGGTAACCTCTGGCTCTAGCCTCTTCCTCTATACCCGAAAGCACCGACATGAAGTAATAGTGTACCACCTGAGGTACAATAACTCCAATCACCTTCATCGGCTTCACCTTATTATGTCTTAAAGCTTCACCCAGGAAATTAGGAAAGAAGTTATGTTCACGCGCGTATTTCTGAATACGCTCCTTTTGGGCAGTACTGATACGAGAACTGTCCTTCAATGCTCGGCTCACCGTGGCAACACTTACGCCCAGATCGCGAGCTATATCTTTCATTGTTATTGTTTCTTTATCGCCCATTGCTATTAGTTGTGCTGCAAAATTACGAAATATCCTCAATATCAGTTCAAAGTTCTTGACATAAATCAAGTAATTTCTGTGCAAACGTTTGCACAAAATAAATAACGGAATTAACATAAAAATAGTACAACATAAGAGAAAAGAACTTAATTTTGCACACAGAAACGACAAGTTTATGGGCAAACGCCCCATTCCTACCTTATATAATATAAGTAAGATGCCAGAAAGACCCCGAAAAGAGCCAGAGCGGTATTTTAGAGTAGGAACGATGACAACTTAAGCCAAAAAGAATGAAAAAGTAAATAATTTAATATTATACATTAACTTAAAAATCAAGCAAATGATGAAGCAGGTAAAAATTAAATTGCCTCTCAGAG
>JAJVTK010000028.1:0-50118 GCA_021622245.1 Segatella copri | reverse complement strand
TATCTATACAGAGAGTGGTAACAACAGCGAAAAAAACTGAATACTGAATACTGAACACGTTTCCTGCAAATAGGTTATTACTTTGTAATATGCTGATTTATATAGAAAAACGCAGCTTCTATACCGCGAAAACATAGAGATGCGCCCCACAAAACATAGAGTTTGTTTTTTAAGCTAACTTTCAAATCGTAAGTTTGCTGAAAATCGCTCCTTATCACATGTCTAAATTTGGTAGATACCGGATTTATTCGTATCTTTGCACCAGCAATCGAAGAAAATGCCTTAGGTGCCTGAAGGCGGTCTTCTATTAAGACCAACGCGGGTTATAAATGATGGCAGGCGCCGGTCATCAATGAAGACCCCGAAAACGGCAGGAACGGGGCGTTCTGGGGAGTTGCAAAACAAAGGACTCTAAACATACTACAAACGACTATGATTAATTACAGCATCGTAATGCGTAGCGTGAACGCAAATCTTCTGGAAATCAACCAGGCTAAGTCACGCATCAACCAGGCAAAGAAGGAGGGCAAGACTCCTGACCCAAAGGACCTGGAACTCGTAAAGACCGAGAAGCAGAATGCTTTCGCCATCTCGCAGTACACCGACATCATGACCATCGAGAAGTTTGCCAAGCACATCACCTCTCATGGTAGTGTCTATTCGAGAGCTGACATCAGCGCCATCCTCTACATCGCCGTAGACTGCATGCGTGAGATGTTGCTCGAGGGCAAGAAGATTCGTCTGGGCGATCTTGGTGATTTCTCTCTCCTTCTCACCTCAAAGGGTGCCGAGGATGCCGACAAGTTCACCTCGCAGAACATCACCGGTGTGAAGGTTCAGTGGGAGCCAGGTCAGGAGTTTAAGAACCTTCGCGATGACGCCGAGTTCAACCTCGTAGCCAGCCGCAGCGCTCAGGCAGCCGTTATCAAGGCGATTAAGGAGGGTAAGACCAACGTTGACCTCAACGCGCCAACCACTCCGGATAATACACCTGGCGGTTCTACCCCAGGCGGTTCAAACACCGGTCAGACCGGCAGCGATGGCCAAGGCTCTGAATCAGGCGGCGGCACTACCGGCAAGGACGATACTGGCGACGGCCTTGAATAGCCCAAGGATAGACTGGCTAGGGTGCTAGCCCCTAGCCCAGCCTATCCGCCCCAAAAAGTAAACATTCAACACTCAACATTCAACATTCAAAAAAAATGAAAACGAACACTTGGAAAACAATTCTTCAGATAGCCATCAGCATACTGACCGCTATCGCTACTACGCTCGGAGTAACGAGCTGCATGGGATAAAGAAAACTGAGAAATCCGGTCATTAAGGTCATGGTCATTAAGGTCATTAAGGATTTCCAAAGAAAGTTAAAGGGAAATGAGTAAAAAATCATCATTTTTTTGCTCATTTTCCTTTTTTTTATTATCTTTGCCTTAAAAATTAATAATTGAACTTTCGTATGTGGTTCAAGTACGGGCTGAAGGCCCTGGGCTAGGGGCTTCTGCCCTTTACCTTTGCTTTACCCTTCGGCCAGCGATTTTCAATTCCCTTCGGCCGGTGACCATTGGTTCAGGGCGTGTGGGCAAAACTTGCGAAAGTTCAGTAGATAACAAAATAAAGAACGAAGAATTTCATAGAAATAATCTGATGGAAACAGAAAGAATTTTACTTCGATATTGGCAGGAATCAGATGCAGAGGCGCTCTTCAAGTACGCCTCCGACCCTGACGTAGGACCACGTGCTGGATGGCCGGCGCATAAGTCTGTAGAGGAAAGTCGGGAGATAATCCGGACATTCTTCCATAATGAAACGACATGGGCGATTGTGTTGAAAGAGACTGGCGAGGCTATCGGCTGCATCGGCTACTACACCCATGAAACCAGCAACATCCCTATCGGAGAAAACGACTGTGAGGTGGGCTACTGGGTAGGAAAACCTTATTGGAACCAAGGAATCTGCTCCGAAGCCTTGAAGCTGATGCTTGACTACTGCATCAACGAGAAGCATTTCGAAAACATCTGGGCAGACCATTTCACAGGCAATCCTGCATCAGGAAGAGTCATGGAGAAATGCGGTTTCTCAGACACCGGAATGCTGAACAGATGTAGCCAACTCGTGGGTGGCGACAAGGAAATGGTCAAGGTGTTCAAGTACAACGGATAAAGGAGAAAATAGAATGATGAAACTCAATAACACCAAAAGTGAGTGGTTTATGTAAAAAGTTACGGAGAATATGAATTATCTCCGTAACTTTTTACATTTTCGGCTGATTTACCGCTTCAGCGCTATGTTATAATTATAATATTTGCTGTTGCCCGTAATATCCTCCAGCACCTGAATGAAAGGAGGAAACTTCACACTCTCGTTGGCAGAAATGCCGCGGGTTTCAAGAATCATCAGGTCGGAAACCGGCTCAAGAAACTCGTCGAGCTCGAAATACTGGCCCTTCCAGATAAAGCTCTTGCGATGCTTATGAATGCGCTGGCGGTAAGGGTCAGCCTGCTGAAGCATACTCTCGTAAAGATTGGCATTAATCTGTCGCTCGGTCTCAATCTGCTCATTGTCTGAAAGGCGCTTCTTGGTGGTGTGAACATACACATACTTGCCTCCCTCGAAACCGCGACGGCGAAGACGAATCTCGCTGCCCGGCTCACCCGTAAGATAAGTCTGAACAATATCGCTGTCTATCGCATTAGGAACCTCGCCCGTCAGCTTCACGATATATTTTCGCTCCTCCTCTATCGGCTGCGGAATGGCAAGCACATTGCTTATCTCCTTGAGCACACGGTTCAGCTTGTTGTTGAAATCTTCGTGGTTATTGATTACCCTGAGATGAGGATGACCCTTCCATGCAGAAACAATCTTCTTGTCCAACTCTCGCGCTATCTTCAGTCCTTCTTCATCAGCCTTCTCCAGGCGCTGCGCATTGTTGGCAGTGGTATAAAACTGCTCGGCGCCATCGGCAGCACTCACCAGATGCAGCACAGCATCATAGCGGTCGCGAAGCTGTGAATTCGTATAACCCTCTTCCGAGATGATGCGGTTCCAGAAATCGGGAGTGAGATAGGTAGAAATATCCATCGTGCCACGGTCGCAGACAATGATGACCGGCTGCTGCAATGTTTCTGCCATACGCTGGAAACTGTCTTCCAGGTTGATCTGAGTCTGGAAAGTAGCCTTCTCGCCCTCAAAGAAAAAATCCTTGTTGGAGGTAAGATAATTCATGCCCGCCTGGGTGAACATGGTTGGAACTTCGGGAATGGTAAAGACCTTATAGCCGAGGCTTGAGAAATGTTCTATCACCTTGACCATAGCGGTAGTCTTGCCCGCACAAGGACCACCCGTCAGTACAATCTTCTTAATCTGATTCATATATCCAGTTTTATATTTTTCGTTTTTCAAATTGATGTTCTTTCGTAAAACATCTGAATTTCGGGTGCAAAGATAACAATAATTCTTCAAATGAAAGCTATAATTTATGCAAGAAAGGAAAAATAATGTATTTTTATTTTGATTTCTCATCGTTTTGATGTACCTTTGCAGAGAAAATGGCTTGTTTTGAGCCATCGGAAACAAAATATAACTATAAGATAAAAAATGGAAAAAGTAAAGACATTAATTATAGGTAGCGGTCCTGCAGGATATACAGCTGCCATTTATGCGGGCAGAGCTAACCTGCAGCCAGTACTCTATTCGGGAATACAGCCAGGCGGACAGCTTACCATCACCACAGAGGTAGAAAACTTTCCGGGTTATCCTAACGGTGTAGACGGAACGCAGATGATGATGGACATGAAGGAACAGGCAGCCCGATTCGGAGCCGAAATGAGAGACGGAAGCATCGTGAAGGCTGACTTCAGCTCGCGTCCATTCCATCTTACCGATGAACGCGACAACGAGATTGAGGCAGAAACCGTCATCATCGCCACAGGTGCATCAGCCAAATATCTGGGTCTTGCCGATGAAGAGAAATATCGCGGACAGGGCGTTTCAGCCTGCGCTACCTGTGACGGATTCTTCTACCGCAAGCGCACCGTAGCCGTAGTGGGCGGTGGCGATACAGCCTGCGAAGAGGCCATGTATCTTTCGGGACTTGCCAAGAAGGTTTACATGATTGTGCGCAAGCCTTATCTCCGTGCTTCAGAAATCATGCAGCAGCGTGTAAAGAACAAGGAGAACATCGAGATTCTGTTCGAAACCAATACGCTGGGACTCTTCGGCGATAACGGCGTAGAAGGTGCTCATCTCGTGCGCCACAAGGGCGAAGCCAACGAAGAGAAGTTTGACATCAGCATCGACGGATTCTTCCTGGCTATCGGACATAAGCCTAACACCGACCTCTTCAAGGGGCAGATAGATCTCGACGAGCAGGGCTTCATCAAAGTAGTGCCAGGTACTGCCACCACCAACATTCCGGGTGTTTTCGCAGCAGGCGATGTGGCCGACCCAATCTACCGCCAGGGTGTTGTTGCCGCAGGCTCGGGAGCCAAGGCTGCCATCGAGGCCGACAGATTCCTGCAGCAACAGTAAAAACTATAGTATAAAATCCTATAAAGCGGGGTTAATATAGTTAAAAAATAACAGCAATATTTTGTCAGATGCAAAAAATGTATTACTTTTGCATCTGATAAAATAAAAGGAAGATTGGCAGAGTGACCGAATGCGCTGGACTCGAAATCCGGTATACCCTCTTCCGGGTATCGGGGGTTTGAATCCCTCATCTTCCGCTAAGTTCCCCTACAGGAACCGTCATTTTATAGTTTCATAAAACAACTCGACATGAAAAAAATCATCATCCCCATATTTATGCTCCTCCCGCTGATGACTGCACAGGCCCAAACCGTGCTGACAGAAGAACAGCAACAGCTGGAACAGGCACAGAAACAGTTGGAAGCTGCCAAGAAGGCACTGGAAGTGGCTAAGATTAAAGCACAGGCTGCCAAACTGAAGGCTCAGGCAGACAGCATCAACGCTGCAAGCGCCAAGGCTGAAGCTGAAGCAAAAAAGGCGGAAGCTAAAAAGGGCAATGCTACTGAGCCAGAACCAGTTGTTGTAAAGGAGCCAACCACATCAACCACGGGATGGGCGATTCCTGTTGCCGTAGCCGCTAAGCCAAAGGAGGCAGCCAAGCCTGCCAACAAGCTGGCAAATGGCACGACAGCCAAAGTGGACTTGAAATATCTGGCAGGCGCCATCACATATAATGATGAAAACAAGATTGAATTCACACTCGATACGGATGCTAACGGAAAAACTGCCAAGCAGATTTACGACATCGTATTAAAATACATGAGTGAACTGACACAGAACGAGCAGAACATAGCAAGCCGAGTAGCACTGGTAAACGATGCAGAACACATCATCGCCAACACGATGGACGAATGGCTCGTCTTCAGCCAGTCATTCATCTCGCTCGACCGCACGGAATTCAAATACCAGCTGGTAGCCAGAATTTCAGACAATCATCTGAATCTCTCGCTCGGCCGCATCATCTACAACTACGAGGAAGGAAGAAGCACCGGTTTCAAGGAACCTGCAGAAGAGGTAATCAGCGACAAGATTGCGCTCAACAAGAAGCAGAACGACCTGGCTAAGATCTTCGGAAAGTTCCGCAGATGCACCATCGACCGCAAGGACCAGATATTCGCAGAGTTAGCTGCATTAGTAAAACAATAAGTTGAAGAAAAATGGATAATCAGAATACAGACAACAAGATACAACAGAACGAGGCACAGCAGCCTGCAAATGCTACAGCCCAGTCTACAGCTGAGCAGGGCGCAGAACAGACTGAACAGAAGCAGCCTACCAGCTACGCCGTAAGACCTCAGCACCGCCGGCTCCGCCCATTGGCCTACAGCGACCAGAACAACATGCTGAAGGTGCGCAACTATCTCAACATCGCCTTCATGCTGCTCGCCATCGTGGGGGTAATACTCTGGACCCAGCTGGAAGAAAGCCGCAATATCGCCTACATCGTACTCATCGTGGGTGTAGTGCTCAAGATTGCCGAAGTATGTATCCGACTATTTAAGAAATAATGAAGAAGAAGAAAATTATATTCTCATCACTCCTATTTTGTGCTGCAACCCTCCCGGTTGCGGCACAAAACGATTTTAACTATAACGAAGATTCGCAGTTCCGTCCTCAAACCAACCGCAAGGTGAACACCGATTCACTGGGCTCAGACAAGGAGATTCCGAAAGGCATCAGGGTATGGACTGTAGACGAACGCTTCGGCGACACAAAGGCTGCGGTAGTAGACACTTTGCAGCACATGTATATGAACACAACCTTCACGGAAGGACTGAGAGGCGAATACAATACCCTCGGAAACATGGGTACTGCCCGACTGAACCGAATCTTCATAGACCGCCGCAACACGCAGGGCAACTTCATCTTTACAGAGCCCTACGATTATATCGTAAATCCGGTAAGCGACTTCCACTTCACCAACACCTACTCACCTATCACGAACATAACGCTGAACAGCTGCGGCGACAAGGTGACGGGAGAAGACGACTTCAAGGCCATGTTTGCAGTAAATGCCAACAAAAGGCTAGGCGCCGGTTTCAGATTCGACTACAAGTATGGCAGAGGATATTATAACGCACAGAGTACCAGCCACTTTAAATACACCATGTGGGCATCTTACCTGGGCGACCGCTATCAGGCACACTTTCTCTTCAGTACCAATCATGAGAAGATGACCGAGAACGGCGGTATTACCAACGATGATTACATCAAACATCCGGAAATCTACACCGAATCGTTTGCCACCAATGAAATTCCTACCGTTCTGGAACAGAACTGGAACCGACTGGACAACCAGCATATCTTCTTTACCCACCGCTACAACGTAGGTTTCAGCCGAAAAGTAAAGATGACCGAAGAAGAAATCAAGGCAAAGAAATTTGCCATGGCTTCGAAAAAGGAAAATGCTGAAGAGGAAGCGAAGGAAGAAGCCAGAAAGAAAGCCAAGGAACAAGGCAAGAAATTTGATGAGAAAGCCTACGACAAACAGCAGGGTGCTAAATTCAGCGGCCGTCCTGACGGAGCCAAGATTGCAGGCGATGAACCGGCTAAAGACTCAGCCGCAAAGGACATCAGGAACGACAGTACCCGAATCGCAGTAAACGGAAAAGCTGCTGCCGACAGTCTGCTTGCCGTCCAGAAGAAAAATGCCGAAGACTCGCTTTTCTACAAGAGCGAATATGTTCCGGTAACGAGCTTCATCCACACGGTAAAGTTTGACAACTATCGCCGTATTTACGAAGCTTATCAGACCCCAGCCGACTATTATCTGCAAGAATATTACGATGCAGGCAGGCTGACCGGCGACTCCATCTACGACCAGACCAAGCACTGGCACATGAAGAATACCTTCGCCATCGCCATGCTTGAAGGTTTCAATAAATGGGCAAAGGCAGGCTTGAAGGCTTTCGCCAGCTACGACCTCCGTCACTATGAACTGCCAACCATGGAAGGCGGTTTCGAAAAATACAACGAGCATGCGCTGAGCGTAGGCGGACAGCTGAGCAAGCAGGAAGGCAAGACACTCCACTACAATGCCGTAGCAGAAATAGGACTGACGGGTGTTGACGCCGGAACCCTTGCCATAGATGGTAATGTAGACGTGAACATCCCATTCCTGGGCGACACGCTTCAGGTAAGAGGCGATGCTTTCTTCCATAGAGAAACCCCATCGTTCTATTACCGCAACTATCACGCCCGCCATCTGTGGTGGGAGAATGATCTCGACAAGACCATCCATACCCGCATCATGGGTACGCTCTCCTTCCCTAAGACACGCACCAAGCTGAGAGTGGCTGTAGATGAAATAAAGAACTACACCTACTTCTCGCAGAGCTATGATATTACAGAAGAGGGCTTGCGAACAGGAGTCATGGTTACACCGATGCAGGAAAGCGGTGGCGTAAACCTGCTGACAGCACAACTGGAGCAGAACTTCAGACTGGGCATTCTGAACTGGGAAAACCAGTTTACTTACCAGCACTCCAGTAAAGAGAGCGTTCTGCCAGTACCAGCCTTCAACGCCTATACCAACCTCTACATCAAGTTCAAGGTAGTAAAGGTATTGAATGTAGACCTGGGTGCTGACATGCGCTACTTCACAAGCTACGAAGCTCCTGACTATTCACCTTATATGGGACAGTATACGGTGCAGGGCAATGGCGAGAACAACGTAAAGATAGGCAACTATCCTATCGTCAACGTTTACGCCAACGTTCACATCAAGCACACCCGTTTCTTCGTGATGATGAGCCACATCAATGCAGGACAGGGCGACAAGAACTACTTCTTCGCTCCTCATTATCCGATGAACGAGCGAGTATTCCGTATTGGAGTAAGTTGGAACTTCTTCAATTAATCTTCCTGATTCCTTCAAGAATTTCAGGAGATTCAATTTTAATCTTTTCAGAATATGATAGAAACAAATTCTATAAAAGCATGGTATCTAGCCGCTCGCCCGAAGACTCTGACGGCGGCGGCTGTTCCTGTTTTATTGGGTATTGCGCTGGCTTATAAAGACGCTCAGCAGATACAGACATTGCCAGCCCTACTCTGCCTGTTCTTTGCATGGGTGATGCAGATAGACAGCAATCTGGTGAATGATTATTTCGACTTCAAACATGGTAATGACGATGAAACCAGACTGGGACCGAAACGAGCCTGCGCTGAAGGCTGGATTACTTTGGGAGCCATGAAATGGGGAATCATCCTCACTACCCTTCTGGGTTGCGCCATAGGACTTCCGCTGGTTCTCTTCGGTGGTTGGGAAATGGTCATCGTAGGCATCTGTTGCGTAGTCTTCTGTTTCCTCTATACTACCTGTCTCAGCTATCTGGGCATGGGCGATATTCTGGTACTGCTCTTCTTCGGCATTGTACCCGTATGCTGCACATACTATCTCGTAATGCCCGAAACCATGCAGGGAGTAAGCATGGAAACGGTTCTCGTATCTGTAGCCTGCGGACTGGTAGTTGATACACTGCTCATTCTGAACAATTACCGCGATCATGACAACGACCTGAAAGCCGGCAAGAAGACCCTTGTGGTTCACATAGGAAAGAAGAATGCCGAGCGGTTATACTGCGCATTGGGCAATTTGGGCATTATTACCATAATAGGTGTAACCACCTACGAAGTATTTCAGCATGAAGCCAGCAGCATCTTCCTGCCGTTTGCAGCACTCTATATCGTTCTGCACAACAGAACCTATATGGAGATGAAAAAGATAGGCGAAGGAAGAGAACTGAACAGAATTCTAGGCAAAACAGCTCTGAACATCTTCTGTTTCGGCATTGTATCATCCCTGATCATCATCGGAATGGCGAATTGAACAATAATAAACTAATAATAATGTACGCGCGTACCTTATTATATAAATAAAGTGGAGGAATATCTATGAAGCAACAGGTAAATCTCGAAATCATGGACTTTGTGGAGAAACAGATTCTCCCCAAATATAATGCCTTTGGCGAAAGTCATGGACTCAGACATGTTACCCGAGTCATCAGAAACTCTCTGAAACTGGTTCCGGTAACCGGTGCCGACATCGATATGGTGTATGTAATAGCCGCTTACCACGACCTGGGGATGAGCGGTCCGCGTGCCATTCATCATATTACCAGCGGCAAGATTCTGCAGGCAGATGCAAGACTGAAGCGCTGGTTCGGTCCGGAGCAGATTAAAATCATGAAAGAAGCTGTTGAGGACCATCGGGCTTCATCCAGCCGTCAGCCTCGCAGCATCTATGGCAAGATTGTGGCAGAAGCCGATCGCGACATTGATGTTCACGAGATATTTCTGCGCGCCATACAGTATGGCAAAGAAAATAATCCAGATGATGACAAGGAGCAGCAATGGGAGCGGTTCAGCCAGCACATGGACGAAAAATATTCACGAAACGGATACATCAGGTTATGGATTCCCAACTCCCCTAACGAGAAAGCGCTCAACGAACTGCGCAATATCATAGAGGACAAAACGGAGTTGAGAAAATATTTCGAAAAAATATTCGAAGAAAACAGCTAAAACATTTGGTAGTTTCAAAATATTGCATTATCTTTGCATTATCAAATAATGACTAAGATGTTTGCACCATTGCATCGTGATGATGCATGGGTGCCAGAAGGAATAAGGGTCGTTTCGGTTCGATCGGGATACTCATCAAATTACACTATTGAAACCGAGAGGACATTCTCTTGCTCATGGCGGGCCACATAAACTGCAGCAGGCAGGTAAGCTGAAAAGCCGGTGGATTACAAAGGCGGAGGACTCTCAAATGTTTATACATTCGGAGTTTCATCACATCATCGAGCGGCCCTTTCTTTTACAAGAGGCGGATTTCTGAGAAAGAAGTCCGCCTCTGCTCGTTTTAGGAATAAAAGCACTCATAATACTGAAAGAAAACAACCCCTGATAATGTGGGAGTTACAAAGAAAATGCATTTTTATCGAAAAAAAGTTGCAAAAAGATTTGGTAGAATCAGAAAAAAGTAGTACCTTTGCACTCGCATTTAAGAACGATGCTTGGTTGATTCGGTTAAGAATCCGACTGGAAGGTTGGGTGAGTGGCTGAAACCAGCAGTTTGCTAAACTGCCGTGCGGGTTACCGTACCGGGGGTTCGAATCCCCCACCTTCCGCAAGCTATCGTCCGAAAATGTACCGTTGGTCGATTCATCTAATGGTTAGGATACAAGATTCTCAATCTTGGCATAGGGGTTCGATTCCCCTATCGACTACATGTGTTTTTCATGGTATTAGATTAATAAGTCTCTATAAGTCGGGAGACCAATAGAGATTTTTTTTGAATGGTCGATTCATCTAATGGTTAGGATACAAGATTCTCAATCTTGGCATAGGGGTTCGATTCCCCTATCGACTACAAAAGTGTTTTCATGTATTAATTTAGATTGTTTAAGCTTGCATTTAGTTCTTTACCAAAAGGCTACTGCAAGTTATTTTTTTATATATACGTACGAAGCAATATGAAACTATTATACACTGTCATCTCCCTTCTCTTTCTGTTTACCCATACTGCCTGGGCGCAGCAGCACGAGATATTCAACCAGCGCATCAGAACCCTACAGGTTGTAGGCGGAACGAACTGGCTATCGCTCCCAGTATCGTCACTGGGCGGAGAACCTATCCATATCGATTTTGACGATACGACGCACGATTATCATCGGTACAGCTACAAGATTGAACATTGTGATGCAAACTGGAACATATCTTCTTCGCTCTTTGAAAGCGACTATATGAGAGGCTTCAACGGCAATCAGATTATTGAAGATGTAGAGCAATCCATCAACACCAATCATCCTTACACTCATTATCATCTGACAATTCCCAATGCCGACTGCCAACTTACCATGAGCGGCAACTACAGACTGACGGTTTATGACGACAATGCGGAAAACGAGGAAGAAGGTAAAATGTTTACAGCCTGCTGGATGATTACAGAGCCTCAGCCATTGGTTAAACTCAAGTTAGAAGCTACTTCTACAACAGATATAGATATCCAGAAGGACCATCAGCAACTGAAAATGGAACTGGATCACAACCAGCTGAGAATCACTCATCCCAACCAGCTGAACATCGTAGTGCTTCAGAACGGAAGATGGGACAATGCTGTCATCAACCCTAAACCCGACTACCTGAGTGCGGGAAAAATGAGTTGGCAGCATGTAAGAGCTCTGATTTTCGATGCGGGCAACGAATACAGAAAGTTTGAGTTTCTGGACACCGACCATCCAACCATGGGAATAGACGCTATAGATTGGGATGGAAGCGACTATCAGGTAAAGATAATGACCGACAGCCCTCGCCCCAATTACGTTTACGACGAAGCTGCCAAAGGTTCGTTTTATATCCGCAACAGCGACAACGTAGAAAACAACAACACCTGCGAATATGCACAGATTCACTTTACCCTGAAAGCTCCAAAACTGCCGGGCGATGTTTATCTGAACGCAGATTGGACCTACGGTCGTTTCCTCCCCGAATACCGGATGGAATATGATGAAATGACGAAAACCTATCACGCACATCTCTTCATGAAGCAAGGTTATTACAGTTATCAGTATCTCATGAAGATGGAGGACGGAAGCATCAGGCTGCTCCCATCAGAAGGAAATTTCTACCAGACCCAGAACAAATACAATGTACTGGTTTACTATCGGGCTCAGAGCGACCGCACCGACCGGCTGGTAGGATATGGAGAATTAAAATAAAGGAAGGAAATAAATGAGATTAAAAAGAAAAGGAGTTCTAGCATTTCAGAATGCCGGAACTCCTTTTCTTTTTAATCCTAAAAGTGGAATTTCAGATCAACACCACATTGGAAAGGATTGCCACGCTGGGCAAAATACAGTTTCTTTCCTGTTGCTGCATTATCAACAGCAAAGGTATTGTAATTAGTATCTGTGAGGTTCCTACCCCAGATACTGATGCTCATCTTGCTGAAATCAATATCACAATGCGCACCCATCACGAAATACATCTTCTGGCTGTAGGTATTGGCATTATCCCAATAAGTCTTGCCCTGCGCATTCATGTTCAATCCGAAGGTAAACTGTCCCAAATGATAGTCAGCCATGGCTGCTATCGTATGCTGAGGAACATAAGGAACCTTCTTGTCCTTATAATTCACAGCCTTATCACCCTCGCCATCAGTATATTCATCAAATACGGCGCGTGTAAAACCATAGTTTACACCCCAATCAAAAGCACCGTCGAAAGCCTGACCCTTGAGCGCGGCTTCAATACCACAACTGTGACTCTTACCTGCATTAACCATCATTCGGCCAAAACCATAGGTTCCTGCCATTACAGAGAGTTGCTGATTGCGAACCTGCATATAGAAGGCACTCAAATCGAAATGAAGACGATGATCAAAAAGATTGAGATGCGTTCCTACCTCATAATTCCATGAGGTTTCCGGCTTAAAGGCAATAGTCTGGTTCACTCTATCATAATCCTTATCGGTATGAGGAACTTCATAATTGCCTCGCATCGCCTTCTGACTATTAGCTTTCAGATCGGTCTGCAAGATATCACTGAACATTTGGATATTATAACCGCCTGCACGATAGCCCTTGCTCACCGTAGCATAGACATTGCTACCCTTCTCATCAAGCTTGTAACTTAAGCCAAATTTTGGCAAGAGCTGGTTGTAATCATCACCCGTTTTGCGGTCGAGCATTGAAAGCAATTTAGAAGGAGCCTCTATGCCCATCACCTTAGCTGTCATCTCCATATAAGCATAAGTATCGTAATGAATACTAGTATGCATGAAATCGTAACGCAAACCAAGCGTAGCTTTCAGACGGGAAGAAAGATCAAACGTACTCTCGTGATAGAGACCCAAATTGCTCTGAGGAGTATGGAACAAACCCGGAGCTCCCATGCTCATCACCGTCATGCTGATGCCGCCCGCCTTCTCTATCGCGGCCGTAGCCGCCGCATTTGCCGCAGGTTCTTTCATTCCCTTACTCATCATCTGCTTCACCATCGAAGTATGGATGGCGGAATACATCTGCTGCTGGATAACGTTACTGGTAAACTGTGTAAATGCTGAACCGAATTTTACAGGACCATTTGTCTTCAACCACATATGGGAGAAGAATGCACCCTGGGTAAGATGCCAGAAACCGAAGAAAGGCTGACGACTCTTAAATGTGAACTCCTGAGTGATAGAATTCTGCAACTGGTCTTGCTGCAAGCTCAAATAATCTCCAGGAAGATAATCCTGATCCATCTTCATATTGTCATCCAGGAACTGATAGCTGGTAGTAGAAGCAAAATCCCATTTCGCTCCTTCATGACGAAGATTGACACCCGAAAGCAGCATGTTGCGGCGATAAAGCCCAGGGAATGTTGTATTTGGCAATGCAGCCTTGCCACTGTTTAAATCCAACTGACCATAAGGAAATGCATGCTGATAGACAAATTGGTAATTGGCTAGCAAATCCATGCTCCATCCTCTATCAAAACGGAACTTAAGATTAAACTTACCGCCTGCCTCATCATAATTGTCGGCATAATCGCTGGTTCCTGCACGATGGAAGAATCCCTTCTGTCCATCATAAAAAGCAGCTACCCCTAATGCGACACGAGGTGAAAGCTTCATATAATGAGCCGCTTCTACATTACGATAGAAATGAGAGCCCAATCCCAGATTAACGTAGGTGCCCTTGCTATCATAAGCATCGCGTGAATAGATGCGCACCAAACCACCTTCAGAATTCTGACCATAGAGTGTTCCCTGTGGACCACGGAGAATATCTATACGGCTGGTCTGATAATGGTGAAGATTGAAAGCTGCCTTGCTCAACACTGGAATTCCGTCAAGATAAATTCCTACAGCCGGACTGTTGATACGACTTCCAATGCCGCGCACATACATGGCATTGGTAAAACGCGAGCCATAGTTGGGCATTACGAAGTTAGGAACATAGCAAGAAAGTTCACGCAAATCGCGAGACCCCAATCGCTGCATCTGATAAGAACCAAAGGAAGTGCTGCTGAGAGGCTGTTGACGAAGACGGAAATTCTCCTTAGGCTGCGAAACAACCACAACTTCATCAATGTCATAAACTCGGCTGCTATCAGCCAGCAAGCCGTTAGCTTCTGCAAACTTTTCACTCGTACCCAATGACAGGTCAGAGCAAGTAGCCCTTTCGTTATCCGCAGCACTAGCCTGCAACGCTACCGCTGCCAAACCAATGCATACGCTCTTTTTACTATAAAATACTATTTTTTTCATAACGGGTGCAAAGGTACATATTTTTTCCTGCACCCCCTATCCTTATTTATGAGGAAACAGATAAACCCGTATGGCAAACCATATATAGGCTACGAGCAACAAATAACCTATATAATATAAGGTAGTAACACTGAAAATGATGTAATCAATGGCGCAAACACCCACTAAACCACCCAGATACAGAACAGCATCACCTGCCGGCAAACGGTGTTTCACCTCATCAACACAAGCCAGTCCTACTATCAGTATCGCCCAGACTGTAGCCAGGAAAAAGCCCAATATCGGCGGTACGGCAAAAGGATTGAGCGTAGGATGAAAATAAAAATGACGCCATACTTCTGGCAAAAACAGCTGAATGGTTGCATAGAAGGTTGCTGATATCGAAACAATAAGCACCAACGCTGTTGGATATGGGGAATCTATATCATTGAAGTGAACCAGTTTACCATTGCTATGGAATATCCTGCGAATGGTATAGGCTACAGCTATGATGATAATGATAATCAGGAAGATGAGCAAGTGAGTATTGCTGAAGGTCATGATGAACTCCGAAATAGGATCATCGGGAACAACCTTCGGCAGTAGACGGGACTCACGGGTCCAGCCAAACTGATTATCTTCAGTAGCCAACTGCACCCAAACTGAATCTATAGAATCCTGAGGAACCATACGGATATCCGTAACCACCAGAAGGCGGTTCTTTCGGACTGCGAAAGAGTCAATAGGCAAATTGCTCAAAAACTCTTCAGGCTGTTGTGCAATCAATTCCAGGGAATCCTTGAATACCAGAAAATTGAATTTGTTGGTATAATGATGGGTGGTAGAAAACGAAATGGAATCGAGTTGTTTATTACTGTACTCTACCATAGCAGCATGCATCTGGTGATGAGCACGGCGATGATAACAACTGCTGAACATCAAGAGGATGCTCAGCATACAAAGAATCTGTATCGTCCATTTCTTTTCCATTTATTTCTCACTATATAAGTTCATCTGACATTCGTTGCATGCAAACTCCAGACGGAAGCGGCGACCGTCGCCCAACTGCAGGAAGAGAGGCTCTCTCCAGGATGGTTTCTTGCCTCCACGCTTCACACAGTAGCCCAACGAATAGCGGATACAATGGCGGCACTGCATCAGGAGCGATTCTCCCTTTTCATTGGTATACTTAGGCTGCATACTTCGGTTTGCCTTGTCTTTTTCTATATTCTCATCATATTCTTCCTGGGTCTTAGCATCCCATGCAGAAGGAATATTCTTACCCAACTCAAATGCCGGAACTACTGGCGACAGACCATGAATCTGATAAAAATCTCTTGCATCATAGTTAGCTATATTATAGAGATATCCCCATTTTCCGTATTCCGGCTGCCAAGTAAATTCCTCTTTCGTAAGTCGGTGCTCACCGGGCTGACTGAATCCAAAACCATTGTTGAACAAGGTTCTATCCCATCCACCCCACAACGACTTATCAAGCTGTTTCTGATTTACCTTGGTAAGTTCATCTATCAATTCACGCCGGATAGCAGTGAGAATACTGTTCGGAACGAAGTATGTCTCCATTCCCTTCAGAAGTTCTACCTGGTAAGCTTCGTAAATCGTATCGCCCAGTTTGCTCATCTGAGCCTTTATATTTTCGCCCTGCGGGCGTTTCGCCTTTTCGAGTTTCAACTCTTTAAACACCTCAGCCACCTGATAAATCAAGCCACCATCAGCCTCTTTCGTCTTCATGATGTTGACAACAGCCTTTACCCCCTGTGGCTCTTCCTTGAACTCATTACCCATCACAGGCTCCATTTCTATGACAATATAGATTTTACGTTCAGCAGACTTACGAGCCAGCAAAGCCTCGAAAGCCCGATCGTTATTACGATAAAGAGCCATGCCCGGACGCAAATGTTCAGGCATTCCAAACGGATAGAGGCGATTGCCCTCTACTCTGTTCACACGAAAGCCTTCCAACTCACGGTCATCATTGATAAAACACAGTCCATCGCCATTTTTAAAGCTGGCTACTGTGGCTACGTTGAAAGAAATGTTGCCACGTATCTCCTTAACCTTACCCACAAACTCGCCGATAGCTTTCGGTGTATCGAATGAAGCTATATCCGGCTGTCGCCCATTCAGAAAATAATGGGTAAAGCCACGATTGAAAGTCTTCTTCAGATTAGGTGTAAAATTATATTGAACATGTCCCACCGATGCACGGCGATACTTACGCGGTTCAGCTTTTACGATTGCATCGAGTTGACTGCTATAGGCAGCCACCACATTCTTGACGTAGTTGATATCTTTTAATCTTCCTTCTATCTTGAACGAAGTAGCTCCAGCATCAGCAAGATCCTTAAGATGATCAAGCTGACAAAGATCCTTGAGCGACAACAGATAACGCTGATGTTCAATCTCCTGACCATTGGAATCGAGCAGATCAAACTTCATACGACAGAACTGTGCACATTCTCCACGATTGGCAGAGCGCCCGAAACACTTCTCTGAAGCATAACATACACCCGAATAGCTTACGCAGAGCGCTCCATGTACAAAGACCTCTATTTCTCTATCAGGAATCGCCTGATGGATCGCCTTGATTTCATCGAGCGAAAGCTCACGAGCCAGAACAACACGTTTGAAACCTAACGTGGTAAGCCAATACGCCTTTTCTGGAGTTCTTACATCACACTGGGTACTGGAATGCAATTCTCTACTCCACAAATTCTGCGCCCTCACCTCAGTAAGCACACCCATATCCTGCAGCAAAAGTGCATCAACACCAATCTCATCAAGTTGCTGGATCATCTTAAGCGTATCCAACATCTCATCCTGATAGATGATAGTATTCACTGTAACATGAACCTTTGCTCCAAACTGATGAGCATAATCACACAACTGTCTGATATCTTCCAGCGAATTGCCTGCTGCTGCTCGTGCCCCAAAACGAGGTGCACCTATATATACGGCATCTGCACCATGATCAATGGCAGCAATACCACATTCCAAGTTCTTGGCAGGCGCCAATAATTCTAATGTTTGCATAAGAAATCAATCTCGAAATCATCCAACTCCTTCAAATTAACTGATTTCGTCAATATTGTAAGGAGTCTCCTGATAAACATAATAGTTGATCCAATTACTATAGAAGAGGTTGGCATGAGCACGCCATGTCACCAGAGGTTCTTCGTTCGGATCGTCATGATAATAATAATTTTTTGGCAGTTCTACATCATCACGCTTGCCCATATCACGCTTATATTCCTTATCCAGCGTGTTTGGCGCATACTCAAGATGACCCGTCACAAAGAATTCGCGGCCGTTTCTGGCCATCACAATGCTGACACCGCTTTCAGGCGATTCGGCAATGATGTCAAGTCCTGGCACTTTTTCAATATCCTCTCGTCTTACCTCCGTATGGCGACTATGAGGCATATTAAAGATATCATCGAAACCGCGGAAGATTGGCTGAGACAAATCGAGAGGCTTCTGCTTAAAAATACCAAACATCTTCTTCTCTAAAGGATACTTAGGAACACCATAGAAATGATAAAGACCAGCCTGGGCACCCCAGCAGATATATAGTGTTGAAGTAACATGGGTACGGGCCCAATCAAAAATCTCTTTGATTTCAGGCCAATATTCTACCTCCTCATAAGCCATCGTTTCGATAGGAGCACCGGTAACTATCATTCCATCAAACTTCTGTTTGGAAAGTTCCTGAAAATCCTTGTAGAACATCATCATGTGCTCTATTGGAGTATTCTTTGGCGTGTGACTTTTCAACTTCATAAAATAAACCTCTAACTGAAGAGGAGTATTCGACAGAAGACGAACGAGATCTGTCTCTGTCGTAATCTTGAGGGGCATCAAATTGAGCACACAGATTTTCAACGGACGAATCTCCTGTTTATGCGCACGACTTTCGTCCATCACGAATATATTCTCATGCTTCAGCAGTTCAATAGCTGGAAGCTTATCTGGTAATCTTAACGGCATTTATTTTATTCCTTTCTTAAAATTTTTCTGCAAAGTTACACAATTTCAGCGAAGATAACGAAAGAAGAAACATTTTTTTGAGAAATATAAATAAATTAATGTGGAAAAGCAAAAGAAATCTTTCACTTTGAAAAGGATTGTTAAAGATAAATGAGAATATTAAACCTATCATCACGTTTTTAATCAAAAACACATATCAGTTGCAACTTTATAGGCAACGCTTACGTCAAAGCTAAAAATGATGTATCCTATTAAGATTTGCAATTATGAAAAGTAAGAACATTAATCCACATTTAATCAGAACAGATGCAAAGAGATCTGTAAAGATGAAAACAAAAAGTAAAAAGAGTATGAACGCAAGTTTTAAAAACATGGCGGTAGCGCTGTTCATCATGTCGGCTCCTATCGCTGTACAAGCTAAGCAATGGTCACTGCAGGATTGTATCAGTTACGCACTGGCTAACAACATTCAACTGCAGAAGACTCAACTCACAAAAGCTTCAGCTCAGGAGGACTATCTGCAATCAAAGTCAGCACTTCTGCCATCGCTCTCTGCCAGCACCAATCAAAGTGTAAACTATACGCCTTGGGTTTCTAATGGTATCAGCGGAGAAGGTTTCAGCAAAGCTTCCATCGACAAGGTATATTACAATGGCAGCTATAGCGTGATGGGCAATTATACGATTTGGAACGGAAACAAAAACAGAAATCAGGTGAAACTGAACAAGCTGGCAAAGGAAGCGGCACAACTCGATTCGACAGCACAAGCCCTCAACCTGCAAGAACAGATAGCTCAACTTTACGTACAGATACTCTACTCTACAGAGGCTATCAACGTAAACAAAGAAAGTTATCAGTCGAGTGTTCAAAACGAAGAGCGTGGTAAGGAAATGGTAAAAATTGGCAAGATGAGCCAAGCTGACTTAGCACAACTTACAGCACAAAGAGCACAAGATGAGTATAACATCGTGCAGGCTGAAAGTAACGTTAAAAACTATAAACGACAGTTGAAGGAACTCCTGCAGATTACCAGTGAAGAAGCTTTCGACATCGCTATTCCAAGCACAACTGACCAGATGGCTCTGGCCTCTATCCCAGGAATGAACAGTGTCTATACAGCTGCGCTTCAGAATCGCCCTGAGTTTTTGAGCTATCAAAACCAACTCGACCAAAACGATCTGAACATCAAGATTGCAAAGGCAGGAAAGTTGCCAACCATCAGCGCAAATGCAGGAGCTACGACCAGCACCACATCCATGAACAAAAACGGTTGGGGCAGTCAGATGAAAACCAACTTCAGCATGGGTGGTGGAATCGGTGTCAGTATTCCTCTCTTTGATAACCGACAGACCAAGACTTCTGTCAACAAAGCACTCATTCAGCGTGAAAGCATCCTACTCGATATAAAGAATGAGCAAACTAAGCTCTACTCTACTATCGAAAACTATTGGCTGCAGGCTAATACAAACCAAAGCCAGTTTAAGGCTGCCAAGGCGAGCAGCGAAAGTGCACAAACTAGCTACGATCTTTTAAGTGAACAGTTTAAACTGGGATTAAAGAACATCGTAGAATTGAGAACCGGCAAAGATAATCTTCTGAAGGCTAAACAGAACGAACTTCAGGCAAAGTATCTTACCATTCTGAATATCAACATGTTGAAATTCTACCAAAACGGCAGAATCTAAAGAGAAAGATTGGTATTAACATCCGAAAACATATTGCAAATCATTAATAGGTATACATACATTTTTATGAAAAAACTTAGAATCAGCAAAATCTGGATTGCCATGATTGTGGTAATCATCGTAGCTGTGGCAGCATGGCTGTTCTCTGGAAGTAAAAACGAAGAGCAAATAGACTTCAAGCAGGAAGCTGTAACCACACAAACATTGCAGAATAGTGTAACTGCAACCGGTACTATTGAAGCAGTAACTTCTGTAACGGTTGGTACACAGGTGAGTGGTATTGTAAACAAACTTTACGTTGATTACAATTCGCAGGTAAAAAAAGGTGAAGTCATAGCTGAGCTCGACAAAACCAACCTGATGAGCGAGTTGAATACTGCCAAAGCTAACCTGGCAAGTGCGCAAAGCAGTTTGAACTATCAGAGTGCAAACATGAGCCGCTACCAGACCCTCTATAAGAAAGGTTTGGTAAGTGCTGACGATTATGAAAATGCGCTTCTCACCTATCGCCAGGCGAAAGAGCAAGTAGCTTCGGCCAAGGAAAATGTACAGAAAGCCCAAACCAACCTGAGCTATGCTACAATTACATCGCCAATAGATGGAACTGTCATATCAAAAAGCGTAGAGGAAGGACAGACCGTAGCAGCAAGCTTCAACACACCAGAGCTCTTTACTATCGCTAAAGATCTGACCAACATGCAGGTGATTGCAAATGTTGACGAGGCAGATATAGGCGGTGTAAAAGAAGGTGACCGCGTTAATTTTACAGTAGATGCTTATCCTGACGATGTATTCCAGGGAACAGTAAAACAGGTTCGTCTGGAAGCTACTACAACAAACAATGTAGTCACTTACGAGGTTGTCATCTCTGCACCCAACGCAGATCTCAAGTTAAAACCAGGACTGACTGCAAATGTTACCATCTTTACACAAGAACGAGCTGGTATTCTTGCCGTTGCCAACAAAGCACTCCGCTTTACTCCAACCAAGGAAACTGTGGGAAAGAATATCAAGATTGTTGACTGCAAAGGAAAGAACAAAGTTTGGACTCTTGCTAACAATACCCTTACAGCTCATTCTGTAACCATCGGTCAGAGCGACGGTATACATACAGAAATTATCAAGGGATTGAAGAAAGGACAGAAGATTGTAACTGAAATCATAGTTAATACTCCTGAAGAGGATGAGGAGCCTCAACAAAGTCAAGGTTTGATTAGCGGTCCTGGACCTAAAGGAAAGAAAAAATAAGGAATAAGAGTATGACAAACGACAATATTCAAGCAAACATCGAAAAGAAAGTTGTGATAGAACTCGACAATGTTCGTCGCAACTTTCTTGTGGGCGACGAAACAGTCCATGCCCTAAAAGGTGTAAGCTTTAAAATATACGAAGGTGAGTTTGTTACCATCATGGGTAAGTCGGGATCTGGTAAATCTACCCTACTGAACCAGTTAGGTTGTCTAGATACCCCATCTAGTGGCGAATACTACCTGGATGGAGTAAGTGTACGAAAGATGTCACGTAACGATCGCGCCATTCTAAGAAACCGAAAGATTGGATTCATCTTCCAAAACTACAATCTTCTACCGAAGACTACAAGTGTAGAGAATGTAGAACTTCCACTGATGTACAACCCCAACGTAAGCGCAGAAGAGCGAAAGCAACGTGCCATCGAATCACTGAAAGCTGTTGGTCTGGGAGAACGTCTCTATCATAAGAGTAATCAGATGTCTGGAGGTCAGATGCAGCGTGTAGCCATAGCTCGTGCGTTGGTCAACAATCCCGCAGTGATACTCGCTGATGAGGCAACAGGTAATCTTGACACCAGAACCAGTTTCGAAATTTTGGTACTCTTCCAAAAACTTTATGCTGAAGGAAGGACCATCATCTTCGTTACCCACAACCCAGACATTGCAAATTATTCGAGTCGTAATATCGAACTGCGTGATGGTCACATCATCAGCGACACCTATAATAAACACATTCTCTCGGCAGCCGAAGGTTTGGCAGCCTTACCTGCCAACACGGATGAATAAGTTTTCAATTTTAAGTGTTAAATGTTGAATGCTAAATTACTTAGCATCCAATAGCAAACGAAGTTTTCACTTAACACTTAACATTTAACATTACAACAAGTAAAAATGAATTATCAGAATCTTTTCAAAATAGCCATCCGCGCCATTGCTGCCAACAAAATGCGCTCTTTCCTTACCGCACTTGGCATCATCATCGGTATTGCTGCGGTTATTACCATGCTTGCCATCGGACAAGGAAGTAAAGCCAGCATCAAGGCAAACATCGCTGAGATGGGATCAAACATGATTATGATTTCACCAGGTGCAGACATGCGTGGCGGTGTGAGACAGGATGCTTCGTCAATGGAGACGCTAAAGCAAGCCGACTATCAGAGCATCAAAGACGAATGTAATTATATATCAGCTATTTCCCCTACCGTAAATAGTTCAGGCCAGTGGATTTATGGAAACAACAACACCCAAAGTTCTATCTATGGAGTGAATCAAGACTATCTTACCATCCGACAACTGAAAGTGGCAGATGGAGAAATGTTTACTGATACAGACATTAAGGCTGCATCTAAAGTTTGTATTTTGGGACAGACAGTAGTTGACTATCTTTTCCCTGATGGCAGTGATCCTATCGGTAAGGTTGTGCGATTTAACAGCATTCCATTCAGAGTAATCGGTGTCTTGAAGAAGAAAGGTTACAATAGTATGGGTATGGACCAGGATGATTTGGTACTTGCCCCCTATACAACAGTAATGAAGCGAATTATGGCACAAACCTATTTAGGAGGCATCGTCTGCTCAGCTATCACCGAAGAGGCCTCTCAACCTGCCCAAGATCAGATTACAGAAATATTGCGACGCAACCACAAATTGAAAGACGCAACAGATACTACTGAAGCAGATGAAGATGACTTCAATATCCGCTCTCAAGAGGAAATTTCAAGCATGATGAATTCTACCATGTCTACAATCACCATCCTGCTCGGATCCGTGGCAGGAATCTCGCTGCTGGTAGGCGGCATCGGAATCATGAACATCATGTATGTATCTGTAACAGAGCGCACTCGCGAAATAGGTCTTCGAATGAGTGTTGGCGCACGAGGTATTGATATTTTGAACCAGTTTCTGATAGAAGCTATCTTACTTTCTGTAACTGGCGGTATTATAGGAGTGATATTGGGAGTTAGTTTATCGCTCAGTCTGAACTCTTTCTTCCATATAGCCACTCAAATAGAGCCTTGGAGCATTATTATGAGTTTTGCAGTCTGTACATTTACTGGCGTTTTCTTTGGATGGTATCCTGCAAAAAAGGCAGCAAGGCTCGACCCTATCGAGGCTATCAGATACGAATAAAAAAATTGGGGAGAACATTAAATATTCTCTGAGGTTTTTCAAAAAAAACAAAAAGTTTTTTGGTGAATACAAAATAAAGTTGTACTTTTGCGTCTGCGGAAGTGCAACTTTTTTATTTGAAGTTAAACGAATCGCATGAATAGAATAGTAAACAGGTTTAAATATAGAAGATTATGAAATTTATAGGAATTATTCCAGCAAGATACGCATCAACACGTTTCCCGGGAAAGCCACTTGCCATGTTAGATGGCAAACCAGTGATACAGCATGTTTATGAGAAAGTAGCAGCTTGTCTAGAAGCAGCCTATGTTGCAACAGACGATGAGCGAATTTTTAAAGCTGTCGAAGCATTTGGCGGTAAAGCTGTAATGACGCGCAACGATCATAAGAGCGGTACTGACCGCATTGAAGAAGCTATCGAAAAAATTGGTGGAGACTGGGATGTCATTGTCAATATTCAAGGCGATGAACCTTTTGTTGCCAAGAGTCAACTGGAAACCATCTGCCAGTGTTTTGATGACCCAACAACCCAAATTGCCACTTTAGGAAAAGCTTTTACCAGTATGGAAGCTGTAAAAAATCCTAATAGTCCAAAGATTGTTGTAGACAATCAAGGCTTTGCTATGTATTTCTCTCGCAGCATCATTCCATACGTAAGAGGAAAGGAAGAGGAAGAATGGCTCAAGAGTTTTCCTTATCTGAAACATTTGGGCATCTATGCTTACCGCAAAGAAGTTTTAAAAGAGGTAACCAAACTGCCACAAAGCTCACTAGAAATAGCAGAGAGCCTGGAACAACTTCGATGGCTGCAGAATGGCTACAAGATAAAAGTTGGTACTACAGATGTAGAAACTGTAGGCATCGACACGCCAGAAGATTTACAGCGGGCAGAAGACTTTTTGAAAAACAGAAAGTAATAAGAAACATCATATACTTTTAAAGTATCACAGAATGAACAAAATTGAAAATATCGTCAAAAAATATATTATTCACCATGGTATGTTCAAGTGGCAAACACCATATATCGTTGCCTTGTCCGGAGGTGCCGATAGCGTTGCCCTATTGCTTATCTTGAAAAATATAGGACTGAATATTTCTGCTGCGCACAGTAACTTTCACCTTCGCGGCGAAGAGAGTGACAGAGACGAGCAATTTTGTGTAAATCTGTGCCAACAACAGGGAATCAGTTTGTCTCGAATCCATTTTGATACTTATGCTTATGCCCATTTGCACAAGGTAAGTATCGAAATGGCTGCACGCAACTTGCGCTACAGCTATTTTGCCCAATTAGTAAAAGACTTGCATGCAGGAGGCATATGTGTGGCCCATCATCGCGATGACAATGTAGAAACTTTACTTCTGAATCTGTTAAGAGGATCCGGAGTAGACGGATTAGCAGGCATCGCCCCCAAAAACGGAAATATTCTGCGCCCTCTTCTCTGCATCAGCCGACAGGATATATTGCAATACCTAAAAGAAAAAAAGCAAGATTTTGTCACAGATTCAACAAATTTGGAAGACGACGCTTTAAGAAATAAAATTCGCCATCATGTAGTACCTCTTTTAGAAAGTATCAACCCGGCAGCAAGTGAAAATATCGCTCTCACTGCCAAATACATACGCCAAGCGAAAAGTATACTTGAGAGCATGGATAGCATCAGTACAACCGACTCTAATAGGAAAGTTATATATATCCCTAAAGTATCTGTCATGAATGCTGTAAGTCCGGAATTCATACTCCATAAAGAATTAGGCAGATATGGTTTTCATGGCAATGTCATTGATGACATCTGTGAAAGCCTCTTCAGTCAGGATTGTGGTGTCGGTAAAATCTGGAAAAACGAAGACTATATGATAGTCATCGACAGAGAACAGCTGTTGATTTCTAACATAAAAGACTTGAATAACATTCAGGAGCAAAGAGCGTTCCAACTGCCAGAAGAAGGCATTTACAACATGGACGAAGGAACCCAAATCAAGATAAGAATCTTCTCGCATATGAGTGACTTCATGCCAAGCAAAGAATCGCAACGTATCACTTTGGATGCAGAAAAAGTCAGTTTTCCCCTCACCTACCGACTGGTAAAAGAAGGCGACAGATTTCAACCTTTCGGCATGAAGGGTAGCAAACTGTTGAGTGACTATATGACCGATAGGAAATTTGACTTTATACAAAAGAAGACACAGCATGTATTAACTGATAGTAAAGGTGAAATCATCTGGCTTATCGGCGAACGTACGTCTGAAAAAACAAAGATTACCGAAACCACCAAGAAAATATTGGAGGTCATCATCAAATGAAAAAGAAAATATTATATATCACAAGTTTAGTTCTCATTCTGCTGGCTGCCGCCAGCACATGGAGCTATTATTGCCTGAACCCATCAAGTGATAGAGTGAACAAGGCAAAAGCAAACATAAAAGTATACAGTCACTATGAATTAATTCAAAATGGAAAAACAATACTCCGGTTCGACGAAGACACCACGATACTGGCTGCCAACTTTATGAATCGTTGGGCGTTGATTCCTTCATGTGAAGGAAGACTTGCCGCCTGCTACAACAACAGCATCAGCCGGAATCACTATCTTGGCAAAGATGCGGATAGCATCTTTAAAGAGAAAGTTGATTCTTTAGACAGTTTGTATAGAGACTCCAAATGGAAAGTTGGAGAACTGAACTATTATATTCACTCTCATTCTGTCCTGGATGCAGGCTACAACTCTATTTGCGCTTATACCCAACACGAACTGGAACTACGCGATTCTGCCAAGAAACTGATCGATTCCCTGAAACATGTACAGAAAAAGGGACATTTCAAGTTGAAACGTTCCATTTCATATCAAGCCTATTATAAAGACGAGAACGGAAAATGGAAGAGCCAGGCATGCAAACTCATCAAAGCAATGAATGGAGAAACTGCACAAGGAAGCCACACATTCCAACTTTTCTCAGAAACAACTCCTGAAGGGGTTAAAGCTATTTCACCTCAACTTGCAGCATCTTTAGCAACAGCTCATGGAGTCACACTTCGACGCTCTATTGATTACACCCTCTTACCTGATTCTCTAGGATATTATCGGGGTACAACCGACAGTATCTATCAACCAAACGGTCATGGATGCTGGCAAGGATACGATGGAACCTATTATGAAGGTTACTGGAAAAACGGGAAACGTGAAGGATTCGGATTCAGCATTGCTCCCAAGAAGCCATTACGAATAGGCGAATGGAAAAATGACCGCTATAAAGGCGAAAGACTCGTATATACATCGGAACGTATTTATGGCATTGATCTGAGCAAATACCAGCATGGAAAAGGCAGAAAAAAATATGCTATCAACTGGAACCGTTTACGCATTACACATCTTGGACGTCTCAGCAAAAAGACAGTGTCAGGAACAGTAAACTTCCCTATTCGCTTCATCTATATCAAGAGTACAGAAGGTAAATCGCTGTTAAATCCATATTATAGAAAAGATTATCGTGATGCAAAAGCACATGGTTACAAGGTTGGAACCTATCACTTCTTTACCACCATAACACCTGCTGCCGAACAGGCACGACACTTTCTGAGACACAGTATCATTAGGAAAGGCGATTTTCCTCCTGTTCTTGATGTTGAACCGCTTCCTAGTCAAATCAAGAAAATGGGAGGGTCTGGAGTATTGTTTGCACGCATTAGAACTTGGCTTAGAATTGTAGAAAGAGCAACTGGTGTTAAGCCTATTCTTTACATCAGCCAAACTTTCGTAAATCGCTATCTGCCAAAGGCTCCCGATCTGAAACATAACTACCAGGTTTGGATTGCACGATATGGAGAGTATAAACCAGACATCCGATTGGTATATTGGCAACTCTGCCCCGACGGAAGAGTAGCAGGAATACATGGAGAGGTAGACATCAACGTATTTAACGGATACGATGACGCTTTTCAAAGTTTTGTTAAGAACAAGACCGTAAAATAACCTTTAAATGAGTAAGTTAGGTTAATTACGTTAAAGTAAGTTATAATTCTAGTCGTGTATCAATATTTTTATTATCTTTGCGCCAATTGTGCAATGTGTAACTAAGAGGAAAGATAATGAGACAGCTTAAGATACAAAAGAGTATAACCAATCGTAATAGTGAAGCCCTCGACAAATATCTTGTAGAGATAGGTAGAGCCCCTATGGTTTCTATTGATGAAGAAATAGAATTGGCTCAAGCTATCCGCAAGGGAGGTAGAGCTGGCGAAAGAGCAAAAAATAAGTTGATTGAAGCCAACTTACGTTTTGTGGTGTCGGTAGCAAAACAATATCAGCACCAGGGACTCACCTTGACAGACTTGATTGACGAAGGAAACATCGGACTCATCAAAGCTGCAGAACGCTTCGACGAAACACGAGGGTTCAAATTTATCTCATACGCTGTATGGTGGATTCGTCAGAGTATTTTACAGGCAATAGCAGAGCAAAGCCGAATTGTTCGACTTCCTCTCAACCAGGTAGGATCACTCAATAAGGTAAACCAGGAAATTAATAAGTTTGAGCAGGAAAACCAACGTCGTCCAAGCGTTGAAGAACTTGCAGCCAGAACGGGTGTTGACGAGGACAAGATTTCTCAGAGCATGGCTGCCAGTGGTCATCATGTAAGCATCGATGCTCCATTTAGTGATGACGATGACAACTCTATGGCAGATGTAATGGCAAGCGGAGACGATGCCAGAACAGACAAGCAGGTTGACCATGAAAGTATGGCACAAGACCTAAGACAGGTTTTAAAAGTTTGCCTCAAGGATCGCGAACTGAAAATTATCTGCGCATGCTACGGAATTGGGGAAACCGAAAAGGGACTCGAGGAAATTGGTGATAAAATGGGACTGACCCGTGAGCGAGTTCGCCAAATAAGAGAAAAAAGCATCACCAAACTGAGAGAATCCGGGAAGATAGGAATCCTTATGAAATATCTTGGTTAGAAAAGCTGCTGCCCAAAATATTTGGCATAGTTTTTCTGCCAAGTAACATCTTAACTCATAATAGATGAAGAAATATCAAACACACATCATTTTGACGATTATCTTCTGCATGATGGCTTTTGCAGCACATGCAAGAAGAATGTCACCGAGAGACGCCTTTAGTGACTCGGTGATGTGTTTGGTATTTAAATATTCACAATCTGTTGACACAACAGGTAGAGCTGAGCACAAGAGTTATGCCTACACTAAATTTCAAATCAAAACAAACAAACGTAATGCAACGCTCATGCTAGTACCGACAATGTATGCGGTGGCTCATGGCGGTGGCAGAAGATTCATCAGCGAGTTTTATAACCAAATGACGCTAGACGCAAATGGCAGACCAGTTGCCAAGCGTTTGCTGAACATAAGCACCATTCCGCATAGAAGCAACACATTGTCATCAGTTTTGAAATACATGACTCCAACGGTATATGGAGAAACACTTTTCGAAACGAATATTCTTTCTCCTTTCCACTACAAGAATCGCAGATATTATAAATATGCCGTCACCCAATTACCATTCGGCAAAGCACAAGTCTACGTATATCCACGTCTCAAAAACACCCAAGTTATTGAAGCACGTGCCATTGTTGATTCCCAAAGCGGAAAGATAAGCATGGTAGACTTTGAGGGCGAATATGATATGACCCGTTTCTATATCTCTATTATTATGGGTAAAGACGGATTTGGTTCACTTTCTCCTGCAAGGTGCAGCATGAGAGCCAACTTCAGTTTTATGGGTAACAAGATAACGGGCATGTATACAACTGTATACGGACTGCCGAAAGTATTAAGTGATTCACTCAATAATGTAGCCGATACTGCATTAATGGCAAAAGTGCGCCCTATTGAGTTAAACCAAGATGAGGCTGACATATACAGAAAATTCTACGAAAAAAGGAAACAAATAACAGATTCCTTGAATAACAACATACCAGAGAAAAACTTTGCAAAAGACATACTTTGGGATGTTATCGGTGACAATGTATTAAACAGGATTTCTCAAGGCTTCGGAAAGCAAAACCAAGGCTACTTCCGTATCAGTCCTATTCTCAACCCACTCTATATGGGATACTCCGAGCGAAAAGGAATTGTATACAAGTTTGACCTAAAGGGAGGCTACAGGTTTACAGAAAATCTGGAATTGGGGCTTCGCTTTAAAGGAGGTTACAGTATGAAACAACACAGATTCTATTTCAGAATACCGTTGACTTTCAACTATAACCAGAAGCACAATGGATATCTGAAGTTAGAAATCGGTAACGGCAATAGAATATCGAATAATCGTGTTGCACGAAAGATGTTAGGCATCAGCAAACCTGAAGATAACGATTTTCTATATCCACTATTCTCTGAATATCCAGGATTGTCATTACCGGAAATTTCAACAGATATTGAGGCAAACAACAGAAAACTGACAGAGTTTAAAGATGATTACCTTCGTCTTACTAACCACTGGAGTTTCAGTGATTATATCGGTTTTGAAGTAGGTTTAGTTTCACATCAACGTAAAGCTGTAGTAGAAAGTTTCTATAAACTATTTAATTATCCAAGCAAATATGTGTCAGTAGCACCAGCTGTAGCTTTAGAACTCTTACCATGGGGTAAGAAAGGCTCCATCTTTAAAATAGACTATGAAAAGGGATGGAAAAACCTACTAGGTTCAAACATAGACTACGAACGGGTTGAAGCAGATGCACAAACTATTTTTCAAGCATCACGCCGTCAATCATATTCTATAAGGTTAGGAGCTGGCTTTTATACCCGCAAAGGTGATCATTGGGACTTCGTTGACTATACCAATTTCCATGACGACAATATTCCTGGAGGCTGGAATGATAGCTGGAGTGGAGAATTCGAATTACTGCCATCCCAATGGTATAATGCAAGTGATTATTACATACGTGGAAATTTCACTTATGAAGCTCCTATGATTGCAACCGCATGGCTCCCTCTGATTGGAAAATATATAGAAGCCGAGCGTCTATATGTAAGCAGTCTTGTTGTAAACCATTTACACCCATACACAGAATGGGGATATGGAGTAACAACAAGAGCTATTACCCTAGGAATTTTTGCAGCCTTCAAAAACACGAAGTTTAATGGCATAGGCTGTCGCTTCGGTTTTGAACTATTTAGAGATTGGTAATATTCATAAAAGCATGGATAAAACATGATTTCTAGGGCACAATATCAATAACATCATAAAAAAAACAAAATATGAGTTCACAACTAACTGTTTATAAAGCAAGTGCAGGATCAGGTAAAACATTTACTTTGGCTCGCGAGTATATGACACTCGTGATAGCTAATCCTGCTTCCTACAGAACCATTCTTGCAGTAACCTTCACCAACAAAGCTACTGAAGAAATGAAAATGCGTATCTTAGGAAAATTATACGAAATTGCACACGGGCTACCAGAAGCAAACGATTATGTAAATCAAATACAGCAGGCTTTACCCTATCTTTCATCCAAACAAATTCAGAAAAATGCAGAATCAGCCCTGCATTTGCTCATACATAATTATAACTATTTCCGGGTTATGACCATCGATACGTTCTTTCAGAGTGTATTGAGAAATCTAGCACGTGAACTTGATCTGACAGCCAATTTACGGATAGAACTCAATGACTATCAAATAGAACAGCATGCCGTTGATGAACTTATAGAAAGTCTTGAAGATACCGATCGTCTACTTTTCTGGATTATGGATTATATCAAAGAAAATATTGATGATGATAAGAGTTGGAATGTCATAGGACAAATCAAGAAATTCGGTGAGAACATATTCAAGGATTATTACAAAGCTCATTCCGACAAGCTGACAGAATTGATGGAACAAGAAGATTTCTTCAAGGATTTTACCGACCGAATGAAGAAAATGCGCAATAAGGCAAAAGAGCAGCTTAAAGAAATTGCTGCTACTTTTTTCGATTCCCTTGAAGAAGAAGGCTTTACGTCAGACGACTTAGCTGGAAAAACGAGAGGTATTTGGAGCTATTTCAACAAGCTGAAAAATGGCAAATACAGTGATGATGATCTACATAATGATACTTTCTGTAAATGTCGGGAAAGTCCGGAAGCATGGGTCAAAAAATCTGATGTAAAAAATTGTACTGATATCTTCAATTATGTAGAATCGGTGCTCTACCCTATTCTGCTGTTTGCAGAAGATAATCGTCCAAGACTCACCCGAATCTTCAAAAGTACCGATCTGACCATAAAGCATCTTAATCAGCTTCGCCTTTTGGGAAGCATAGATAAAAAAGTCAGGGAGATGAACAGAGAGGCAAACCGTTTCCTTTTGAGCGATACTCAGACCTTGCTCAACTCACTGATAAAGGATAGCGATTCGCCATTCATCTTTGAAAAGATTGGCACTCAACTCGACCATATAATGATTGACGAGTTTCAAGATACTAGCACCATCCAATGGAAGAACTTTAAAGTACTGCTCGAAGAAACCATGAGTAGAGAAGATGCAGGTAACCTCATTGTTGGTGACGTAAAACAAAGTATTTACAGATGGCGATCCGGCGATTGGAGACTGCTCAATAATATTGATAAAGAATTTAATAAAAGCGCGAAAAAAGTAAGCATAGAAACTTTGGGTACCAACTTCCGCTCTGATAGAAACATCATTGAGTTTAACAATGCTTTTTTCACAGAAGCAGTAAAATTGGAGATTGAAGACCTGAAAGATAAATGTCCTGAGGAATGTAAACAGCTGGAAAACGCTTATAGCGATGTCTGCCAGCGAGTACCAGACCACCATTCTAATCCTAATGGTTCTATCAGTATTCAGCTCCTGGGCGGTGAAAATATTGAAGACAGAATGATGCAAACCACACTGGACACTGTAGACAAGTTGGTTGAAAGAGGTGTTCCTTGCAACAAAATAGCAATCCTGGTAAGAAGCAACCGTAACATACAGGACATTGCTGAGTATTTTATGAACCATTCCGACTATCCGTTGGTTTCAGATGAGGCATTCAGGCTGGATGCCTCCCAAGCAGTATGCACATTGGTTAACGCTCTCTACATACTGGTACACCCAAATGACAATATTGCATTAGCAACTCTCAACAAGTTTTGTGACACGTATTCTGTAGCTGGAAATATGCCGGAACAACTTTTGACCAATCGTTCTGAGTATCTGGAAATGCCACTGTTCGATCTCACAGAACGCCTTTTTGCAGAACTTAAACTTGGCGAAATAAAAGACATGATCAAGCAAACTGCCTACATCTGTACTTTTTATGATTGCTTAAGTAAATATCTCACAGATAACAGTAGTGATATCACTGGATTTCTGAAAGAATGGGATAACCGTATTCACGAAAAAAGCATTCATAGCGATGGCGATGGAGGTATCAGATTCCTTACTATACATAAGAGTAAGGGACTGGAATACGATCATGTTATCATGCCTTACTGTGACTGGCAACTAGAAAAAGCCAACACTATCTGGTGCACACCGCAAGAAGCTCCATACAACGAACTTCCACTGGTACCTATAGATTTCAGTGCTAAACTGATGAAGCAAAGTATATATGAAGCAGATTATAATCATGAACATCTGCAAAACATAGTCGACAATTTGAATCTGCTTTATGTAGCCTTCACACGTGCCAGTCACAACCTGATTGTAATTGGCAAACGAGCTAATAGTGCATATCGTTCTGCCATTATCGAATCCGTACTCGACAAGGTAGCCAGTCGACTTGAAGCTAATGATGTAAAGATGGAGTTAACAGGAATAGGTTCTGATGCCAAAACAGATGACATATCTTTCTGCTATAATGAAATATATGTACCTGATTCTTCCAAGAAATCAAACGAGAAGAAGGATACAAACGTGCTATCAGCCTATTCTCAACCTTTAGAAATTAAAATAAATGTTACGCCTGAAATGCCAGAATTCAGACAAAGTAACCAGAGCCGTGACTTTATAAAGCGTGATGAAACTGAAGAGCAACAGAAGTTTTATATCAAAATGGGTACCATTTTGCACAACCTCTTTTCTACAATCCGCACGGTTGATGATATTGATGGAGCCCTGAAACAGTTGGAGTTAGACGGACTTTTATACGATCAAGACCTCACACCAGAGAAAATAAAGGAGATGATCAGGAAAAGACTTGAATCACCAAAGGTCGCAAAATGGTTTGATAAGGAACTGACCATACTAAATGAATGTTCTATCCTGACAGTTGAAAATGGAAAAGTGGCAGAATACCGTCCAGACCGCGTGATGCAAAACTCAAAAAAAGAAACCATCGTGGTAGACTTCAAATTCGGCAAACAGAAAGTAGAACACCATGAACAGGTTAGAAAATACATCGGCTTGTTAAAAAGTATGGGACATCACCGAGTAAAAGGTTATCTATGGTATGTATACCCTAACAGAATAGTTGAAGTAATAAAATAATATGGTTCTATTGCCCTTTCCAAAAAGTAGGGCAACATAAAGAACAGTTGCAAACATTGAAAAGTCCATTAAGATATGAAAACATTTTTAAAATATGTAGCAAGAGATATTCTCGAGAAATACGGAAACAATCTCAGCGACATTGCCGTCGTGTTTCCAAATAAACGCGCCGCTCTTTTCCTCAACGAGAGTCTGGCCCGTTTGACTGATCACCCTATCTGGTCGCCATCTTACATAACTATCAGCGACCTTTTTCGCAAACATAGCACATTGAAAGTTGGAGACCCAATCAAACTTGTTTGCGATTTACATAAAACATTCGTAGCCTGCACTGGTATTGATGAGACCCTAGACCATTTTTATGGATGGGGACAACTTCTTATCACAGATTTTGACGATATTGATAAAAACATGGCAGAAGCAGAAAAACTCTTTGCCAATCTTAGCAATATACATGAACTTGATGACATCTCATATCTTACAGAAGAACAGAAAACGCTGATTAAGAAATTTTTCAGCAATTTCAACGATGATCACAACTCAGAACTCAAAAAGAGATTTCTACAATTATGGAGCCATTTCCTTGATATCTATAAGCAGTTCAACATGCGTCTTGAAGAACAAGGATTGGCTTATGAGGGGGCTCTGTACAGGAAAGTTGTAAATGATGAAAACATCAAATTCCAACACAAGAAATATCTCTTTGTCGGTTTTAATATGATGCAAGTAGTAGAACGGAAACTCTGCGACCGCTTGATGAAAGAGGGTAAAGCACATTTCTATTGGGACTACGATGACTATTATATGCAAAACAATCATGAGGCAGGTCACTACATTCGTGAATATCTCAAATATTATCCTAACGAATTGAATGATATGCCTCCTCATGATCTTCGTGATATTTATCATAACTTTGATAACAATAAAGACATTACATACATTTCGGCATCTACAGAAAACATTCAGGCCCGCTATGTAAACCAATGGCTTAAAGAAAAGAAACGCTATAAATATGGGAAAAAAGTGGCTATAGTATTAGCCGATGAAGGATTGTTGCAAAGTGTTATACATAGTCTTCCTACAAACGAAGACATCAAGTCGTTGCCAGATTATTCTGAGAACGACAAGTTAGCATATAATATAACTTTGGGCTATCCGCTTCAACAGACACCATTCTACAGTTTGCTGCAACAGCTCATCAAGTTGCAGGGCATAGGTCACCCCAAGCATAGTAACAACTATCGCTTGCACAATGTGCTCATGGTGCTCCGTCATCCATACACACGCTATATTTCTCAAAATTATAGCAACCTCTTGAGCGCTCTTGACGAGCAGAAGCAGTTCTATCCTACCCGCCAATTCCTAAGCATGGATGGTGATGAAGGCTTGTCACTGCTTTTCAAAGATTTGGGTGAGACTGCAACAGAAAATGAATACAACTTGAGACTCATCCAGTATCTGCTGGATATTTTGAAGACAATAGGTGTAAATAGTAAAGAACAGGACGATCCTTTATTCCAGGAATCGCTCTTCAGGACCTATACCTTATTAAACCGTCTGCAAGAACTCATCCAGACAGGAGACTTAGCAGTAGACTGCATCACTCTGGAACGACTCATCCAACAGCTCATCCAATCTACAAGTATTCCTTTCCATGGTGAACCTGCAGAAGGAATACAGGTAATGGGTGTATTGGAAACTCGAAATCTTGATTTCGAGCATATCTTAGTACTCTCATGCAACGAAGGGAAACTGCCGAAAGGTGTGAACGATGCTTCATTTATTCCCTATTCATTGAGAAAGGCATACGGCTTGACTACGGTAGATAACAAAGTAGCCATATACGCCTATTATTTTCACAGTCTGCTCCAACGCTCACACGACATCACTTTGTGTTACAATAACGCAACAGAAGATGGCCAATCGGGTGAGATGAGCCGTTTTATGCTACAACTCCTGGTAGAAAGCCATCATGACATCGAGCGCTTTTCTTTGGTCGCAGGACAAAACACACTGCGTCCTACTTATGAACCAATAGAGAAAAAACTGCATGCGCTCAGCCAGCTCAAGAATTTGAAAATGCTTACGCCAACATTTTTGAATACCTATTTGAGATGTGAAAAGCAATTCTACTATAAATATGTAGAAGGACTGATTGAGCCAGATGAAATGGATGAGGACGAAGTAGACAACAAAGTATTTGGAAATATATTCCATCGTGCAGCAGAGCTGTTCTATCTGGGATTAGCAAGCAGCGATGCTCTGACAACCGACGGTAAAGGAGAACTCAAACTGACTCGTCCTATCGTTGTATCAAAAGAGCAATTAGAGCAAGCCTTAAAAGACGAATCTGTGATTTATCGCCTGGTTGATCAGGCGTTCAGAGAAGAACTCTTTAAAGTTAGCGCTGCAGGGTATCGTCCAAAATATAATGGTCTGCAACTGATCAATAAAGAAGTAATAGCAAGATATATCCGGCAACTTGTCACGATAGATATGCGACAGACTCCATTCACCATACTCGGATTAGAGCTGGTTGTAAAAACTGACGTCGAAGTAGAAACAAGTATCGGCAATTTATCTCTGTCAATAGGAGGTTTTATCGACCGACTGGACGCTGTTGCAGCTAACGGTAATGCAAATGGCAATAATCTTGCAGAACGAATCCGCGTAATAGACTATAAAACAGGACGTATTTCAACAACACGTCCAAGAGAACTGAGCGAAGTGTTTGATCCATCCATGCTCAACAAGCATACAGATTATTATTTACAATCTATGCTCTACTCGATTATTGTAAGCCACAACAGGAATCTGAATCCGGCTCAAGAGCCCGTATCTCCAGGCTTGCTGTTTATACAAAATGCAGGAGCAGAAGATTATGATCCGACATTAAAAATGGGCAAGGATCTCATCAGTAGCATAGATGTATACGAAGAAGAGTTTATGAAACAACTGAAAGTTCTCATCGCCAACATCTTTGACAAGGACCAACCATTCCGACCTACAGATGATAAGCATCGTTGCGAATACTGTCCATACGCAGCTTTATGCAAATCATAGGAACATATATAATATGTGGAAACCAAAATGATTGGTTAAAATGCGCAAAATACTTGCTTTTTTGAATTATTCTATGTATATTTGCAAAAAGAATCATTGAGTATGACAGAAAAAGAAATAAACAAGATAGTTAGTGAGAACTTAAACTATGTAAAATCAGTAGCCAACCAGTATAAAGGTAAAGGCGTTGAGTTTGATGACTTGGTTAGCGAAGGAACGCTGGCAATGCTTATGGCAGCCAGAAAGTTCCAAGCCGACCGGGGCACCGATTTTGTGGCTTATGCCGGTCCATTCGTTCACAAGGCTATATCACAGGCCATCGATAAACAATCAGGACTTTATCGTTTACCGAAAGACCAGAAGAAATTTGCCCCAAGAAACGCAGACAAGGCTGTATCTGTAGATGCGCCACTAAGCGCAAACAATCCGTATACCCTATTAGACATATTAAACGATCCGGATGTAAAGATTGCAGATGATACCCTGAATATAGAAATGATGAAGAAAAAGATGGCAGAAAGCATTGCAGATTTATTGCCACGAGAGAAAGAAATCATCACCAAATTCTATGGTATAGGTGTTCCTAAAGAAACGATGGCTGAAATTGCTGAAGATATGGGGCTCAAACGCGAGCGAGTTCGCCAGATACGAAATCTGACCATACGCAGATTGAACAGGAGTATCCGCCACCAGGCATTGAGAAACTACTTCAAGAGGTAACTCGCAATAGTTTGTAAAAACAAAAAGGAGGGTGAATCATTAACTTTTGATACACCCTCCTTTTTGTTTCATGTTCTAGTTATTAACAATTAAACTTACTCCAATCCCTTAAAATGATTAGCACGATATTGACGGGGAGTAACGCCTATTCGCTTGAAGAAATTAGCATAGAAACTCTGACGAGTATTGAAACCAGCCATTTCGCTGATACCTTCTACACTCATTCTTGCATAACGCTTATCGGTAAGTAAAGACATAGCATCGTTTACTCGATAATCATTCACCAACTCGGCATAATTCTTATGAAATCGAGTTGCGCATACAGCAGAAATATAGCGAGAGTTAGTATTCAAATCCTCTGCAAGTTTCTTGGAACTATAGTCTGGGTCCTTGTACTTTCTTTCAGTCACAAGAACACGGATTATCTCGTCGCGAAGGCGGTCCTTAGTTTCTTCACTCAGCATAGATTGATATCTTGCTATTTTTTCTTTTTTAGGTTGAATATTGTACTTAGCCATAGTTATGTTATAAAATTTATTACAACAAAGGTACGACTTTTATTTAGAACGACCAAATTTTTTCTCACTTTTTTGAAAAATAAACACAAAAAAGTCGTTTATATGAAATAAAATGGTTATTTTTGCATTAATTTTCAAGCTCAAAGCCGAGTATATCATAATTATTAGTCAAGAAGCATAGATATGAAGCAAATATTGTGGTTTATAAAAACGTATTTTACGTTTGTCATTTTGTTCAGTATTCAGAAACCATTTTTCATGATATTGGAAAAGGCTTCTGCTACACAACCTATCGATAATATCTGGAGCGAAATGCCTACAGTGATGTGGTACGGTTTATCACTCGACCTCTCTATGGCTGGTTACCTCACCGCACTACCGGGTTTGTTGCTCATCGCAATGATTTGGTTTCGTAAGGAGATTATACGTCCCATTCTGAATGCTTATTATATACTGGCATCTTTCCTGGTTTCCATTACATTCGTACTGAATGCAGGATTATATCCATATTGGAACTTCCCGCTAGATAGCACTCCATTATATTATTTCTTTACTTCGCCAAAGGATGCACTTGCAAGTGTTGGAGGGCTTTACATCTTTTTTGCTCTCCTCATCACTGTGCTGCTTACCATAGCCGTATGGTTCGCACTCCGCATGCCTCATACCCAGAAGCGCTATTCCAGCAGATACAGCAACTATGGTTTTGGAGATTTCGGCAGTGGTCGTAGAACACGCTACTCTGACATAGAGTATCATCGTATGCGCCATTCTCTTATTCTGTTGCTGCTTACTGCCCTTCTCTTCATCCCTATCAGAGGAGGATTTACTGTATCTACAACAAATACAGGAAAGGCATATTTCAGCCAAAATGCGTTTTTGAATCATGCTGCCGTCAATCCGATGTTCAGCCTGTTTGAATCACTGACCCATCAGGAAGATTTTGCATCGCAATACCGATACATGTCAGAAGAAGAAGCTAACAAGCTCTTTGCTCAAATGGTAAGTTCAAGCGACCAGAACACCTACCCGCTCCTGAATGAAGAAGCTCGGAAAAACGGAAAGCCGGATATACTTATTATTATTATGGAAAGCTTTGCCAACGACATCATGCCTTCCGTCGGAACACATAAAGACGTAGCTGTCTGCTTGGACTCAATAGCCAGAAAGGGAATTTTCTTCCCAAGATTCTATTCCAACACCTTCCGCACGGATCGTGGTCTGGTTGCTGTTTTGAGCGGTTATCCTGCACAACCTACAACCAGCATCATGCGCTACCCGGCAAAATCTGCACAATTACCATCATTGGCACGTTCATTGGCTAAAGCAAAGCATTACGGCAATGCATATTATTATGGTGGTGATGTTGATTTTGCCAACCAACGCTCTTGGCTGGTTTCCCAGGGCTATGAGAGAATCATTTCAGATAGTGATTTCCCTATAGAAGACAAATTGAGCAAATGGGGAGTACACGATCATATAGTAGCCAACCGGCTGCTTGCAGACCTCAGGAAAGAACAGAATACAAAACAGCCTATGCTGAGAGTATTCCAGACATCAAGCAGTCATGAGCCATTCGATGTACCATATAGCAGACTGAAAGACAAGCGTTTAAATGCATTTGCTTACACTGATAGTGTCATAGGTCATCTCCTGCGTGAATACAGCAAATTGCCTAGATGGAAAAATACTTTGGTATTACTCGTTGCCGATCATGTTGGCGCATACAAAGAACATCTTGACAACTTTGACCGCAGCCGCTATCAGATTCCACTTATCATGACCGGTGGAGCAATAGCTCGCCCAATGAATGTTAAGCTCATAGGAAGTCAGCATGATATAGCAGCTACACTGCTCGGACAATTAGGCATTCCTCACAAAGACTTCTTGTTCAGCAAGAACATGTTGAGTGATGCTACTCCTAAATTTGCATTCTTTGATGTACCCGATGCTTTCGGCATGGTATCAGAGGAGAACTCTATCATCTACGACAACAAATCCCAAAAGGTTGTTTATGATAAAGGCAAAAAAGGTTATAACCTGAAGCGAGGCATGGCTTATCTACAGAAGTTGTACGATGACTTGAGTGCAAAATAGCCCAAACGACAGGGCAACAGATTATCAGAAACAAGAAAGCGAACATTACAGAATTTCATAAAGAAAGACTATGATAGAATTACTTCATCAAATAGAACAGATTGATACGCAGATTTTTCTGTTTTTCAATGGTTTTCACAACGAGTATTGGGATTACTTCATGATGATTTTCTCAGACCGTTTTGTATGGGTTCCGTTCTATGCCAGTTTTATCTTTGTACTGCTAAAGAATTTTCCTGTCAAGGTTGTGATGAGCACTATAGTTGTCATCACTCTGATTATCTTGTTTTCAGACCAGACTGCATCAGGAATTCTGAAGCCATTAGTAGCAAGAATGCGTCCCAGCAATCCTGATAATCCTATAAGTCCGATGGTACATGTTGTTCAAGGATATCGGGGTGGCAGATATGGTTTCCCATCTTCTCATGCAGCCAATGCATGGAGCATGGCCTTCTTTGCCCAATATCTGGTTCGCCGGAGCAAACTCACGATATTCTTATGCCTGTGGGCATTGATAACCAGTTATTCCCGAATGTATCTCGGTGTACACTATTTTGGCGACATCCTGATTGGTACCCTCATTGGTTTTCTCTATGCCACCTTATATTATTATATATTTCAGTATTTTTTAAGGAAGCATACCGAACGTTTTAAGCCCAACCACGACATCAGATTTGCAAGCGTCCCTATCATTACGGGGCTCGTTTCTATTTGGGTAATCATTTGTACCAGTGGAATACTATCTTTCTATAGCATACCACTGAGATAAACAAATGTATAAAAAGAGTTAGCTTATAAAAATGGTTTAGATTAACATTATTATTAACATATAAAATTTAAAGATTATGAAGAAATTATCAATTCTTGCATTTGCTATGGGTCTGATAGCTTTCACAGCATGTTCTGAGAAAAAAGCACCTGCTCAGGCACCTGCTCAGGCAGAACAGACTGTTGTAACCGATTCTGCATTTCAGGCTGCCGCAGCCGGTGAATATAAGAGCGCAGATGGTGAGCGCAGTGTAACTTTGAACAGTGATTTCTCTGTTAAAGTAAAAGGCCTTGACAAGGAATTTTACAAGTGGGAATTACCAGCTAAGCCAGAAGGTAAAGCAGCTGTGATTATCCTGAGCCGCAAGGGTCTCGATGCCGATGTTCAGGAGCAGGCAACACTCGATACAGAAGAAGGTTCAATCATTATCAAGAATGAAACATTCCGCAAAAAGTAATTAAATATGAACCTGGTATAAAAGCAAAACGCCCTCGCTTCACAGCGAAGGCGTTCTTTTTGGTATTAGTTTCATTTAAGGTAAAAAGATTGTATTCAGGATAACGATGCAAAGATAGACATATTTTTCGAAACGAACGAATCTTTTTATATGTTTAAAAACATATTTTGTGAATTATTGCTCCCAAAACAAAATTATCTGCCAGATAATTTCGGTACTTACAATTAAATTTGTATCTTTGCACCATAAATTTAAAAATTATTCTTTTTATTGAATTATGGCAATTAATGAAGAAAACAATTTGGAAGAGAAGAAAAGTATCTCTTTCGTAGAACAGTTAGTTGAGGAAGACCTCAAAGAAGGCAAAAACGGAGGACGAATCCAGACGCGTTTTCCGCCAGAGCCTAATGGTTATCTGCATATCGGCCATGCCAAAGCTATCTGCATGGACTTTGGTGTTGCAGAGAAATATAATGGTGTTTGCAATCTTCGTTTTGATGACACTAACCCTAGCAAGGAAAACAATGAATATGTAGAGAATATTCTTCAAGACATCCAGTGGCTCGGTTTCAAGTGGGGCAATATCTACTATGCTTCTGACTACTTTGAGAAGCTTTGGGATTTTGCTGTCTGGATGATCAAGAAGGGCAATGCATATATAGATGAACAAACTGCTGAAGAAATTGCACAGCAGAAGGGTACTCCTACCTCACCGGGTACTGCTAGTCCATATCGTGATCGCCCAATCGAAGAAAGCCTTGCTTTGTTTGAGAAAATGAATACTCCTGAGGCCGTAGAAGGCAGCATGGTTCTTCGCGCAAAACTCGATATGGCGAATCCAAACATGCATTTCCGCGATCCTATCATGTATCGTATCATCCAAACTCCTCATCACCGTACAGGAACAAAATGGCATGCATATCCTATGTATGATTTCGCTCACGGACAGAGTGACTACTTTGAAGGGGTAACCCACTCTATCTGTACATTGGAATTTGTACCACACCGTCCGCTTTACGATAAGTTCATCGACTTCTTGAAGGAGAAGGACGGAACTGCAGATGTATTAAACGACAATCGTCCACGTCAGATTGAGTTCAACCGATTGAACCTCACTTATACAGTAATGAGCAAGCGTAAGCTTCACCAGCTGGTAGATGAGAAACTGGTTATCGGATGGGACGACCCACGTATGCCTACTCTTTGCGGAATGCGCCGTCGCGGTTACTCTCCTGAGAGTATTCGTATGTTTATCGACAGTATCGGTTATACTAAGTTCGATGCTCTCAACGATATGGCCTTACTCGAAGCATCTGTTAGAGAAGACTTGAACAAGAAAGCATGTCGTGTGAGTGCAGTACTTGATCCTGTAAAACTCGTAATTACCAACTATCCGGAAGGTGAAACAGAGGAAATGGAAGCCATCAATAATCCAGAAAATGAAGCTGATGGCACACACACCATCACATTCTCTAAGAATCTCTGGATAGAGCGTGCTGACTTTATGGAAGATGCTCCTAAAAAATTCTTCCGAATGACTCCGGGTAAAGAAGTTCGTCTGAAGAATGCTTACATCGTTAAGTGCACTGGATGCACAAAGGACGAAAATGGTGTTATCACTGAGATTCAGGCAGAATACGATCCTATCAGTAAGAGCGGCATGGAAGGTGCCAACCGTAAGGTTAAGGGTACATTGCATTGGGTATCAGCAGATCACTGCGTAAAGGCAGAGGTGCGCGAATACGACCGTCTCTTTATGGTAGAAAATCCATCTGCTGATGAACGTGATTTCCACGAGTTGCTTAACCCGGATAGCTTCCACGACTATCCTAACTGCTATGTTGAGGAATATGCAGCCAGCAAGAAGCCAGGTGAATATCTCCAGTTCCAGCGTATCGGTTATTTCATGGCCGATCTTGATTCTACTGCAGAAAAACCAGTATTCAACAAAACCGTTGGCTTGAAGGATACATGGGCAAAACAGAATAAATAAATCACCTATATCTGTCTCAGTTTCAACAGCTGAGACAGATATTATTTATATTCAAGATAACAAATGAATACTGCAGATCTTTTTCTTTGGATACTCGACAATTTAAATTACTGGGTAGTAACCCTTTTCATGGCTATCGAGAGTTCATTCGTCCCATTCCCATCAGAGGTGGTTGTTCCACCTGCAGCATGGAAAGCCATGGATCCTGATAGCGGAATGTCGTTTATCCTGGTCATCGTATTTGCCACCATTGGTGCCAATATCGGTGCACTTATCAACTATTATTTAGCTAAATGGGTAGGCCGCCCTATCATCTACCGTTTTGCCGACAGCCGCATCGGACATATGTGCCTGATAGACCGCCAAAAGGTAGAAGTTGCAGAAGAGTATTTCCGCAAGCATGGAGCCGCATCCACTATTTTTGGGCGCCTGGTACCAGCTGTTCGCCAGTTAATCAGCATTCCAGCCGGTTTGGCAGGTATGCATGTAGGCAAATTCTTGCTCTATACCACAATCGGTGCTGGCATCTGGAATACTGTTTTAGCAACCATCGGTTGGGGTATCTACCAATATACAGACTATAAAACAACTCAAGATGTATATCAGCAGGCATTAAAGTATAGTCATGAGCTCGGTTACATCATCTTGGCTCTTGCCGTTGTTATTGTAGCATTCCTTGCATACAAGGGGCTCAAGAAGAAATAAGAAACTATGAGGGTGTGTCACAAGCCACATACCATACGCCCTGAAAGGGCAGAAGCTCCTAGCCCAGGGCAGCGCCCTGGGTATAATGGTAATCAGTAAGTCGCCCTGAAAGGGCAAAAGCTTTCAATTTCAAAGCTTTTGCCCTTTCAGGGCGACCTTGTTTTTTGCCAACATTACCCAGGGCGCTGCCCTGGGCTAGGAGCTTTTGCCCTTTCAGGGCGTATTGAACCAACGGACACCGGCTAAAGATTTACACAGATTCTGGGCTTGAATAGAGTCTGAAAACGTTAAAAAATACAAACAAGGTGTCGCATTGCCCACGAAGGAGACACCAAAAAACAAAAAATCATACCTGAAAAAACAAATATTACCCCCCACTTTCAAATAAAACCCTTATCTTTGCACCAGGATTTTTACAATCTGTATCATGAAGGATTTAAAATATTGTAAATTATAATCAAAACATAATAGATTAATATGAGAAATTATTTAACTGGAAAAGAACGATTACTGGTTGCAGCACTTGCTTTAATTCTTCCATTTTCTTTCGCGAAAGCAGAAGCAAGAGAAGATGGAAAGACTAATTCACAAGGCTGGTACCTCGGTATGGAGGGAGGAATGCCTTTCGGCTTCTCTACTTTCTCAAGTTTCGGACACGACAAGACGCATCTCGGTTGGGCTGCTGGCTTATATGGGGGCTATCGTTTTAACTCCATATTCTCGGCTGAGTTATCTGCTAAGTATGGAGAAATGAACTTATCTGCACAAGACTGTTGCGTAGAACGTAACTATTGGTTGGGTAGCGACGGTGCACTTTATCAGGCTAGTGTCCTGGATATGGACAGTTGGGAATATGCCAATCTGAAAAGCCATGTCTGTATGGGGCAATACGGAGCAAGAGTAAATATCAATCTCTTGGGCTTATTCCCTCAAACTGCTGACAGCCGATGGAATCTGGCAGTTTCACCTCATATATATATGGTGACAACCAAGGCAGACGTTCAGACTTTGGCAGATGATGCAAAGGTACAGAAAGGTTCCACCAACTGCCACTTTGGTTATGGAGCAGACTTGCAAGTGGACTATCAGCTAACCCCTCTTCTGAAATTGGGCATCTATTCCGGCCTGACCCGTCTTACTGGCGAACGTATGGATGGAATGCCGGAATATCAGCATAAGAACAACTTCTTGTGGGAAAGTGGCATAAGATTAGGAATCAACTTGCCTTTTACCAATCATCATCCGTAACTCCTAAAACAAGATAGAGAATGAAAGCAAAAAGAAGATTTAATATTTGGTTATGGGTGCTGTTATGCGTCCCATGCCTGTTGACAAGTTGCGACCATGATGTTCATGATGACAAGGAAGAAAGCGGCTTGTCGGTATCGCTCACTTGGGCTGATGAAGCCGACCAAGGCACGGAAGTGAAGGATGTGAAACTCTGGATATTCAATGCCTCTGACGGCTCGCATGTAAAGGAAAAACAATATGGCGGTGCACAGGAGGTGGCAAGCCAACGCTTCCAACTCCCGGAAGGAACCTATCGCATCCTGACTACAACCAACCTAACAGAGCCATTCTTCACCACTGACCAGACCAGGTCTTTGACCAACTGGAACAATATTCTGATAGGTTTGACCAATCCTAAAGATGTGAAGCATAATGCCTATTTCGGAGTTGCCGATGTGAAGATAGATAACAAGGAAGGCAGCTATGTGGTGCAAACCCCTATAAAGAGCGTGCTTGCCGAACTGACCATCATCATCGAGAACATACCGAAAGGCACAGAGATGAGTGGCAAGGCTTTGGATTGTGCCGGATGCCTGTTCCCAACACAGAAGAACAGTGATGGAGACTACGGTTTGCCGAGCATAGAGCCAACGGAAGTGGAACTCCCTACCCTCCTGGCTACAGAATCAACTCTGAAATCAGAAGTCATCCGGCTGATGCCGACCATACAGGGAAGCCCCGCCTCTCATATTTATCTCCGACTACAGCTCCCAGACAAGACCTTGCAGGAGTTTGACATCACTGCTCCTAAGATGAATGTTGGTGGAAAGTATGAGCTAAGGTTCAAGTACGAAGAAATGCAGCCGAAGATGAATCTGGAAGCTACCATCAACGGTTGGACAAACCTCAACAATGAAGTAGAAACCAAATAATAATAATAACTTTTAAAATATTGATAATATGAAAAAGATGACGAAGTTTTTCGCCCTTGCACTCTTAGCAGGTGCAATGGTTTCATGCAGTACAGAAGATACAGCTTCTACAACAGCAAATGGTAAGGTAGCCGTGCAGTTTACTGGTGGTATCAGCGTAAACACCCGTGCCAGCGGAACCACTTGGGACAACGGTGACCGTATCGGCATCACCGATATCGGCAACGATACCCAGTACGGCAACGTGCCTTTCATCCTGAAAAACGGGAAATTTGAGGCAGAAGGAAAGGTTATCTATATAGAAGATACAAAGACCCATACTTTCCGCGCCTACTATCCGTACAACGCGGCGGGAGGCATCATCACAGCCACGACCGATGTCACTGCGCAGCAGAACCAGCCTGCCATCGACTTCCTCTTTGCTTCAGGAGCCACGGGAGACAAAAACAACCCGGTGGTGAACTTTACCGACAAAACCTACAAAGGCGGTGAAGACAACTCCTTCCACCACCGCATGAGCCGGATAACCCTTACCTTCGAGGCGGGCGACGGCGTAGATTTCAACGTGGTCAAGCCTGAACGTTACACGCTGGACGGATTGTTACTCACTGGTACGTTCAACACGGCCGACGGTATTGCCACCGCAGACAACGGAGTACAGACCGGAGAACTGGCCATGAATCTGGCAGACGGCAATCTCACGTCATCGGTCATCCTCTTCCCGCAGACAGTTGCATCCCTGCCGTTGGTTGTGAATTACAAAGGTCAGGAATATCCTGCCACACTCACCATGCCCGAAGGCGCACTGCTAGCGGGCAACAACTACACCTATACTGTCAAGGTGAGCAACAAAGTCCTTGAAGTCAGCGAAGCCACCATTGCAAAGTGGAACGATATAGACGGTGGAGAAGTGGGCGCTGACCTGTAAGATATTAATAATTAATTGATTAGAATGAAGAATTATGAGACATAGATTATTCATCCCCGCAGTCCTCGCGCTGCTGTTCGCCCTCGCCGCCTGCACACAGGACGAACTGGCTGACGATAACCGTCTGTCCAAAGGTGAATATCCTGTAGTCATCCGTGCCACCGGACTGTCCGTGGAGGCAACGCCGCAGGCAGCCCCATCAACCCGTGCCTCCGTGGACGGCGACTGGCAGGGCGTCACTTCCGTGGCACTCAAGATGGGCGATGCGGTAAAGGAATACACCGTAACGGCTACGGATGCAGACGGATACAAGAGTGCCACGCTATCACGCGAGAACGACCCGTACTACTGGACCAGCCGCGACCCGATTACCGTATCGGCATGGTGGCCCTTCGACAATGCCAACATCACACAGATGCCTGCCGTGAAGGTAGCAGAAGACCAAAGCAAATTGGCTGCCTTCCAGAACAGCGACTTCATCTCTGCTGAGAACCGGAAGGTGGAATTTAACAACCCGACTCTTGAATTTACCCACCGCACGGCACGCGTGACAATCGAACTGAAGCCCGGCACGGGATTCACGAGCGTCGCCGGTGCCACGGTGATCCTCGTGAGTCTGTCCGCCGATAACGGCAACCCGACGGCCATCAAGACCTACAACGCAAGCGGCAACACCTACGAGGCACTGACCGCTCAGCAGACCGTTGCGGCAGGCAGGCCGTTCGTCCGGGTGGAACTCGGCAGCGGCACCTTCTACTTCCGCCCGCAGAACGACGTCGTATTAGAGGCTGGCAACCGCTATAAATATACCGTTAAGGTGAACGCCACCGGCCTGACGTTAGAGAGTTGCACCATCGGTGACTGGGCTGACGGCGGCGGCGAGAGCGGCGCAGCTGAGGATTTGGGCTACATCTACGACAGCAACACCAATACCTACACGGTCTATAACGCCGACGGCCTACTGGCATGGAACAAAGCCATACAAGAAGATGAATCGATAAATTGCACCCTCACCGCCGACATCGACCTGACGGGTAGGGAATGGACACGTTTAGACACATGGCCAGGCTACTCCGGCGTCTTTAATGGGCAGGGACACAGCATTACGGGATTAAACTTTTCAGCAGCGAGGTTTGGACTTTTTCTTTTTTTAAATGTAAGTGGAGTGATAAAGAACCTACAACTCATAGATGTGAATCTGGATGGCAGTAGTGGAGGAGCTGCTGGAATGGTGGACCGAAATCATGGCCAAATCATTGCCTGCTCTGTGACGGGAAAACTTACTGTACATAGTGGTGGTATAGCCAATGCAAATTATGGCGATATCATCGCTTGCTGGTTCAACGGCACATTGAAAGATGAGGCTGGCTGTGGAACTATAGTGCGTTTCAACTACAAGAATATAACTTCCTGTTATTGGGGAGGCAATGCCGAGCAAGGAGTACTCCGTAATGAAGGAGGAACGGTAGTTGCCACGAAGGTGGACGGCACGACCGTGAAATGGCAGACAGCCGTCGACGGCATGAACCCCGCTCTCACCGACAACGACTACCAGTGGGCACTAGGCACCAACGGCCTGCCCGTACTGCAAAAGAAACAATAACGAACTCTAAACAACACGCATCATGAAACGAACAAACATCCATATATTCGCAGCCCTCGTCCTGCTGCTCGGCCTTGCCGCCTGCACACAGGACGAAGCGGGCTTCCTACCGGAAGGGGCGGAAGGCACATCCATCGTCTTCACCGCCACGGGGCTGAACCCCGCTGCGACAACCATCGCCGGCACCCGTGCCCCAGCAGACGGCAATTGGGAGGGTGTGCAGAGCGTGGCAGTTCTGATGGACGGCACGGTGAAGGCATACGACGTGACGCCCACCACCGCCGACCCCACCAGTGCCACGCTGACCTCCACCGCTCCTCACTACTGGACCAGCCACAACGACATCACCGTCACAGCGTGGTGGCCCTACACCAAGGGCGAGACTACTCCGCCTGCAGTGAAGGTAAAAGCCAACCAAAGTGTCCTGAAAGACTTTGAGGGCAGCGACCTCATTGTAGCCGACGGGCAGACGGTGACCTACGGCAGCCCCACGCTCCGCTTCACCCACCGCACGGCGCGGGTGACCGTCATCCTGACGGACTACACCGAGGGGCTGGCATCCGTGCAGCTGATGGGCCTCTCCACCGAGAATGGCAATCCGGATAAAATCACCCCGTATGACAAGGGCAGCAACACCTACACCGCCCTCGTAGCCCCGCAAAGTGTGGCAGCTGGCACGACCTTCATTACCTGCACCTTCACCAACGGCAAAACCTTCGTTTATAAGATGAAGAATGCTACCGTCTGGCAGGCGGGCGGTGAATATACCTACACCGTCTCCCTCGCTGCGGCAAAAGACCTGGGCTATACCATAGAGAGCAACGGCAGCTACAC
>JAJVTK010000061.1:0-6253 GCA_021622245.1 Segatella copri | reverse complement strand
AGCTGGTTTAGAGCATCTGCCTTACAAGCAGAGGGTCGGCGGTTCGAATCCGTCAACGCCCACAATGGTGAAGGTCTTTCAACAAATGTTGAGAGACCTTTTTTTATGCTTTTAAATTATTTTATCACTATTTTCTCTGTTTTCTCACGATAATTCATTAATTTTGCACCCTATATATAATACGTATTGTTATGAATTTAGATTTATTGACTGCCATATCACCAATTGATGGTCGTTATAGGGGAAAAACAGAGCAACTCGCTAACTACTTTTCAGAGTATGCTCTCATTCGTTATCGTGTACGCGTAGAGATTGAATACTTCATCACTCTATGCGAGTTACCTTTGCCACAGCTTGCTTCTTTCGACAAGTCGCTGTTTGAACGTCTGCGTGACATTTATCGTAATTTTGACGAAAATGAAGCACAGCGCGTAAAAGACATCGAGAAGATTACCAATCACGATGTAAAGGCTGTAGAGTATTTTATCAAGGAAGAATTTGATAAGATCGGTGGATTGGATGCTTACAAGGAGTTTATCCACTTCGGTTTGACATCTCAGGATATCAACAACACAAGTGTGCCTCTCTCTGTAAAGGAGGCTTTGGAAGAGTGCTTCAATCCGCAGGTTGAAGAGCTGATTGCACAGCTCCAGACTTATGCTGATGAGTGGAAGGATGTGCCTATGCTGGCTAAGACTCACGGACAGCCTGCTTCACCTACCCGCCTGGGCAAGGAAATCATGGTTTATGTTTACCGTCTTACCGAGCAGCTTAATTCGCTCAAGGCTTGCAAGATTACAGCTAAGTTCGGTGGTGCTACCGGTAACTACAATGCTCACCATGTAGCTTATCCACAGTATGACTGGAAAGCATTCGGTAACAAGTTTGTCAGCGAAAAACTCGGTTTGCAACGCGAGCAGTATACCACACAGATCAGTAACTATGACTACCTTGGCGCTATCTTTGACGCCATCCGTCGTATCAACACCATTATCATCGACTTAGACCGTGACTTCTGGATGTATATCTCTATGGATTACTTCAAGCAGAAGATCAAGGCAGGTGAGGTAGGCTCAAGTGCGATGCCTCACAAGGTGAATCCTATCGATTATGAGAACAGTGAAGGTAACCTGGGCATAGCCAATGCCATTCTTCAGTTCCTGGCACAGAAGCTTCCAGTTAGCCGCTTGCAGCGCGACCTTACTGACAGTACTGTGCTCCGTAACATCGGTGTGCCTCTCGGTCATAGCGTCATTGCTATCCAGAGTACATTGAAGGGCTTGCGTAAACTGATTCTTCACGAGGAGAAACTGCAGGAAGATTTGAATAATACATGGGCAGTTGTAGCTGAGGCTATCCAGACTATCCTTCGCCGTGAGGCATATCCACATCCTTACGAGGCATTGAAGGCGTTGACACGTACCAACCAGCACATGACAGAGGAAACTATTCATGAGTTTATCCAGGGATTGAATGTGAGTGATAGCGTTAAGGCAGAACTGATGGCAATCACACCAAGCAATTATACAGGTATCTAATATACACAAAGGAATTTTGTAGTTTTAGTACATATATAAAAAAGTAAAAATTAGATTTATTAACCCAGCCGTGAGGCTATTAAGTATTTTAAGAAAATGGATTCAGAATTTGAAAACAAACCTCAAGATCAGTCTTCTGAGAATGAGAGAACCCGTGAGGGCTACAACCCAGCAGGTGGTTATCAGAAGAGTTATCGACCAGTAGGTCGCACACAGCGTCCTCGTATCAATTCACATCGCGCATACAGCAGCGACAGAAGTAGCAGTAACAGCGAAGGCGGTTTCCGTCCTGAAGGTTTCGGTGCTGGCTTGCAGAGTACAGGCAGCAGCGAGCGTCCACAGCGCAGCAGCTATCAGAGCCGTGGTGGTTATGGTAACAGCAACCGTGGTGGCTACCAGCCACGTCAGCAGGGAGGCTATCAGTCTCGTCCTCAGCAGGGTGGCTATCGTCCTCGTTACAACAATAATGATGAGCAGGGTGGTTATCAGCCTCGTCAGCAGGGTGGCTATCAGCCACGCCAGCAGGGCGGCTACCAGTCTCGTTCTCAGCAGGGTGGTTATGGCAACAACCGTGGTGGTTATGGTCGTCCACAGGGTGGCTATGGCAACAACCGTGGTGGTTATGGTCGTCCACAGGGTGGTGGTTATGGCAACAACCGTGGCGGTTATGGCCGTCCACAGGGTGGTGGCTATGGCAACAACCGTGGTGGCGGTTTCCGTCAGCACACTCCTGGTTACGATCCAAATGCTAAGTATAGCATGAAGAAGCGTATCGAATATAAGGAGGAGAACATCGACCCAACAGAGCCATTGCGCTTGAACAAGTTCCTCGCCAATGCTGGTGTTTGCTCTCGCCGTGAGGCTGATGAGTTCATCCAGGCTGGTCTGGTAACTGTCAATGGTGAGGTAGTTACCGAGTTGGGTACCAAGATCCTTCGTACCGATGAGGTGAAGTTCCACGACGCTCCTGTAACTTTGGAGAAGAAGGTATACGTATTGCTCAACAAGCCAAAGGATTATGTTACAACCAGCGATGATCCTCAGCAGCGCAAGACTGTGATGGACCTCGTAAAGGATGTTTGTCCTGAGCGTATTTATCCTGTAGGCCGTCTCGACCGTAATACAACAGGTGTACTTCTCTTGACCAACGATGGTGACCTGGCTTCTAAGCTTACTCACCCTAAGTTCTTGAAGAAGAAGGTTTATCACGTTCATCTCGATAAGAACCTGACAGCTCACGATATGGATCAGATCCGCGAGGGTATCACCTTGGAAGATGGTGAAATCAAGGCAGATGCTGTAGAGTATGCTGATGATCGCGACAAGGCACAGGTTGGCATCGAGATTCATAGTGGCAAGAACCGTATTGTGCGCCGTATCTTCGAGAGCCTCGGCTATCGTGTTACCAAGCTCGACCGTGTACAGTTCGCAGGTTTGACAAAGAAAAATCTCCGTCGCGGTGACTGGCGCTTCCTTACTGAGAAGGAGGTAGACATGCTCCGCATGGGTGCTTTTGAATAAAACAGAGTAATAAACAATGGAAAAAGTAAAAAGAACTAAAGTTGTAGACTTGCTCAAGAGTACAGCCTACGGCTCAATCGTGAATGTCAAGGGATGGGTTCGTACCCATCGTAGTAGCAAAGCAGTCGATTTTATCGCTCTTAACGATGGTTCTACTATTAATAATATTCAGATAGTAGTCGACCCATCAAAGGTCGATGAGAATCAGCTCCGTCAGATTACTACCGGTGCTTGTATCAGCGCCGTAGGTACGCTGGTAGAAAGCCAGGGTGCCGGACAGAGTGTTGAGATCCAGTGCGAGAGCATCGAAATTTACGGTCTCTGCGGCAGCGACTATCCTATGCAGAAGAAGGGACAGAGCTTCGAATACATGCGTCAGTATGCTCACCTCCGTCTCCGTACCAATACCTTTGGTGCCGTGATGCGTATCCGCCATAACATGGCAATGGCTATCCACACTTACTTCCATGAGCATGGATATTTCTATTTCAATACTCCGCTCATCACAGCCAGCGACTGCGAGGGTGCAGGTCAGATGTTCCAGGTAACTACCAAGAATCTCTACAACCTGAAGAAGACCGAGGATGGCAAGATTGACTATTCTGATGATTTCTTCGGCAAGCAGACTTCATTGACCGTTTCCGGTCAGTTGGAGGGTGAACTTGGTGCTACAGCACTCGGCGCCATCTATACCTTCGGTCCAACCTTCCGTGCAGAGAACAGTAATACTCCTCGCCACCTGGCTGAGTTCTGGATGGTAGAGCCAGAGGTTGCTTTCCTGGATATGGACGGTTTGATGGAGTTGGAGGAAGACTTCATCAAGTATTGTATCCGTTGGGCACTTGAGCATTGCAAGGACGATCTTGCTTTCTTGAACAAGATGATTGACAAGGGCTTGATTGCCCGTCTGGAAGGCGTATTGAATTCCGAATTCGTTCATCTTCCATATACCGAGGGTATCCGCATCCTTCAGGAGGCTATTGCCAACGGTAAGAAGTTTGAGTTCCCATGCGAGTGGGGTGATGACTTGGCTTCAGAGCATGAGCGTTTCCTCGTAGAGGAGCATTTCAAGCGCCCGGTTATCATGACCAACTATCCTAAGGCTATCAAGGCATTCTATATGAAGATAGACGAGGAGGAGAGTGGTTTCGGTGGCAAGAGCGGTCAGACCGTTCAGGGTACCGACGTACTGTTCCCACAGATTGGTGAGATTATCGGTGGTTCTGTCCGTGAGGAGAGCTATGACAAGCTGATGGGTGAGATTGAGGCTCGCAACATCCCTATGAAGGATATGAACTGGTATCTCGATACCCGTAAGTATGGTTCATGCCCACACGCAGGTTTCGGTCTCGGTTTCGAGCGTCTGATTCTCTTCGTAACCGGTATGCAGAATATCCGCGACGTGATTCCATTCCCACGTACACCAAAGAACGCAGAATTCTAGAATAAATAAATGAAGCCTGTTTCGATGTCCTTCGAAACAGGCTTCATTGCTCTTCGCAAGTACTTGCGATGGCCAATGCTGCTATTTATGATTTTCTTTAATCTATTTCATCTATCTTTTTCTATCTTTTTTCATTTACTCTATCACCCAATTCTCTATATTTCCCTTTGAAGAGTCGAAGTTGATACCGACTTTCGTTATAGGTTTATTGCAGAGAGCGAAACGTTGGCGATAGTTTTTGAGATTGATTTGCTGCATTGCAGCCTGAGCACTCTTATCAAGTTTCAGTTCTATGATGTATAAATCTGTTCCTGTCAACAAAACGACATCTACCCTTCCCTTTGGTGTATGCACCTCTACATCTACCAGATAATCGGTGAGGAGCGTGAATATGATGAAAAGCATCTGCTGATAATGCCCCTCATGATTGGTGACATTGCAATAAGGCACAGTACCCAGAAAATCCTGTAGCAGATGCAAAGCTCCATCCATGTCTTGCTTATCCAAAGCTTGTGCTATGCGACGAGCCGTATTGGTAGTAGCAAGCGTATTACCAGTAACATAAGACGGAATCAAAGCCTTGGTCAACCCTATCTTCACTTCCTTGTTAGGAATATCAAGCGTATAATAGTTATAATCTCTGTTATAATCCTTGATGGTCAGATAACCACTCTGGTAAAGCAGCGGCATCAATGTTGTCATGTCCTCTGTAGGAGCATCAAATTCACTCTCATCAGCCTCAACACGTGTAATACCTGTAGGAAGCACATCATATTTACGCATCATATTGATAAGATAGGTTGGCGTACCTGAGGCAAACCAATAAGAGCCCAACTTACCCTGAGCGAAGCAATTGAACAGGCTATAAGGGTTGAAGACATCAGGCGAATAAGCAGAAAAATGATATCCATCATAATTTTCTGTCAACTTATCCAAAGTTTGCTCCTTGGTAAGATGCATTTTAGTTGCCAACACTTCTATATCCTCTGACAATTGCCCGCTAAGTTCTTCCTTGGTGATGCCCAGCATACCAGCATATTCATCATACATGGATACATTGGTGACATTATTCAACTCACTGAATATACTCACTTGCGAAAACTTAGTAATACCCGTAAAAAAGACAAAGCGAAGATAGGCTTCACGCGCCTTCAGCGGGCTGAAGAAATTACGCATGATGTTGCGAAGCTTAACCAACTCCTCTTTTTCGTGAGCCACGTCCAGCAAAGGGGCATCATACTCGTCAATCAACACTACCACCTTCTTGCCTGTAGTCTGATATAAAGACATAATGAGGTCTTTCAAGCGAAGATTTATATCTATCTTCTCATTATGAAAGCTAAATTTCCGTTCCTGTTCTTCCACCAAATCTATCAGATATCGTTGTAGCTGATCTTCAGACATATACTTTCCTCCACTCATATCCAAATGGATTACAGGATATTCTATCCATTCTTTTTCAAGCTGTTCCATGGCAAGTCCTTTAAACAAGTCTTTCTTACCTTCAAAATAACTTTGCATGGTCGAAACAAGAAGCGACTTTCCAAAACGGCGTGGTCTCCCCACGAAGAAATATGTACCATCAGAATGGGTCATGCGGTAGATATATTCCGTCTTATCTATATAGAGCTTGTCCTCCTTACGGATACGCTCAAAGGTCTGTATTCCCAAAGGATATTGTTTTATAGCCATAAGCGCTTATTTTTTAATACGTTGCAAAGGTACAACAAAATATTGAGAAACTGCAAGA
>JAJVTK010000027.1:0-51594 GCA_021622245.1 Segatella copri | reverse complement strand
ATATTATATATATAATTAATTAATAATCAATAAGTTATATAACATAAAGAAGTAAAGAAGAAGGACAAACTAAAGATGCATACCCTCTTAAAATTAATTGGAAGAACTGGAATTTGGAAGATTCAGCAGGTTAACTGGAACGCTAAAATTTTATTAACTATCTGATAATGAGCCTTCTAGAAGAAAAGAAAGCGTTCCCGTTCCAGGAAAATCCCTTTTCTCTAGAAGGCAAGACCTATCCATTTGCTTTTCCACTTAAATACTCTCTTCGATTATGCATGTAACTGAAACCACAAGGATTAGATAAAAAACAGATAAATTTCCTTTTCAAAAGGAAATAATTGCCAATTTCTTTCCTTTTTAGAAGGAAAGTTTGTATCTTTGCAACCGAGTGTAGGTATCTACATATTAACAACAGAGCCCACTTTAAAATATTTCTGTATAGACAAGCAAATTATTAGAAATATCATCATAGACTGTAGATAAATGCAGAGGATTACGCATAAGAGAATCAGAATTTCCTGGCTGCTGCTATTGGTTTACCTGCCGATGCTGCTTGCCATTACGTTTCACCATCATGGTGAAGCGCAGGTAACTCATGCTGATTTTTATTGTGCCGATTGTGCCCATCATGTTCATCACGACGGCCATCTGATAGCCCTGCAGAATACCATGCACGACTGTGTGCTTTGCCAATTGCAAAGCACTCCTTATCTGGCTCCATCCCTCGTGGTTTGGGTTGCCATCGCCGTGCTCCATCTCTCCCCTCGCCGTGCCTTCTGCTCTCCTTGCTTGTGCAGGGCGAAGGGGGTAAAATCTACCCGTGCTCCACCTTATTCTCTGTTTTTATAAATAATTGAATATTAACAGAATAAGGTAACAAATAACATAATGAGAGCAATATTGAAATCAATATTGCTGATGAGTCTGTGCTCATCGGCAACAGCCCCTGCTATGGCTATAAACAGAGCAAATCATGATAAGAAGGAAGCAAACATTCATGAAGAAGATGCAAACATTCATGAAGAGGAAGCAAGCGATTCTACCAGACACCAGCCGCTGACGGAATCGAACGTGAAACTGAACGAAGTGGTGGTAACAGGCTTGACGGGCAGCCAGAAACTGAAGCAATCGCCCGCACCCATCTCCTTCGTTTCTGCCCGCCAGCTCGAAATGCAACCTTCTACCAACATCATCGACGCCATCGCCCACCAGCCAGGCGTTTCGCAGATTACAACGGGAAGCGGAATTTCAAAGCCCGTGATCCGTGGTCTGGGCTATAACCGCGTGGTAGTGGTAAACGATGGAATCAGACAGGAAGGACAGCAATGGGGCGATGAACACGGAATAGAAATCGACCCTGCTTCGGTTCATTCCGTAGAGATTCTGAAAGGTCCTGCAAGTCTCATGTATGGATCGGATGCGATGGCAGGCGTCCTCATCTTCCACTCCGCTCCTACCCTTGCCAAGGGTGACATGAGAGCAAATTTCTCAACGGGTTATCAAACCAACAACGGACTTTTTGATTATTCGCTCAACTTTGCCGGCAACCAGGGCGGATTTGTATGGAACACCCGCTACAGCGGAAAGATGGCGCATGCCTACAAGAATAAATACGATGGTTACGTATTCGGTTCATCACTCAGAGAGCAGGCATTCTCGCAGCTCCTCGGCTGGAATTATCGCCAGGGGCATTCGCATCTTACACTCGATTATTATCATCTCACTCCAGGCATCGTAGAGGGAGAAAGAGATGAGAAAACGGGCGAACTGGAAATTCCGGAAGGCTACGATGCCAAGAGTTACGGCAAACCGATGCCTTATCAGCAGATTCATCATTACAAGGCTGTACTTGATAATTCCTGGTTCCTGGGCGACGGCAATCTGAAGTTCCTCCTGGGTTATCAGCAGAACCGCCGTCAGGAGTTTGAGGAGGAAGAGAATCCGAAGGAATGCGGACTCGATTTCATGCTCCATACCGTGAATTACGACCTGCATTATCTCTCGCCGGAAATGAATGGATGGAAATTCTCAACAGGTGTCAACGGCATGTGGCAACAATCAATTAACAAGGGAACAGAGTTCCTGATTCCAGCCTATCATCTCTTCGATTACGGCGTGTTTGCCACGGTGAGCAAGAAAATAGACAAGCTGAATCTAAGCGGCGGCATCAGATACGATCATCGCCATCTGCACAGCGAGGCGGATTCTTTCCGTTTTCAAGCCTTTAAGCGCAGCTTTGAAGGAGTAACCGGAAGCATCGGATTGGCTTATGAAATCTTGCCCGATTTCAACCTTAAGCTGAACCTGGCAAGAGGATTCCGTGCTCCAAACATCAGCGAATTATCATCGAATGGTGTGCACGAGGGAACCCAGCGATACGAATTGGGAAATACCAGTCTGAAGCCGGAAAACAGCTGGCAATTCGACCTTGGTCTGGATTATTCTTCGCCTATCATTTCGGCAGAGCTCTCGCTGTTTGCCAATCGCATCAACCATTACATCTATAGCGAGAAGTTGGCAGATGAGAACAATCAGCCTGTCCTCATCGACGACACGCCAGCCTATCAGTTTACTTCGGGCGACGCCCGCATTCTGGGTGGTGAGGCGAGCATCGACATCCACCCTGTAGAGCATCTGCATATCGGCAACACCTTCTCGTATGTCAACTCGGTTCAGTTGCATCAGCCATCCGAATCAAAGTATCTGCCATTCACCCCAGCCCCTCGCTGGGTTTCGGATGTAAGGTATGAGTTTGTCTGCGACGGCAAGACTTTCGACCATCTCTTCGTTAAGCTACAGATGGATTGCAATCTCCGCCAGAGCCATTATTTCGCAGCCAACGATACGGAGACCGCTACGCCATCGTACACCTTATTAAATATGTATGCCGGTACCGACGTGAAGCTCCATGGCAAGCGCCTTCTCTCGCTCTATCTTTCGGGCGAGAACCTTACCAACCGTGCTTACCAGAGCCACCTGAGCCGTTTGAAGTATCTTGACGTAAACCAGGTTACAGGCAGGAGAGGCGTTTACAATATGGGCCGCAACTTCAGCATAAAGATAGTGGTTCCGATAGAGCTGTAACTCCCCTTTTAGGATAAGCAATTCCTCATCAGGAATCAGAATTTTGAATAAACAAGTGCCGATAAAGATGCCAAAAGCTGCCGGAAAAGCGACTTTTGGCGCCATTATCGGCATTTTTTCGTCTAATTATTAGACAAACATTACTACTTTTCTATGATATTTCGTAACTTTGCACCATGATTAAGAAACAAGGAACGATATTGATTGTTGATGACAACCGCAACATTCTTACTACGGTGAGGATGCTGCTGGAACCCATATTCGATGGCATCATCACCATCGCCAACCCTAACTCCATCCCAGCCAAACTGAGAGAGGAGCATCCCGACGTGGTGCTCCTCGACATGAACTTCTCCAGCGGAATCAATTCGGGAAACGAGGGATTGTACTGGCTCAGGGAAATCAAAAGCCTCAGCCCGAAAACCGAAGTGGTGCTCTTTACCGCCTACGCCGACATCCAACTTGCCGTAACAGGCATCAAGGAAGGTGCCGCCGACTTCATCGTGAAGCCTTTTGAAAACGAGAAGATGATCCGCACGCTGGTAGAGGCTAGGGATAAGAACAGGGCTGTGGATAACGTTATCAACAGGAAAGGTGGAAAACCTGGTGGAAAAGATGCGCAAAACGCTATGTATTGGGGAGATAGCGAAGTTATGAACAATTTGAGAAGTATTGTGGAAAAGGTTGCTGCAACCGATGCAAACATCCTCATTACGGGCGAAAACGGAACGGGTAAAGAGGTATTAGCCAACGAGATACATCGTTTATCCACAAGATGTGGAAAGAAAATGCTGCCTGTGGATATGGGAGCCATTACGGAAACCCTTTTCGAGAGCGAACTCTTCGGTCATGTGAAGGGTGCTTTTACCGATGCCAAGGTGGATAAACCGGGCAAGTTTGAGCTTGCCGACGGCAGCACCATCTTCCTGGATGAGATAGGAAACCTATCCTACGGTCTTCAGGCAAAACTCCTTACCGCCCTGCAGCGCAGAAGCATCGTAAGAGTGGGCGGAAGTAAGCAGATTCCCATCAACGTACGACTGGTTTGCGCCACCAACCGCAACCTGCAGCAGATGGTAAACGATGGCGAATTCAGAGAGGATCTGCTCTATCGCATCAATACAATCCATCTGGAATTGCCTGCCCTGAGACAGAGAAAATCAGACATCGTTCCATTGGCAGAAAGATTCCTCCGTCAATATGGCGATTTATATAATAAGGTGAATCTCCGTCTTTCGGAAGAAGCTGAGAAAAAACTTACCAGTTTACCATGGTACGGAAACATCCGTGAACTCCAGCACGCCATCGAGAAAGCCGTGATTCTATCTGATGGCGGAATGATTTCTGCCGAAGATATTGACGGCGGAAACCAGCAGAAAAGAGAGAAGCCCCTGGAAGAGGTTCAGACGCTCGACGAGATGGAGAGCCGAATGATAGAGAAAACCATCAGGGAATGTGAAGGAAATCTGTCGGTAGTAGCCGCAAGACTGGGCATTTCCCGCCAGACGCTTTATAATAAAATTAAGCGATATGGATTATAAACTAATTATAATTATCGTGCTTTTGCTCGTGGCTGTAGTGGGTTACATTCGCCTCTACCGCCACTATCGCCGTAACATCAAGAAGGTAACCTTCCTTTTTGATGCGATAGATAATGGGGATTTCTCCTTCAACTTTCCTACGGAGAAGAGGTTTAAGGAAGATAATATTCTACACCAGTCCCTCAACCGCATCAAGCTCTTCCTGCAACATACGAGAGAGGAGCAGATGGATCGGGAGAAATATTACGAGCAGATTCTGAATGCGGTGGATACGGGCATCCTGGTGGTGGATGGCCACGACAACATCCTGCAGCACAATCAGGCAGCCCTCCGGTTGCTCGATACGGATGTGCTTACCCACATGAACCAGGTAAAAGGAAAGCTGAAGGATGAACACCTGGCAAAGCATGAGACGCAAGCCATGCTGAAAGACAAGCACGTGCGCATCATCGCCCTGAGCGACGTGAGCCACGAGCTGAGCAATCAGGAGGTGGATTCTTGGATCAAGCTGATTCGAGTGCTGACCCATGAAATCATGAATACCATCACCCCGGTTACTTCGTTGAGCGAAACTCTGCTTACCCGGGTTACAGAGGATAAAGACCTGAAGCAAGGCTTGGAAACCATCCACAAAACAGGAACCGAACTGTTGGCTTTCGTCAACAACTATCGCCGTTTCACCCATGTTCCACAGCCTCAGCCTGCCCTCTTCTATGTGGAACCATTCCTGGAAAGAATGGCGCTGCTCTGCAACCACGAAGTAGAGATTTCGGTTTCTCCCAAAGATTTGCTGGCCTACGCCGATGAGAGCCTCCTCTCTCACGTAGTAACAAATCTTCTGAAGAATGCCGTAGAAGCTTTCAAGGAAAAGGAAAGAGAAGACAAGCAGGAATGCCGCTCCGCAGATTTGCAATCCGCGGCAAGCAAGAAGGCATTTATCCGTCTCCAAGCCTACGCCAACGTCCAGGAATCCATCATCATCGACGTGAGCAACAACGCCGGTCTCATCCCCGAAGATGTAGCCTCCCACATCTTCATCCCGTTCTTCACCACGAAGCCGGAAGGAAGCGGAATCGGTCTCTCCCTCTCCCGCCAAATCATGCGAGTAAGCGGCGGCAGCCTCTCGCTCCATCAGGACAAGGCACAGGGAATCACCACCTTCCGCATCATCATTCCATAACACAAGCACATTTTTTGAGAGAAAAGTTTGGTGCTTATCCATAAAAATCGTATCTTTGTCCCCACAAATACAGAAGATTATGGCATTCGAAAAGGAAATCAAGGAATACGAGGATTTGAGAGGAAAATATCAAACCCTTATCATCAATAAAATGGATAGAGAAGAGTACATCAAATATAACGAAGTACTCTTCTCTACTTTTTCGTGCGCCATTGAAGGCAACTCATTCTCCGTAGATGATACCCGGGAACTGAAGGAGAAAGGATTAGGGATGATTCCTGCCGGAAAGACTCTTTTCGAGGCTTTCGAAATGCTTGACCACTTCGAAGCCTTTGAGTACATGATGCAAAACACGCAGCATCCACTCGACGAGAATCTTCTGAAAGAAATCAACAGGCGGGTTACCTGCCACACGCTTTCCTACCGTTCCCCAGAAGCCATTCCGGGCGAATACACCACCACGGACATGGCAGCAGGCGACACGGTATTTGGCGACCACGAAGAACTCATCGCCAGAGTTCCCAAGCTGTTGGAATCTACCGAAAAAGCCATCGTTTCGGCAGCCGTTCATCCCATGATTCTTGCCGCCCGTTTTCATGGCTTCTACGAATATCTTCATCCCTTCCGTGATGGGAATGGAAGAACAGGACGACTCATCAGCAACTACATTCTCTTAAGATTGAATCATCCTCTCCTTATCATCCCATCCGAAGCCCGACAGGAATACATTTCTGCCCTCCGTATGATTCGTACGGAAGCAACCGACGAGCACCTCATCCGCTTCTTCTTCAAGATGGCAATACAAAGAATGGAAGAAGAGCTGAAGCAGAAAGAGGCTAATACCAAGCGATTTATGACTTTTCTCTTCTAATATGCTCAAACATTTTGCGGATTTCGGCAAAATAAGGTTAAAACATTTTGCGGATTTCGGCAAAATAAGGTTAAAACATTTTGCGGATTTCGGCAAAAGTCTTATCTTTGCACACGTAAATCATTAATTATAAGCAAAATATGGAGCAAACAAATTTATTCAAAAGAAAAATATACCAAGAGATGCTCAGATGGAAAGAAGAGCGACAGGGAGAAACCGCCCTATTAATAGAAGGAGCGAGACGAATCGGCAAGTCTACCATCGTAGAAGAATTCGCAAAAAACGAATATTCTTCGTATATATTGGTGGATTTCTCGAAGACAGCTACCGAAATCAACGACCTGTTCAATGACCTATCTGACCTGAACTATATATTCTTACGTTTACAGCTTAACTACAACGTCAGTTTGAAGGAGCGCAAATCCCTCATTATCTTTGATGAAGTGCAAAATAATCCTAAGGCACGACAAGCCATCAAGCATCTAGTAAAAGACCATCGATACGACTATATAGAGACTGGCTCACTCATCTCCATCCGCAAGAATGTACAAAACATCATCATTCCTAGCGAGGAGACACGAATCACCATGCACCCAATGGACTTCGAAGAGTTCAGATGGGCCATGGGCGACAACGTCTCATTTACTCTGCTAAAAACTGTACTTGAGAAAAAACAACCTCTCGGCGAAGCAATCCACCGTAAACTGATGAGAGACTTCAGACTATACATGCTGGTCGGTGGAATGCCACAAGCCGTAGACAAATACATCAAAACCAACGACCTTAGCGCAGTAGACACCGTGAAGCGGGACATCATCGCCCTTTACGAAGAAGACCTCAGAAAAATAGATACGTCGGGCAAAGCAACCGCTATGTTCGACGCCATACCTTCACAACTGAGCAAGAATGCCTCACGATATACTATCTCGACTGTCATCCCTGGAGAAAAGCAAGACAGGATAATCGACATTGTCCAACTGATGGAAGAATCCAGAGTGGCAAACATAGCCTACCACTCCAACGACCCCAATGTTGACTTAGCCCTTACAAAAGATTTGCAACGATATAAGATGTATACTTCAGATACGGGACTCTTCGTCACATTGGCTTATAAGTCTAAGAAATTCACAGACAATATCATCTACAACAAATTGCTGAGCGACAAATTAGACACCAATCTAGGGTACATCTATGAGAATGTAGTGGCTCAAATGCTCAGAACTTCCGGCAAAGACTTGTATTACCATACCATACCCAAGCATGACGGCAAAGGATATTACGAAATCGATTTTTTGCAGGCAGATGGGAGCAAGATAAGTCCTATAGAAGTAAAGTCTTCTGGCTATAAGTCTCATGCTTCACTCGATCAGTTTTCCGAGAAATACAGTTCTAGAACAGGGCACAAATACTTAGTTTACACCAAGGACTTGAAAAAAGATGGCAATGTGCTCTGCCTACCTATATATATGGTACCTTTACTCCCATAAGACAAGATTTTACTCATCCACTATCTGTCCATCAAACAACCGGATGGTGCGATGGGCTATCTTGGCATCATGCTCATTATGCGTTACCATGACGATGGTGGCGCTCTCATGCCCACTTCGTTTTGCAAATGCGGAACAAGTTCGACCACAAAACACATAAAAGTATTTTGTGGTCGAATATCATTCAATTATTAAAATATCAAGTATCAAATCTAATTATGGAACTGCTACTGGAGACTGAGTGGCGATAGCACCGCCATGTCCTAAAAATATAAGGTTCATAGGTCTATTTGCAGCATACGCCTTACCGATTTCCCCAATAGTTTGGATGCGTAGTTTTTCTAGTTCAACAGCATCCTCATACTTCTTCTTTGTCTCATAATCCACATCGGTCTTTACGACTTTAGCAACCTGCGACAGAAGTGTCATCGCTTCTTTGTAACACTTGGCATCAGGATCGACCGAAGACAAGAGTGCCACCACAGGTACGCTACCAGCCTGAGTAGGATTGGAAGCCCAAAGAGCCTTCGCCTCATTCAACCGAGCCAAGAAATAGGTATCCCGATAAAGAACATAGATTCTCATAGCCTCCTTCATAGCAGAATCATAGCCATTGCAGCAGGTAGGAACCACCGCCAACATGGCAAGAGCCTCCTCATAATTTTTGAAGGAAGCCTTGGAACGTGCTTCCTTAATTAAAGAAGGTAGTTGCGAATCATAATAGCTTATAATCTTTTTCTTTGCACCAGAAAGGAAAGTATTGATTTTTCCATTCCCTGCATTCAACTGACGTATCGCATTCATCGAAGCCTTTGTTTCATTAGAGCCCACGCCCTTTACCTCAACATATACAGAAGCAAACAACTTTTGGTTGTAAACATCCACAAGATACAATGTAACTCCAAACACATTAGCTATCTGGGTAGGCGCACTACTTACAATATATCTGTCCAACTGATCAAACTTTGCCGTAATGGCAAAGTTTGCATTTTTCCATCCCACATCCAATTTCGACTGGGTGATAAGACGTTCCAACTGTGTCTGCAAAACAGAAGCACTCTCGGCGGTAACATGAGCAAAACCCTCATCCACAATCGCCGACATCGGGATATTGCAATCTTGCGCCAACATCCCCTGCGCCGACAAGAGCAAAGCCGATGTCAGCAAACACTTATATATATTCTTTCTCATTGCCTGTAACCTTTATTTTTCACCAAATATCAACTCACACTTACCAAGGCCCTTATTTACGGTCTTGATTGGAATATTATAAGGAGCAGCCTTGAAAAAACGGGCCATATTGCGAGCAAACGAATAGGTATCCATAGCTTGTCCATTCTCCTTATACAAAGGTATTCTCACCTGGTCGTAAATAAGCGTAGTTTCTGTTCCGTCGGACTTATTGAAACGATGATTCACACAATTGTCGCTAAGCCAATTATCGATAACTTCATTGAGTTCATAGTCACCATATTCTTTCTCGAAATCCAAGCCGGAGCCATTATCAAATACTTTCATTACAAGAGATATTTCTCTACCATTCTGCATCATATCCTCAAAATGAGATTGCAAACGCTCGCAAAATTCATCCATGTGATCTTGTACTGCCTCTTCTAGTAAGACTGGAAGTTCGGCAGAAAAAGATCCCTTGCCCGTACCCTCAGCACCAGCAACTTGTTTGTCAGAATAAGCATCCAAGGCACGAAGATTATATGTAATAGAACTTTTTGGTCCCATCTTATTCTCCGTCCAATCTATTTCCATGATGATGTCCGGTTTGGCACGACGGCGCAACCTATCCAAAGGGCTCTCTGCCACAGAATTTCCAGCCTTGCTGGTCAAGAGCGCATCCTCAGCAGCATCATTATTGAGGGTTTTCAAAGTTTGCTGCAAATCTTTCAATGGAAATCCCCTATCAGCCATCAGATTGTTGATTTTCGAAATAATAGCATTCAACTGTTTATCCGTAGAAACAGCAGCCTTATAATCTGGTACTTTTTCCTGCGTTCCCTGGTTGTCATAAGTCTGCATATACCCATGCTCGTTACACCATGCATCACTTGGCATTACCATGAGGGTAGGTTTCTTCGCCTGTCCAAAAACAGCAACAGAAGAAAAAAACAGCAGGGCTATCATCAGCATTTTTCTTATCTTCATAATATTTTCTTTTTATAAGTGATCTTTATCTATTACATTATCAGCCTTTAAACGCGCCTTGAGCTGTGAGCGAAGCACTCTAATGGTCATCTCATACGAATAGCCTACCTTATCCTTGCTTTTATTAGCAGAACGTTTTTTGGTATCTCTAAGAGTAACATATTTTTTATACTCTCCTCCATCTGCAAAAAACACATTGAAATAGTCCTCATATCGCTCACGAGCATTCACTTCTGTCACCAACGGACGCATATTGCATCCCGATACTCCCTCACGGATACCATCAAAGACTACAGCCCAAACGGCATTCTTCATGGCTTGTTCCTTGGCATCAGAACGATTACGACCATAGCCCAGTACTCTCAATGTCTGGGAGCCATCCAATTCTACCCCCATGCACTTGATTGAAGAACGGTCGTAGATCGCCTGCTTCTGCGCCATGACAGAAACTGAGGTCGCAAAGACCATAAGCATACACAAAATAACTTTCTTCATAATCGTAATATTTAAAATTCATAGCCAAGTTTCAAGCCAAAATAGTTATAGTTTTGCTTTACACCGGCATTATCCTTGAGATTTGACAAAGTATAAGCAACACCAACCTGAAAGTTATTGCGAAGTCCACCAAAGCTATAACCTATGGTAGGGCTAAAGAAAGCACCTTCTTTGGTGATACCACCAACATTGAGCGACCAAAAAGGAACGCCATCCCTATCCTGAGCTGATATGAAATTACCACGGACATTGGCAAAGATTGGTATTCCAAACTTGCTATTGGTATTTCTCACACTAGCATTATTAACATACATCCTGCCTCCAAAACCTACACCTAAGCGCAAAAACTCGTTTAGGCGATAACCACCAGTAAAGGTTAGGTTCACATATTGCATATTAGTTTTATGCTCCATGATGCTACTACCACCTTCAGTCTCTACGGCACACCAAAAGCCCTGTTCTTGTGAAGTATAATCACGATAATTTGAGCCCTTAGGCTGTTCTGGCATACGTACATCACGATACTGACCAAAAGAAGGCAATGCTAACAATACAAATAATATAAAACTGATAATTCTCATATTCATCAATATTTATTAGAAGTTAAAAACCTGCAGACAGAGAACGTACTACACCAGCCTTTTCCAAAGCCTTGCGCAATGCCTTCTTGTCTACCTGAACAATAGCGCCACTCTTTACTCCCTTGGATGTCTTCACACGCTCATAAGAACCAGCTATGATACTAGCATAATTTTGACATTCACCCTGCGCAGCAAAGAATCCATTACAAAATTCGGAATGGCTTGCTTCAGATTCTGCTGGTGCCATCGCTGGTTGCTTAGCCCCACTATTATTTCCCGAACATCCTCGAAAAACAACACCATGAACAGCAGCACGCTTCAAGTCCTGATCTGTCACCTTCTTGGAATACACGAAGACCTTAACCAACAGCATGCCTTCATTGCCAGATCCAGCCCCAGTTATATCATACTGAGGCATCTCATTACCCTTTGCAAATGCAACAAGAGACAACATTAGCATTAGGCATAACAAGCTCAAAATTCTTTTCATTTTCCAAATAATTTATTTATTCGTAATTTCCCTTATCAACATTCCTTTCGCAAAGTTTTTACCGCTGATGGCACGGAACGTAGTATAGTTCAAGTTACTGCCAACTGCACCTTCCTCTGTAGCCATAAATCGGTTGTCCCAAATTTGCCCCTCTATAGGCTGAATTTCTCCCACCTTTTTATATTTATGAGTACCATTTTCCAACAGTACAACTTCAAGGACTTCGTATCTCGACTTAGCTGTTACACCTTCCTTTTTGCCAATATAAGCTGTAAGAGGTTCTGCTGTCAAAAGTGGAGTCTTGGTTCTAAATTCCTCATAACTACGTTGCAAATCCACCACATTCTCATCAATGGCACGCTGGCAAGCTTTTCTTACCATCATAATTGGCTCATCCTCCTTGATACCAAGGAAAGAGGTAGTACCACCCTGGCTTTCTACCTTACCTACATATTTCAAATGATAGTTAGGACGCGCCTTTTCAAAGTTTTGCTTTTTTGCAGCATCAGCCCCTACGCCATATTGCTCCTGATAAAACAAATTAGCCTGGTCCTGATTCCAATCCAGACGATAAAGGAACGTATTGATTCGGACAGAAAATCCCTTTAAACTCTCAGCAATATCACCTAGATTATCCCCCAAGTCCTTATAACTGTCAACACCAGTATATGCTGCGGCAACCTGTCCCAATACCTTGAAGATAGAACCTACCGTCTTAGAGCCCTTACTCTTGTCTATATATCGAATGTCATTAACAACCACAAAGGTATTACCAATTAAGTCTTCACCTGCATCTTGTAGCAACGCCATTCCACGAGCAGAATGCTTAGCCAACTGACGGTCAAACTCTGTTGCATTATAGAGTCCGCGTTCCTTTACCAACTCCATATCACAAGCACCAGTATAGATATCCCTATTGAACCATCGTCCCACCAAGCGACTTGCAACATTATTGTCTTCCAGGAATTTCGTTATTACAGGATTTTCCTTATCACTCTTTGCGCCTTCAAGCTTTTTATCAAGATTAAGCACCTTTACACTAAGGTCATGATTATTAAACTTATCCGGAACAGGAATCTGTAAGAAAGCCTCCTTTATCTCGTTAGCAAACTGTTGGTCTGTATGATTCACCATCAAAGAATATAAAGAACTGCGACGATAGTTCATCACATCTTCATGATCCGTCTGGGCGTAAGAAGCCATGACGGCAGCACTCATCATAAATGTCAATATTATCTTTTTCATAATCTCCTACATTTTAATAATTCCACTCATCCTCATCCAAAACTGAATTCAAATCATAACTACGATTTTCCTTAGTTATATCCAAGAGGATATTTTTCTTCTCAGCCTCAGTTAACTTACGGTTTCCTCGTTTTTTGAGCTGTTCCATAACGAGTTCTACATAGGTAGTAGACACCGGTAAATCAAACAGCACCACATCATTAGTATTCACCAAATAGCCAAAACACTCTCTCCGTCCCTCAGGATTGACAGAAGCTATATCCTTATGATTGGTATTAGGGGCAAATAATTGAGAACGATTTACCTCTGAATTTTCTATTTTCATACCAACTGGGCGAACATGAGCGATGCCCTTAGAAAAATTGGCAACTGCCTCATAGCCTAAGTCATATATTTTTTGTGATGTCACATTAAAATGATAAAACAAACTATCAGATTTCATCACCCAGAAATCTTGACAACCACGCTCGCTTGGTAATACTATATTCTTGTAAGACAAAGGAATTATTTTATTTCCCGAGGCTGAATAAGCTCCCCACAAGCTATCCTTCATAACCTCTAAAACATCATAAGTATTTGAAGCTACAAAATCATATTGAAAAGGAATTACCTCTTTGCCAGCCTTAGTAATGGCTCCATATCGAGTTCCTTTTTTGATAGAATAAACAGCTAAACCACCTTTTTCTGTAGGAAAATTAATATCCTCATAGTTAGACAGCGAAACTATGTCTTGGTTATAGCTATCAAACACATCCCATTTTCCAGAGGCATTCTGTGCAGCCCACTCACCATTCTGGCTATGTTTCAATTGTTTGTAATCCTTGCGCAATATCTTACCTGTCTTATCGATAAAGTTCCAAGTCTCACCATTAACAGGTGCAATATCGCCATCAAAATCGCCATGAGTCCAGAACTTTATATCAGCTATACTCGATTTAAACTTAGCTGCAACGAAGCCCTTACCTGTATCAAGATTGTGATAGCCACAAATTGTTTGCTTCTTCTTGATATCATAATATCTGACCATACCGCTTTGTGGTAGCATCAATTGGTCATACACTCCCATCTTAAGGATTTCCTTGCCATTTTCATCTATAAGACCACATCCTGTGATGCCAAAAGGATCATTATTAAAACCGATATACTTACAATCTGTTTTCAAAGTGTCTTTCAAAGAATGAATTGCTGCCGACAAACGCAATCCTTCGTTGTAAGGAAATACGCCCTTGGTATTGTAAGAAAACTCATGAATTCCCTTATATTTTGGAGTAACCAGTACTCTACCATTATCATCAATGATACCCAATTTTGCATTGAGCATATACTGCTTATTATCGGAAGAAGAAGACTGCTTTCCCCCAACCGCAACTAAAGCCTTGCCATAACAATTTGGCTTAGAAATAAAAGAATACTTAGTTGGAAGAACCACTTTTCCATCATGGCTTGCCAATCCCTGTATCTTGCCTGTCTTTATCAAATAAAGGGACTGATTCCAAGGCATAATAGATGTATACTTCAGCGGTAAAACGACCTTACCCCTTTCATCTATTATACCGGACTTTCCTGATTTAGTTACAATCGCATATCCACCTGAAAATGGATAGGCACTCTCATAAGCACATTTAATCACTTCGGCTCCATTTTTATCAACGAACCCGACTTTACCTTTCTTATTAACATGGATCGTTAAATCCTGGGCTTGGGCAACGCAAGCAAAAGTCACACTTGCTACCATTAAAATCTTTCTAAGCCTCATAGTTCTTATACATTAATTTATGAATAAATAATCACTTACTAAAGTTTTCCGCCCAAAAATAATGGGAGAAACAGTTTCTCACTAAAAGTTGTATCTTTGTAATCGCTAGAAAACAATAGAACAACGGTTTTAAGAGTAACTATATATTGATGCAAAATTAAGATTTTTTTCTGAATTATACAACATTTTAAGTGTTAAAAGTTGTTGCAAACCATTTAAAAGGCTTTTTAACCGATTGGCGCATGGCATTTACTATTATCGCATGTTATATAGAGCTACTATAGACAGACAAAAAATCTTTTTCGAGAATTCGCTACAAGCATCATGGTGTTACCTTTGACAAATTGGAATCAATAAGAATCTAGCTGTCTCTGCTCATCTTTTTACGTTAAAGCTGATTGCCCTCCTCCACAATCTGTCCATCAAACAGGCGGATGGTGCGATGGGCTATCTTGGCATCATGCTCATTATGCGTTACCATGACGATGGTGGTGCCCTCGTGATTCAGCTCAGTAAGCAGATGCATTACCTCGGCTCCATTCTTGGAATCGAGGTTACCCGTAGGCTCATCGGCAAGGATGAGCTTCGGACCGAAGACCACGGCACGGGCGATAGCTACTCGCTGCTGCTGACCACCAGATAGCTGGTGAGGGAAATGCTTGGCACGATGGCTGATGGCCATTCGCTTCATAATCGCCTGCACCTTTGCCTTGCGCTCTGCCTTCGGAATGTTGAGGTAGGTAAGAGGAAGCTCGATGTTCTCCTCTACATTCAATTCATCTATCAGGTTGAAGCTCTGGAACACAAATCCGATTTCTCCCTTTCTCACATCCGTGCGCTCCTTTTCCTTCAGGTTTGCCACCTCGTGATTACCCAGGAAATATTTTCCAGAAGTTGGGTTATCCAATAATCCAAGGATATTGAGTAAAGTGGATTTGCCACAACCGGATGGTCCCATAATGGCGACAAACTCGCCGTCTTCTACTGTGAAAGATACGTTATTTAAAGCAATCGTCTCCACATCTTCTGTGCGGAAAGACTTGCAAAGATTCTCTACTTTTATCATTTCTTCTAATGTTTAATGTTTAATTTGGGCATACGCCCTTAAATCTGTGTCATCTGTGAAAATCTGTGGGAGACTTATTCATCCTTGAGATATTTCACAGGATTACTGTTCGCCACCTTGTAGCAGTTGATGACGACGGAAAGCCCGATGATGACGAGCAAGATGATGGTAACGCCGATAAACAACAGAGGCGTCATCGTAATCTTCTCGCTAAACGACATCAGCCATTGTCTGGCTATCAGCCAAGCCCCCAAATCGCCCACGATGATGCAAGGCAAGGCAATCTTCATGATGTCCTTCAGGAAGATGCGAAGAATATCCTTCACCTTCGCCCCGTTCACCTTTCTTATTGCAATCTCCTTGCGGCGGCGATTCACCTCATCACTCGTATAACCCACCAATCCGAAGAGGGCGATAATCATCGTTACGATGCCGGCTACCAGGATTCCGTTGCGGAAATTAAGCTGGGAAGCATACTGGTTAGCCAATTCAGAAACATAACTTTTCACGATGACCTTATTGTTCGGATACATCGCCTGCACCTTCGATTGCAACTCCGACAACGATTCATCCTTCAGTTCATTAAACTTAACCAACATGTAGTAAGCCGTCTTGGCTGAATAGAAATACAAATCTGGAAATTCATTCATACCATCACCCCCGGTTTCCACAGCACCCCAGCGAATATTCCTGCACACGCCACAAATGGTAAAGATATTATTATCATGTCCCGTACAGGTAATTTGCTTGCCAACTACGCCATCCTTCCAATGCCACGTTTTGATGAGTTTCTCAGCACCTCGTTCATCAATAATTACCTGTCGGCAACTGTCATTTCTTTCCGTAAAGAAAGAACCCTGAACGATAGGAATATTCATCATCTTGAAGAAATTGTCGTCCACTCCCGACATCTCCATGATATTAAAGGTATTCTTCTCGTCGCCAGGTACTCCAACCATATTTCCACTACGATCATACCCATCGAGCGGAACATTAAAAGTCGAACTGCAATCCTTGACATTCGGCATCCGTCTGATTTCTGCCAGACATTGGTTGCGCTGGTCTCTATTGCTGGCATCTATCGAAACAATCGCTACATGATCGTAATCATACCCAGGATTGAGCCCCAACATCAGCTGGTATTGACCATTCACGATGTAAAGCAAACTGAACAGCAAACCAGAGATAACGAACTGGATGCCCAGCAAACCAAGTTTCCATCGGTTGCGATTCTCATTATAGCCACGGAAAGCGATGGCTACAGGAATCTTGTTGTAAAGCCAACCAGGCAACAAGCCGCCAACCAGCAGTACCAGAATACAGATAGCCACCAATATCCAACTGCCACGATTAAGTACCAACGTGCTTACCGGAGCAGAGAGGAAGTTTTCGATGGTTCCCTTGCAAAGGAATACAAGACCTGCAGCAAGAACAACCGACAGCCCCACATGCACCAAAGCCTCAGAGAAAATGATGGCATGAATGTTCTTCGATTCGGCACCATAGCACTTACGGACAGCCATTTCGCGAGAACGACCCACGAGATTTCCCACGATGATAAGCAGATAGTTCATCACAGAAGTGAAGAGGAGGACAAAAGCGATAATTCCCATAATCCATCCCATCTTCTTGATATAAGGATTTTGGGTGTAAACATCGCTCAATACCGTGAAATCATAGTTCAGTTCTATTCCCATATTCTTCATCTCCTTCAAAGGGAAATGATCCTCTCGCATCTTATTCACGTAAGGCTTGAGTTCTTTTGCCTCATGCCCCTTTGCCAACCGGATGTAGGACCTATAGGAATCATTTCCCACCCATTGGCCTCTGCCATCGTAGGAATATACGTATGGCACACTACACCTCGACAGAATCATCTGCGTACCATGAAAGGAAGAACCCCAGGGAAACGCTTCGAAAACACCATAGATGGTAAAAGTGGTTCCCGGATAATTAGAAAGCGTGAAATGCTTACCTACAACATTACCGCCAATTTTTGCTGCCGTTTCTGAATCGATGAGACAGGATAAGGGTTGGGATAGAATCTGTTTAGCCTTGCCTATCAATATCTTCTGTGGAAAGACATCAAAGAAACAACTGTCTGCCATCCTGATATTGGCAGAAATGATGTTCTGGTCTTCCATCTTGCATTGGGCATCATCATAAAAATAGTGAGTACTGGTAGCAACTTCCACCATAGGCGCATATTGCTTTACACCTTGGGCGGTGGCTCCTGAAGTATTGGCAAACTCCATGGTTTCGCCATGGTTAGTACCCACTTCTGAAATCTGATACGTCCTTTCCCATCCAGGGAAATACGTATCGTAAGTCTGCTCGAAATAAATCTCGGCAATAATTACCGAACTGATTGCCAATCCGAGCGCCAGACACAAGATCTTCACGAAGTTGTGCTGGCCCCTCCGAGGCAGATTCTTGAATGCGTTAATAATATGTTTCATCGTATATTGTATATAAGGGCGTATGCCCCAATTTCACATTTCTAATTTCTCATTTCTAATTTAACATTAGAATTTCATTATCCTTATATGCTTCATAGCCGCTAACGATAACCTGCTCGCCTGGCTCCAAGCCCTCAATCACCTCATAATACTGAGGATTCTGGCGACCGATGGTGATCTTTCGGCGATAAGCCTTCTTGCCACTCTTGTCTAATACAAAGATCCATTGACCGCCCGTTACACTATAAAACGTGCCTTTAGGGATAATTATTGCCTGCTTCGACTGACCGAGCTGCAAATCTACATAATAAGTCTGACCGGTTCGGATATTGCCAGGGCGAACACCTTTGAAGATGAAGTCGATGCGGAATCTGCCGTCTCTTACCTCGGGATAAACCTTGCGAACCTGCAGGAGATAATGCTTGCCGTTCTGGTCGAAGGTGGCGGTAAGTCCCGGTTTTACCCGGTCGATGTAATGCTCATCCACCTGCGCCTGCACCTTGAAATCGCTAAGGTCGTTGATGACTCCAATCTTCTGTCCAGCCTGGATGCTCTGTCCCAGTTCCACATCGAGCAAGCCGATTTCGCCCGAAATGGTACTGCGGATGTTCAGCTTCTCCTTGCGCTGGCGAACCAGCTGCACATTCTTCTGCATGGCTTCCAGATTATCGCCCATCTGATCCATCTGCGAACGGCGGAGCTGAGCATCCTTTTTCAATCGCTTGCTGATGAGCGCATGCTTCTTGACGGCAAGGTCGTAATCTTCCTTTGCCTTCAGATACTCCTCGCGCGAATTGAGTTCTTCCTTGTGCAGCGCCTCCTGATGCTGATAGGAACGGCGCTTGGTAATGACATCCTGCGAAAGCGACAGTTCCTCGTTGCTGTTGTTCAGGCGGTCCTGCTCCATCGAAATCTGGGTGTTGCGAAGCATGTCCTGTTTTTCGGCAAGTTCGCTCTCGGCATTCAGAATCTCCAAATCGAGATTCGAATTGCTCAGTTTCACGATCACATCGCCCTTGTTCACGTGGGCACCTTCATCCACCACTTTCTCCAGAACGATACCGCCTTCCTCGGAACTGATCTGTACCACGGAGATAGGAACCACCTGTCCATCCACCGAAACATAATCGTTGAACTGCGCCTTCTCTACGGTTCCGATGCTCAAACCCTTCCTATCTACCTTCAAAGTGGAAGAGAAATTGCTCAATCCCAACCAAATGAGGACTGCGATCAAAACCGCTCCTCCGCCAATCCATGCCCAATACTTGCGAGGCACGAGATATTTTTTCTTTTCTATTTTTATGTCCATAATTTTATGTATTCAAGTTTGCAAGAGCACTCCACACGCCCTGAAAGGGCAGAAGCTCCTAGCCCAGGGTAACACCCTGGGTTATCATGGCCGCAAGCCTGTCGCCCTGTAAGGGCAAAAGCTTTAAAATTCCAGGCAATATACAAAGCTTTTGCCCTTTCAGGGCGCCTTGCTGATTGTTATTATACCCAGGGTGTTACCCTGGGCTAGGAGCTTTTGGGCCTTCAGCCCGTACCTGAACCACTTGCGAAAGTTCTGTTATTTAATTAAATTTTCTCCCTGATAATAAGCAACCAATCTCTGTTTGATGATGAGCAGCATCTGCATCTGGAGTTCCTTGATCCTGCTTTCCAGAAGCGTCTGGGCTGCGGTATGAAGGTCGAAGGTGGAAAGCATTCCTTCTTCAAACTTCCGGCTCGACATGTGATAGGCGAGCGAATCAGAGGCCACCTTCTTCTGCATCTGATGCAACTCCTTGGCGTAACCCTCTGCATCCATTACCGCCTGAGCTATCTGGTCGTGAAGCTTACGCCTGGTTTCCTCCAGGTTCACCTGCGCCAGTTGCCAGTCGTTGCGTGCTTTCTTCACGCTGTGCCAGCGGTCGCTATTATAAATAGGTATGGAAAGGGTCAACGCGAGGTATTCGCCCTGGTTGTTGTGAAACTGCGAGGCAAACCCATCGTATTGCCCTTTCTGAGAGAGATTCTTATAATAGTTGGTAGAAATGCCGCCACCAAGAGAGAGTGATGGCAGCAATCTGCCTTTTGCTATTTTATAATCATACCTTGCCCGCTCTACTTCGTATTCTGCCGACTTTAAATCTGGAGAAATATGCTGGAAGCCCTGGTAAACGGTTTCGTAGTTTACTCCAGATTCAGAAACCTCTTTATATCCTGACTTCATTTCCAATTTCAGCTCCTCCTCCACCGGAAAATTCATCGCCGATTTCAAGGCGAGCAGACTCTGTTTTGCCACATTCTCCTGATGCGTAAGATTGTATTCATCTTCTGCCACCTGCGATTCCATCTGCACCACATCCGGGCGCCCCTTCTCGCCCAGTTCATACAGGCGCTTCATCTTATCCAGCATCCGTTTGCTTTCGTTCAGTTTCTCGCTTGCTATCCGAATGCTTGCCTCAGCATAGGCAGCATCCACATATTTCTGCATCACGTCGATGGCTCGGTCGTCCTGAATCTTCTGCATCGCCGTGGCTGAATAATCACGGCTCAACTTAGCCTGCTTCAAGGCGTTGATGGTGGCGAAACCGTCAAAGACATTCAGTTCGGCATAAAGCTGATAATAGTTGTTGAATGTCGTTACATTATTATAAGTATTGGTTTCCGGGTCGATGTTTCGTCCCCAGGCATACTGTCCCTGCACGCCACCCGTAACGGTAGGCAGGAATCCTGCCACAGCATGCTGGTAATCCTGCTTGCGCTGGCGGGCATTTACCACCTCCCGCTTCACCTCCGTGGCGTGCTCCACGGCGTATTTCATACAGTCGTCAAGGCTCCAGCTCTGTGCCGAGGCACCAGCCGCCCAGACCAACCATCCTATCATTATTCCTATTCTTTTCATAATCTTCTTCATTTTGGCATGATAAGGACAAGAGCCGTGCCAAAACAGCATTTCTCCTGATAATCAAACCATTAAATAAAAACTCTCATTAAACGAACTGTCCAACAATTAGACACCACCGTCTAATTGTTGGACAGAAACCGCAGCTTAAAGCTGATCATTCATCGTATCCACCACTTGTCCATCAAACAGATTGATGATGCGACTGGCGTAAGTAGCATCGTGCTTGGAGTGCGTCACCATCACGATGGTGGTTCCCTCCTCGTTCAGCTCGCTGAGCAACTGCATCACTTCCATACCATTCTTGGAATCGAGGTTACCCGTAGGCTCATCGGCAAGGATGATGCTAGGCTTGCCCACCACGGCACGGGCGATGGCAACCCTCTGCTGCTGACCGCCCGAAAGCTGATGAGGATAATGCTTGGCACGATGACTGAGCTTTACCTTGCGCAGGATGTCGAGCACTCGCTCCTTGCGTTCCGCCTTGCCAATGCCTAGATATTTGAGCTGCAGGTCGATGTTCTCCTCTACCGTCAACTCATCTATCAGATTGAAATTCTGAAAGACGAAACCGATGCGACCCTTACGATAAGCCGTGCGCTCACGCTCCTTGAGATGTCCTACCTCCTCATCGCCCAGCCAATATTTTCCTTCCGTAGGCGTATCGAGCAAGCCGAGGATGTTGAGCAAGGTTGACTTGCCACATCCCGAAGGTCCCATGATGGCTACAAACTCGCCATCCTCTACATTGATGTTCACGCCGTTCAGGGCGATGGTCTCTATCTCTTCTGTACGAAATATTCTCGTTAAATTCTCTGTCCGTATCATCTTGATTTAATGTTTAATGTGTAGTGTTTAATGTTTACTTAGCTCATCATGCTATTCCATCTTGATGCTGTCTATCGGATTCTCCAAGGCAGTGCGCAGGGTATAGCTGAAGACGGATACCAGGGCTAATACCAAGGTGAAGATGGCTCCTGCCACCAATGCCCACCATGGGAAATCGATGCGGAATTTGAAACCTATCAAGTATTCCTGCATCAGCTTGACACACAATGGGATGGCGATGACCACAGCCACACACGATGTGATGAGGAATCGCTTGGACAGTTGCCATGCCGCATCAGCCACCGAGGCTCCCATCACCTTGCGCAGGGCTATCTGGCGGCGCTGCTGATTGCCATAATATACCGACATGCCAAACAAGCCGAGGGCGGAAATCAAGATGGAGATGCCCATGAAGGTGATGATGAGCACCATCATGTTGTGCTTCTCCTTGAGAGCATCCGCCAAGGTGTCGTCCAGATACTCCGTATCCATGTCGGTAGGCACGCCCAACTGCTCCTTAGCCACTTGCTTGCAGGCACTCTGGATAGCAGCCAAGGCTTGGGCATGGTCGCCACGAGTCTGCACCAAGATGGTCCAAAGCACATCATGATTAGAAGGAACACGTATCGCATTATGATTTCCAAATTTGTCAGATTTGAACTCATCAAGAGCATCGCCACAGTGGAAATCTTTCACAACGCCACAAACCTCATATTCCGGCTTGCCTTCACGATTACCGAAATATGGTTTCTTGCTCGATACGCCAAAGGTTCGCTTGGCTTCCTCGCTAACCCAGATTTTGCCTGGCGTTGGGTCAGAATATCGCTCCAGCACCTTGAAGCCCATCATCTTCATCGCTATGGAATCCAATACGCTCAATCGCAAGAACGCTATATTTTCTCCCTTCTCATCATGCACTCCATTAGCAAAGCTGATGACAGGATTGTTGCCGATAGCCGTAGCCTCCTCCACCTCAGGCAGAGATTTCAATCTCGCTATCAACGCCGCGTTTCTGACGTCCACATTATCAAACCCGAAGGTGGTGGATACGCAGAGGATATCTTTTGTTTGATAACCCAAAGGTATGTTGGCGAGATGGCGCATCTGGAGCATCATCGTGATAGCCATCACCACTAGCGACATACTGATAACGCTCTGTGCCACAATGAATATCTTGCTAAACCACATCTTGCTGCGCAAGCGGATGGTGCCCTTCACCACATCTATCGGATTGAAACGAGACACCACGATGGCTGGGAACAAGCCCGACAGCAAGGAGATAACGAGATAAGCCACCAACAGGCATCCCCAAACGGCAGGCGAAGAGAAGAGCGAAATCTTCGTATCCAAGATGCTATTAAATAAAGGTGTGAATGCCCAAGCCAGCAAAATGCCCAGCAAGAAGCAACCTGCCGTGAAGAGTGCAGCCTCCTTGATATAGCGCAATACCACACCCAGTACCGACTCACCCAACAGGCGGCGGGTAGCCATCTCCTTGGCTCGATTGCCTATCTGCGCCACGGTGAGATTGATGTAATTGAAGATGGCTGAAAGCAAGAGGACGAGTGCCACAATCAAAAGGACATTGACCAAGGTCTTGCTGCCATGACGGACATGCGAGCATGTAATATCTGAAAAATACAACTTATCCCAGCGCACCAAGCTAGAACCCCACAAGAAACTGCCAGTCGTCTTCTCACGACTCCACCATTTCTTCCAATAGCCCATATATTTATTGAGCAACGTGGCATTCACCTTTTCTGGGTCAGCGCCATCTGCCAATCGGACGATGGTAACAACCTCGCCAAACTGATCCATCGGATACAAATCTGCGTCCTTAAATTTCATGGAAACAAAGATGTCGGTGGGTTCCAGCAAGTCTTCCCTGCCAAAATCATCCACGATGCCCACTACCTTGAATTGCAGCGTGTCGCACTTAACGACCTGCCCGATAGGATTCGTATTGCCAAAAGCCCTCTTGGCAAAAGACTCGGAGATAAGGGCCTGGTGCTTATCCGTGAGCACACGATGAGCGGAGCATCCCCTGCACTTCATTCCCATCATATCCAAGAAGTTAGGATCTATGGCACGTGCCTGCACATGGAAGTATTGACCATCCACCACAGCACCCTTGTCTGTATAATAATCGCTAAATCGGGTCCATTCCTTGATTTCCGGGATGGAAGGAAAGAACTCCTTAGCCGTACCCAAGGTCATGCCAAGGTAATCGCCCGAACCAGGCACATAGAGATTCTTGGCATCTGGCTGATGCGTGCCCACCCGATACTCCATGAAGGCGTAGGATACCAAAATCATCACAAAAGCCAAGGCTATCGAGAGTCCGAAAGCCTCGATAGCCGTATAGAGCTTGTTGCGTGATAAGAACTTAAAATAACTTTTCATATCTGTTGTTTCATTATTTTTTCTGATGCAAAGGTAGCCATTCCTTTTGATTCTGCCAAAGACCAGAAGCCAGCGGCAAGTGGATTGTATGAAATTCATACACTTTTCTGTATGATAATCACACATCACATTCCATTTTGTTGGCTATTTCAAGAAAAAAGTGTACTTTTGCAAACAAAAGATATAACAGAACACAAATAGATGAAATACGGAACAATACTTGTTATCGACGATAATCCGTCGATACTCACGGCGCTGAAAATCTGTCTGGGCAATACGTTCGAACGGATTCTCACCCTGCCTCGCCCCGATACAGCCCCCACGCTGCTGCAACAGGAGCAGGTAGATCTCATCCTGCTCGACATGAACTTCTCACTCGGCGTAAACAGCGGTCAGGACGGCTTGCTCTGGCTCCGCACCTTCCGCCGGCTCCACGCCCACATCCCCGTGGTACTCATCACCGCCTTTGCCGACGTGCAGCTTGCCATCAAGGGATTGAAAAGCGGAGCCGCCGATTTCGTCACCAAACCCTGGGATAATGACGAACTGATAAGGGTACTCAAGGATGCCATCGACAACAATACGGAAGTGGCAACCTTAGAAAATTTTGAGAACGATTACATCCAGAAGGTCGTGGATAAATGCCACGGCAACATCTCGCGTGCAGCCGAAATGCTCGGAATAACCCGACAAACCCTTTACGCAAAACTGAAGAGATGACTTTTGGAAAGGGAAGTTAAAGAAGTTAGGGGGAAGTTAAGAGACAAATGTATTAGAGCTATTGTATTAGAACTATTTTATGGTTATTATCAAGATTATATATTTAATAGGTGGAATCTGCTTCATCCTGGGCAGCCTCATCTATCTGTTCTTTCGCCATCAGCGAAGGCTGAAGGCGCGTGCTTTTCTGATGCGTGAGGCTGTAAGAAATGGCGATTACGCCTTCCGCCTCCCCACTTCGGGCTTGCTGCCAGGCGAAAGAGCCTTGCAGCAGGCACTCAACGACATGCAGGGCGATATTGCCCGCCTCGTAGCCAGACACGAAGTGGAATCATGGCAAAAGCTGACCCGTGTGCTTACCCACGAAATCATGAACGCTACGGCTCCCATCTCCAGCATCTGCCAGGCTTATCTCAGCAACCCGCAGATCAAGGGTAGTGAATACGAGGAAGGCATTCAGGCGATTCACGACACCAGCAAGTCGCTCACCAACTTCGTGGATAGTTACCGCAAGCTCACCCAGCTTCAGACTCCCGTCGTAGAACCCCTCCCGCTCGTCTCTTTCCTGGAGAGCATCAAGGCGCTCTATCCCGACCTTAGCTGGCACTTTTCCCTCCCCCAGAATGCCACGCTGGAGGCCGACCACAACATGCTGCGCCAGGTATTCATCAACCTCACCAAGAATGCCATCGAAGCCCATGCCACCGACATCGACGTCCGCATGAGCAGGAACGACCACCCTATCCTGCTGTTCAGCAACAACGGCGAACCGATTCCTGCCGATGTGGCACGGGAAATCTTCATCCCGTTCTTCACCACCAAATCATCCGGCACAGGCATCGGACTATCTCTCTCCCGCCAGATGCTGATGATGCAGAACATCGAACTGGGACTATCCGACAACTGTCTCTCCGGCTACCATGTTACATTCTATCTGGAAAAGCAAGACACCATCAAAACGGCAAAATGATCAGAAAAGAGGATTTTCTGTGATTATTTCATCTTTATTACATCTTTTAATTTGCGTTTTAGCCACTTGCTTTCCTTTTTACGAACTCCTTTTTCACCTTCAATACAGAGTTCTCTTCCTTGTCACTCAACTTCGCCACATTTCAGATTGGTGCAGCCCTGATGTCTGTCTTAATGACTTGCATCGTCTGGAAGGCGAAAACAAAGACTGTTTAAGAAATAAACGAAGCTATCATCAAAATACTCTTCACTCTTCACCTTTCGGCCGGAAACCCCTGTGTTTATCGGCATTCCGAGGGGTGAAGAGTTGCTCTTATCTCTTCACCCACTCTTCACCACTCTTCACCTTCAGAAACGGAAACTGAGGCGAAAGACTGATAGGTGGATTGCAAATCAGCCAGAACTGAAGGGTGAAGAGTGGTGAAGAGTAGGTGAAGAGTGCCCGAATACTCTTCACCCCTCGGAATGCCGATAAACACAGGGGATTCGGGGCTTTTGGTGAAGAGTGAAGAGTATTTGGCAGGATGCCTATAAGAAAACAAAATAAAGGAGGTTTCGATAACTGTTCCAGTAAAACAGCCGACTAGCCACTCATGCGCTAGTCGGCTGTTTGCGTTTTGCCAGTTGGCTATTTTCGGTTCTCCCATCGGCTGTTCCCGACAAACAGCTAACCTAATAATCGGGCATAATAAAACGAATATAGCTGCGCTAACGATTGTAAATACTTTCATCAGCCATCGTAAGTACTTTCATCGGCCCTCGAAGCTACTTGCACTAAAGAACTGTATCTGTCATTTAAACAAATCATCCATTGTAACGACACTTTGTACCCGACCGGCATATTCATTGAACTTAAGCCCATAAGTAGTAACCAATGTAAGATGCAAGGAACTCCTGCATTTCGTTTCTTCAGCAAACGTACTCAGTTTATGGCGCAGATTCTTATCATAAGCAGCATTGATGGAGAAATCATCCTCGCAGAATTTCATTTCACAAACATTGATGACGCGGTCGGCTCTGTCAATAATCATATCTATCTGCGCACCATCTTTCTCTTTTCTGCTTTTCCAGGGACTCACCTCTGTCTGCACTCCACTAATACCGAGCGCCTGCTTGATTTGTGGCAGATGATAATAGCAAAGCGATTCAAAGGTAAAACCTCGCCATGCTGTCAGCTCAGGTGTCAGCAGGTTGTCTTGCCAGAAATGCGGATTGGTCGTCTTTCTGCCATCAATAAATGACAAATAGAATTTGCTGTAGAAATCTGTCAGACGGAAATATACCTCACGCTTGGGATAATCATACTTAACATACGATGTTATGAAATCACTCACTTCGAGTGATTTTAATGTAGCAGAAAGCCCCCCGCCATTAGGTATTTTTGTAAGTGAAACAATTTCTTTTCGCGTATATCCCTGTCTTTTTTGAGCCAGAAGGCGCACGATAGTCATGCAATCCTCCGCATTAGTAAAGAGAGAAGAATAGAGGCGGTCGAACTCTAAGCCGAGTTTGGCTGCAGGCTCGAAGAAAAGCCTGTCCATATTCTGAGCCAGACTTTTGCCTTTCTGAAGCATGGAAATATAATAAGGAATGCCACCTGTAGCCATATAACATTGTATCTGGTCGAACTTAGACATCACGATGTTGTTAGCCTGATAGTATTCTTCACATTCGCCTAATGTAAACGGGCGCAACTTGATTTCATCAGTTGTGCGATCAAACAAACCGCCTTTGTTGTTTAACAGCTTGTCTGAAATCCATGACGTGGCAGAGCCGCAGACGATAAGCATGATATTCTGCTTTCCCGCAGCCCATCCATTCCAAAAATGCTCTAATGCTGTAACAAATCCCGAGCGGGGAGTGTCAAGCCATGGCAATTCATCTATGAATATCACCTGACGTTTGTCTGCATCTTGCTCTTCCAAGAGATTGATGAGTGCATCAAAAGCTTCGAGCCAAGAGGATGGCACCTTCTTACTCTTGCTGCCATAGCGAACAAGACTGGAGTAAAAACTAGCCAACTGTTGCTCCATTATTTTTTGACCACTTAACTCGTAAGGAGATAAGCCCGTATGGTAAAAGCTCATTTTATCCTGAAACAATTCTCTTACAAGAAAGGTTTTACCGACCCTTCTTCTACCATATATTACTGCAAAAACAGGTTTATTTTCCTTGTAAAGATCCAGGAGTTCCTTACTCTCCTGCTTTCTTCCGATAATTTTCTGTGCCATAATCTTTGCGTTTATTTTGCTGCAAATATACAAAAAATATCGTTTCGAGCAAAATAAACGCACACTATTTTGCTCGAAATGGGGCAAAAATGTCATTTCGAGCAAAATAAAGAGTGGCTATTCTGCGCAAAATACATCAAAAGACCCGTTTCGAGCAAAATAGCGATACATAAGAAGGGATGAAAAGGCATCCTAAACGCAAGGACTATAATGGGGGATTTTCTAATAATCCTCCATATAGCCCTTGGTAAACATATCGTAGGACAGGGCTTCCAGTTCTGAGAGCGTCATCTGCTCTACCGAATGCTCTATCTTACGTATCAGTTCGTCTCGCTTGAAATCGTCATCATCGCTCAGACGCGATGTAAATCTGTTACTCATTTTCTTGAATGTTAAGTGTTGAATGTTGAATGTTGAATTGGGCATACGCCACTAAATCTGTGTCATCTGTGAATTGAAAATCGCTGGCCGAAGGGAAAAGCAAATCTATGAGAAGATTACATCCGCTCATAGGTATTGATGATGTTTCCATCATACGCCTCGTGGCTGATTAACCGGACGTTATGAGGAAGCATAGGCGCTGGTGTTCCGGCAGTTACCACGTTTTCCACAGATGTGGATAACAACGTTTCTACCCTGATTTCATCCCAAAGTCCAGCATCGAGGAATGCCTGATGGGTGATGGCGCCGCCCTCTACTATAAGCGACTGTACCTTATTATTATATAAGTACTGCATGATTTGCTGCAACACTTCCGCCTTGCCCCGTGAGAAATCCAGACCTTCGAAACAAGGATGATGACGGTCGATGACCAGGCGCATCGGGTCGTTGCCGCTCCAATCTCTAACGTTGAGCTGACTGTGGTCGCGTTCATCGGTTACGCGGCCTATGAGGATGGCATCGTTCTCAGCACGCAACTTGTGGGAGAGCATCTTGGTGAAAGGCGAGGAAATAGCCATACCCCTACCCCCGTTGTCAAGAAAGCCATTCGCAGTCTGCGCCCATTTCAGGATGATGTAAGGACGCTGATGGGTGTTGAAGGTGATGAAGCGCTTGTTGAGTTCGAGACATTCCGCCTCCAGAACGCCTACTGTTACTTCGATGCCTGCCTCGCGAATCTTGCGGATACCGCGGCCCTGAACCTTGGCAAAGGGATCTACGCAGCCGCAAACGCATCGCTTTACTCCTTTTCTTACAATCAAATCGGCGCAAGGCGGCGTCTTGCCGTAATGAGAGCAGGGTTCGAGACTCACATAGATGGTAGCTTGGCTTAATAGATGCTCATCCTCGGGCTTAACAGATGCAAAGGCGTTGACTTCAGCATGCCCTTCTCCGCATCTTACATGATAACCTTCGCCGATGATTCTGCCATCCCCACTCACGATAACGGCTCCCACCATCGGATTGGGTTTGGCATTCTCTCTTCCGTTTTTCGCCAGCTGCAGACAGCGGCGCATAAACATTTCGTCTATTTCCTTTTGCGACAACGGTTCGCCCGTCTTCACATTCTGAAAAGAAACATTATTTTGTTCCATATCTAAAACTTTTCTTCGTTTTTTACTTACTTTTCGATAAAATGTCGTACCTTTGCTCTCAAATCAAACCATAATATACGATTTAGAGATGAAAACGTATCAACAACTTTGGCAATCCATTACCCCTCTATATGAGGCGGGCGAAGCACAGGCTATCGTCCGCACCGTGCTCGATGTGAGGTACGGAATGACGCTGACCGACATAATCTGCGGCAAAGTTAATGAATTATCTGCAGATGAAGAAAGAAAACTGGAAGAAATTATCAGAAGACTGCAAAAAGGCGAACCCGTGCAGTATGTTCTGGGCGAAGCTGACTTTGCCGGAAGAACCTTCCATGTAGAACCGGGCGTGCTGATTCCGAGACCCGAAACGGCCGAGCTCTGCGAGTGGATAGAAAGAGATGCGGCTGAAAACAAAGGGATTGCGGAAGGAGAGAAGGAAGAAAACACTACCCGCATCCTGGACATCTGTACGGGTTCGGGCTGCATCGCCATTACGCTAGGACTGGACATAGGCGGCTCGGAGGTTACGGGATGGGATATTTCGGAAGATGCCTTGAAGATAGCACAGGGAAATGTTGCGCTACTGGATGCCGGTAACGTAAAAATAGAATATCAGGATGCCCTGAAGTTGGCGGAAACATCGGATGCCGGAAGATGGAACATCATCGTGAGCAATCCCCCGTATATCTGCGAAAAGGAGAAAGCGGATATGGAGAAGAATGTGTTGGAACACGAACCTGGAATCGCTCTCTTCGTGCCCGATGAAGAGCCTCTGAAGTTCTACAGAGCCATCGCCGAATATGCCTCTTCTGCCCTCAAATCCGGAGGTGCATTATACTTCGAAATCAATCCTATCTACGAAAATGAAACAAGGGAAATGCTGGAAGGATTGGGGTTTAAAGCTATTGATACAAAGGAAGATGCCTTCGGAAAGCAGAGAATGATGCGAGCCGGCAAATCATAAAGTTCAATGTTCAAATCTCAAAGTTCAAAGTAAAATCATCATGTTCAAATCTCAAAGTTCAAAGTATAAAAAGCCGATGACCGAGCAGCAGGCGCTCCTGAAGCTCACCACCCTCTGCACCCAAGCCGAACATTGCTCGCAAGAGATGATTGACAAGATGAAGAAGTGGGAACTGCCCGAAGATGCCATCGCCAGAAACATGGAATTCCTGACCGAGAAGAAATTCATCGACGACGAACGTTTCGCACGCTTCTTTATCAACGACAAGATAAAATACAACAAGTGGGGACGCCGGAAGGTGGAACAGGCGCTGTGGATGAAACATATTCCGAAGGACATCTCCGACCCTATCTTCGAAGAGATTGAAGACGACCTGTATATGGAAACCCTCCTGCCCCTGATGAAAAACAAATATAAAACCATCAAGGCAAAGAACGACTATGAACGCTCGATGAAACTCATCCGCTTTGCCCTGGGAAGAGGATACAGCATGGAGGTTATCCACAAATGCATCGACCGGATGAAGGAAGAAGATCTGGGAGAAATCGATTTCGAAGAGGAATTCTAAAGCAAAGCATCAAGTTCAATATCCAAACCTCAAAATTAAGAGTAAAGCCATGCCTACCAGCCTGTTAAGAGACATATTAGATTTATTCTTCCCCCGAACCTGCGCCATCTGCGGAAATGTGCTCGCTGGCGGGGAGGAGATGATATGCATGAAATGTCTGTTCCGCATGCCGGGAACCGATACCTGGGAACAGCCCTACGACAACGAGATGGCAAAACTCTTCTGGCATCTGATTCCCATCGAACGCTGCTGCGCTCTCTTCCATCACATCAGCCATGCCACATCGGCTAGAGCCGTCTACCAGCTGAAATACATGCATCATCCTGAAATGGGAATCTATCTGGGCAGAATGCTGGCAAAGAAGGGGTTAAGCATTCAGTTCTTCGACGGAATAGACGCCATCATCCCCATCCCGCTCACCCGAAAACGAGAAAAAGAACGCGGCTATAACCAGAGCCTTCTCATCGCTAAAGGCATCCAGCAACTCACCCATCTGACCATCATCAAGGATGCCGTAAGAAGGAAAAAGTTTAGCGAAAGCCAAACCCACAAGAACCGGCAGGAAAGACAGGAAAACGTGAGCCAGGTTTTTGAAGCCGCAGAAACCTATCATGACGAACAGGGCAAGCACCCCATCACAGAACTGGAAGGCAAACATATCCTCATCATCGACGACGTATGTACCACCGGAGCCACCATCATCTCCTGTGCAGAAACCCTGATAAAAGCAGCCGGAAAGATGAAGATAAGCGTGCTGACTGTAGGTTTCGCACACGACTAAAGGCCCTTTTTGCCGAGAGTTAAAACATTTTAACCCTAAATATAGCCGCCGTGTGCAAAAATCATTGTACCTTTGCAAAATAATTAATAATAATTTAATCCTTTAACGATTATGGACAAACTGAAGAAAGAATTCGCATCTAAGTTATTGAAAGTAAAGGCTATCAAGTTGCAGCCTAATGATCCATTCACATGGGCTTCTGGCTGGAAGTCACCATTCTATTGCGATAACCGCAAGACTCTCTCATTCCCAGAACTCCGCAATTATGTAAAGCTTGAGCTCGTTCACGCTATCCTGGAGCAGTTCCCAGAGGCTGATGCTGTAGCCGGAGTAGCTACGGGTGCCATCGCACAGGGTGCTTTGGTTGCTGACGAACTGAACATGCCTTTCGTATACGTTCGTTCTAAACCAAAGGATCACGGTATGCAGAACCTCATCGAAGGTCAGCTCGACCCTAAGGCTAAGGTTGTGGTAGTAGAAGACCTGATTTCTACCGGCGGCAGCTCACTTAAGGCTGTAGAGGCTCTCCGCAAGAACGGCAACGAGATTGTGGGCATGGTAGCTAGCTACACCTATGGTTTCCCTATCGCCGAGAAGGCTTTTGCTGATGCTAACGTGAAGTTGGTTACTTTGACCGACTATGAGCACGTAGTGGCAGAGGCTCTGGAAACCGGCTACATCAAGCAGGAAGACGTAGAGCTGCTCCACGAGTGGCGCAAGGACCCAGCTAACTGGAAGAAGTAATCAAGTTACCCATCAATAATGAGTACAAGTACATTCGAAAGTAATATCAAACAGATTCCTCACAAGCAGGAATCTGTTTATCGTACATTGAGCGATCTGAACAACCTGCAGATGCTCAAAGACCGCTTCGAGCAGGTGAAAGACCAGATTCCTGAAGACAAGAGAAAGGAAATGGAAAAGCTGAAGGACCTCAAGTTTGATAGCGACAGCATCTCTATTACAGCACCTATGGTGGGTGAAATCAAGATGCGCATCATCGACCGCGAGGAGCCTAAGACCATCAAGTTTGAAACAGAAAACAGCCCTGTTCCTTTCAACTTCTGGATTCAGCTGCTCCCTACTGGCGAGTTCTCATGCAAAATGAAACTCACCATCAAGGCAGAACTTAACATGTTTATCAAGGGTATGGTGAAGAAGCCATTGCAGGAAGGCATCGAAAAAATTGCTGATGCGCTTGCGATGATTCCTTACCAGGATTAATAAATAAAGAAATTATGGCACATAAACTTTGGGAAAAGAACTTCGAAGTAAACAAGGAAATTGAAAGATTCACCGTAGGAAGAGACCGCGAACTCGACCTCTATCTCGCCAAGTATGACGTGCTGGGCAGTATGGCACACATCACCATGCTCGAAAGCATCGGACTCCTGGAGAAAGATGAACTCACCCAACTCCTTGCCGAATTGAAAAGCATCTACGCCATCGCCGACAAGGGCGAATTCGTAATAGAAGACGGCGTGGAAGACGTTCATTCCCAGGTAGAACTGATGCTCACCCAGAAACTGGGCGACATGGGCAAGAAGATTCATTCGGGTAGATCACGCAACGACCAGGTTCTCGTAGACCTCAAACTCTTCACCCGTCATGAGTTGAAGGAGATTGTGGACGCCGTGAAGATTCTCTTCGACGAGCTGATTCAGAAGAGCAACCAGTATAAGGACGTGCTGATGCCGGGCTACACCCATCTGCAGGTGGCTATGCCTTCATCATTCGGTCTCTGGTTTGGCGCTTATGCTGAAGGACTTGCCGATGACATGCTCTTCCTTCAGGCTGCTTACCGCATGACCAACCGCAACCCATTGGGTAGCGCTGCCGGCTATGGAAGTTCATTCCCATTGAACCGCACCATGACCACCGAACTTCTCGGTTTCGACAGCATGGACTATAATGTGGTTTATGCACAAATGGGCAGAGGAAAGATGGAGCGCAACGTGGCTTTCGCCATGGCTACCGTGGCAGGAACATTGGCAAAGATGGCTTTCGATGCCTGCATGTTCAACTGCCAGAACTTCGGTTTCGTGAAGTTGCCTAAGGAGTGCACCACCGGTTCGAGCATCATGCCACACAAGAAGAACCCAGACGTATTCGAGTTGATTCGCGCCAAGAGCAACAAGCTCCAGAGCCTTCCACAGCAGGTAATGCTCATCATGAACAACCTGCCAGTAGGCTATTTCCGCGATCTCCAGATTATCAAGGAAGTGTTCCTCCCTGCCTTCGACGAGTTGAAGGACTGTCTGCAGATGGCTGCCTACATCATCAACAAGATGGAGGTGAACGAGCATATTCTTGACGATCCGCGCTACGACCCTATGTTCTCAGTAGAAGAAGTGAACCAGCTTGCAGCCAACGGAATGCCATTCCGCGATGCTTACAAGAAGGTAGGACTGGAAATCGAGGCTGGCGAATTCAAGCCAAACAAGGATATTCATCATACTCACGAAGGCAGCATCGGCAATCTCTGTAACGACAAGATTCAGGCGCTGATGGAGCAGACCCTCTCTGAGTTCCACTTCGAGCGCATGGAGAATGCCGAGAAGAATCTTCTGAAATAAAGACAGAAAGGTTTCTGCATGAAGAATAGCATATATAATAAGGTATATATATATAATAAGGTGAAGAGCATGGTTGGAATAGCCATGCTCTTACTTTGTTCGTGCGATGCAGAAAACAGCATCAGCACAAAATATCCCTGCCAGTTCTACTTCAAGTCGCAATACCATCCGGGCACAAGTCTGGAAACAGCCCTCAACGGCACGGGCGTCTACACGATGGTTAGCGCCAAAAAGGTGAATGGAGCCTGGAATATCTATTCTACATTAAACGATGGGAAAAACCAGACGGAAACCATCATTCTCTCTACAGCCAAGGAGAATTATGCCAACTATACTTATCTGGGAGCGGGCAACGACCCTAAAGATGCCAAAAAGAACGGCTTCATCATGGGATTATCCAACTTCAGCGGACATGTAGCCTGGGACCGCCAATGTCCAAACTGCCTGGAACAATATGGTGGAACCAACTATCCGCTGGAATGGACCGGAAACCGCCAATCGGTAATTTGCGACAAATGTAAACGCATCTACAGCCTGGAAAACGGAACTATCACAAGCGGCGGAAAGAGCAAAAGCGACAAGGCGCTGATGCAATATCGGGTAACCTACGGCGGCAAAGGAACCGATATATACGTAGGAAACTAAGCAGAAAGAGAGGACAAAGAAAAAAAATAGCACTTTCTCGTCTTAAAAAATGTAAATCGTTTGGAGATTTAAAGAAATAGCATTACCTTTGCACCCACATAACGCGGAAATAGCTCAGTTGGTAGAGCACAACCTTGCCAAGGTTGGGGTCGCGGGTCCGAGTCCCGTTTTCCGCTCAACTCTTAACGTTTACCATGCCGCAATGGTGGAATTGGTAGACACGAGGGACTTAAAATCCCTTGGCCAGTAATGGCTGTGCGGGTTCGAGTCCCGCTCGCGGCACCTTAAAGTTTTTCCTTATGAAAAAATTTGCTTACATCCTCATTTTATTCATTACGCTGGTCTTAACATCATGTGGTGTTAGCAGTGGGCATTTCAAGTTTGAAGGCAAATTTCTCAACATGAATCAAGGCGAATTTTATGTATACAGTCCTGACGGGGGCTTCGAAGGCGTTGACACCATCAAGGTAGAAGGCGGCCGTTTCACTTTCGAAACCGAATGCAAGGAAGATTTTACCATTATGCTTGTTTTCCCTAATTTCTCAGAACAGCCTATCTTCGCTAAATCGGGCAAATCGGTAGAAATCAAGGCTGATGCTTCACACCTCAAAGAGATGGAGGTAAGCGGAACCAAGGACAACGAACTGATGACAAAATTCCGCCAGAGTATCTTGAAAGATACGCCACCTGAGGCTAAAAAGCATGCTGAAGACTTTATCAGCGAACATCCGAATTCTGTGGTCAGCATCTATCTGATCAGAAAATACTTCATCACATCTACACAACCGGATTACCGCAAGGCGCTCTCACTCATCAATATTGTGGAGAAAGAACAGCCTAAAAACGGACAGTTGGCTAAGATGAAGCAGTTGGCAGAAACCATGAAAAATGTAGGTACCGGTGCAAGCCTACCTTCATTTACAGCATACGATATCAACGGGAAACTCGTTTCAAGCACAGAAATGAGTAGCGCTCCTGTTGCCGTACTCTACACCTGGGCTACCTATAATTACGATAGCCAGGACATGCAGCGCGAACTGAAGAGCCGCCAGAAGAAATCGAACGGCAAACTCAAGTTGATGGCTTTCTGTCTGGATGCCAGCAAGAGCGAATGCAAGAACAGCATCAAGCGCGACTCTATCGCATGCCCTATCATCTGCAACGGCGAAATGCTGGAAGACAAGACTTTGAAGAAGTTAGGATTGGGAAACCTTCCTGACAACATCATACTTCAAAATGGTAAAATCATCGCCCGAGGCATGAAAAAGCAAGAGCTTTACAATAAGCTCGACCAACTGCTGAAATAAATACTTTCGAGCTAGTCAATAACCCATAAAAAGCACGCCTATATGTTAGTAAAAACATATTGTGCAGCAGTTAACGGACTAGAAGTAACTACTGTAACCGTAGAAGTAAGCCTCAACAGAGGCGTTATGTACCACCTCACAGGCTTAGGCGACGAGGCGGTCAAGGAGAGTCGTAACCGAATTTCAGCTGCTCTCCAGTATAGCGGCTTCAAATTTCCGATAGCCGACATCACCATCAATCTGGCTCCAGCTGACCTCAGGAAAGAGGGCAGCAGTTTCGACTTGCCACTTGCAATCGGACTTCTAGGCGCCAACAACAACATTCCCGAAGATCATCTGAAAGAGTACATGATGGTAGGCGAGCTGAGCCTTGACGGTACGCTCCAGCCTATCAAAGGTGCCCTGCCGATAGCTATCAGAGCCAGAGCAGAACACTTTAAGGGACTTATCGTACCTGAACAGAACGCCCGGGAAGCGGCTGTCGTAAACAATCTTGAGGTTTACGGCATGAAAACGCTTTTCGAAGTCATCCAATTCATGAGCGATAGAAGCAATCCTTCTCCTACCATTGTCGACACCCGCAAGGAATTTTACGATAATCAGGCACATTGTGAATACGATTATTCCGATGTCCGCGGTCAGGAGAACGTGAAAAGAGCGCTCGAAGTGGCTGCGGCTGGCGGACACAACCTGATTATGGTAGGTCCTCCAGGTTCCGGAAAGTCGATGATGGCAAAACGTTTGCCGTCCATCCTCCCTCCTCTCACGCTCTCTGAGAGTCTGGAAACAACACAGATTCACTCTATTGCAGGCAAACTGGGCAAGAATGTTTCGCTTATTTCCCAACGTCCGTTCCGGTCTCCTCACCATACCATCTCGCAAGTTGCTTTGGTAGGCGGTGGAACTTCGCCACAACCGGGAGAAATATCGCTCGCTCATAATGGCGTTCTGTTCTGCGACGAACTTCCGGAGTTCAATAAAACCACCCTGGAAGTACTCCGTCAGCCATTGGAAGACCGGCACATCAACATCAGCAGGGCGAAATATTCTACAGATTATCCATGTTCATTCATGTTTGTAGCAAGTATGAACCCTTGTCCATGTGGATATTATGGTGATCCGACACATCGCTGCGTCTGCACACCAGGTCAGATTCAAAGATACATGAACAAGATTTCGGGTCCGTTACTCGACCGCATCGACATCCAATGCGAAATTAGTCCTGTTCCTTTCCAGGATATTTCAAAGGCTGCACCAGGTGAGCCAAGTGCTAAGATCAGAGAAAGAGTCATCAAGGCAAGAGAAGTTCAAGCCGAAAGATTCAAAGACTATAAAGGCATCCATTGCAACGCCCAAATGACCGAAAGAATGATTCATCAATTTGCGGAACCCGACGAACAGGGTATAGAACTGCTCCGAATGGCAATGGAGAAGCTTTCGTTGTCAGCAAGAGCATACAATAGAATCCTGAAAGTGGCGCGCACTATTGCAGATTTGGCAGGAAGTGAGCAGATTAAGCCTGACCATATAGCAGAAGCCGTGGGATACAGAACCCTCGACAGAGGCGATTGGGCCGAAAGAGGACATATATAATCATAAAGAAGACATATATAAAAAGATAAAAATCAGATTTTTCCTATCATTCACCCTAAAAAGTTGGATTTATAAAGAAAAAAGGAGGAGAAAAATAAAAAATAGCCATTCTGAAATAGTTTCAATTCTGTTTCAGAATGGCTATTTTCTTTTGCTATTACAAAAATATTACCCCATAAGTACAAAAGCACTAGAAAAATCAGACAAAGGCGAATAACAAAATCGTCCAATACGGGGTAATTTTTATCAGCTTAGGTGTAATATTTGTTTTTTATTAGCTTTTAAAGTTACAAAAATCACTATTTCTGCTAAAATTTACCCTATTTGGGATAAAAAAATGCATTACCTTTGCAAACGTAAAAACGAAGCTGGCACAACGCCAGTTCAATTATTAACAACAAAACTATTAAGATTATGGATTGCATTTTTAAAATTACAGACGCAGTAAAGAAGATTGGTTTCGTAATTCTTCTTGCAGAGTTGGCCGTTATCGCCTATATGAACGTAATGTAAGAAATCTCTCTATAGATAAAGATATATTAAGGAGGAAGTTTTCTACATACTAAGGTAATTAGATTGTAAAAGGTCAACAACATAAGTTGTCAGAACGAGTAAGTTCTTCGAAAAGTAAATGATAATAATTAGGTACAGTCCTATCAGGGAGGAGTCTGAAGGAAATGTACAAGATTTGAGGCTCTTGCAGAGATGCAAAGAGCCTTTTTTCGTATTCACCCCTACGCTATCCTTACCATAAAAAGCCTAAAGAACCCGGTTTTTTACACCTTATTATATATATAAGTAAGAAAAAGCGACGATAATTCTTTCTTATCTCCAACATTTTTTGTAATTTTGCAGCCAAATAACAAAAATATATTAGCTAATATGGAACAAAAGAACTTTAAACGTACCACCGTTACTGCGGCTTTGCCTTATGCCAACGGTGGTGTGCACATCGGTCACCTGGCAGGTGTTTACGTGCCAGCCGATATCTATGTTCGCTATCTCCGTCTCAAGAAGCAGGATGTTGTCTTCATTGGCGGTAGCGATGAACACGGCGTACCTGTTACTATCCGTGCCAAGAAAGAGGGAATTACCGTACAGGAGGTAGTTGACCGCTATCATAACCTCATCAAGAAGAGTTTCGAGGATTTCGGTATCTCTTTTGATGTTTATAGCCGTACCACTTCACCAACTCACAATAAGTTTGCTTCAGACTTCTTCCGCACACTCTACGACAAGGGCGTATTGGAAGAAAAGGTAGAGGAGCAGTTCTGCGACGAGGTAACAGGCGAATTCCTTACCGACCGTAACATCGTAGGTACTTGCCCTCGCTGTGGTGCAGAGGGTGCTTATGGCGACCAATGCGAGAAATGTGGCGCAACCCTTTCTCCAGAGGAGCTTATCAACCCTACCAACAAGAACAACCCTGGCCATGGTCTCGTAAAGAAGCCTACCAAGAACTGGTATCTTCCATTGAACAAGTATCAGGATTGGTTGAAGAAATGGATTCTGGAAGGCCACAAAGAGTGGCGTACCAATGTTTACGGCCAATGCAAGAGCTGGTTGGATATGGATCTTCAGCCACGTGCCATGACACGCGACTTGGATTGGGGTATTCCTGTTCCAGTAGAGGGTGCAGATGGAAAGGTGCTCTACGTTTGGTTCGATGCACCTATCGGCTACATCTCTAACACCAAGGAACTCTGCGATGCTCATCCTGAGAAGTGGGGAACATGGCAGAAGTGGTGGCAGGATCCAGAGACCCGTCTCGTTCACTTCATCGGTAAGGATAACATCGTATTCCATTGCATCATCTTCCCTACCATGCTGAAGGCTCACGGCGACTATATCTTGCCAGACAACGTTCCAGCCAACGAGTTCCTGAACCTGGAAGACGATAAGATTTCTACATCCCGCAACTGGGCTGTATGGTTGCACGAGTATCTCGTAGATTTGCCAGGCAAGCAGGATGTATTGCGCTATGTATTGACAGCCAATGCGCCTGAGACCAAGGATAACAACTTTACCTGGAAGGATTTCCAGGAGCGCAACAACTCTGAGTTGGTTGCCGTTTACGGTAACTTCGTAAACCGTGCCCTCCAGCTCACCAAGAAGTATTGGGGCGGCGTAGTTCCTGCCTGTGGTGAATTGCAGGAGGTAGATGAGAAGGCTATCGCAGAATTCAAGGACGTGAAGGAGAAGGTAGAGCAGTATCTCAACGTATTCAAGTTCCGTGAGGCTCAGAAAGAGGCTATGAACCTGGCTCGTATCGGTAACAGATACATCACAGAGTGTGAGCCTTGGAAGGTTTGGAAGACCGATCCTAAGCGTGTGGAGACCATCCTGAACATCTCCCTGCAGTTGGTTGCCAACCTCGCCATCGCCTTCGAGCCATTCTTGCCATTCTCTTCTGAGAAGCTCCGCAAGATGATCAATATGCCTAACTTCGAGTGGACTCAGCTCGGCAGCACAGATTTGCTCAAGGCTGGTACCCAGCTCGGTGAGCCTGAATTGCTCTTCGAGAAGATTGAGGATGAGGTTATCGAAAGACAGCTCCAGAAGCTCGCTGATACCAAGAAGGCTAACGAGGAGGCTTCTTATCAGGCTGCTCCTATCAAGCCAGAGGTCAGCTTCGATGATTTCGAGAAGCTCGATATCCGCGTAGGTCACATCCTGAACTGCGAGAAGGTAAAGAAGTCTAAGAAGCTCCTGAAGTTCACCATCGATGATGGTTCTGGCGTAGAGCGTACCATCTGCTCAGGTATTGCAGCCTACTACGAGCCAGAGCAGCTGATTGGCAAGGACGTATTGTTCGTAGCCAACTTTGCTCCTCGCAAGATGATGGGCATCGAGAGTCAGGGTATGATTCTGAGTGCAGTCAACTTCGACGGCTCATTGAACGTAACTTCTCTCCTTGGCAAGGTTAAGCCAGGAAGCCAGGTTGGATAAAGAATCATAGAATCATCTGATTATCAGATAAGGTAAAAGCCTCAAATCCTTTGCGGATTTGAGGCTTTTCTTATTTCTATCAAAATATTCTTTTATAATGTAAAACGATAACCCACGGTAAAGGTCAGAGCCTTGTTCTTGCAGTTATCCCAATCGCCCTTGCTAGCCTTCGTCAGGCTCACGTTGTATCGGGCATCCAGAATCACGTTCATATATTCATAACTCAAGCCCAAAGGAATGGCTACATCCACCTTCTTGGCAGGCCAAGGAGCTTCGGTTTCCTGCATATCCTTGTATGTAATAGACCCGTTCTTGTCCTTCTGAAGGTCGGTTTCCTCTCTTTTCACCTTGCCGTCGCCACAAAGGAATCCCACCTGAACACCTGCATTCAACGATAAGCCCTCTACAAGATAGGCCTTCAGCATCAGCGGCACTTGGATATAATCGAGAATCACATGCTGATTCTTAATACCTATATATTCCCCTTTGTCAGCATTTTCAGTCAACTCGCAGTCAGGGAAGCGCATACCCTGTCGGGCATAATAAGCACCCAGCGTAATACCCAGACCCTTATCTATGCGATATTCCACATCTACGCCACCCATGAATCCTGCCTGATACTTAGACTCTAGCGAGGTTCCCTCCAAAGTTTCCAGAGTCAACCCGCTCCAGTTAGCCAGAGTTACACCGATACGAGGAATTACCGAGAATCTGCCTACCGGATTCTCCACTTCTTGTGCCTTTGCTCCCACAACAGCAAGCAGCAGCACCATCATTATAACTATTTTCTTTTTCATTTCCACAACAGTTTGTATATCATAATAACAAGAAACAAGGGATAATATTGCATCCAACAGTCATTTTTCTCCATTACAGACCTGTTCTCGTAAAGTGTTAACAAAACTAACTCGCTCTAAATAGAACTTCTATTGAATATCAAGAAGTTGTAAAAATACCTATTCTATATAGGTAACGATATGGAAACGAGCGGACTTCTGCTCGTTTCTGTATTTTGCAACATGCAAAGAACGCCTTTAATCGAGTGCAAAGGTACGATAAAATTTTAAATCTTCCATAGTTCGTGAGGTGAAATTCATGGGAATTAGAACTTTTTACGTTAAAATACATATTTGATAAGCAGATTTTGAAGAAAATATTTGGTGAAATGAAATAAAAAACGTATCTTTGCAGCACTAGAATCCGCCACGCTTCCCATAGAACAGCGTACCAGGGCGGAACTTTTTGTTTATATGCGTATGGAATATATTAATCCACCACTTGGTACAGCAACCCTTTTAGCCAATCTTCAAAATGAGGGATTGATGATTATGGATGAGAGAAAAGCATTTGCTTTCCTTGAGAATGTCAGCTACTTTAGATTTGCAGCATATTTGCGTCCTTTCAAGGCATCGGATAAGCATGGCTATAAGGAAAATGCTACCTTTGAGAAGGCAGTGAGGCTTTATGAGTTTGATGCCAAACTTAGAACCCTACTATTTTCCGCTATTCAAAAGATTGAGATTTCTTTGCGGGCAAAGGTTATCAACCAGTTTTCTTTGAATTTTGGAGCTTTTTGGTTTATCAATCCCGATTTGGCTGTTGACAAGCATAAGTTTGCAGAGAATCTTTCCTCTTTGGATAGAGAACTGCAGCGTTCCAAGGATGATTTTATCAAAGAGCATTATGTAAAGTATGGCAAGGAAGATTTTCCACCAGCTTGGAAACTAATAGATTTGACTTCGTTTGGCTGCTTGACAAAATTGTATTTCAATTTCGCCAATGGTGCTGCCAAAAAGAAAATAGCTCGTTCCTATAACATTCCTCAGCAAGAGATTCTCGAAAGTTGGATGAAATCCATCAATGCGCTTCGCAACTGTTGTGCCCATCATGGGCGTGTATGGAATCGTGTGATGCCTATAATGCCCCAACTTCCAATAAAGTTAAAACAAGCATGGATAACGAATAAGCCAGAAGTCGCCAATCGACTATATTCCGTTCTTTGCTGCTTGTTATATTGGCTAAATGCCATTGATTCACGAAATGAATTATGTGCTAAGTTCAAGGACTTATTGTCACAATATCCAGAAGTCGACACGAATGCCATGGGATTTCCTAAGCATTGGCAAGATGAGCCATTGTGGAGATAGCGGTTTGGTATTCGGACTAACTTATCCGAATACCTGCTGCCATAAAGTTTTGTTGCTAATGATGATTATTACATCTGCTTTCATATACTTTTGTAATACAGACTTTCTGCTATTCCCTTGTGTATTAATCGTAGCTGTTGCCACAAAGTAGTTGCCATCTTCCTTGTGTACAAGCTTTGTACTATGGCTTGTCACATCAAATTGATGAACTCGTAGGTTTTGTTGTTGTTGATGGTTTGTTGCTCAAACAGCTCATAGTCGAGCACCTTTCTCCGTTTCAAGAACAAGGTCATCCATCCGCCATAGAGGATACTCCCCAACAAGAAGATGGCAAACACCAATTTGTTATAGAAGAACAACTGCGACTGTCCTTTTATTTAGCACATTGAAGCCTTGTTCACTAATTTTATGTTAGTAGTCTTCCCTTGCGATATTGCTGGGGAGTGGAACCCGTCAATCTCTTGAAGTACTTGCAGAAGAAACTGACATTGGGGAAATTCAGCTCATCGGCTATCTCTGATGTCTGCTTGTCGCTATGGCGCAACAATACCTTGGCGGTGGAAATGACGGCACGGTCTATCCACTCCTTCGCACCCACACCACTGGTAGCCAGCACCACCGTACCCAAGTAGCGGCTGGTGATGCAGAGCTTCTCGGCATAGAAGGCAAGCTGATGCTCTTTGCTGCCATGGAGATTGACAAGGCGCAGGAAACGATTGAATATCTCATTGGAATGGGAAGGAGACGACACGGATGTACGATCATGAAAGAGTAGGTCATAATAATGAGTAACCGTGGTTATCAGGCTGTAGATGATCTCCTTACTGGTGCCGTCCTCTCCCATCAAGTCGTGCAAAAGACGAAGCATTCGGTCGAGGATGGTTCGCTCCTCAAAGGATACAATTCTTCTCCCATCCTTCACCTGTCCATTGAAGAGTTCAGGCAGTCGACCTCCATGCGCCATCAAGAAGAGGTCGGTTGGCAAGCCCATTCCCTCCAACAGGAAATCATCGCTCACCTCCAAGGGCTCCACGATGGTGCCTGGCGTGATAAACACGATAGTACCTTCCTGTAAAGTATGCTCTTGCAGGTTGATGATGCCCCTCAACTGTCCACGCACAATCATTCCCATTCGATAATCTTCCACCAAGAAAGGTGAGGAAGCCATCCCTAAATGGCGAAACAAAAAACCATCTATGCCTAATGCCACTACCATACCATCCTGATAACTCAGCAACTTCTTATTTTGCCTCGTATCTTCTGGCAATATCTTATAAATCTTGTCCAAAGGAAGTCTTTGCAGTTGTTTCATCGCTTCTATATATATAAATAATGTGTAACTTATACCATGAGATTCTCCTTTCGAAGAAATCCGACGCAAAGATAATCATTTTAATCCATAAAATGTCATTCTCTCATATTATTCCTACAAAAAGAACATTCTTGCATTAAAATAGGTAGCTAAAGTTTGCAGAAATCACTGTAACTTTGCACCCAGAAACAAAAACAATGAGAAAATGAGAATGAAAAGAAAAAGTATTCTTGTAATGTTGGTCTCGCTGCCTCTTCTTGGCTTCGCCCAGTCATTGACCTTGGACGAATGCCAGAAAATGGCACACGACAACTATCCTGCCATCAAGCAGTATGGCATGGTGGAGACCTTGCGAGACTATAATGTGAGCAATGCCACCAAGGGATGGCTGCCACAAGTGAACGTGCAAGCCGGTGCATACGCCTTCACCGACATCATCAATGCCAACCAGCAGATGGAGCAGATGGGATTCGACATGAAGAACTATATGGCAAGCGGCATGGTAAGCGTGAAGCAAACCATCTATGATGGTGGACAGATAGCCGCTGGCAAGGAGGTGGCTAAGGCGCAAGCGGAGGTGCAGAAACACCAAATCGACGTTTCGATGCACGACGTCAACGAGCGAGTGGAGCAACTCTTCTTCGGTGTGCTGACCCTCGATGAGCAACTGCACCAAAACGGCATCTTGCAGAAAGACCTCGGCGTGAGCAGCACCACCGTAAAGAGCATGATCAAGAATGGACTCGCCAACCAGAGCGACCAGGATGCTATCAACGTGGAACTGATGAAGGCAGAGCAGCAAGCCGATGCCCTCTCAGCCTCTCGCAAGGCTTACCTGAAGATGCTCGGCGTGTTCATCGGCAAACCATTATCAGAAAACACAAAGGTGGAAAAACCTGCCATGACGCTCCCGGCCGCCAAGGATTCCTGGGGATTGAACCGTCCTGAGCTGTCCTTCTATGCTTCGCAAAACCAACTCTTGGACACACAGCGCAAGCAGCTCGACACTCGTCTTCGTCCTACCATCGGGTTCATGGGCATGGGATTGCTCCATACCCAGGTTTCCGACATGGTACACAACGGCATGTTGCTCGGCGGCATCAACATCTCCTGGAACATCGGTGCACTCTACACCCGCAAGAACGACATCCATAAGATAGAGGTGCAGCGACACATGAACGACAACCAGAAGGAGACTTTCCTCTTCAACAACCGTCTGCAAAATGAGGATGCCGATGGCAATATCCAGTCTATCAAAAAGCAACTCACCAAGGATGCACAAATCGTAACCCTTCGGGAGAACATCCGACAGACCAACGAGAAGAAAGTAAAGCTCGGCACAGAGACGGTGAATGAACTCATTCGCAGTATCAATGCCGTGAACATGGCGAAGCAGCAGCAATCGCTGCACGAATTGCAATTATTGCAAGCCATCTATCACAGTAAATTAATTAATAATTAAGATTTTAAAGCAATGAAGAAAGTAACATTCTATATTACGGCAGTGGCAGCCATGCTTTGCACCGCTTGCTCTAACAACGATGTACAGTATGACGCTTCGGGTGTATTTGAAACCACAGAAGTCATCGTGTCGGCCAAAGGCACTGGCGAACTTGTTTCCTTCCACGCAGAAGAAGGACAAGACGTGAGCATGGGACAAGAGCTTGGTAGCATCGATACCCTCCAGCTCTATCTCAAAAAGAAACAACTCCTCTCCAACATCTCTGCCACAGAGAGCAAGCGACTGAACGAGAGCCGACAGGTAGCCTCCATCCAGCAGCAAATCTCCAACCTGCAACGTGAGCGTAAGCGTTTCAAAGAACTGGTGAAGGAGAGCGCAGCCAACCAGAAGCAGGTGGATGACATCGACTACCAGATCATGGTGCTCCAGCGTCAGCTTGCTGCTACCTCTGAACAGATAGGCAGCAACAACAGCAGCTTGACAGGACAGAAAGGCAGCATCGCAGCACAGATAGCGCAGCTCGAAGACCAGATGCACAACTCCATCATCACCTCTCCTATCCAGGGCACCATCCTCACCAAGTACATGGAGCAAGGCGAGTTTGCCGCTCCAGGCAAGCCTCTCTTCAAGGTGGGCAACATCCACGACATGAAGCTGCGTGCCTACATCACCGCCGACCAACTCACTGGCCTAAAGATTGGTCAGAAAGTAAAAGTCTATGCCGACCAAGGCAAGGCTGACCGCAAGGAATACCAAGGCACCGTGACCTGGATTTCGAGCAAGGCAGAGTTTACCCCTAAGACCATACAGACCCGAGACGAAAGAGCCAACCTCGTCTATGCCGTGAAGATTGCGGTGAAGAACGATGGCTTGATCAAGGAAGGAATGTATGGAGACGTAAGATTTTAGTGAAGAACGAAGAGTGAAGAGTTAAGAATCCAATAGTATTATGGCAATAGTTTCTGTTAGAAATATCAAGAAGACCTACAACAAGGGAAAGGTCGTGGCTCTGCGAGATCTGAGCTTTGACGTGGAGGAAGGCGAGATTTATGGCATCATCGGACCAGATGGAGCAGGCAAGACCTCACTCTTCCGCATCCTCACCACCCTCCTCTTGGCGGATCGAGGCACGGCCTCGGTGGATGGGCTGGATGTGTTGGCTAACTACAAGGAGATTCGCAAGCGCATCGGTTACATGCCAGGCAAGTTCTCTCTCTACCAAGACCTCTCGATAGAAGAGAACCTGGAGTTCTTTGCCACTATCTTCGGCACCACCATTGAGGAAAATTACAACTTGGTGAAGGACATCTATCAGCAGATAGAGAAATTCAAGACGCGCAAGGCTGGCAAACTGTCGGGCGGTATGAAGCAGAAGCTTGCCCTCAGTTGCGCCCTCATCCATGCACCAAGAGTCCTCTTCCTCGATGAGCCAACCACTGGCGTTGACCCTGTATCCAGAAAGGAGTTTTGGGAGATGCTGAAGAAGCTGCAGAAGGAGCACGGCATCACCATCATCGTCTCCACCCCTTACATGGACGAGGCGATGCAGTGCGACCGTATCGCCCTCATTCAAGATGGCGAGTTCCTGAAGATCGATTCCCCACAAGGCATCATAGCCTCTTATCAAGAACAGCTCTGGGCTGTGCGCAGTGATGAGATGCACCAGCTATTGGGCGACCTCCGTGAATATCCGAGCACCAAGACTGCCTTCTCATTCGGCGAGACATTCCACGTAACGCTATCCGATGGCAACAAGGCTGATAGCGACCCAGCGGCTTCTCGTACAGCCTTTTCGAGCAATGTCACGACACAAGTTCTCGTTAACTATCTCTCTCATCGAGGACATCACAACGTGAGCGTTGCTCCGATAGAGGCTTCCATCGAAGACTGCTTCATGGCATTAATGAAATAAATCCTTTCCTCAATGGGTAAGGACATTTCAAACTGAAATAAAAGATTAGGAACAATATGAACAACAATAACGACTATGCTATCGTAGCGGAAGGATTGACCAAGCAGTTTGGCGACTTCATAGCCACCAACCACATCACCTTCCAGGTGCATCGTGGCGAGATATTCGGCTTCCTCGGAGCCAACGGTGCTGGCAAAACCACCGCCATGCGCATGCTCTGCGGATTGAGCCGTCCTACGGATGGGCACGCTACCGTGGCTGGCTTCGATGTCTATCGAGAGGCAGAGATGGTGAAGAAGAACATCGGCTACATGAGCCAGAAGTTCTCCCTCTACGATGACCTCACGGTGTATGAGAACCTGCGCCTCTTCGGCGGCATCTACGGCATGAGTACCCAGGCGATCAAGGAGAAGACCACCTTGCTTCTAAAGGAGTTAGGTTTCGTGTCTGAAAGAAACACGATGGTAGGTTCACTGCCGTTGGGTTGGAAACAGAAGCTCGCCTTCTCGCTCAGCATCTTCCACGACCCCAAGATTGTGTTTCTCGATGAACCAACAGGAGGCGTTGACCCTGTGACTCGCCGCCAGTTCTGGGAACTCATTTACCAGGCAGCCGACCGAGGCATCACCGTCTTCGTAACCACCCACTATATGGACGAGGCAGAGTATTGCGACCGAGTGAGCATCATGGTGGATGGCAAGATAGAGGCACTCGACACGCCAGCCGAACTGAAACGCAAATTTGGTGTCAGCACCATGTATGATGTATTCCTGCACTTGGCTCGCAAGGCCAAACGCAGTTAGCCTCATGGAGGAAAAGGTAATGTCTTAACTCCCTTTTACTCCTTAACTTCTTTAACTCCTCAAATCATGAAACAATTTATCGTATTCGTAAGAAAGGAATTCCGCCACATCTTCCGCGACAAGCGTACGATGCTGATTCTGCTGGTCATGCCTATCATCATGATCATCCTCTTCGGCTTCGCCATCACCACGGAGGTGAAAGATTCCCGTGTCGTCATCCTCGACCACAGCAAGGACGAGGTGACCACTCGCATACAAGAGCACATCCGCAACAACCGCTATTTCACCATCGTGGCAGACGTTCACAGCGAGAAAGAAATCCAGCAGATGTTCTTGGAGAACAATGCCGACCTCGCCGTCATCTTCAGCTACAACTTCTCTGATGAGATGCGACATTCGGGCAAGGCATCCATCCAGCTCCTTGCCGATGGCAGCGAGCCAAACCAAGCCGCCGTGCGCACGGGTTACATGCAGCAGATTTTGGCAGGCTACTTGCAAGACTACATCCAGCAAGAGCGAAGCCACGCCCAAATGGCGCAAGCATCCACAAGTAGCTTCACCCCCTCCTTCCAAATCATCCCTGTCACAAAAATGCTCTACAATCCGCAGAGCCGAAGTGAGTACAACTTCGTGCCGGGTGTGATAGGCTTGATTCTGCTGCTGATTTGTGCCATGATGACGAGCATCTCCATCGTCAAGGAGAAGGAGATGGGAACGATGGAGATATTGCTTGCCTCTCCCTTGCCCCCTATCGTCATCGTGGTGGCAAAGTTGGTGCCTTACTTCGTCATCTCCTGTATGAACCTCGCCACCATCCTCTTGCTCTCGGTCTTCTTGCTCAATATCCCGATAGCAGGCAGCGTGATGGGCTTCATCGCCATCTCCTTATTATACATATTGGTGTCGCTGCTCTTAGGATTGTTTATCTCCAACTGTGTGAGCAGTCAGTTGGCAGCCATGTTGCTGTCCTTGTTGCTCATCGTACCAACTGTCTATCTCTCAGGCCTTGCCTTCCCTATCGAGAGCATGCCAGAAGCGTTGCAGAATGCCTCAGCCATCATCCCTGCCCGATGGTACGTGGAAGTGGCGAGAAAGCTGATGATCCAGGGAGTGGAAATGAAATACGTGATGCACGAGACGGCGGTGCTCGCCCTCATGGCAGTGGTGCTCCTCGGCGTATCGTGGAAGCTATTCAAAGTAAGATTATAAATTATGGTTATTCGATTTTTATTAGAAAAGGAATTCAAGCAGATGATGCGCAACATCATCCTTCCTATCGTTTTCATATTGCTCCCCATCGGTGTCATCAACATGGTGCCGAGGGCAGCTACCCAAGAGGTGAAAAACCTGAAGGTCAGCGTCATCGACAACGACCATTCCTCATGGTCCAGCCGACTGATACAAAAGTTTTCCGCCTCGCAGTATTTCCATCTCAGCGATGTCTCCTCCACCTATCCCAAGGCTTTGGAGAGCGTGGAGGCAGGCGATGCCGACTTCATCGTGGAGATAGAACCACAATTCGAGCGAAACCTCGTGAAGGAGGGAGTGAGCCAAGTGATGATTTCTGCCAACGCCGTGAATGGCGTGAAGGCAGGCTTGGGTTCCAGCTATCTCGCCCAAATCATCGCTGACTATTCCGCCCAACTGCGAGAGGAATCGGGCTTGGCGGCTTCCGCCGTGAGCATGGCTCATTATGATGTAGCGCCAAGATACCTCTACAACACCAACTTGGATTACAAGTTCTTCATGATACCAGGCTTGATGGCGATGCTCCTGATCTTGCTTGTAGGATTTCTCCCTGCCCTCAACATAGTGGGCGAGAAAGAGAAGGGAACCATCGAGCAAATCAATGTAACCCCAGTGGGCAAGTTCGACTTCATTCTCTCCAAACTGATACCTTACTGGGTAGTGGGCTTGTTGGTATTGGGCTATGCCATGCTCTTGGCTCGCCTCATCTACGGACAGGAGCCAGTGGGGAACATCGGGGTCATCTTCCTCTTCGCCACCCTCTTCATCCTCGTGGTGTCGAGCATGGGTTTGATAGTATCCAACTATTCCGATACCACCCAGCAGGCAGCCCTCGTGATGTTCTTCTTCTTGGTCATCTTCATTCTCCTGAGCGGTTTAATCACCCCAGTATCGAGTATGCCAGAATGGGCGAAGGCGTTCACTCGCATCAATCCACTGCGCTATTTCATCGAAGCGATGCGCACGCTCTACCTCAAGGGCAGCAGCCTCAATGACCTCCGCCATCACTTCTATGCCCTCTCTGGCTACGCCGTCGTGATGTGGGCATGGGCCATCAAGAGTTACCAGAAGAACTGTTAGCGTTATCTTACATAAACGATAAAGGAAATGGAATTATAGGAGCCCGACTTTGGAGAGCTACCATCCCGATTAGGGCAAGGTATTTGAGGGTCCGAACATCAGCTGCGCTCGGAAGAATGAAAAGGAACTTTTCTTCTTCACTCGCTTGCACGATGTTTCGGGAGTAACCCGAAAGGTTTTGAGTAACTCAAAACATACCTTGCTGTGTCTTTGTGGACACAAGCGAAGTACAAAATAAGACTTGGTTTCTTGCGGA
>JAJVTK010000026.1:0-54726 GCA_021622245.1 Segatella copri | reverse complement strand
CCAAGCAGTATGGGCAGAAAGGAGGATACCACATGATAGGCAAGCTAAAGAAAGGGTGCTCATTTGGCGGTTGCATCCGCTATGTGACGGGCAAGGATGAGGCGAAAATCCTTGCCTCGGATGGTGTGTTACTCGGTACAAATACTGAGATGGCGCAAAGTTTTGAGCTACAAAGGCAACTAAATCCAAAGATTAAAAAGCCTGTGGGACACATCGCCTTGAGCTTCAAGCCCGAGGACAAGCCTCGTTTGACGGATGAACTCATGGCTAAGATAGCCCTTGAATACATGCAGATGATGGGCATCACTGATACCCAATTCATCATCGTAAGGCATCACAACACGGACAATCCACATTGCCATATTGTGTACAACCGCATCAATAACGAGGGCAAGCTCATATCAGACAGGAATGATTACAGGCGTAATGAGCAAGTTACCAAGGCTCTAAAATCCAAATATGGACTGACTTATGGAACGGATAAGAGCAAGACTAACACTCACAAATTACGCAATGCGGAACGTGCCAAATACGAGATTCACAATGCCGTCAATGATGCTTTGAAAGTCGCAGATAGCTGGCAGAAGTTCAAGAGCGAGCTTGCAAAACGAGGTATTCACTTAGAGTTTGTCTATAAGGATAAGGAGCGAACCAAGGTTCAAGGCATCCGTTTCTGCAAGGATGGATATAGCTTCAAGGGTACGCAGATTAGCCGAGACTATAGCTTTGGCAAACTGAATGCGAGATTAGAGGGAACGGAGAACCTTTTATCAGCAAGTGCCAACTCTGCTCAGCAATATGAGCAGGGCTGTTGCAAGAATGAGCAGGAGCCAGCCCTATCGGAGAGCAGCCAGGACCCTTGGGATGGTATTTCTTCCATTGGACTTTTTGCTCCAGCCAATGCTCAGACCTTTGAGCCATTCCCAGAGGATGAATCAGTCAAGAAGAAAAAGAAGAAACGCAGAAGAGGCTTTAGCCTTTGATGCAAGTTACAAACCATTCAAACAACAAAAGAAAGATGAAAGAAGAACTATTGGAAGCCATCTACGGCACAGTTGAGAGATTGGAGCAGAAAGTCGATGAACTTTCTGCTTCACCAAAGTACGCAGGAGCGGAAACCGTTCCTGCAAGTAATGACACAACCAAGTTGGAGAAATCAATCATTGCTATGTTTGGCAAGGAAGAGGAAGTTAGAGGTAAAATATCCAAATTAAGAGATGCCATTGTTGTTTTTGTTGACCTTATCAAGGCTGAACTCGGCAAAAATGAGCAGCGAAGCAAGCTCTTGGTTGATGCTGTCAAGCAGATGAGACAAGAGAATGATGTTTCCTCGAAGGCATTGCAAGACAAACTTGAAGTGATGAACAATTCACCTCAGAAGAAACTTGTCACCCATCGCTTCGAGCCTACATCAAAGTATGTTCTTCTTTTCATTGGCGGCTTGGCTCTATCTCTCGTTCTCTCCATTTGGGGCAACCTCACCCAATGGCGAGAGCACCAAGATTGGGAGGAGGCAGACTTGAAGTATAGAGCTTTGAAGATGGTTCTGTCTGCTGATGACCCAAACATCTTATATATAGAGAAGCACTTCTCTGTAAACAGAGACGAAAATGTCATAGACTATGTCAAAAATCGTGTTGCAGCTTACGAAGATTCTGTTCTCAAATACAATGAAATGGTACGGATGGCTGCATACAAAGACAGTGTAGCTAATGAACTTCGCAGAGAGTCTAATAGCATAAAACGTACTATTAAAAATTACCAATAATTTTTATCCAATACCCCAATGAGATGGAATTTACATTCAAATCCATTTCATTGGGACATATAATTAAAACTGTTTATTTGTTTCTAATAACATATTCAAATTCATCAAAATTCTCATATCCTAATTCTATTAAGACTTGGCGACTGTGTTTCCTGTCATCTTCGGTGTTGAACTTGGGGATTATGGGGAGACGAAGGATGATCTTGTCTTTATGTTTGGCATGAGTGTTGAGCCAGACAAGGTTGTCGATAACTTGCCGGTTGGGCTTACCTGTGTAGGCTTGATAGATGGCAGGATTCATGTCCTTGATGTCGATGATAAAGGAGTCAATATATGGGGTGACTTTCTCCAAGTGATAGCGAGGTACGTTTAGACTCGTCTCCATCGTAAAGTGCCATCCCTCTGGGCATAGTTCACAAAACTCCTTTATGAATGAACTCCACAGAAGCGGTTCACCTCCACCAAAACAAATGCCGCCTCCTGTAGCTAAGAAGTAGAGGTTGTCCATCTCCACGTTCGCCATCAGCAGTTCTGTATCCACCTCCTGCCATACGCCGTCAGCATCAAGGCATTGGGGATTGAGACAGTATTTGCAACGAAGCGGACAACCGTGGAATGCCACAAGCGTGGTGACGCCCTCGCCGTCTATCGTGAGGCGGTGGCGGTCGATGCAAATGAGTGGGACGGTCTTCATGTTATTCTACTTTAAATGTGAAAGGAACGGTGGCATGTGATTTCACCACCTTTCCGTTTTTCTTGGCAGGAGTCCATTTCGGCATGCTTTTCAGTACTCGGATGGCTTCCTCGTCGAGGATAGGGACAAGACTTTTCTCCACCTTGATGTTGCTCAAACTTCCGTCCTTGTTGACGGTGAAACCAAGGATGACTCTGCCTATTGGCGCGCCTTCCTGACATTCTTTTGGATATTGAAGGTTGGTCTTGATGTATTGCGTCAATGCAGTCGAACCGCCTGGGAATGAAGCCTCTTCGAAAGTATCTTCTCTTTTGATGACGGGAGCCGTTCCTCTAATTCTGACTTCGGGAACGATTCCAGCCACGACTTCCCCTAAGGCACTTTCGTTGAATATTAGAGTGATGATATTGAGCTTGTCTCGGCTCATTTCAGATAGTTTGATGCTTCGGTCTATGAAGCCGATGTATTGCACGGTTATCGTGTCGCCTTGCTCCACTTCGAGAGTGAAGTTTCCATTGACATCAGTTATTGCATACTTTCCCGAAAGTTTAGCGATGACGGAGGCTCCAATAAGCGGCTCATTGTCCTCGTCGCTAATGAGATGCCCTTGAACGAAGAGCATTCCTTTCTTGCTGAGAGAATCTTTCGCTTGGAGTAGGGCGATGTCGTTGGTGGTGTATTTTTGGAACTGGATAGGGATAACCTTTTCAGACTTAGGCGGTGTCGATTTGTAATATCCCTTCTGCGTGGCGCACGATGTGGCGGATGCGGTGAGGGCGGTGATGCCCAAAGCCACTCCTGCGACCTTGATGGCTTTCCCTGCCATCTGTCGGAGGTGCAGTTCGTATTCTAAGTCCCTCACATCTTGCTCGCATTTCGGGCAAGTGCCCTTGCATTCGCCCTTAAAGTGGCATTCTTCGGGTGAATAACTGATTCCGTTGGCATCCGCGATCTGCTTGCGGATGGCCTTGAGCGTGTTGCAAATGTTGCGTCCTCTTGTTGCCATGATTTTTCCTTTTTTATAGTTACTGCACGTGGATGTAGACAGGAAGCGTGTATTTTGATTTCACCGCCTTGCCGTTTTGCTTGGCAGGAATCCACTTTGGCATACTTTTCACCACCCGGACGGCTTCTTTGTCAAGGTCAAAATAGACGCTTTTCTTCACTTTGATGTCATTTAGATTTCCATCCTCATTGACCGTGAAAGTAACGACAATTTTTCCTTGTATGCTGCAATCGCCCTGTATGTTTGGATAGCGAAAATTGTCTGCAATATATTTCATACACGCCGCTATGCCACCAGGGAATGACGCTTCCTCATCAGCATTATCAAATATTTTGCTGCTTTCAATGGAATCTATACCAATGGCAGACCTGGTGACAGCATTCCTGCCTTGATTTTTTGAGGAATTGCCTTTGATATTCTTTTTTATCTCTTTTGTTTCTAAGGATGGATTGTATGAAGCCTCCCCGTCCTTTCTGTTTTCTTCTTCCAGAAGTTTCTCCTTGTTGCCAAGAGAAATGGCTCCTTCTAATTGTCTGTTTCTTGGGTTCGGTTCTTCTTTTTTAACAATGATTGTATCACCTGTAACCATGTCTGAAGCATTTCGCTGTGGTTTTCCATCAGAACAAGCCGTTAAAGCAACAAGTCCTGCTGCAATGCCAACGACCTTGATGGCCTTTCCTGCAATCTGCCTACGTCGCAATTCATACTCCAAATCTCTCACATCTTGCTCGCATTTGGGGCAAGTTCCCTTGCACTCTCCAGTGAAGTGACATTCTTCTGGTGAATAGGCAATCCCATTAGCATCTGCTATTTGTTTGCGAATGGCTTTGAGAGTGTTGCAAATGTCTCTTCCTCTTGCCATAGTTTATTTTCTTTTATGATTATGTCTCTTTTTGATAACAACAATTTCCCCTGTGAGTCCTCCACTTTCTGTCAAAGTAATGACATTGAGCTTTTCGAGGTTCATTTCAGAGAGTTTGCGTTTTCTTATCGCAGTTAAAAATGCAATAATATAGCCTATTCCAAAACAATTCTATATACTTCATATAGGCCTCTCTTTCTTTGAATTGGTTCTTTTTGAAATAAAAGAATAAATGGCATACTGGATACAAATTGGCAGGAGATTGACTATCCCCAACCAAACAAACACTATGAGGCTCAAAGATAAGGCTGCTCCATTGGTTACAACTAAGGAAATAATACCTATCAAAAGCAACGTCACAAGACTATTCAATATTATTTGTCTTTTCAGCAAAAATTCCTTTCTAACAGATTTAGCCCAAAGCCAAGCAAGCAAAGCCATACTCAAGTTAAACAAGGAAATACAAATCGTAAGCATAATGCCCATAAAATGTCCCAAGTACAAGACCACTGCAGGAATAATATAGGCAACAAATGTAGCCACAAATACTGTGAGCAAATATTTCTTTGTATCTTTATCTCTTAGTTTCATATTACGTTCATTATATTTTTACTCTGTATTGTACACGCACACTTACCGTGTCCACCGCCTCTTGGGAATGGACGCATGAGGCAAATAAACAAAATGCCAATAAACTGAAGAGTATTTTCATAAGCAACAATTCTTTTTATTTACTTCAACTCAAAAGTTGCCATGAAAGGCACCTTCTCACCATCTATGCTATCCTCATAAAAAAAGCGGTAAACGCCTGGTTTGTTGGGAAGAATATCGGGAAAAAGATGGGCAGTAATGGTGCCGCTTTGACCATCGTTTAAAACATGACCGATGGCCGTGAACAAGCAATCGGTGGGCACAACAAACCAATTGCCATCCGCTCCTTGGGCTGTGATGCTATAGGCATCGCCATACACAAATTCCTCGCCACTATAGTTGGTAATCGTGAATCTGATTTCCGTGGTGCCCAATGGATAGGAAGGCTTCTCCGCCTTGAGGGAGATGCCTTGGTAGGTGCTCACGCCTTCCCTGTTGTCGATGATAGGGTCCAACTTGCCCTCAAACCTGATGGCGGGCGAGTTGTAAATCTGCCTACGAAACTCCAGCTGCTTCTCCTTCGTGTTCCAACGGAGCGCAACATCAATGGAGTTGGATCCCATTCCAAATCCAACAACATTTCGCAAGGCCGGGGTCTTGTCTTCCGACAGGAACTTCCGCTCAAGTATCCGCATAATGGCGTTCAGTTCCCTATGCGAATATTTACGCGCCGAAGCCTTGCGATAGGTTCTCTTCTTGCTCTTGACAACTCTCTTTTTGCTAATGGCAACCCTCTTTTTGCCAACAGTTGCCACTTTCTTTTGCTGAATGGCCATTGATGGGTTGCAAGCAGCACAAGTGGTTTGCATTGAAAGGAACATTGTCAATCCTAATATTATTGCATTGAGGAGTTTTGGCTTCAGTCTCATAGTTATCAGCAATTAATAATTTAACATGTAGAGATATGAACTCTTATAGTATATTTCTTTTCAAGGATGAAAATAATTGTCATAAGGAAAAATCACTTTGCCTTATGACAATTATACACAGTTAGAATACTTAAAACAGATATTCTATTTCAACAGACTATCAAAAGTCCTTATTAACGAAATAGGATCTTTATAAAATTCTTTCGTATCTAAATTAGACACAGTTTCTTTCATCACAGGATATGGCTTAAATACAATTTTAAGCAACATTTTCGCACCAATACTACTTCCCATACAATAACCCTTTGCCACATCTTCATTCTTTACCTTAAAATAGAAAACATAGTTTGTGCCTTCCAAATGTAATGTTTTGGTATTTGTTATTGTTGAGATATAGTGTATATAGGCAGACACATTTTCCCCTTCATACACAGGTTTGAGGAATATCGGAGTTTTGTATGGTTTTGGATTTTTGTTCCAAACGCTTGGCAATGATTTTTGCGCCATAAGCGGAACGAACTTTATCCACTTTTTAGATTTTGAATCGTAGTACTTAATGCTCTTTATCTCTGTAGATTTGTATTCTTTCTTTTCTTTAGAGTTGGAATCTTTAGTAACAACGACATCACCATCATCAAGCATAAATAAAGTTTTTGTGACTCCCTTAACCACATTTCCGTTGTTTAAGGTAATTTCAACATTGTCCTGTGCTTGTACCATTACACACAACAAGAGGGCAAGAAACATAAAAAATAGTCTTTTCATACTCATGTTATTTTACGGTTTGACTTAATATCACAAAAATACTATTTTTTTTCTTTGCTATCCAGAAAAAACACATTTTTTAACTTATTTATCCGTGCAAATAGTAATATTTAACGCTTGAAACGAAAAATGGTTTATGGAAACTGTTATCTGTTATCTGTTATTTGTTATCTGTACAGCAAAAAAAATCGTTTTTGGAAACTGTCAACTGTAACGCTTGGGGATGATGTTATTGACCTGTCATGTGACATTTTACTCTTGTATAGACTACACCCTTTATCCAAGTCTTCAAAAGAGACATTTGAGATAGTGTTACTTATAAGAAGTTTTTTAACTCGTAGAGAACAAACAGTTGCCCCGGAATCTTTCAAATAAAATAGCTCCTCACCGTTCTCCAATGATTATGATTCGCATAAATCCTTGCATTTCTCCCAATAGGCATCGAATTCCTCTTTGCTAACCAACATATTGGTTTCTATCGAATACAAGTCATATTGCAGGATGATGGACATCGGAGGATTGTGTTTGATGAAATCTTCTGGAAAGCAACCATCTATTTCGACATTAGCTACGCAATAGTTGCCATCCGCAGAAATTGTAATAGCCCTTGATACTCTCACGCAATCAAACTCGCCATAGCAAACCGTGTCGAACACCTTTATCTTGAAATAGAACTTGTATATCAATATTCTATTGTTGCATGGAAGTTGTTTTCTCAGACGGATGCACAAATGAGCCAAGGACAACAAAAAACTTTTCTTGGCATCCTTTGGAGACATTATCAGCGTGAAGTACTTGCCAAGCTGACCTACGGAATGCACTTCAACTTCTGTTTCTGGGGCTTCCTTGGAGACAAGTATCTTGACTTCATTCACCGCCTTGCTCTAAATCTCGACGTAATCAGGAAAAATAAGGTAATAGTAGCTGCTGAAAAAGAACTCCTTCGTCTCAGGCTTGTACTGTATGAAGAAGTTGGCAGAATCAAAAGATTCGGTAAACTTTTCTTCGTGCATGATGTAAGAATCATCGGGCGACTTCTCACAAACCGTACTAAGCATCTTGACTCGCCTCTTGAACCATATTTTGTATCTTTTGGCAAAGAGAACAAAAGCAATCGAGACAACAGCCCAAACGCCAAGTACGACAACACCGATAATATCCGAGCAGATATGAGTGATGACACCTATGCCATATATGATGACAATGCACCATAAAACGACCATTCCAAGTTTAGACATTATTTTTTCTATCATAAAGCTATTCGTTTTTGTGGTTTTTTGAATCCACGATTTTCTGTTATCTATGATACAGGCAGTGCCCTTTTCTGTAGTCTTCGGGAGATAATCTTTTTTTGTTTTCAAACGCCATTTTATAGTCTTTCATATACCATTCCCATGCTTCTTGCATTACATAGTCCTTGTCATATAATATCCAAATTAACCTGTCCCATTCGTAGTTCGAGGCTTTGGGAACCATCGTTACTTTACTTCCTTTTTTACCGCTTGGGCGATTGGCTTTTACTTGATACCTTATATTTCTATAAACGAAATCCGTCCCTTTGGCAACAGCAGTTTTATCTCTCATGTAATCAGAGTATTCTTTTTCTGACATACCAACCAACATTGCTGCATCATATTCAGAAATGGAACTTGTAATAGACGGTGCAACTCCAAAACTTGCTTGCCATTGCAAAGCAATATCTACAAGTTTATCTCTTAGCATTATTTTTTCTTCCATAGTCGTGAAAAATTGAATTTACGAATTTGCAGTTCACAGAAAGTGAGTATTAATGTCTATTTTTCTTTTTGTTGGCATTTTTATTTGCCTCTAACCAAAGCAGGAAAGACAACAGGAAACATATAAGAGCAACATATTTTCCTCTATTTATTCCCGAATCACGACAAAAGACTCTATCAAGTTTCTCATCGTAGAAGAACGTGGTGTTGTTAAACCCAAGCTGTAAACTGTCACTCTTGTTTATGACAGTATCGTATTTTTTACCTTGGTAAATAATGTCTGCCGATGGGTGATGTCTTGAGCCACTTCGCAAATCCAAATTTATTATCTCACAAGCGATATTGCTTTGTGTTGTAGAGATTTTAGTTTCTCTATCAGATACTATAAACATATATGCAGTAAAAAGTCCGACAGCTATGTTTATCATAGCCACAACTATTTTTCTTCCCATAGCTTTCCTTATTTGTCCTTGCGGATTTATAAATTATTGCATTGTTCCATGAGAATTTTATCTATCATAGAACATTTCTTGAAAAAGGGATATGTATGATAAAAGTCCTTCGGGTCAATGGAGTCAGAATCTTGCTCCATCATCCATGCCGAAACGATTAAGACCATCATTTCGTAGTTCGCCTTTTCTTTCTGCCGTGGAGACAATCGTTTCAATGCTTTCCGAAGCCCTTCTATCTTTTGGGGATATTTCCGCAACATTCGGCTTAATCCTTCAGAAAGGGTCTCGTCATACGTCTCATCGGTATGCGACAAGCAATGCCTTATCACCAATATGTAGTCCTGCTCTTCGGAATGTTCTTGGGCAAAGAAATCACCATCTATGATTCGGCTGAGAAATAGGCTGTCGGTATTCGTTTCTTTCTTGCCTTTCAATTCTATCCTTCTTATGCTTTTGTCACAGAAAAGGACTCCATCAGTAGAAGCGTTTAGTGGATAGATATAACATTTTTCTCGCCCTCTTTTAAACAAGTATTTTATATCATAGAAGATTTCGCCAGTCACAGTTAGCGTATCAGCCTCTAATGAAGCAAAGTAAAATTCTTCGATTTTATTTTTGCCAAGTGCTTTGTTACTTTTGGAGATTTCCAATGTGCCAGTGGTGTCATTATCAAATGTAAGTTTTACAGATATTGTTGTGTCAGAAAGTTTCACATCTCCGACATAACAACATATACCTTTTCCAAAAGTAGCTGATTGACATCCCATACTGCATAGAAACAGTATGGTGATGCTTGTCAAAATGATAGCTTTTCTTCTTCCCATAATCACTTTAAACATTACGTTCTTTTTCATTCGTAATAAGTTCTTTCATATCCACAGACAGTAATTGTGCAATTTCAAGAAGTGTGGTAAGGTTAGGTTGAGAGCGGTTGCATACGTAAGCATTGACCGTACTGAAACTTCTTCCCAACTTCTTTGCAAGCCATGTTTGGCTTATCCCTTTGTCCTCTAAGACTGCTCTTATGCGATTTAACTTCATCTTTTTATCGTTTTTATGCTACAAAAATAACGTTTTATTTTGATAATCCATCCAAATCCCTTGAATATCTGCTGTATTCCGTCGTAATTTAGACAAAATAGAAATATAATCTGCAAAAATGGAACTAAGCAATTGATTTCCCAATATGGGAAGATACATATATGCGTTTATGAATATGTTCTTTTTGCCATACTCTTAAAATGACATTACATGAAAATTACTGTTGGTAACTACTCTTTTACCTTTGCAAAGACTAATCTTAATATTTTGTAAAATCACAGCATAAAATGTTGTTTTTCAGAAATTAGATTTAACTTTGCACTCGAAATCAAAGCGTTCTTTGTATATTGCAAAGTTGTGAAAGAAAAAGAATATATCTCGTTTCTAAATCGTTAGCAGTCACATTCTTTAAAATACTCAACTCGCTGATATTCAATGAATAAAAGAATTTACTGTGACTCCCCGAATGCAACATCTTCAATTATCAATCTCCTATTTTGTAGTAAGAGTAATTGTTCAATATATATCAGTTATTTGTCGTAGCTCATATATCCAAATAAAAAGTAAAGCCTCATCTTAGTACACATCGTTGAGAGGAGTGGTGGGATTTATAGCTACAAAAATGTGGCTTTAATTCGCCTTCTCCAAATATTTTCTAAGAAACCTGCTTATCGGGTAGAGAATTTTACGCAAAAGTTCTAAATTCCATAAATTTCTCCTAGATAGTCATGGGATATTTAGAAAAATATCGTATCTTTGTCCCCGAATTGAGGCGTTCTTTTCATATTGCAAAATACAGAAACGAGCAGAAGTCCGCTCGTTTCCATATTGTTACCTATATAATATAGGCAAACGCCCAAGTTCTTGATATTCAATCAAAGTCCAATTTAGAGCGAGTTAGATTGTTTAACAAAAGGGGCAAAGGGTTAACAGGTTAACAGTTAACAGCTGTTTTTTGCATCCTCCCCCTCCCCCATACCTTATATTATATATAAATATATATACTTATTATTATATGTGAGTGGGGGGAAAGTAGGCATTTGGGGCTGTTAACTGTTAACTCTGTTAACCCCCATTAGGGAAAATAGCCTTTCAGATGCTTCTTGATAATAGGTTAAGTGGCTTATATTAAGCCTAGTAAGAGTCATCAATGATGACCGGAAGGAGGCTTAAATGAAGCCTCGCAGTGGCGATAAATTGAGCCACTTGTGTATCCTTTATCATACGCTTGTGTACAAAAATATAAAATAAGTAAGGGCTGCCAGTACATCCTGGCAGCCCTATTACGTTAGTATGTTATGAAAAATTTGAGAGAATTGAAACTTCACAGCTTCAGAATTGTTTTACTAAACATGATTTTTTATAGAGAAAGCATAGAAATAATCTACTTTAATAACGTTGGAGACGTTGTTGGAGTGCTTACCTGATCGATGCCTGTGCGTTGCATAGAATCAACCGAAGCAGAATCTCCCATGGCTACGGACACGCCCTTGCCACTCTTGATGTATCCTACGTTTTCAACAGAATCATTGCCATTGTTCTGGAAAGGAACCTGAACTGCATTGCCCAATGTCAGGATGATAGCTACCACGGCAGCAGCCTTGAAGAGAGGCTTCAGACGCTCTGTCAATGAAACGACCTTTGCCTTGTTAGGCTTCTTGGTGTATTCATCCTCAATCATCGCCATCATCTTCTGGTCGAAGTCATCACCCAGCGCCTCTTGCTTAGCCTCGCCCATCTCGTAAGAGAAGAGCGCTTGGTATGGCTTCAGCTCGGCAGGCAACTCGTCCTGGCTGAAGAATGCACGGAGAATCTCCTCTTCTTCGAGAGAAGTCTCGCCCTTCCAGTAGCGATCCAAAAGTTGGTTGATGTACTTATAATCCATATCTGTCGAATTGTTGAAATCTTTGTTTGACTGTTTGACGAGCCCTGAAGATGTTCACCTTGACCTGGTCTTCCGTGATGCAGAGGATGTCTGCTATCTCCTTGTAGGATTTTCCTTCGATGTCTCGAAGCTGCAGACAGCTGCGCTGCTTTTCAGGCAACTCGTCGATAATATTCCTTACGATGTCCAGTTTGTCTTTCTGAATCATCCTTTCTGAGGGGGTAGAAGTGTTTTCGTCTAACCTTTCTGTATTCTGCTCTTCCAGCGAATCATTCTGATTTTCCATCTTCTTGATGCGGTCGAGCGAGAGGTTGCGAGCGATGGTGAGGCTGTATGCCTCGATGGAGTCAAGCTCCTGCCATCTGTCGCGGGCGTTCCAGACTTTAATCAGCGTATCCTGCACAACGTCTTCCGCTTCCTCCCGGTTGAGAGTAATGCGAAGGGCCAGTCTGAAGAGTTTGTTCTTCAGCGGCAAAACATCGTTCTGGAAACTGATTTCTTTCATCCCTCTATTATCAATGACGACTATGTTATAAGAAAGTTACAACCAATCTTAAATTATTTCTATTTTTAACTCTTGTTAAGAAAAAGGTGATAAATTCTTCACTCTTCACTCTTCGTTCTTCACTTAATCACCGTTCCGTGCTTTCCGTCGATGGCGGTAGCAAGGGTGATAATCACCTCTTTCACACCGGCATCAATGGCTGCAAGGGCATTCTCCAACTTAGGAATCATGCCGCCTGCTACGGTACCATCTGCTTTGTATCTCTCAAAATCGGCATGGGTAATCACTGGAATCACGCTGTCATCATCCTCAGGATTACTGAGCACGCCTTTCTTTTCAAAACTGTATATCAATGTCACATCGTAGTAAGGAGCCAGAGCCTTGGCAGTCTCGCTGGCTATGGTGTCGGCATTGGTGTTGAGGATGTTGCCCTTGCCGTCATGGGTCAATGGGGCCATCACTGGAGTAATGCCTTCATTAATCAGGGTTTGGAGCATCTTGCCGTTGGCACGCTCTACATCGCCCACGAATCCGAAGTCGATACCGTCCTTCAACGGACGCTTGTGACTGTGGATTACGTCCATATCAGCACCGGTCAGACCGAGAGCATTCACGCCGTTAGCCTGGAGCTTGGCAACCAGATTCTTGTTGACCAGACCGCCATAAACCATTGTTACCACTTCCAGCATGTCTGCATCGGTGATACGGCGTCCGTTTACCATCTTGCTCTCGATGCCGAGAGCTGCGGCTACCTTAGTGGCACGGCGGCCACCGCCATGTACCAATACTTTCTTGCCAGGAATGGCTGCGAAATCCTTCAAGAGCTGTGCCAGCTGCTCGCTGTCTTCAACGATGGCACCGCCTACCTTTACTACTGTTACTTTTTCCATCTTGTTACTTTGAACTTTGAACTTTGAAAATTGAACTTTATGATGAGTTAAAGCAATTGAATTATTCACTTTTCACTCTTCGTTCTCCACTTACTGAAGATAAGTGTATCCGAAGAGACCATTGCGATAAGTGCCCAAGAATTCCTTGCCTTCATCGAGCGAAATCTTGCCTTCCTTCACACTCTTGGTTACCCACTGCTCCAACTGGCGGACGAGCTTCTTCGGATTGTACTGTACGTAATCCAATACCTCCTCTACGGTCTCGCCATCGAATATCTGGTCGATGCTATATTTGCCATCCTTTACAGAGATGTGGGCAGCATTGGTGTCGCCGAAGAGATTGTGCATGTCGCCCAGAATCTCCTGGTAGGCACCAACGAGGAATACACCGAGATAATATGGCTCGTTCTTCTTCAATGGATGAAGAGGAAGAACGTTGCCGATATGTCCGTCGGTAACGAAGTTGGCAATCTTTCCGTCGCTGTCGCAGGTGATGTCCTGCAAGGTGGCGTTGCGGGTAGGACGCTCGTTCAGACGCTGGATAGGCATGATAGGGAAGAGCTGGTCGATAGCCCAACTGTCTGGCAGGCTCTGGAACAGAGAGAAGTTGCAGAAATACTTGTCGGCAAGAATCTTATCCAATCCTCTGAGCTCCTCAGGTACATGCTTCATGTGTTTGGCAAGATTGTTGATCTCGTGGCACACGCTCCAGTACATTGCCTCAATCTCTGCACGGGTCTTCAGATCTACGATGCCGTGAGAGAAGAGCTGCAATGCCTCTTCGCGAATCTGCTCGGCATCATGCCAGTCTTCCAGCATGTTGCGAGGATTCAGGTTGTCCCATATCTCATAAAGATCCTTCACCAGCTGGTGGTCAGTCTCCTTCGCCTCAAACTCCTCTGGCATTTCTGGCAGGGAAGCTGTCTCCAAGACATCGATAACCAAGACTGAGTGATGTGCTGAGAGCGAACGGCCGCTCTCGGTGATGAGGTTAGGGTGCTCGATATTGCTCTTGTTGGCTGCATCTACGAATGTATAGACACAGTCGTTCACATACTCCTGGATAGAGTAGTTTACGGAACTCTCGCTGCTTGAAGAGCGGGTGCCGTCGTAATCTACACCGAGTCCGCCACCGCAATCTACGAAATCTACATTGTAACCCATCTTGTGGAGGCTAATATAGAACTGGGCAGCCTCACGGAGAGCTGTCTGGATGCGGCGAATCTTGGTAATCTGACTTCCGATATGGAAGTGGATAAGGCGCAGACAGTCGTGGAATCCCATCTCGTCTATCTTCTTGAGGGCTGTGAGCAGTTCTGCGCTGGTCAAGCCGAACTTAGATGCATCGCCACCGCTTTCAGCCCATTTGCCTGAACCTGAAGAAGCCAGTTTGATGCGGATACCGATGTTTGGCTTTACGTTGAGCTTTTTGGCTACCTTTTCGATGATATCCAGCTCATTGAGCTTTTCTACTACGATAAAGATGCGTTTGCCCATCTTCTGAGCCAGCAAGGCAAGTTCGATGTAGCTCTCGTCCTTGTAGCCGTTACAGATGATGAGCGAGTCGCTCTGTGCCTGTACGGCGATGACGGCGTGGAGTTCAGGCTTAGAGCCAGCCTCCAGTCCGAGGTTGAACTTCTTGCCGTGAGAGATAATCTCCTCAACGACCGGCTGCATCTGATTCACCTTAATAGGATAGATGACAAAGTTTTCTCCCTTGTATCCATACTCTTCCTTTGCCTTTTGAAAACAGCTGGCTGTCTTCTCGATGCGGTTGTCGAGGATGTCTGGGAAACGGAGCAGTACGGGAGCGTTGATGTCGCGTAATGCCAACTCGTCCATGATGTCGCGCAGGTCTATCTGCGTGTTGTCCTTGCATGGAGTTACATAGACATCACCCTTGTCGTTGATGCCAAAGTAAGAAGTACCCCAACCACAGATGTTGTAGAGCTCCTTCGAGTCTTCAATAGTCCATTTCTTCATTTTCTAATCTTGCTTGCTGGAAATCAGTTTTGTTTGTTACCTTTATTATATATTACTTTATTAGATACGGCTATATGTTCAGCAGGTCTCTGATCTGCTGAACAATAGCGTTGATTTTATCATAATTGTCCATCACGTTGATATCGATGATGTGTTTTGCCTTCTCGTAGTAAGGCTCTCGAAGTTTCAGCTGCTCATGGATAAACTTGTCTACCTCTTCCGGTGTTTTGTTGAGCAGCAGAGGGCGTACGCCTTTGCCCATCTTCAGATGAGCGTGAAGGGTTTCTGGAGATGCCTTCAGGTAAAACGTTTCGCCAAGTTGGTTCATGTAGTCCATATTGTCGAAGAAACATGGTGTTCCTCCTCCGCAACTTACCACTACATTTTCAAACTCTGCCACTTCGTGTAGCATATTGTGCTCTATCTTGCGAAATCCCTCTTCTCCAACTTCGTCGAAGATCTGTTTAACGGTCTTGCGCATTCGGCTCTCGATATACCAGTCGAGATCGTAGAACATAACGCCAAGGTCTTTGGCGAGGGCTTTGCCGACCGTTGTCTTGCCGGCGCCCATGTATCCTATGATGATGATTGACTTCATTTTCTTCTGTTTCTATGTCAATGAGGCATGTTTATGATTTCTTTCTGCCTCTAGCCTTTGGTTCTGGAGCAGCTTTGATAATTTCCATACACTCCTCGTATGTAAGCTCCTCTGCACTCTCATGTTTTGCCTTTGGAATGCGGTAATTCTTGCCGTCGTAAGCAATGTATGGACCATACTTGCCATTGAGAATTTCCATTTTGTCGTCCTCATCGAAGACTTTGAGATGACGCTTCTCTTCGGCTTCGCGCTTTTCCTTGATCAGTTCGATGGCTCTATCCAGGGTGATGGTCAGTGGATCATCCTCCTTTGGAATAGAAACATACTTGCGGTTATGGAGGATGTAAGGGCCGTAGCGGCCAGAGCCAACTGTTACAGTAATGCCTTCATAATCACCGAGTTCTCTTGGCAGCTTGAAGAGTTCCAAAGCCTCTTCCAGGGTGATGGTTTCGATGCTCTTGTCTGATGGCAACTGAGCAAACTGAGGCTTGTCCTTATCCTCAGCAGAACCAATCTGTACCACAGGCCCAAAACGGCCAATCTTGACGAATACTGGCTTTCCTGTCTTTGGATCATTTCCGAGATTGCGCTCGCCGGCTTTGTGCTGGTTGCGGGCTTCCAGGACTTCCTTCACTTCAGGCTCAAAGCCCTTGTCGAAATCCTTCATCCAGTTGGTCCATTCGGTCTTTCCTTCTGCAATATCATCAAACTTCTTCTCTACGTCTGCCGTAAAGTTGTAGTTCATGATGTTCGGGAAGTTCTCCATCAGGAAGTCGTTTACTACGATGCCGATATCAGTAGGCAGAAGCTTGCCCTTTTCAGAGCCTGCCATCTCTTTCTTCAACTTCTGGGTTATCTTGATGCCCTTCAGAGAATCTATGGTAAATGTGCGCTCTTCACCCGTCTTGTCACCCTTTACCACGTATTGACGCTGCTGGATGGTACTGATGGTTGGAGCATAGGTAGATGGACGGCCGATGCCGAGATCTTCCAGTTTCTTCACCAGACTGGCCTCGGTGTATCTTGCAGGAGCCAGAGAATATTTCTCGGTAGCAAGGATTTCTCTGCGCTGCAATTCATCGCCTTCTTTCAGGGCAGGAAGAATGTGGGAAGAATCCTCAGCATGCTCTTCATCGTCGGTTGACTCAAGATAAACCTTGAGGAAACCATCGAATGAAACAACCTCGCCGGTAGCAACAAACTTTTCGCTTGTGTTGCCGATATTGATGTTGATGGTTGTCTTTTCGAGTTGTGCGTCAGCCATCTGAGATGCGATGGTACGCTTCCAAATGAGTTCGTAAAGGCGCTTCTCCTGAGCGGTTCCTTCGATGGTTGGTTCATTCATATATGTAGGACGGATAGCCTCGTGCGCTTCCTGTGCACCCTTTGAACTGGTGTGGTAGGCACGAGTCTGGCTGTATTCCTTGCCATATTCTCTGATAATCTCATCTTTGCTGGCGTTGGAACAGAGCGTAGAGAGGTTTACGCTATCGGTTCGCATGTAAGTGATGCGTCCGCTTTCGTAAAGTTTCTGGGCTATCATCATGGTCTGTACAACGGTGAAACCAAGCTTGCGTGCTGCCTCCTGTTGCAGAGTAGAAGTAGTGAAAGGTGGTGCAGGAGAACGCTTTAAAGGCTTTTTGGTTACAGATTCAACCATAAACTTAGCGTCTTTACACTTCTCAAGGAAAGCTTCAACCTCTTCGTGGGTATTGAAACGCTGGTCCAGTTCTGCCTTTACCTCTGTTGCATTGCCGCTGTCGCTGATCAGGGCGAAAATAGCGGTAACGCGATAGTATGGAACACTCTGGAACTTCTGGATTTCACGCTCACGTTCTACTATCAGACGGACAGCAACACTCTGTACACGACCTGCAGAAAGGGCTGGCTTAACCTTTCTCCACAAGATAGGAGAAAGCTTGAAACCTACCAGTCGGTCGAGTACACGACGTGCCTGCTGGGCATTCACCAGGTTCATGTCCAGATGGCGTGGGTTCTTGATTGCGTCAAGAATAGCCTGTTTGGTAATCTCGTGGAAGACAATACGGTTTGTCTTCTCCTCATCCAATCCCAGTACTTCGCAAAGATGCCAGCTGATGGCTTCTCCCTCGCGGTCCTCATCGGATGCTAACCAGATTTTCTTGGCTTTCTTCGCATTCGTTTTCAATTCTGTAACGAGTTTTTTCTTTTCCTCTGGAATCTCATAATCAGGTTCCATGGTTTTCTCGTTTATACTAAGTTCCTTCTTCTTCAGGTCACGGATATGACCGTAAGAAGACATAACCTTATAGTCCTTACCTAAAAACTCTTCGATCTTTTTAGCCTTCGCAGGGCTCTCGACGATTACTAAATTCTCTTGCATAAGCTTATACACAATTTTTTTCGGTTGGCAAAAGTAAGTAAACTTTTTGCTTATACCTTATTATATGGTGTTTTTTTTGGTTTTTTTAATGTTTGGGAGCCATATTTGGCTGTATTGAACCCTTTTTACCCCAATTTTGTTTCCAAATAACGATGGAGCCCCTTGCGTATGGAATCGAATGCAAACTCATCAGGATTGAGTCTGCTCAATGGTATCCAGAATGATTCTTCTGCATCGTCCATTGCTTCTATATGAGTGTCGTCTTTCACCTTCACTTCATAGAACATATCGAGGGTATGGACCATGAAACCTGAGTAAAGGTAGAGATTTGGGTAGCTGAACTGATACTTAACCTCAGTTGCATCCAGTCCGGTTTCCTCTTTTACCTCTCTTGCCATACCTTCTTCACCTGTTTCATCCATGTCAACAAAACCGCCTGGCAAATCGAGTGCCCCCTTGGCTGGGTCTTTCTTGCGCCTTACTGCCAGGAGCTCTTCCTTACTGTTGAGTATGAGAGCTACCGTAGCACTGCTTGGATTGAGGTAATAAGAGAATCCGCAGTCCTTACACTTCTTGCTCTTGATGTTGTTGATTTCGAAATGATTAGAGCCGCAAACCGGGCAAAACTGAAACTTATCTAATACGTGACTCATATTATGATTAATGTATAATGATTGATGTTTAATGGAAAAGAATTTATCATCATGTTATAATTGAAAAGCGGCCGGTCTTTGACTGCTGAACAAAGATCGGCCGCTGGTTATCTGTTATTTACCAATTATCTGTACGGAATGGGAAGAGAGGCAGGTTGCCTGCATTTGCCATATTGCCGAGCTGGAAGTTGCGGAAACAGTAGCGAAGGGCTACTGGTTTCTTTACCTCAGGACTGGTTACGATGACGCACTCGTTCCAAGGATCGTTGCCTTCCTGCCAGAAGTGCTTGGCTGTAGCCTTATGGAATACCTTGTCTTCGCCTGCAACTTCGAAGCCTTCGATACCTTCAAAGCGGTTGTAGGCTCCGTAGGTGTTGTCGAAATGCACCTTTACAGTATCACCTACAATCTTCATCTCCTTGAAGGTCATGCTCTCGCTGAAGAGTCCCTTCATGCCATAGGTCTTGCTGAGTGCCTGGAGTGCAAGACGTTCGCCTACAGGCTGTTTCTGACATGGATGAATCTGCTCAACCTCGTATGGGTAAACCAGGTCTTCGGTACAGACGATGCCGCTGTTTGGAATCACCTTGGCAGCATTGAACTGCTGTTCACGGAGCTTAGGCCCCCAATCGCCATTTACGTCGCCATTATGATAAGGTGCAATCTGTACGAAATAGAATGGCAGTTCGCCCTGCTTGAAGTCTCTGCGCCACTGGGCAACGAGGTCGGCAAGACGTTTGGTATACTGGCCGTCCGGGTCGCCCACGTTAGAACATCCCTGATAGAAGAGAATACCCTTTACGCTATAGTTGAGGATAGGGTGGAAAGTTCCGTTACCCCAGAGAAGAGGGTAGAGGAAATCCCACTTAAACTTAGGGTTCTTGGTCATCTTTACAGAGTCGAGATCTTCCTTGGTGTTCTTCTTCAGGTAGTCGCGGTCGAGCCAGCTTTCTACACGGCTTCCACCCTTGTTTGCCATGACCAGACCTACCGGAATGTCAAGAGTCTTGTTTATTACCTGTGCAAAGAAGTATCCTGTAGCAGATGCATCGCCTACGGTTTCCGGGTTAACCTCCTTCCATTCGCAGTTGGCATCATCTAACGGCTTACTGCTCATTACGCTAGGAATCTTTACGTAATGTACGCCTTTGTACTGGTTTGCTTCGAGCACCACCTTGTTGTAACCTTCTACAGGGCAGTTGCCGAATCCTTTTACAGGCATCTCCATGTTGCTCTGACCTGCACAAACCCATACTTCTCCTGTCAGCACATTGTTGAGAGTGGTCTTTTCGCCATCATCGAAAGTGATGGAGAGTGGGGTGTAGCTCGCCTTCGGGGTTTGTACTTTGATAGCCCATTTGCCATCCTTTCCGGTCTTGGCAGAATATTTCTGCCCAGACCATGAGGTGGTTACCTCTATGGTGGTTCCTGGTTTGTCCCATCCCCAGAGGCTAGCCTCTGTGTTTTGCTGTAAAATCATGTTGTCACCCAAGATGTGTGGCAACTTTACTTTAGCCTGCGCTCCTGTTGTGATAAGTGCCAAGGCTGCCATTGCTAAAAATTTCTTATTCATTTTTTAGGGTTTAAAAGTTTATCGTTTTTTTTGTTCTTAAGTTCCTTGTATGGTTCGTATTCTGATATTGCCATCTATGTTATCTTGAAAGCAGATACAGAACTGACGTTAAAGAATAAGAGTTAGAAGCTGGAAGATGAAAAGCCGAAACTGTTCTCTCCAAACTTCTAACTCCTGGTTATCTTATGGTTATCTTAAAGAAGGTTCTTGATGGCTGCCTCTATGTCCTTAATCTGTGCATCACGTGCCTGCAGGGTGTTGGTGCGGTCGATCAGGAAGAAGGTAGGAATGCTCTGGACATTGTAGAGAGCCAGACTCTTGCCCTGAATGCCATCTTCATCGCGTACGCAAATCCAAGGGATGGCAGCGGTAGAGGTCTTCCAGAAGTGCTCGTCAGGGTCTACTGATACCTGATAAATCTCCAGTCCGGCAGCATGATACTTGTTGTAGAGTTCACGCAACATCATGATGCGCTTGGTGCTCTCTTTGCTGGCGAAGAGATGGAAGTCGAGCAGTACCACCTTGCCCTTGAGGTCGGAGAGACGGCGTACCTGTCCCTTGTTGTCCTGAAGTGCAAGTTCGATGCATCCGTTTACGCTCACCTTGCTGGCCTCAATCTGCTGCTGTGCCATCTGGTTCTCGATGATGCGGATGTCTTTCATTCCCTCGATGGCGATATTGTGGAGGTTCTTGCCACGCTCAGCGCCAGGATAGTAGGTATCCCAACTGGTTGCTACAGCAGCAAATACCTTCACGTCTTCTTTGTTGTTGCGAGGGTTGAAGATAAGTGTATTCACATTGCCCAATTGTACCGTTTGGAAGAGCGCATAGTAAGCGTATGCCTTCATTGGCTCCTTGAAGATGTAGTTGGTCTTGATGTCCTGTTTGTAAGCCTGGAGCATGCGGCCTACGATGGATTCGATAGAATCGTTGCCGATGTTAGGATCTTTCACGAGCCCGTTGATATTGCTCTGGAGAGTCATCTGCTTAAGAGACAACTCCTTGATCTTGTTGCAGTTTTCTGAACCTTCCACTTCGTATTTGAAACTCATCTGCGGATAAGCCGCCTTTACCTTGACGGTTTCTGTAGAATCGATGGAAAGATTGATGGTTTGGTTGGCGATGCGTAAGCGGTAGAACTCTGGGGTAACAGAGTCCATGGCAGCCTCGTCGAAGGCAAAGGCGCCATCCTCGCCCAGTTTCACAGAGTCGATTTTCACAGGACCGTTCAGGCTGATGTTCTCCAAATAGAGCATAGAGTCCTGAGCCTCTGTGATATTGCCGTTGATGTGGAATTTCTTGTTGTTACAAGAAGTCAAAGCCAGTGCAGCTACCATAATCGCTGCCACTGAAAAGAGTCTAGTTATCTTCATGAATTTTATTATTTTGCAAAATTATCGAGTGCAAAGATAGTAATAAAATTGCGAATAATGCACCTTCTATAGATAAATTATTTAAAAAAGTGGAAAATAATTGCTGATTTATTTGTTTATTAATAATTAAAGAGGTATCTTTGCAGCGTTTTAGATATTTTAGATGTTAGACAAAACAATAAGTTTTTTAATTTAGATGAACGTAATTACAAAAAGTGTTCAGTTGCCTGATGGAAGAACCATCACAATTGAGACCGGAAAAGTTGCAAAACAGGCTGATGGTGCTGCGGTTCTCCGCATGGGTAACACAGTGCTTCTCGCAACTGTTTGTGCAGCAAAGGATGCAGTTCCGGGTACAGATTTTATGCCTTTGCAAGTAGATTATCGTGAGCAGTACAGTGCTGCAGGTCGTTTCCCTGGTGGTTTCACCAAGCGCGAAGGCAAAGCCAGCGATGAGGAAATCCTTACCTCTCGTCTCGTGGACCGTGCTTTGCGTCCACTTTTCCCTTCTAACTACCATGCAGAAGTTTACGTACAGGTAATGTTGCTCTCAGCCGATGGTGTTGACCAGCCAGATGCCCTCGCAGGTTTCGCTGCTTCAGCTGCCATGGCTTGTTCAGATATTCCTTTCGAGTACTATATCTCTGAGGTTCGTGTAGCTCGTATCAATGGTGAGTATGTTGTAAACCCTACATTCCAGCAGATGGAAGAGGCAGACATGGATATCATGGTTGGTGCTACCAAGGACAATATCATGATGGTAGAAGGTGAGATGAAGGAAGTTTCTGAGCAGGATCTCATTGGTGCCCTCAAGGTGGCTGCCGAGGCTATCAAGCCTATGTGCGAACTCCAGTATGAGTTGGCTAAGGAGAAGGGTACTGACGTGAAGCGTGAGTATGACCACGAGATCAACGATGAGAAACTCCGTGAGCAGATTAAGTCTGAGCTTTACAAGCCAGCTTATGATATCAATCATCAGGCTTTGGAGAAGCATGCACGTCAGGATGCTTTCGACAAGGTTTTGGCTGATTTCCTCGAGAAGTATGACGCTGCTCATACCGATCTTTCTGAGGAAGACTTGGAGGAGAAGCACGCTGAGGCTACCCGTTACTATGATGACGTAATGCGCGATGCTATGCGCCGTTGCATCCTCGATGAGGGCTTGCGCCTTGATGGTCGTGCTACTACAGATATCCGTCCTATCTGGTGCGAGGTATCTCCACTCCCAATGCCTCACGGAAGCGCTATCTTCCAGCGTGGTGAGACTATGTCTCTCTCTACATGTACTCTTGGTACAAAGATGGATGAGAAGCTTATCGACGGTGTGCTCGAGAAGAGCTACCAGCGCTTCCTCCTTCACTATAACTTCCCTCCATTCTCAACAGGTGAGGCTAAGGCTCAGCGCGGTGTAGGCCGTCGTGAGATTGGTCACGGTCACTTGGCATGGCGTGGTTTGAAGGGCCAGATTCCTGCAGACTTCCCTTACACAGTACGTTTGGTAAGCCAGATCTTGGAGTCTAACGGTTCTTCTTCTATGGCTACTGTTTGTGCCGGTACACTCGCCCTGATGGATGCAGGTGTTCCTATGAAGAAGCCAGTTTCTGGTATCGCTATGGGTCTTATCAAGAACCCAGGTGAGGACAAGTACGCTATCCTCAGTGATATCCTCGGTGATGAGGACCACTTGGGTGATATGGACTTCAAGACCACTGGTACCCGCGATGGTTTGACTGCTACACAGATGGATATCAAGTGTGATGGTTTGAGCTTCGAGATTCTTGAGGAGGCTTTGATGCAGGCTAAGGCTGGTCGTGAGCACATCCTCAACTGCATGATGGAGACAATCTCTGAGCCACGTGCTGAGATGAAGCCACAGGTTCCACGTATCGTAGCATTCGATATCCCTAAGGAGTTCATCGGTGCTGTTATCGGCCCTGGTGGTAAGATTATCCAGCAGATGCAGGAGGATACTGGTGCGACAATCACTATCGAGGAGACTGATGGTAAGGGTCACGTCCAGGTATCTGCTCCTAACAAGGATTCTATCGATGCAGCTTTGGCTAAGATTAAGGCTATCGTAGCTGTTCCTGAGGTTGGTGAGGTTTACGAGGGTACTGTCCGTTCTATCATGCCTTACGGTTGCTTCGTAGAGATTCTCCCTGGTAAGGATGGTTTGCTCCACATCTCTGAGATTGATTGGAAGCGTCTTGAGACAGTTGAAGAGGCTGGCATCAAGGAAGGCGACAAGATCAAGGTGAAGTTGATGGAGATTGATCCTAAGACTGGCAAGTACAAACTTTCTCATCGTGTATTGATGGAGAAGCCAGAGGGTTATGTAGAGCGTGAGCGTCGTCCACGTCCTGAGCGCGGTGAGCGTCGCGGTCGTCGTGATGATCGTCATGAAGGTCGTGGTGAGCGTCCAGCTCGTCAGCCACGTCGTTACGAGCATCGTAATGATGAGCAGGCTCCTAAGGAGTTCAACGACTCTTTGGATCACAACAATGATGTAGAATAATCTGCGTATTAGATACATTATTATATATAAAGGCACATTCCGCATAGGAATGTGCCTTTTTTTAATAGTACTTTCTCTAATTATTGCCGGATATTGTATTTGTATATGGGAATGGAGAATGTAAAGTGTGGATCATATAGGGATAAACAAAAAGAGTCACAAGTAAAACTTGTGACTCTTTTCTGCGCTTCAAGATGGGCTTGAACCAACGACCCCCTGATTAACAGTCAGGTGCTCTAACCAACTGAGCTATTGAAGCAATTTGCTATGAAAGAAGATGAGTTACGAGGCTAACCTGAAACTCTCTTGCGCTTCAAGATGGGCTTGAACCAACGACCCCCTGATTAACAGTCAGGTGCTCTAACCAACTGAGCTATTGAAGCATTTTTTCTGTAAAGAACATGACGTTCCTTATTTGCGTGTGCAAAAGTACTAACTTTTCTTCATTCTGCCAAATTTTTTGCTGACTTTTTTCGTTTTTTCCCTAAAAAAGTGTATTTTTTCTTATCTTTGTGCCACTTTTTGCCTATTTTATGGTGTTTTTCGCAAAGAAATGAGTACTTTTGTGGTCGAAATCTTCTCCCGAGGGCGAATGCCGTGAAGAGGGGGAGGAAATACCAATAAGTTGAATCATATACAATTAAATAAGGTAACAATGAAAAGAATACTGTTCTCCTTGCTTATGGTGCTCCTGGCAGTTCCTACTTTTGCCCAGGTTGACAAAGATCATGACTTCAAAGCCGCAAAGAATATGGAAATATTCAATGCCATCTACAAAAATCTCGATTTGATGTATGTTGATACGCTCGATGCTGAAGTTGTGGTCGGAAATGGTATCAATGCCATGTTGCGTAGTCTCGACCCTTATACTACCTATTATCCTGAGCAGAAGATGAAGGAACTCAAGAACCTGCTCACCGGCAAGTATGCGGGTGTAGGTGCGGTGATACGCTACAATTTCCAGTTGCAGCGTGTCTGTATCAGCGAGCCTTACGAGAATATGCCTGCTGCAGAAGTGGGACTGAAGAAGGGTGACATCATCCTGAGTATTGATGATGAGGATATGACCAATAAGGAGGTGAGCTATGTCAGCGATCATCTTCGTGGTGACCCGGGTTCTTCTTTCATGCTGAAAGTTAAGCGTCCAAGTACAGGCAAGACGATGAAAGTGAAGGTAACACGCCGTACCATCCAGTTGCCGTTCTTGCCTTATTATGGCATGTTGGAGGGTAGCATCGGTTACATCAACTTCAATTCCTTTACTGAGCAGTCTGCCAAGGAAGTGCGTCGTGCTTTCATCGATTTGAGAAAGCAAGGAGCCAAGAGTCTTGTCTTCGATCTGCGTAATAATGGTGGTGGTTCTGTTACCGAAGCGGTCAGCATCATCAATATGTTCTTGCCTAAAGGTAAGACAGTCTTGGAGATGAAGGGAAAGTTGCAGCGTTCTAATCATGTTTATAAGACCACGGTTGAACCGATAGATTCCGTTATGCCGATGGTGGTATTGGTGAACGAGAATTCTGCCAGTGCCAGTGAAATCATGAGCGGCAGTCTGCAGGATTATGACCGTGCTGTAATATTAGGTACGCGCACGTATGGAAAGGGATTGGTGCAGACTACCATGGACTTGCCTTATAACGGACAGGTGAAACTTACTACTGCCAAATATTTCATTCCTAGCGGTCGATGCGTTCAGGCACTCAACTATAAGCACGATAAGGGTGGTTATGTGGAGCATGTTCCCGACTCTCTTACCAAGGTGTTCTATACCGCAGGTGGTAGAGAAGTGAGAGATGGAGGTGGCGTGAAGCCGGATGTAGAAGTAAAGCCTGATTCTTTGCCAAACATCGCCTTCTATCTGGCTGGTGCCCGCGACAGTAATGAGGTGATGCTTAATTATGAGGTTGATTATATCGCCAAGCATCCTGCTATTGCTCCTGCGAAGGAATTCTCGCTTACCGATGCCGACTATGATGAATTCAAGACACGCGTGTTGAAGGCTAACTTCCAGTACGACCGTGAAACAGAAAAGTATCTCAAGGACTTGGAAAAACTCGCTAAGTTTGAAGGCTACTACGATGATGCCAAGGCAGAGTTTGAGGCTTTGAAGAAAAAACTGAGCCATAATGTGGCAAAGGATCTGGATTATAACAAGGATTACATCAAGCATCTGTTGGAAAATGACATCGTTTCTGCCTATTATTTCCAGCGCGGTGCCATCCAGAATTCCATGCGTTACGACAAGCAGATTAAGGAAGCAGTAAAATTGCTGAATTCTCCATCAGAATACGAAAAAATACTGCATCCTGTGAAGAAATAAGTACAAAAACGTGCACAATCGATTAAAAATGTGCACGTTGCGAATAAAAAGTTGCATTTTTTTTGGCTAATCACAAAAATATTTGTAATTTTGCAACGTTCAGTGGAATGAGGGGCTCACAAGAGTTCCTCATTTTATTTTAATAAGGTATATATGATTGATAAAAACGTCGTAAAAAAATTAGTTGAAGAATGGCTCCAAGATAAGGAATATTTCTTGGTAAGCATTGAAATCAGTCCCGACGATAGAATCGTTGTTGAGATTGACCATGCCGATGGAGTATGGATTGAGGATTGTGTTGCCTTGAGTAAGTATATTGAGGATCATTTGAACCGTGACGAGGAAGACTATGAGCTCGAAGTTGGCTCTGCAGGCTTGGGTCAACCGTTCAAAGTTCCACAGCAGTATATCAATTTCATTGGCAAGGAGGTAGAGGTGCTTGATGCCGACGGCAAGAAGGTGAAGGGTATCTTGAAAGCTGTTGAAGGAAATGACTTCACAGTTGGCGTTGAAGAAAAGGTAAAGGTTGAAGGTAAAAAACGTCCGGTTAAGCAGGAGGTTGATCACGTTTACCAGATGGATAAAGTAAAATATACAAAATACATAATTAGTTTCAATTAAGTTATGGCTAAAAAAGAGCAAGAATTGACAGCGAGTATGATTGATACATTCCGCGAGTTTAAAGAAACAAAGAATATCGACCGTACTACATTGGTAAGTGTATTGGAGGAGAGCTTCCGTAATGTACTTGCCAAGATTTTTGGTAGTGACGAAAACTTTGATGTCATCGTGAACCCTGACAAGGGTGACTTCGAAATTTATCGCAACCGTATAGTTGTTGCTGATGGCGAAGTTGAAGATGAAAATAAGGAAATTACACTTTCTGAGGCTCGTAAGATTGAGCCGGATTACGAGGTTGGTGAGGATGTAAGTGAGACGGTTGACTTCAATAAGTTTGGTCGTCGTGCCATCTTGACTCTTCGTCAGACTTTGGCTTCCAAGATTCTTGAGTTGGAGCATGATTCACTCTACAACAAATACAAGGATCGCGTAGGTCAGGTTATCTCTGGTGAGGTTTATCAGGTTTGGAAGCGCGAGGTTCTGATTGTAGATGATGAGAACAACGAGCTCATGTTGCCTAAGACTGAGCAGATTCCTGGTGATACTTACCGCAAGGGTGAGACTGTTCGTGCGGTCATCCTTCGTGTAGACAACGAGAACAATAATCCAAAGATTATCTTGAGCCGTACTGCTCCAATCTTCCTGCAGCGCCTGTTGGAGGCTGAGGTTCCTGAGATTGCAGACGGTCTGATTGCAATCCGCCGTATCGCCCGTCTTCCGGGAGAGCGTGCTAAGATTGCTGTTGAAACATTCGATGAGCGTATCGACCCGGTTGGCGCATGTGTAGGTGTTAAGGGTAGCCGCGTTCACGGTATCGTTCGCGAACTTTGCAACGAGAATCTCGATGTCATCAACTACTCAAGCAATACCAAACTCTTCATTCAGCGTGCGTTGGCTCCAGCCAAGGTTTCTTCAATCAATGTTGATGATGAGAACAAGAAAGCAGAGGTTTACTTGCAGCCTGAGGAAGTTAGTTTGGCTATCGGCCGTGGCGGTATGAACATCAAACTGGCTTCTATGCTTACAGAATATACCATCGACGTATTCCGTGAGGTAGACGAGAATGAGGCCGATGAGGATATCTACTTGGATGAGTTCTCTGATGAGATTGACCAGTGGGTTATCGATGCTATCAAGGGCATCGGTCTTGATACTGCCAAGCAGGTACTCAATGCACCTCGCAACTTGCTGATTGAGAAGGCCGACCTCGAAGAGGAGACCGTTGATCATGTACTCAGCGTGTTGCGCGCCGAATTCGAACAATAATTCCCTTGCCAGCGAGTGCTTGCAGGGAATCTAACTTTAAAAATAGGAGAATAAATAATTTATGAGCATCAGATTAAATAAAGCACTACGTGAATTAAATATAGGACTTCAGACGGCAGTTGAATTCCTAGAGAAAAGAAAAGACCTGGGAGATGTCAAGGCAGAACCGAGCTTCAAACTCACCGACCAGCAATACAAGGCATTGAATGATGCCTTCAGTCAGGACAGAGAGGTTCGTGATCAGGCTGAGAAACTCTTTACCAAAAAAGCAAAAGATAAGAAGCGTGCGCCAGAGCAGAAGGACAATCGCGCTGAAAGCTTGTTGGAGTCTAATGGACAGCAGCAGTATAAGCCGCTGGGAAAGATTGACTTGGACAATATCGGTAAGAAGCCTGCTGCAGAGTCTGTTGCGGAAAAGCCTGAGACTGCTGCCGTCAGTCCTGAGCAGAAGAAAGACGCTCCTAAGGCTGAGCAAAAGAAGGAACAGAAGCCACAACAGGCTTCTCAGCATAAACAGCAAATGAAACAGGAAAATCATCAGAAATCACAGCAGTCAAACGCTCAGATGAATAAGCAGAATGCTCCTCAGGGAAAGAAAGAGCATCATCATGCTAAGAATGAAACTGCACAGCATTCTGCTGGCGCAGCAGACAACAGCGTGTTTACTCTCAAGAGTGAGAAGAAGTTTACTGCTAATGAGCCTAAGGTGTTGGGCAAAATAGATTTGTCTTCTCTCAACCAGAGCACTCGTCCTAAGAAGAAAACCAAGGAGGAGCGCCGTAAGGAACGTGAGGAGAAAATGGCTCAACAGCACAATGAGCGCAAAAAGCGTGTTCGTATCAACAAAGAACGTGTTGACATCAATGCCGAAGCTAAGAATAATGGCGGAGGTAATGGCAACAACGGCGGTAATAACAAGAAGAACAAAAACCGCAACAGAAATAATAACAATAATAATCGCGGCAATAACAACAACCGCGGCAACCAGCGCCAGATCGAGGTTGATGACGAGGCTGTAGCACGCCAGGTTAAGGAGACTCTTGCACGTTTGACCAGCAAAAGTCAGAACAAGAAGGGTGCTAAGTACCGTAAGGAGAAGCGTGAGGCTGTTCAGGAGAAGTTGCAGGATCAGGCTCGTCAGGAGCAGAAGGAAAGCAAGACCCTGAAACTTACTGAGTTCGTTACCGTTAGCGAGTTGGCTACGATGATGGATATCAGCGTTACTCAGGTTATCTCTACCCTGATGGGTGTAGGTATCATGGTATCTATCAACCAGCGCCTGGATGCAGAGACCATCAACATGGTAGCTGAGGAGTTCGGTTTCAAGACCGAATACGTGAGTGCCGAGGTTCAGGAGGCCGTGAGCGAGGAAGTGGATGATGAGAACGACTTGGTTCCACGTGCTCCAATCGTAACCGTCATGGGTCACGTAGACCACGGTAAGACCTCTTTGCTCGACTATATCCGCAATACCAATGTGATTGCCGGTGAGGCGGGTGGTATTACCCAGCATATCGGTGCCTATAGTGTGACCCTGAAAAGCGGTCGCAAGGTAACCTTCCTTGATACTCCAGGTCACGAGGCGTTTACCGCCATGCGTGCCCGTGGTGCCCAGGCTACCGATATCGCCATCATCATCATCGCAGCCGATGACTCTGTGATGCCTACTACCAAGGAGGCTATCGCTCATGCGCAGGCTGCCGGTGTGCCTATGGTATTCGCAATCAACAAGATTGATAAGCCAGGTGCTAACCCAGACCGTATCCGTGAGGACTTGGCTAATATGAACCTGCTCGTTGAGGAGTGGGGTGGTAAGTATCAGTGCCAGGAAATCAGTGCCAAGAAGGGTATCGGTGTTCACGATTTGCTCGACAAGGTGCTCCTCGAGGCTGACATGCTCGACTTGAAGGCTAACCCTAACCGTCGTGCAACAGGTACCATCATCGAGTCTTCTCTCGACAAGGGTCGTGGATATGTTTCTACCGTATTGGTTGCCAATGGTACCTTGAAGGTAGGTGATATTGTTCTCGCTGGTACTTCTTGGGGTCGTGTTAAGGCGATGTTCAATGAGCGTAATGCCAACATCAAGTCAGCTGCTCCTGCTGAGCCAGCTATCATCCTCGGTTTGAATGGTGCGCCTACTGCAGGTGACCAGTTCCACGTAATCGAGACAGAGCAGGAGGCTCGCGAAATCGCCAACAAGCGTGAGCAGCTGCAGCGTGAGCAGGGCTTGCGTACTCAGAAGCGCTTGACCCTGGGTGATATCTCTCACCGTATCGCACGTGGTGAGTTCCATGAGTTGAACGTCATCGTGAAGGGTGATACCGATGGTTCTGTTGAGGCTTTGAGCGACTCATTCATCAAGCTTTCTACCGAGAAGGTTCAGGTGAACGTGGTGAACAAGGCTGTGGGTCAGATTTCAGAGAACGACGTGATGCTGGCATCTGCTTCAGATGCAGTCATCGTTGGTTTCCAGGTTCGTCCATCTGCCGATGCTCGTAAGGCTGCCGACCGTGAGGGTGTTGAAATCAACACATACTCTATCATCTACGATGCTATCGACGATATCAAGAGTGCGATGGTTGGTATGCTCGACAAGGTGAAGAAGGAAATCGTTACCGGTCAGGTTGAGGTTAAGCAGACCTTCAAGATTTCTAAGGTGGGTACTATTGCCGGTGGTCTCGTTACCGAGGGTAAGGTACACGCTAAGGATAAGGCTCGCGTCATCCGTGACGGTATCGTGATACGTACTGCTGAAATCGGTGCCTTGAAGCGTTACAAGGACGATGTTAAGGAGGTGGTTACCGGTATGGAATGCGGTTTGAGCCTCGTCAACTACAACGATATCCAGGAGGGCGACGTTATCGAGACCTTCACTGAGATCGAGGTAGAGCAGAAATTGTAATATAGCATATATTATATATAATAAGGTAGGGATGAGTCCTCAGCGGCTTATCCCTATTTAGGGTTAAAATAACGAAAGGTTATTCTAAATAAAATGGCAGAGAAAGAACAAGAAAAGAATCAGTTTGTCAAGCAGGTGGCTGAGCAGAAGTATGAATTCGGCTTTACCACCGATGTACATACTGAAATCATAGAAAAGGGTCTCAACGAGGATGTTGTGCGCCTGATCTCGCAGAAGAAGGGAGAGCCAGACTGGATGCTCGAATTTCGTCTGAAAGCCTACAATTACTGGAAGACGCTCAAGGAGCCAAAGTGGGGACACGTTCACGTGCCACCTATTGACTACCAGGAGATTTCATACTATGCCGACCCTTTGGCAAAGAAGCCGAAGAATAAGGAGATTGATCCTGAGCTGGAGAAGACATTCGATAAACTTGGTATTCCTCTGGAGGAGCGTCTGGCTTTGAGCGGTACCGCCGTAGATGCCATCATGGACTCTGTGTCGGTAAAGACTACTTTCAAGGAGAAACTCCGTGAGAAGGGTGTCATCTTCTGCAGTATCGGTGAGGCTGTGAAGGAGCATCCTGATTTGGTAAGAGAGTATCTGGGAACCGTAGTTCCTTATCGTGATAACTTTTATGCAGCCTTGAACAGTTGCGTATTCAGTGATGGCTCATTCGTCTATATTCCTAAGGGCGTCCGCTGCCCGATGGAGTTGAGCAGTTACTTCCGCATCAATGCCCGTAACACCGGTCAGTTTGAGCGTACATTGATTATCGCCGATGATGATGCCTACGTTTCTTACCTGGAGGGATGTACAGCGCCAATGCGTGATGAGAACCAGCTCCATGCGGCTATCGTAGAGATTATTGTCAAGGATAATGCTGAGGTGAAATACTCTACCGTTCAGAACTGGTATCCTGGTGATGAGCATGGTAAGGGTGGTGTGCTGAACCTGGTAACCAAGCGAGGCGACTTGCGCGGTGTGAACTCTAAGTTGAGCTGGACTCAGGTAGAGACGGGTTCTGCGATTACCTGGAAGTATCCTTCCTGTATCTTGCGTGGCGACAACTCCGTGGCAGAGTTCTACAGCGTGGCTGTTACCAACAACTATCAGGAGGCTGATACGGGTACCAAGATGATTCACATGGGTAAGAACACCAAGAGTACCATCATCTCTAAAGGTATCTCGGCAGGTCATAGCCAGAACTCCTATCGAGGTCTGGTTCGTGCCACATCCAATGCCGACAATGCACGCAACTACAGTTCCTGCGACTCCTTGTTGCTGGGCAGCGATTGTGGAGCGCATACCTTCCCATATATGGATGCCCATAACGACACAGCCGTGTTCGAACATGAGGCAACCACCTCGAAGATTTCAGAAGACCAGCTCTTCTATTGCAATCAGCGAGGCATTCCTACCGAGGAGGCTGTCGGCTTGATCGTAAACGGTTATGCCAAGGATGTGCTCAACAAGTTGCCTATGGAGTTTGCCGTTGAGGCTCAGAAACTCCTTAGTGTATCACTCGAAGGCACCGTTGGCTAAGAATAATAAGAAAGAGAGGTAGTTATGAAAAGAATGTTGTTGATGTTATTGTTAGTTGATAGCTTGAACTTAACGGCTCAAGACCTTTTCAATCATCAAAAAAATGGCTTGACGGCACAGCAAGATTCCATTGTTGCATCTTTTGTTGCGAAATGCAAGCAAGAGCAAAATGTGTATCTTCGTTGTGGTCGATATTGTCATGTTGATGAGTCTGACCCTACATTGACCAAGTCCATTATGCAGACATCGAGTTATGTTCCGCAGATGAAGGGTAAGGTCATACGACCAGGTGAGTGCTCATTTTGGGTACTAGACCCTCCTTCGTTGTTTGTGCAATGGGGCTGGGAGAAGCCACCATCTTTCTTTGAAGAGTTATGTTCCAATATTTTGAACGCATTTTTTAAGTAATAATATGTTAGAGGTAAAGAATCTGCATGCAACTATTGCAGGCAAAGAAATATTGAAAGGTATCAACCTGACTATCAACGATGGTGAGATACATGCTATCATGGGACCTAACGGTTCCGGTAAGTCAACCTTGAGCGCTGTGCTCACAGGTAACCCTCTCTATACCGTAACCGAGGGTGAGGCTATCTTCAACGGCAAGAACCTTCTGGATATGAAGCCAGAGGACCGTGCCCGTGAAGGCTTGTTCCTCTCTTTCCAGTATCCGGTGGAGATTCCTGGCGTATCCATGACCAACTTCATGCGTGCGGCTATCAATGCCAAGCGTGAGTATCAGGGTTTGGAACCATTGAATACAAGCGAATTCATGAAGCTGATGCGTGAGAAGCGCGAGTTGGTGGAATTGGACAGCAAGTTGGCTCGCCGTTCAGTAAACGAAGGTTTCTCGGGTGGTGAGAAGAAACGCAACGAGATTTTCCAGATGGCTATGCTGGAGCCAAAGCTCTCTATCCTCGATGAAACCGACTCTGGTCTCGATGTGGATGCGATGCGTATCGTGGCTGACGGTGTGAACAAGATGCATACCGACAAGACATCTGCCATCGTCATCACTCACTACGAGCGTCTGCTCGATATGATTAAGCCAAGTGTGGTTCACGTACTCTATAAGGGTAGAATCGTGAAGACTGCCGGTCCTGAACTTGCCAAGGAGATTGAGGCTCGTGGCTACGACTGGATCAAGGCTGAAGTAGATGAGAAATAATTAGGAGGATGGCTATGCTTTCAGAAAAACAATATTTAGACTTGTATCAGTCTTCTTCGAGAATAATCAAGAAGAACAGTGCTGAGGTGCTCAATGCGGTGCGCGATGCTGCGTTTGAGGACTTCCGTCGCTTGGGCTTCCCTTCTCGAAAGATAGAAAGATACAAGTACACAGATATGAGCGCCATCTTCGAGCCAGATTATGGCTTGAACTTGAACCGTCTGGAAATTCCGGTAGATCCATACGAAGCTTTCCGCTGCGATGTGCCTAACCTGAGCACTTCGCTCTACTTCGTGGTGAACGATGCTTTCTATTGCAAGGCATTGCCAAAGGTAGAGTTGCCAGAGGGTGTTATCGTGGACTCTTTGAACAAGATTGCTGCAGAAAACCCTGAATTCATCGGGAAATACTATGCCAAGATTGCCAAAACCGACGAAGATGGCATCACCGCATTGAATACATTCCTGGCACAGGATGGCTTGCTTATCTACGTACCAAAGAACGTGAAGGTGGAGCGAACCATTCAGGTCATCAATATTCTCCGTTCGGATGTTGATTTGATGGTAAACCGCCGTGTTCTCATCGTGATGGAACAGGGTGCTGAGGCTAAGTTCCTCTTCTGCGACCATGCAGCCGATGACAAGAACTTCCTCGCAACCCAGGTTATCGAGGCATTCGTAGGCGAGAATGCCAGTCTCGACCTCTATTGCCTGGAGGAGACTCATTACAAGAACCGCCGTGTCAGCAACGTTTATATCGAGCAGCAGGCTAACAGCCGTGTAAACCATAACGTCATCACGCTTCATAACGGTATTACCCGCAACCGCCTCGACCTCGTATTCAAAGGCGAGGGGGCTGAGTGCTTCTGCAATGGTTGTGTGATTGCCGACAAGAATCAGGTGGTTGATAACAATACGCTCATCGATCATCAGGTGGGTCATTGTACCAGCAACGAGCTTTATAAGTATGTACTCGATGGTGAGGCACGTGGTGCTTTTGCCGGTAGAGTGTTGGTTCGTCATGGTGCCCAGAAGACTACTTCTCAGGAAACCAACCAGAACCTCTGTGCTACGAAGACAGCCCGTATGTTCACCCAGCCGATGCTGGAGATTTATGCCGATGATGTGAAGTGTGCGCATGGAAGTACTGTAGGTCAGCTCAACGATGCCGCATTGTTCTATATGCAGCAGCGTGGTGTGAGCCGCGAGGAGGCTAAGTTGCTCCTTCAGTTTGCATTTATCAACGAAGTCATCGACAAGATGGAGTTGGAGCCATTGCGCGATCGCCTGCATCATCTCGTAGAGAAGCGATTCCGTGGTGAACTCAATAAGTGCGAGGGCTGCAAGCTTTGCAAGTAGATAATATCCTTTTAAAGGAGTTAAGTTCTTAAAAATATGTATGATATCAATCAAGTAAGAGCAGATTTCCCGATTTTATCGAGAAAGGTCTATGATAAGCCATTGGTGTATCTGGATAATGCGGCAACCACGCAGAAGCCATTGTGCGTGCTCGATGCCATGCGCGATGAGTATCTCAATGTAAATGCCAATGTGCATCGTGGTGTTCACTATCTCTCTCAGCAGGCTACCGACCTTCATGAGGCAGCCCGCGAAACCGTGCGCAAGTTTATCAATGCGCCGAAGGTTGAGGAAGTCATCTTTACCCGTGGCACTACAGAGAGTCTGAATCTCGTGGTTTCATCGTTCTGCGATGCCTTTATGAGCGAGGGCGACGAGGTGATTATCTCTACCATGGAGCATCACTCCAATATCGTGCCTTGGCAGTTGCAGGCTGCCAAGAAGGGAATCGCCATCCGAGTAATCCCTATCAACGATAAAGGTGAGATTAACCTCGATGAATTCGCCAATTTATTTACCGAACGCACCAAAATCGTGAGCATTGCCCAGGTGAGCAACGTGCTCGGTACGGTGAATCCGGTAAAAGAGATGATAAAGATTGCTCATGAGCACGATGTGCCTGTCATGGTGGATGGCGCTCAGAGTACTCCTCATTTTACTGTGGATGTACAGGATATGGATTGCGATTTCTTCGCTTTCAGCGGACATAAGATTTATGGTCCTACCGGTATCGGTGTGCTTTACGGCAAGGAAGAATGGCTCGACAAGTTGCCTCCTTATCAGGGCGGTGGCGAAATGATTGAGAGCGTAAGTTTCGAGAAGACTACTTTCGAAAAGTTACCTTTCAAGTTCGAGGCTGGTACTCCTGATTATGTAGCTACCCACGGTCTGGCAAAAGCCATCGATTATGTCTCTGCGCTCGGCATGGATAACATTGCCAAGCACGAGCAGGAACTCACCCGCTACTGTATGGAGCAGATGCGAACCATCGATGGAATCAGACTTTTTGGTGAACAGGAGGGCAAGGATGCCGTTGTCAGCTTCTTGGTTGGTGATATTCATCACATGGATATGGGCACCTTGCTCGACCGTCTGGGCATCGCTGTACGTACCGGTCATCATTGCGCTCAGCCTTTGATGGACCGCTACGGCATTCTCGGCACTGTTCGTGCCAGCTTTGCCCTTTATAATACAAAGGAAGAAATAGATGCGCTTGTAGCGGGCGTAAAACGCGTGGCTATGATGTTCTAAAGATATAGACTTTTTAGCCGCATACAGCGCACGTAAAAGCCTTATTTAGCCAACTGGCGAGCGAAAGACAACCCACTGGCAAGCAAAGAACAGCCAACTGGCGCTACTGCGGACAGTTGGCTGTTTGCGTTTGGCAGTTATCAGAAAGTTGAGGTTGGAATGCCCAAATACTCTTCACTCTTCACCCTTTTGCCGTAACGTATTGTTATACTGATACTTACGCGCTGAAGAGACGTTCTGACTCTTCACCCACTCTTCACCCTCTCTTCACCGCCTGGTGCTATGAGGGTGAAGAGTAGGTGAAGAGTGGGTGAAGAGTTGGTGAAGAGTTAAAATGCTCTTATCCTTGTAACCACCTTATAATTAGGTGGTTATAAAATAGAGGTGAAGAGTGAAGAGATAAACGTAAAATTCATCATAATTATGTTAGAAAGTCATTATTATAAGGATATGGTAGAGGCTGGCTGCGATGAGGCTGGCAGAGGATGTCTGGCAGGCAGCGTATATGCAGCAGCCGTTATCCTTCCGCCCGGTTATCAGAATGCCGATTTGAACGACAGTAAGAAACTCACGGATAAGAAGCGCAAGGCACTCCGCGAGCAGATAGAGCGTGATGCCATAGCTTGGGCTGTGGGTATTGTTACTCCCGAAGAAATCGACAAAATCAATATCCTCAACGCCAGTTTCCTGGCTATGCACCGTGCCCTGGACCAGCTCAAGGTTCGTCCGGAGGCAGTTATCGTGGATGGCAACCGTTTCAAACCCTACAAGGATTTGCCTTATACAACCATCGTAAAGGGTGACGGCAAGTATCTGTCTATTGCAGCTGCCAGCATCCTTGCCAAGACCTATCGTGATGATTACATGGATGCGCTGGCAGAAGAATACCCACAATACGATTGGAAAGGCAACAAGGGTTATCCTACCAAGAAGCATCGTGCTGCCATCAGGGAATTTGGAGTCACTCCATATCATCGCATGAGTTACAATCTTTTGGGCTCCGGTGAACTGTCCATCGATTTTGAGGAATAATATACTGTCGCCATGAAGCATTTGAGGTGGGATATTTTATAGGAGGATATGTGGGCAGTGGCTTTGCTTCTGTTCCTTTATCTATATGTGGTGGTATTGCTGTTGAGTATTTAGGAGGCGGGTTTGGTTCACTTATGGGAGGACTGATTTATGATGCATTGTATTAAAAACGTCAATATAAAAATGAAATTGTTTGAGAATAGAATATTATATTCTTTCTACTGTTTTGAAGTGTGGAGCAATAATTTAGCGGATAAATTATTTAGTTCATTGATGAACAAAGCTTACGAACTTACATATAAATGGGATCCGTTTAGCCTTATAAATAAGGAAAAAACGACATTGGAAGAATATATAGCATGGCGCAAACGTATATCTAAGAATGTTGTATATAATTTAGATTACGGTGTTAGTATGATGTATGCTAAACCCATATTTGGAATTTTGTTTGGGGCTTATATAATGTTGTTTGTCTCCTTGGTTAGGCATTTGGGATTAGTCGTTATACCAGACGCTTATTTTGAAATATGCGTGATAATATGCTTGGGCTTATCGAGCTTGATTGCTTATTTGTCCGCATTCAAAGATAATGTATATAAAGTATATTTTAAGAAGTTCAAAAAGGAAAAAAACAATAAAAAATGGCACTTCATAACGTTATGTGTGTTTCTGGGTTCTTTGTATGCTGCTTATTTGTCCATAGTGCTTTGGGTGAAGTAGGTGCAGTCTAATTTGATATAAATGTCGTAATTTTGCAAAACATGGCTAAAAAAAGAATTCAAAATAGAATAGGGGATATCTATTACGTGACATTGGAAGATGGTGCAAGAATCTATCTTCAGTATGTAGCAATAGATACGGAACAATTGTATTCGCCAGGCAATACGAATCATCTAACAGTGTCACACAAGTGGTATGTGTGGACTATTAATCAGAAATATATACATATAGGTGATTTAGTGGGAGAATATAAATCGTATAGTATGGGATTTGTTTATCCTCCTTACGCTGTTTATCAGAAGATAATAACAGGGAAGTACCCTTTTCACGAATTGAAATAAAAATGAAAAAGTTATTCATATTTAACGTATTCTTGATGATTCTGTATTTGGTTTCATCTTGCTTACCATTTGGTTATTACAAAAGAAGTGTGGAGTTTAAAAATTGCACAGGTGATACATTAATTATAGGACATTCTTACTTTGATGCCATTGATAGTGTGCATTGTCAGATATTGCCTGCTTATGATATACCTTGTGTGGAGGAATTTGATACCATTAATGTTCCTGTAAACAAAGAATTATCTTTACGAGGTATTATGGCTGTCTTCCCTGATTCAACGTGTTGTGAGGATTCGGTATATTTGTTTTCAAGGAAAGATACGTGCTATTTATTTTTGATTAAATTCGAGGATGTAAAGCGCAATTCTTGGAAAGAAATTTGTGAAAAAAAACTATATCATAAGTGGATGGTTATTCGAGGTAAGAGTGGATTTGTTTATAGAAATATAAGATAGGAATATGAGTGACTTAAAAAACATAGCCAAGATATTTGGAATCCTCTTTATTATCTTTGGGTGGTTCTTCTATGAGTTTCGCTTGTATGAAACAGATGATGATGTAAAGAAGCAGATTCTTGACGAGGAAGTACCCAAGGCTTATGTATTTCGTGTTGTTTCGTGCAAGGAATATAGAGGTTTCTCTTTTGTTGGTGTAGATCCTCATGGAGATACAATCCATGAGAATCTATCTGCCTTTTGGGATTTGTATCAAAAATACCAAAAGGACGATCGAATCGTAAAGAGAAAAGGGGAGAAAACGCTCCTCTTGATTCATCATGCAGATACAGCTTGTATTCATTTATCTTATAAACAAAATGACTTATAGGTGATATGGAAGATTTTGTCTGCTCATGAAGACTTTTTCTACCGCTTTGTCGGTATGACGAGGGAAGGGAAGAAGGTGAAGAGTGAAGACATGTACTATAAGCAGAAATGCCGCCCTAACTGCCATTTTTGATGGGGTTAGGACGGCATTATAAATGTTTTGTCTGATGAATGTCGGTTAGAAATCAAGGGTGATTCCCTTGTCATCTATCTTTTTGTAAGTCTTGCCATTCACCGTTACGTTCTTCGAATTCTTGGCGTCGAAGGTGTGGGTCTTGGCACTCACCTTGATATTTTCCAACTTCACACCATCGGTGCGGTTGATAACGATACCCTGCTCGGCATTGTTCACCTCCATATCCTTGATGCTGATGTTCTGCACTGGCATCTCTGGAAGGCCATTGAAGTAGGCGGCACGGCGTGCGCCACGGCAGATGACGTGATTGATATCGATGTTGCGGAAGGCTGGAGTGGTTTCATCTACTTTCTTCATATCTACCACTTGCTGCTTCTTCTGGTCGCCATCGTTTAATACTTCAACAGCTGATTTTCCACCGTAGTAAAGGTCGAAGGTGATGACATCTGTCTGAATATCAAACATTGACATGTTGTCGATGTAGATATTCTCTACTACACCACCACGACCGCGGGTACTCTTGAAACGGAGACCTACATCGGTGCCGAGGAACTGGCAGTCGCTCACCTTGATATTCTTTACGCCACCGCTCATCTCGCTGCCAACAACGAAACCACCGTGCCCCTTGAATACGGTACAGCCGTTTACGATGACATTCTCGCAAGGAATGCCGCGCTTTCTTCCGTCAGCATCCTTACCACTCTTGATGCAGATACCATCATCGCCTACATCGAAAGTAGAGTTGACGATGAGTGCATTCTTGCAGCTCTCCAGGTCAAGACCATCACCATTCTGGGCGTAAGAAGGGTTGCGGACCAATACATCTTCTATAAGAACGTTCTCGCACATCAGCGGATGGATGTTCCATGCAGGTGAATTCTGGAAGATGACACCATTGAGCCAAACGTTCTTGCAGCTTACGAGACTGATCATGACAGGGCGGAGGAAACGCTTGATCTCGTTCCATTCTTCTTCTGAAGCTGGAGTCTTAGGCACATTCATGTTGGCACTGTTGTCTGCCTTCAATGCACCTTCTGATGGGAACCAGTAGTCGGCTCTCTTGAACGCACCGCCACGTGAAGTAATCTGCTTCCACTGTGCATCTGTAACCTTCTGCTTCTTCAATGGGCGCCAGTATTCTCCGTTTCCGTCGATGCAGCCCTGACCGGTAATTGCCACGTTGGTAAGATGATGACCAGAGATAGGCGACTGGCATCGGCGTGTATCCAAACCCTCAAACGATGTTTCTATAAAAGGGTAGAGAGCATCATCAGGTGAGAAAAGGATGACAGCACCTTTTTCGAGATGCAGGTTGATATTGCTCTTCAATACGATAGGACCTGTGAACCATACGCCCTGTGGAACGATGAGTTTGCCGCCGCCTTTCTGAGTCAGCGCATCGATAGCCTTGGCAAAGGCTGTGGTACAGAGAGAAGAGCCATCTCCAATAGCACCAAAGTCCTTGAGGTTTACCTCATTGGCTGGGAATTGCGGACGGGTCACCTTCTCCATCTGGAATGGTAGATTCTCGTAAAGAGCATCATACTTCTTGATGTCGGTTGCCTGGGCACTTAGCGCCAACAAGCAAGCACATACCATGCTAAAAAATTTCTTCATCTATTTTTTTCGGTTTGTTGGGTTATTATATATAAGTTATTATTTATGATTCTGCATATAGATTGCAGTTTATGTTGCAAAAATACGCATTTAATTTCTTATAGCCAAATAAATAGAGTATAATTACATCGCAAACGTTTTCGTTCATAGGGAATCATAGCGAGTGGTTCCGAGAGACGAGAGATAAAATAACTCTATGCATTCAAATCTCTCCTACATTTCATTTGAGATAAGCACAACAAAGAAGAGCGAATTATTCTTTTTAGCAGAATTTTCTTATCGAAAACTTGCGAGTGTAGAAGAAATGTTGTATATTTGTAGCCGATACAACTCAATTAAATTTTTTGATATATTGCTTATGAAATGTATTCGTTTACACCTATTGTTGTCAGCCCTGTTGCTGATCTCTGTATCAGCATTTGCAGGACCACGTAGTTTCCGACAAGCCAAGCAGATAGCAGAGCGCCAGGCTGCTTTGTTGGGTATCGTCATGGATGAGTCTGCTGCATCACAGGCGAAGTCTTTCGGTTTTGGTGACAAAACTCAGAAATCTCAGGCTTCTGATCAGGAAACTGCCAGTTATTATGTTTTTCCTCATGGTGAGGGAAAGGGTTTCACGATTGTGTCGGGCGATGATTGTCTGCCGGAAATCGTGGGTTATACCGATCAGGGAACTTATGATGAGGCATCTCTTCCAGAAAGTTATAAGAACTTCATGAAGGCTTATCAGGAGATGGTAGAGGCTTTGACCAAGGGCGATCAAGCTACTTTGCGCAATTTAGCAGAGGTGAAAGCTTACCGTTCTTCTGTAAATTCTACTCATTCCAAGGCTGTTTCTCCATTATTGGGTAATATTGCATGGAATCAGAGTAAGCCTTTTAATAATATGTGTCCGATTTATGATAGAAAAAATCGGGCAGTCACTGGTTGTGTGGCTACGGCTATGGCACAGGTGATGGCTTATTATAAGCATCCTAAACAATTGTTGCAGGATATTCCTGAATATACTAAGAAATGGTATGGCAGGGATGTAGCCGTTCCTGGTATCAGCAAGAGTGATGGCGTATATGATTGGGACAACATGTTACCTTTCTATAGTAGTGCCGAGGGTAGTTATACCGAAGTACAGGCCAATGCCGTAGCCAAACTGATGTTTCATTGTGGAGCTGCCGTACAGATGGGGTATGGTGAAATGTCGGGTGCTAATCTTACACCGGCACCTTTGGCTAAGTATTTTGGTTATGATGCTGATATGATGTTGGACTTGGCACGTTCTTTATATTCCCTAACAGAATGGACTCAGATTCTTGACAATGAATTGGCTGCTGGGCGTCCTGTTTTCTATTCAGGTTCTTCTACCGATGGTGGTCATCAGTTTATCTGTGATGGTTCCGATGGTCAGGGACTTTATCATATCAACTGGGGCTGGGGAGGCTATCAGAATGGTTATTTCGATGTTACGATCTTGAATCCTGAGAAGGGTGGTGTCGGCTCCGGTAATGCACAGGATGGTTACAACCGCAGTTGTAGTATGTTGGTTGGTGTGGCTCCTGATAATGGTAAGGTAGATGAGCCTGTAGCACCTTTCGCTCCTATTGTGCAGAGCTATTGGGATAAAATGTCTGTTTTTGAACTGACTAAGGATACCAGAAATCAGGTTTCAGATAAATTTGCCTTGAAAATACAGAATTATTTCTGTAATCAGAGTCGTCAGGATATGACAGGCTCTATCGCTTATGGTATATTGAAGTCTGATGGTACTTATGTTCCAATTTCTGGGGTTAAGGAATTCTCTTTTAAGGGTATCCAAGATAATGGCAACACTTATGGTAATACTTTCTTGTTTGAATTTGATTATGCTTTCCCAATCGGACAGACCACGATCTATGCGATTTACAGTACCGATCATGTTCATTGGAACAAATGCGCTAATTCTGAAATGCGGCCTTATGTCGTTGAGGCTACAGCTCAAAAACTGACTCAGGTTCGTTCGCAATTGAAAGCAGATATCACTCCAACCGAAGAACTATTGGGTGGATTAACCAATGGCTTTGAAATTACTATCCAGAATCAGGGTGATATCGAATATTTGGGAGCCATCAATATCTTCAGCAATACGACTGCTACTATGCCAGACCAAGCCGCGATGGATGTTTATGTCACGGTTCCAGCACATAGTTCTATTACCAGAAAGGTAGAGTTGTCTCCTTCGGCGGGTGATTTGTATCTCTGGCTGACTGATGCAGGAGCAGAGAATGTCTTTGTTAATGCCAAGAAGTTTACGGTGGGAGCTACACCTGCAACCCCTGTATTCACAGTTGTAAAGGCATGGACCAATGCGGCTCCAAATGAATATGAGACCGAAAAGGCGACTTATGGTAGTAATAAAGTGAAAGCTCCAAAGACGAATGATGCTTTTGCCCAATTCAATTTTGCTATCAAGAACGATGGAGGTACAGCTTTGTTGAAATATGCCTTGATAGCATATAGTACGAATGAAAGAAGCTTTGTTCCTCGTTTTGAGACGGTACGCATTCCTGGTAATGGAGCGACCACTACAATATCCAGGTCTTTTGACCCTAACGAGTTGGGCGGCAATACAATCGTTTCTGATCTGTGGTTCATGAGTTTGACAGATGGTAAATATTATGATATTCCAACCACTTTGTCTAAAAACAGACTTGATATAGTGGGTTCAGACGGCTATTATTTGTTTGATCCATTTAACTTGATAGTCTATGTTACTGATCAGACTTTAGGTATTTCTGACATTTCATTGAACAAAGGAATCTATGGCGGCAATGGTGAAATAATCATATCTTCTGACCGTTCTCAGATCATAAAAATCTTTAATTTGAGTGGACAGAAAGTAACCTCGGTTGCAGTTCGGGCTGGTGAAAGACTGACGATTCCTGTTCCTTCAGGCATCTACATTGTAAATGGAGTCAAAGTGATTGTGAAATAACATAATCATGAAATAGGATGATTGCCTACAACATGATTGTGGAGAAAAAGATATTTTGAATTTAAAAACAGATAAAAAGAGAAAGGAGTGGGTGACTACTCCTTTTTTATATATAGTGAATTCGCTATCTGATATAAGATTTTCTTGTGTTAAAGTTTGGTCTAAAGAAAAAAGAGCCACAAATCTTTCGATTTGCAGCTCTTGGTACCCAGACCCGGGATCGAACCGGGATGGATTGCTCCACTGGTGTTTGAGACCAGCGCGTCTACCGATTCCGCCATCTGGGCAAATACCACCTTGCTTATTTGCGGTTGCAAAGGTACTAATAATTTTTGAACTGACAAACTTTTTGGTGACTTTTTTTTCTAAAAATGCATTTTTAATGCAGAAACATTAAATTTTTGTTGTTTTTATAGTCCACTTTATTAAATTTCAAGAAAATCTTTGGCACTTTCACGGATAATCACTAACTTTACAGATGAATTTTGAAAACCAACAAAATATTAGACTCAAGATATGAAGAGTAACGGAAATAATTATTGTGTGATATTGGCGGGAGGTAAGGGCCGCAGACTCTGGCCTTGCAGCCGCAGCAACTATCCGAAGCAGTTTGTCGACTTCTTTGGAGTGGGGCGCACCCAGCTTCAGCAAACCTTTGACCGTATGGCAAAGATCGTGCCTGCCGACCATATATTTATCAACACAAATGAAGAATATGTTCAACTGGTAAAGGAACAGTTGCCTGAGGTTCCTGCAGAACGGATATTGGCGGAACCTATTCATCGCAATACGGCACCTAGCATGGCATGGGCCAATCATCGCATCTCGATGCTCAATCCTGATGCCTGCATCATCGCCACTCCTTCGGATCAGGCTATCTTCAATGAAGATGCTTTCCGGGAAAACGTATTGGAAGGTCTGGCTTTTGTGGCAGAACATGACCGTTTCCTGACGATGGGTGTGAAACCAACCCGTCCTGAACCTGGATATGGATATATTCAGATGGGTGAAGCTATCGGCAACGGATTGTACAAGGTGCAGTCGTTTACAGAGAAACCGGAAAGAGAGTTTGCCAAGATTTTTGTAGAGAGTGGAGAGTTCTATTGGAATACGGGTTTATTCCTTTCTAATGTGAAGTATCTGCGTGAGTGTTTCTGCAAGATTCTGCCCCCTGTACTCCGTGATTACGATAAACAGTATCCGGAATTCAGTGTGGAGACAGAGAATGCATACATGAAAGAAAGCTTCTCTTCTTATCCGAATATATCAGTAGATTTCGGAGTGCTTGACAAACCTAGCAATGTCTATATGATGAAGTGTGACTTCGGCTGGGCTGATCTGGGTACCTGGCACAGTATCTACGAGGCGATGCAGAAGAGCAGCGATGACAACGTGGTTATTGACAGCGATGTGATGATGGAGAATTGTCACAACAATGTAATCAAGTTGCCTAAAGGAAAGCTGGCTGTATTGAACGGACTGGATGGTTTCATAGTAGCCGAGAATGACAATGTATTGTTGATATGCAAGAAAGAAGATTCTTCTGCCCTGGTGCGTAAATATGTAAACGAGGTGCAGATGAAGAAAGGCGATGAGTTCGTTTAAGCAAGAGCTTATGAAATAAAAATATAAAAAGAGCTGCGAAGCATATTCGCAGCTCTTTTTCTGTTTGAAACTTCTTGTATTTAAAGTTTCTTGAATTCTGTATAAATCTTATCAGCAATTTCCTTGAACTCTTCCTCTGTGAGTTTGAGATGCTCCTTGCGGAAGTTTACATCAGCCTCGCTGTTCATTGGGATGAGGTGGATATGGGCATGAGGAACCTCCAGGCCCAAAACAACCTGCGCCACTTTCTTGCATGGGAAGGCTGCCTTGATAGCCTTGGCTACCTTCTTGGCGAAAACCTCAAACTCAGCCAGGTCTTTGTCTTCCATATCGAAGATGTAATCCACCTCCTTGCGGGGAATCACCAGAGTATGACCTTTGCCGATAGGGCTAATGTCGAGGAAAGCATAGAACTTGTCGCTTTCTGCACACTTGTAGCTAGGAATCTCTCCTGCTGCAATCTTTGAAAAAATGCTTGCCATAATCGCTAATCAATTTATAATTAATAATTTATAATTTACAATACATATTATCTTATTCTCTTTTTGATGTCGTTGCATCGGCTACTTTCATTTTCTATAGAATATATCGGGTAGGCTTACATATAACATAAAAGGAACCGTCATACGGGCATCGCTGCCGATATGATAGTTCCTTTTATTCCGTTTTATTCAAATGAAATCTTGTCGATGCGAAGATTGATGGTGCCGCGAGGAATCTTGATTTCTGCAATCTCACCTACCTTCTTGTTGAGCAATCCCTGTGCGATAGGAGTCTTGATGGAAATCTTGCCTTCCTTCAAGTTTGCCTCGCTCTCGCTCACGATGGTATAAGTCATCTTTGCCTTGTTAGCCATGTTGGTCATCTCTACCTTCGACATAATCTGCACGCTGTCGGTGCTGAGTTGCTTGGTATCGATAATCTTGGCCTCGGCAATGGTGAGCTTCAGGCGATTGATCTTATCTTCCAGATGAGCCTGTGCCTCTTTAGCGGCATCATACTCAGAATTCTCACTTAAATCACCCTTGTCGCGGGCTTCAGCAATTGCGGCTGATGCCTTAGGGCGCTCTACAGATACGAGCTGTTTCAGCTCAGCTACGAGTTTGTCGTAGCCTTCTTGTGACATGTAAGCCATAATTTTCTTGTTGTTTTAATGTTATTAATAATCGGTTGGCAAGTAGCATAAAAAATAAAGAATTCCAGTGCCAGTGAAGCACCGGAATCCTATATCTGTATTTATGTCTCTTGTTTATCCTTTTGTGTATAATCCGAATGCAAAGATAGGACTTTATTTCCGTATCACCAAATTTTTTGGGGGAAAAATTTGCAAAATGAGCGTTTTTTGTTGATTATAGAGGTTTTTCATTGAATTTGTTGATAAAATAAAAAAAAGTAATTATTTTTTTTGATTATCAAAAAAATAACTGTATCTTTGAAGCCTAAATAGAAAGTATATGGAGTTGATTAAGAAAAATGGAAAATGGAATCCAACACTATTGCCTCGTGAAAATGGGGAGATGGTTATGATGCAGACGCCCCAAATAGTATCTGCTAGTAGAAGTACGGACATACCTGCATTCTATTCTGACTGGTTTTTCGATAGGCTTGACAATGGCTATTGCGCTTGGACGAATCCATTTAATGGTGTGCGAAGCTATGTCTCTTTTCTGAATACTCGCTTTATCGTGTTTTGGTCTAAAAATCCTAAACCTCTTCTTTCTTATCTTGATAGGCTTGAGGAAAAGAAGATAGGTTGCTATATACAATATACTTTGAATGATTATGAAAACGATAGACTTGAAATAGGAGTACCTAAGTTGAGTAGCAGAATAGAAACGTTTAAAACTTTAGTTGAAAAGTTAGGAAGAGGTCATGTGATTTGGCGCTTTGATCCTTTGATGTTAACTGAAGATATAGACATTTCTGTTCTTCTTTCAAGGATAAAAAATATTGGGGACCAGCTAAAAGGGTATACAGAAAAACTAGTCTTTAGTTTTGCTGATATTGGAATTTATGGTAAGGTTAAAAGAAACTTAGAAGACAACCATGTGAGGTATAAAGAATGGACAAAGGGAGATATGGTATATTTTGCGCAAGAATTAGTTAAGCTTAATGAAATGCAAGGGTGGAATTATGAGTTGGCAACTTGTGCGGAAGAGATAGATTTGGAAGGAGTAATCCATAATCATTGTATAGATGATGAACTTATTATAAGGTTGGCGTATCAAGATAAGGTGCTTATGGATTTCTTAAAAGTGAAAATCTTACCAATGCCGATACCCAATTTGTTTGGTGATACGGAAGAACTTCCTAAAGATGCAATACTGTTGCCAAACAATATGTATGCTACGCATGGCTGTAATAAGGATAGTGGGCAGCGGAAGTTTTGTGGCTGCATAAATGCTAAGGATATTGGACAATATAATACTTGTGTACATTTATGTGAATATTGCTATGCAAATTCAAGTAAAGCAGCTGCAAAAGCAAATTATCAATGTCATTTGAGTAACCCAAAGGCAGAAACAATAACAGGAAAATAAATAATAAACAATATTATATGAAACCAGTAATCTATAAATATGGAGAGTTTGACCACAAATATGAGGAATTCATGTTTGATGAGTTGTTGCTTGTATTAAGTAAAGTGCATGTTTCCTACCTCCTTTTAGGAAATTACACTTTTGGGGGCTTACGGTCTAATGCTGTACTTATTACATCAAAAGAAATTCGACTGTTTATTTTTAAAGACTATTTTTCCGAAATAACTCCTTCCAAAAAGGAAGTTTGGACAACATCTGATGGTAAAATTATTGAAGGTGGTCTTGGTGCTATTAATCCTTATAAGCAGGCGCATATATACAAGGAACAGGGTGAAAAATGGTTTGGAAAGATTTTGCCTAGGAAAAAAGTGAAAGTTTGTGTCGTTTTTCAAAAGGGTACTAACTTGTTGCCTTCGGATGTGGATGCAGAAAAGAATTGGCTACATGTTTTGTCTGTTGATAAACTCGATACGTATTTAGATTCATGCTTACAGTCTTTTTCCGAAGAAAATTTTGATGTGAATAAAGTGGTAAGTATGTTGGAGGTGGATTTGAAAGGCGTTGATGTGCAGAAAAGTTTATCTCCTGCAGAAACTGTTTTTGAGTTTTTTGAAGAGTTGGAAGCGATTCCAGCAACGTTGTCTATAAGGGACAAATATGCAATATTGGATAGAGTCTTAAACAATGCTGTCAATCAAAAGATAAAAGGTATAAGCTTGAAATTTACGGGCTTGTTTTCAAAAATACAGTATCTTATTCGTGAGTATAAGATATATGAAAATGTTAAATACCAAAATCTTACGCATGCTATTAATGATGTACGTGTTCGTCTAAGAAAGATAGATGAAATAAAAAATAATGAACTTGCTTGTCTCTTTGGGGAGGATTTGAGAGCTGTTTGTACATTTATTAGCTGTATTTATGATGGCAGACAAATTCCTTTGAGTTTGTCTTCACAGTTCCCTGTTTTAAAAACAAAGGATTTTATAGAGCGACTTAAGGATAGTATTGGAAAAGTCGTAGATTGCATTCGTTGCGTTGTCAATGAGTGGGATGCTACGTATCTATATGTGACAAGGGATGACAATGGAGAGAATGTAAAAGTGGATTATGTGACTTCCAAGGAGTTTAACCAGACACAATACTCGAATAGGAAACTTAATGAAAGCTGGTCATATATAGGTCTGATTATAGAAAAAGGTGAGATTCTAAACTTGGTAAAACCAAGGATAGAGAATGGAATTTTATATCCAGAGCTTATAATTGTAGAGCCAGATTATCTTGTGAATGTAACAACAATAGCGAATTGTTTTGAGGAATATGGTGATTCTTATAAGATGAATCTTATAAAGAAGATTGAGCCAATGGTTTCTACATCATCTATACTTTTGGGTAACTTTGCTGGTCAGTTGTTAGATGAAGCTTCATACAAAAAGAAAATGACATATGAGGAAAGTTTGAAGAGCTTTTTCAAGAAAAATGCGTTGGCTTTTGCTTGTTGTAAGGATCCATTGGCAACATTTCATATAGAGGCGCAGAACCAAAAAAGAATTATAGAAGAGGTATTGGATGGTGAATACATTCATAAGAAAGATGGAAGCAAAATTAATGTGGACGAACTTATTTTGGAGCCATCTTATTTTTGTGGCATATTGGGATTGCAAGGTCGTTTGGACTTTATTGGTTTAAATCTTGATACGATTATAGAGCAAAAAAGTGGTAAAAGTGCATGGTCTGGTGATGCTAATACGGCAAAACACCTCCAAAAGCATTATGTACAGTTGCTCCTTTATCGAGCTATATTTCATTATTCTTATAAGAAAATGAGCTATGATAAGTTGGCTTCATGGTTGTTTTATTCAAAATATGCTAAAGGCTTGCTTGGATTAGGGTCTGCTCCAGTGTTGCTATTTAAGGCTCTCAAAATCAGGAATTTGATTGTGTGGGCAGAAAAACGTTATGCAAAAAATGGTTTTAATGATTTGGAGAAATTAAGTGCAGATGCTATTTTCCCAAATGTAAAGGATAAAACGTATCTAAAGTGGGGTAAGGATAAAATTGAAAAAGTTTTGGCTCCCTTGGATAAGGCGTCTGAATTGGAAAAGGCATATTATTATAGGTATATGCAGTTTGTTGCAACCGAACATATGTTGTCAAAAATAGGAAATAAGACAAAAGAAGAATCGGGATTTGCTACTTTGTGGAATAGCTCATTGCAAGAGAGAAAAGATGCTGGCAATATTTATACGAAGCTAAAAATGGAGCCGTTGTCACCAAATTCAGAAGTTGAAAAAGTAAAGTTCTTCTTTGATAAAGATGAAGATTTGGATGTTTCTAATTTCCGTATGGGGGATATTGTCGTATTTTATCCATATCTTGAAAGTGAAGAACCTAAAGTTACATCTGATATTGTTTTTAGAGGAACGATTATTCAGATAACGTTACAGTATGTAGAGGTAGAGCTTAGAAATTCTCAACATCAGTATGTATTTACATATAAGGAGAATGAAAATAAAGATAAAACAGTATGGGCTATAGAACATGATTTTATGGAGTCGTCTTATTCCTCTTTATATAAAGGAATGCATGCTTTTTTGTCAGCAAATCAAGACCGTAAGGATTTGATTTTGGGGCAAAGAAAGCCAAGTGTAGATGAATCTGTAACGTTGAGTGGTAATTATGGTTCTCAAGAATTTAATGAATTAGTGCTGCATGCAAAGCAAGCAAAGGACTTATATCTTATTGTTGGTCCTCCTGGCACAGGAAAAACATCTTATGGTATGTTGAATGTTTTAAAGGAACATTTGACAGACCCCAATGTATCCATACTTTTAATGGCATACACCAATAGAGCTGTTGATGAAATTTGTAGTAAGTTGGTAGAGAATAATCTGAACTTCTTACGTTTAGGTAGCAACCATGGATGTAGTCCTGAATATAGAAAGTATCTGTTGGATGATAAAATGGCGAGCCTTGACAACATTAAACTTAGTGATCTGAGAACGTTAATTGTAGATACAAAAATATTCTGTGGTACGACAACTGCATTTATTAGCAAGATAGAAATCTTTAATCTTAAGAAATTCGACCTTGCTATTATAGATGAAGCGTCGCAGATTTTGGAACCTTTTGTGTTAGGATTATTAAGTGCCAAGCATGGAGCAGAAAATGCAATAGCTAAGTTCGTTCTCATAGGTGATGAAAAACAGTTACCTGCAGTTGTACAACAAGAACCACAAGAGTCTATGGTTAATGATCCTATGCTTAATAAGATTGAATTAGAGAATTGCAGATTGTCGTTGTTTGAACGTTTTGAAAAGCTGTTGGGAAAGAACAATAAGCAATATTGTCATGTCCTTACGCATCAAGGAAGAATGCATCCTGAAATAGCTAAGTTCCCTAATTATACATTCTATCAGAACTCTTTGAAAGTAGTTCCTGTAGAACACCAAAAAGAACAAACTCCATCAGTCGGGGCGGGTAAGAATGGTATTGAGGACTTATTGACTACTCGTAGGGTATCTTTCTTGTCATGTACTCCTTCCTTAGACCCTAAAGAGTCAGATAAAGTTAATGGTGAAGAGGCTAAGCTGATTGCAGCAACAGTTGTGCAGGCTTATTTAATGATGAAAAATCATTTTGATATAAATAAGTCTATAGGTGTTATTGTGCCTTATAGAAACCAAATATCTACAGTCAGAAACATGATAGATAATATGAGTACACAACATGGTATTGATTGTTTGCATGATATAACTATTGATACGGTAGAACGCTATCAAGGTAGTCAGCGTGATCTTATTATATATGGCTTTACTGCAAAGAAGCATTATCAGTTGGCGTTCTTGACAAGCAATGAGTATTATGATGAGAACGATGGCGCAATAATAGACAGAAAACTGAATGTTGCAATGACTAGAGCAAAGAAAAACCTTGTTCTGGTAGGGTATGAGCGTTTGTTGGCTCAAGATATAACTTTCTATAAGCTGATAGAATATTGTAAGAGCATACAAAGCTTTTTTGAAATTGATGTGAATAAGTATGTTAAAGGTGAATTCTCTGTCTCTAAGAGGGAAGTTGTTGATAATGCAACCTTTGACACTTTTGTATATACTGTTGATGATAAGTTTGAAAAGGCTTTTAATAAATTAGTTGTTGCTCCTATAAAGCAGGCATCAAATACGGAATGGCCTAATTATATCTTTGGGAACAAAATGGAGGTGAATATGAACCTTATTGGATATGGAAGAATAGATTTTTCAAATCAATTGTCCCTATTTTCAGATATACAAAATGAATTGACAGTTGTGTCTCCTCAACAGCAAGTGTTATTGTATGGCTATTATATCATGCGACAACACTATTGTAGTTTAAAGGCTATTCTGAATTCTTACAGAACATTTCTGCAAAATGAACTAGATGGGTGTAAGGGTAGGGTGCATTACATTGATATAGGTTGTGGACCATCAACATGCATATCTGCATTTATGAATGAGTTTTCAAATATTGAGCAGATTGATTATGTAGGTGTGGATATTTCCGTTGCGATGCAGAAACTTGGACAAAAGTTTCTGCAAGAGCAGGCATTTGACAAAATGAATACAGAGTTTGTTACTTCTTTTAATGAATTGACAGATGAATATTGGGATAAAGAGTCTCAAGTATCATCTCTGTTTATTATCAATTTCTCGTATTTCTTCTCTAATGTAAAATCAGATTTTACGGAGAAGTTAGCAATGAGAATGGTGGACATTATAAGAAAGTATCCTCTAAATAGGTATGTGTTTGTCATACAGCAATCTGAGACAGACTGTAAGAATTTTAGGTCTTATAGCATTTTCCGAAGGATTATTTTAGAAGACTCCTCTTTGGTAAAAGTGTTAAAACATGGTGAGGATAACTTTTGCTATCAGCTAAATGGAGGAAGTAAATCCTTGAAGTTCTGCTATGACATTTGGAGTAATTGATAATTTTCGAGGAAAGAGATGTTTACCTCATCTCTTTCCTCGAAAATGCGATTATTGGCTGTTTTTATTCCCATTATGGTAAAATGTTGTATTCTCTCTTCAGCCAAAGCTCGAAGACAGGATCGACGAATGAGAAATCTTGAAGATGTTTCTCAACGAGATCTTTCTCTACTAATACTTTTTTGTTACGTGTGATGCTCTGTGGCTGCCCCAGACCATACTTCTCTACGACATTCTTGGCATTGAAGTGCTTTTCGCCAGAAGCGATGGCTTTCAACATGCCGATTTGGGTAGGAGTGAGCTCGTCCATCTCTGTCAAGAACAGGTCTTCGTTGGTGTCCAAAACCAGTTGGAGCTGGTTGTCGAGGAGTTCTTGCGTCACCTCTTTGTCTGTGTGTGACCATAGGAAGAAGCAATATTGCTGTACGTACCAAGAGTTATACTTCACTCTTTCGCATAGACATTCTGCTTGGCTCTCAGAGATAGTTTTTCCTGTCTTCTTAAAATTACTTATGATGTATGGAATCCAATATTCCTTGGCTATTCTCTTCAGGTTCATCAGTTGTCCGAACTTAAAGAAAGGACTGTTCGCCTTGTTGAAAATATCTTTCATCATGTGCATCTTGCTGCCGTAGAGACAGTAGGTGGTATGGTGCTGCAACTGCCATTCAGCCCTCAGCATAGCTTCAAGGTTCTTCCATTTTGGCAGGTTGGCGAGTTGCTGAAACTCATCGATGCAGACGATAATCTTGATGCCTTTAGCTTCGGCTATCTTTTCGGGGAGTTGCAGAATGTTTTCAGGACTTTCCTTTACAGGATTCACCTTTAGGTTGACCTCTACACTATTCATTGGGTCGGAAGCTATCGTGATGCTTGGGGTAAAACGATTGATAAATTTCACCAAGTCAGATAATTTCTGTTCCAAAGTGGAAGAAACTCCTTGTATCACGATGGAGGCAAATTTGTTGTAGAATTCCTCCTCCGTATGAATCTTGGAGGCATCCATAAAGCAAACCTTTGTCTTGGATTCTTCCTGCATTAATTCTTCCATAGAGGTTCTGACAAGCGAAGATTTTCCCCATCTTCTTGGAGATACCAAGATGACGTTGATGCCGTGGCGAAGGAAATTCTTCAGTTCCCTTCTGTCTTCTACTCTGTCGATAAAACTCTCTTTCTCAGCGAGTCTTCCATAAATAAAGGGTATATCCATAATCAATTTTTTATAAGTGATGGCGCAAAGTTACAAAAATTATAAATACTCTTATAATAAATGCATTTATAATTATGGATAATTAACTTTGGGGCTGCTACATGTACTTCCCTGAAAAAGGTTGTCACTTAGGAACAAACAGAAGTGACAATGA
>JAJVTK010000025.1:0-55348 GCA_021622245.1 Segatella copri | reverse complement strand
ATACTGACCGCTATCGCTACTACGCTCGGAGTAACGAGCTGCATGGGATAAAGAACATGGAGTCTACCTTATTATAATAAGCAGACTCAATCATAAAAATAGACCGCTCACCTCAGAGAATAATCATGAGGAGAGCGGTCTTTTTCGTTCCTGCCGAGAAAGTAGGTCATGAAGGGTCAAAGTCATTAAGGGTCATTAAGGATTTCGGGTATTCAGATGTTTACAACTATCCATTTACCACTTTTTCTACCGCCTTCACGCTTCAAGATTCCCTTGGCTTGAAGAGCAGCAATATCTCTTTCAATAGTACGTGTCGTTACAGTTCTCTTTCCCGACATTCTCTGCGCCAATTCCGGAATCGTTATTGCCGGATGACATTTAACAACAGAAATGATATTCTGCTGACGTTCAGAAAGTTCAATCAGTTTTTCTTTCCCGACATTTTTAAAGCTTTTCCCGACATTTATCACGACATCATCATCCATAGATCTTTCATACTGTTCTATCTCAGCCTTAAGATTTTTGATATGTTCTTGAAGCATGAAAGACTGGAATGGTAACATCGACTCTTCTTCTCGAGATGCATTAAGAACTTCAATATAAGCTGCCTTATCATCAGTCATTACCTTTGTCGGAACAAGATTAAATTCAAACTGAAGGTGATTCATGATGAGACGCGACATTCTGCCATTTCCATCCACCCAAGGATGGATGCTGACAAGGATGTTATGAGCATCGAAGCTCAACAAATATGCATCCATTTCACTCGGGTTTTCAAGAAGCAATTCACGCCTGCGGTTTATCTCATTGCAGAAATCAGCCAACCTTGCAGGAACCTTCAGAAAGTTCATATAGGAACGTCCACCAGCTCCCGCTGTGACACCTAATAGACGGAGGTCACCTTTAGAAGAATCGAATTCCCCCTGAAGCGTGCTATAAACGCTGCCGGTATTCTTCATCACCAATGCAGACAATTGCTTAAGCATTTCTACAGAAAAAGGTTTGTGCTCCTTCGCCCATCGAATGGATTGTTCATAGGCATGCTTCAAATCAAGATTCATCAACTGCTCTACCAAGGGTTTACCTTTAGCAGAAATACCTTCATCAAAGAGCAATTGATTCTCTATTTCCGTCACAGTAGAACCTTCTATGGCAGTAGAGTGTGTAATGATGGAATACAGATAGAACTTATCGTAATCTATCTGCTGCGAAATACCAAGACTTCTATATTTGTCTAGTACGGCCTGTAATTCTAACACATACTTTTCCATTTTGCAACTTCTATTTTTTAAGGCACAAAGATAGGTAAAATATGTTAGAAACACGAATGATTATGAAGAAAAATGCAAATTACTCTGCATTTTACTAAGATTATATCTACCATACCTTACGCCTTTTTGTTTTAAGAGGTCATGAAGTGTCGAATTCATTATCGGTCATTTTCATTTTTCCAATACCTAAATCCGGTCATTAAGGTCACGGTCATTAAGGTCATTAAGAATTTCAGATTATCAAAATATCCCTCTATCTTATAAAATAAGGTTAAATCAAGTTCGCCCTGCAAACAAAATCCATCCATAAAATCACTTTTCTGAATATTTTTTGTATTTTTGCAGAAATAAAATGCGCCAACATGGGGTTTGAGCATGGCTTATCCTCCTAAATTATAGGCGCATCATTATCAAATGATTATAGCATGAAGAAGATATTATTCCTACACGGATTCTTCACCACGGGCAGTTGTCCGATGGCGAGAGCCTTGAAAGAGGCGTTTGAGGGGACGGCGGTGGTGCTGACTCCCGACCTCCCATTGCACCCCAAGGAGGCACTGAAGGAGATTCGCTCCATCATCGACCGTGAACAGCCCGACTTGCTTCTGGGCAACAGCTGCGGCTCTTTCCTCGCCCAGATGCTGGCTCCGGTGGTGGGCATTCCTGCCCTGCTCGGCAATCCGTATTTCATGATGACGGAGTTTCTGAAGGAGCGAATCGGCGAGCATGAATACAAGGCGCCGAGAAGGGACGGCAATCAGCGGCTGGTGATTGACGAGGCGCTGATTAAGGAGTTTGCGGAACTGGAAGCCGTGCAGTTTGACCATTGCAACCCCTATTATAAGGATCGTGTGTGGGGACTTTTCGGTGAGCAGGACACCCTGGCTCACTTCTCCCCTCTTTTCCTGCAGCATTACAACCAAGCCTTCCATTTCCCAGGCGGTCATACGCCTACTGAGCAGGAGGTGAAGACCTGGTACGCTCCCCTCGCCCAGAAAATGCTGATGGAATTTTCTACAAAGGAAGAAAGATATTTCCAGCACTTTAAGGGTGGCAAATACAGGTTCATCCATTCTGCCTTCGACTCCGAGACTCAGGAGCGCATGGTGGTTTATCAGGCTCTCTATGGAGACCAAGCCTATTGGGTTAGACCGGAAGATATGTTCTTCGGGAAAGTTACGAGGGACGGCAGAACTTTTAATCGTTTCACGGAAATAGACAGATAATTATGGAGACATTTAATAATGTAATAAACAGTGGCCAGCTTGTTCTGGTCGATTTCTTTGCTACCTGGTGCCAACCTTGCAAGGCGATGCACCCCATTCTGCAGCAGGTGAAGAGTGTATTGGGCGACCGCATCCGAATCATCAAGGTGGATGTAGACAAGTACGGCGTAACAGCAAGCCAATACCGCATTCAATCCGTGCCTACGCTGATGCTTTTCCGAAACGGAGAAGTATTGTGGCGCACAAGCGGTGTGGTAGATAAAGCCGAACTGCTGGCTACGCTTGATCCATTCTTGATATAACAGATGAAAAGAATAAAGGAGTAAAATAGGAAAATGAGCATAAAACAGATAGAAACACTCGTTTTTGATTATGGAGGTGTCATCGTGAACATTGATGATGCCTCTGTTGTAAAAGCCATGGAGAGCCTGGGCGTTACGGCGTTCAAGCGACTAATCCATGTCCGCAAGATCAAGAGACTGATGCACCAATATATTAATGGTCAGGTAGCAGAAGCAGAAACTTTGAAAGAGATGCTGAGCCTTTGCCGCAAAGGAACCTCAACTGAGGATATTGAGAAAGTCCTGGAAGAGTTGTGTGGCAATCTGCCCGTGGAAAGACTGGAGGCATTGGTCAAGCTTCGGAAGCGGTATAAGGTCTATCTGCTCAGCAACATCAACGATACGCTTTGGCAGAAATCAGTTAGTCAGATGAATCAGCTGGGATATTCCACAGACGAACTGTTTGATGAAGTCTTCCTCTCATACGCCATGCGGAAAGAGAAGCCATCCGTCGAAATCTATGAAGAGATGACGCAGCAGACAGGATTGAATCCTGCCACTACCCTCTATTTTGATGACCGTGCCGAGAATGCCGAAGCAGGCAAGCGTTTTGGTTTCCAGAGTGTACTGGTAAAGACCAATTATCTGGAAGAGCATCAAGAATGGCAGGAAATTAACAAAAATATAAAAGAATAATAATATGCGCATAATAGGAAACTTACTTTGGTGGCTCTTCGGAGGTCTCGAAGCTGCCATCGGTTATTTCACCGGAAGTCTAGCTCTTGCATGTACCATTATCGGCATTCCGTTTGCAATACAGACATTCAAGATTGGTCTGCTCTGCCTATGGCCTTTTGGCTCTACAGTAAGAGAATCGAATAGTCCAACAGGGTGCATTCGCATCCCGTTGAATTTACTCTGGCTAATTTTCGGAGGTTTGTGGGCTTGCCTCATGCATCTGTTCTTCGGCTTTCTCTTATGTATAACGATTATCGGCATTCCTTGGGGAAAACAGCATTTCAAGATGGCCGGGCTTTCGCTCGCACCATTCGGAAAGGATGTGGAGTTGGGATTTTAAAGAGATAAGAAAACGCAGTTGAAGAGTATGAACACATTACATAGTTACCTCGCCTACTATCTCCTGGGCATCAATGCAGTTACATTCATCGTGTACGGCATTGACAAATACAAGGCGAAGAAAGCCAAGTGGCGCATTTCCGAAGCCACGCTTTTGTTGCTGGCTATACTTGGAGGAAGCATCGGGGCATGGATGGGAATGAAAGTCTGGCACCATAAGACGATGCACAAGAAATTCAAATACGGCATTCCTGCCATTCTGCTGATACAGATTGCGCTGATGGCGTATTTACACATGAATAGATAACAATATAAAGAACGAAGCATATGAAAAGTTTTTCACCAAAGCCGTAGTTTGCACCACAGCCTGTGCTGATTATCGGCACATATAATAAGGATGGAGTTGCCAACGCAATGAACGCTGCCTGGGCAGGACAGTGGGACATGAAGGAGATTATGATCTCGATGGGAAACCACGTCACCACAGACAACCTGAAGCTTGGCGGCGAGTTTACCGTTGCCTTCGCGACCAAGAAAACCATGGTGGCTTCTGATTTCGTGGGCATTGTTTCTGCCAAGAACGACCCGAAGAAGATGGAGAAGACTGGATGGAGCATCGAGAAGGCGACTATGGTCAACGCTCCTGTGTTCACCGATTTCCCGATGACCCTGGAGTGCCGTATCAAGGAGAAGTATGACGAAAGCGAAACCGGCTATTATCTCGTTGCCGAAATCGTCAATATTCTTGTGGATGAAAAGTATCTGGCAGAAGACGGAAATCCAGACATGGAGAAGATGGAACTGATTGTCTTCGACCCTATTCATCATGGCTATATCCAGCTGGGCGAGAAAGTCGGAAACGCATTCTCCGACGGCAAGGCTTTGAAATAATCAACGTAATTTTAACGACTCAGAAACAATGAATTCAATAGCAATACGCCTGCTTTCGCAGCAGCTCATCTGTCCTCAATTTGATACTCCCCCAAAGGTGGTGTCTCATTTTGGAGCCATGCAAGCCCAGGATTACCGGATGGTAAGATGGGCTGTGACGATGCGTACTCGCAAACCTTCTTCCTTCGCATTCAAGAATGCATACGATGAGGGTGAGATAGTCCGTCTTCACCTGCTGCGTGGCACTTGGCAACTGGTTTCAAATGAAGACTATTGGTGGATGCTGGACCTGATTTCACCTAAGGCAACTTCTGTAGTAAAAGGATGGATGAAGAGTAATAAAATCAGCATCGATAATTCTGAGCTCAATCTGATTCACGAGATATTTGTTCAAAAAACCGATGAGATGCAGTCTGTAACAAGCAAAGACCTGAACGAGGCTTTGCTCGAAAGAGGCATTATTATGGACAGTCATCGCCTAGCCTACCACATTCGCTTTAACGAATTGAACGGTACTTTTTGCAGCGGCAGTCTTCTTCCAACAAAGGCAACATACAGTCTCACGGAGAAGAAGATTCCCCGAACTGCCAGGCTGGAACGTGATGAAATGCTGATGCTTTTGGCAAGAAAATATTTTCAGAGCCATTCGCCAGCCACATTCGAAGATTATGTCTGGTGGTCAGGACTGAGCACTTCTGATTGCCAACGAGGCATTGAGTTGCTTGGTTCAGAACTGAGGGTTGAAAAATGGAAAGACTATCAGTTCTACCTGCATGAATCATGTCGAACACGTGGATTCAGAAGTGGAAAGACTCATCTGATTGCTCCCTTTGATGAATATCTGATTGGTTATAAAAGCCGGGAATTAGTAATCCATCCACATCAAATGCCGTCTGCATACACTAATAATGGCATTTTCTTTCCTGTTATCGCCCATGATGGCAGAATTTGCGGCAACTGGAATCCTTGGGAGAAAAATCTCAACATCAGTTACTTTGATTCGACAGAAAAAGATTTGTCATTTGAGAAGCAATGGAAAATATTTAATGGAACGATAAAGAAGAAATAAATGACTATTGATACAACAAACCTCTGTTCGCAACTTCAAAAAAAGTTGTTTGAACCTGAGGGAGTATATTATCCTATTTGGCAAGCCATGCAGAACGATAAGGAGTTGACTGCCGCGGTTCGCTCACGACAACTTCATATTTATCGTAATGGAAAAAAGATTCTCATTCTCGCTGGCAAGGCTCAGCCGAAGATTATCAGAGAGGATAAACTGAATGAATTGATTAATAAGACAACATAAATGATTAAGAAAGAAGAAGTTATATCTTTTGTATGGCAACATGTTCTGCTGCTCGTTTCGCTCTATGTAATGACTTTCGGAGTCGCAGCATGTGTGCGAAGTCAGTTAGGTTCAAGCGTTATTTCCACCATCCCTTACGTGATGGCTTCGGCAGGTAAGATGCTTGATTACATCCCAGGATGGACTATCGGCGGCTACACCATCATGATGAATGCGATCTTCGTGGTGCTGCAGATTCTGATTCTGAGAAGAAACTTCGAGTGGGTGCAACTCTTCCAGCTCGCTATCGGCTTTATCTTCGGAATGTTCATAGACCTCAATATGGTGCTTACACAGTGGATGGTTTCAGAAAATATCCTGGTCAATGCCCTTGTGCAGATTGCCGGTTGCACCATCCTCGGTTTCGGAATTGCCATGGAGGTGAAGTGCGGCTCAGTAACCATGCCTGGCGAGGGCATTTCCATCGCCATTCACAAGGTTACCGGCTGGCCTTTCCCTAACGCCAAGATTCGGGTGGACATCACGCTCGTGGTCTTGGCCGTCTTGTTCTGTTTCCTGCTTCTCGGTTCATGGAAATGGGAGATCGTGGGCATCGGAACGCTCTTCGCCATGGTCTATGTAGGTGTTACAGTTCGCCTATTCAACAAACATCTTGCATGGTTCGACCGCCTGCTCCACTATCGTCCAGGTTGCCGCAGATATGTTTACGGACTTGCCCGATACATAAAAAGACAGATATAACATCAAGATTATTTAAGTTCAACGGATAAAAATAGATGAACATGAACTTTCCAGAAATATATTCAGCAACAGGCATGATGGAGCTGATTCAGAAAATCGGCTTCCTCCCTCTCCTTGATAGCGGCATTGAAGGATTCTCTGCCGAAGACATCGTGGCGGAGGATTGCGGTTACGTAAGACTTCCTGAAGGCGGCTGGGACTGGCCGCTATGGAAATGGAAGGGCGAAATTGTGCAGGAAATGCCGTGTATGTACGGAAAGTTCTTTAACAAGAAAGCAGGATTCATCAGCCAGGAATGGTGGCCTGACTTCTGCAACTACAGAAGAAGCAAATACCCCCGTCCGGATGAAGAATCGATAGAAGGAGCCATTCTCTGCACGCTTCAATCATCGGGCTGTCTCATCACGAGAGGACTTCGGGCAGCCTGCGGTTTTACGGGCAAGGGAATGAGAAGCAAGTTTGATGGTTATCTCACCCGACTGGAAATGGCGACTTACATCGTGACCGAGGATTTCATCTACCCTCGCGACAAGCACAATCATGAATATGGCTGGGGTTGGTCGCTGCTCAATACTCCCGAAGATCTCTATGGCAAAGAGGCTTGCCAATGCAACCGCACTCCAGAAGAGTCTCAACAGAGGATTTTCGAGCATCTGAAAGAAATCCTGCCTGATACTTCGGATAAACAGATTATTAAATTAATTGGATAAAAATGAGAAAGAAATCAAGAGCAATGGATAGTGAGTGGGCATTGGAAGTAATGCACAAGGCTCCGTATATAACTGTAAGTTTCATTGACGAAGACGGCAAGCCTTATGGTTTACCCCTGTCACTCGCATCAGATGATGATGTGAACTGGTATTTTCATGGAGCCTTGGAAGGCAAGAAGCTGGAGGCAATCAAGGCTCATTCTGAGGTTTGCCTTTCGGCCGTAACCCGTTGTGCGCCTACGGTTGGTCCGAAGGACGGCAGTTTCACCCTGCAGTTCAAATCAGCCATCGCATTCGGCAAGGCAGAAATCGTGGCAGATGAAGCAGAGAAGATTCATGGTCTCCGACTAATCAGTGAACGTTTCCTTCCTCAACACATGGATGCTTTCGACGAGAGCATCGCCCGTTCCCTTTCACGCACGGCTGTAGTTCGCATCACACTTACTGAGCAACCAACCGGCAAGCGCAAGCAATATGATAAGGAAGGCGTGGAGATGAAATATGGAAGAATGGAATAAATCTCCGATAATGGTAACATCTTCCGGAAACCAGGTATAAGCTCTTTTGGAGAATGTGCGTATCTTTGCATAAGATAAACTGCACTCGGCAATTTGAAAGCAAGCTTTCATTGCGCTCATTTGCATTATCTTTGCAAAAATTTAAAATGAATAGGATTATGAAGGAATTTTTCTTTAATACCATACAGGAGTTCAATGACTTCATAGGGGTGAAAACACTTCATCCTCTGGTAAGCATTGCGCGTGTAGAGAACACCTCTCCTATTCAGGAGGCTGTGCATCACTACGGACTTTATGCCCTCTTCCTGAAGGAAAACAAGGGATGTAAATTGTCATACGGCAGAACAGAATATGATTTTGACGAGATGACCGTAACCTCGTTTGCTCCAGGTCAGTCGATTAAGGTTGAACCCATTCCAGGAGTACCGTTTGCCAAATATACGGTATTGGCTTTCCATCCCGAGTTGCTCAACCGCACCCAGCTTGGCAAGAACATCTCCCGCTATGAGTTCTTCGACTATACAAGCAACGAAGCACTACATCTATCCGCTGCCGAGGTAAACATCTTCCGTGACGTGCTCTCAATGATTGACCAGGAACTCGAGCATCCTATAGATAGGCATTCGCGTGAACTCATCGTTTCTAACATCGAGTTGCTGCTGAACTATTGTCTGCGCTTCTATGATCGCCAGTTTATCACACGCGAGGAAATAAACCATTCGGTGGTTAGGAAATTCATTTCTCTGCTCGATGAATACATTGCCCGGAAAGCGGAGCATGAAGGGCTGCCTACCGTAGCCTACTTTGCCGACAAATGCTGCTATTCTACCAAATATTTCGGAGAATTGGTCAAGACAGAGACTGGCAGAACCGCAAAGAGTCTGATCAACGACCGACTGCTTTCTGCAGCCCGCCAACTACTTGTAGATGAAACCTTAACCATTACACAAGTCAGCCAGCGCCTCGGCTTTGAATATTCTCAGCACTTCGTCCGCTTTTTCAAGGCACAGACGGGAAAGACTCCAAGCGAGTACCGCAAAACTGCTTAAATATAATGAAGCATATATAGAATAACTGTTATTTTTTAAATCGAAGATGTTTTCTGGAGAAGAATTTGAAAATATAGAGAAGAATTTAAAAATATGATACAATGAAGAAAATAGTACAGACAGCAGGGCGCACCCAGCTAGGTGAGTTTGCCCCGGAGTTCGCTCACCTCAACGATGACATTCTCTTCGGAGAAGTATGGAGCCGCAATGACCTGCTTTCATTGCGCGACCGCAGTTTGGTAACAATCACTTCGCTCATCAGCCAAGGAATCACCGACAGTTCGCTGAAATATCACTTGCAGTCGGCAAAGAATAACGGAATTACCCGCACGGAAGCGGCAGAGATTATTACTCACATCGCCTTCTACGCAGGTTGGCCAAAGGCCTGGGCAGCATTCAATCTGGCAAAGGAAGTATGGAACGAAGATGTGAAAGGAGAAGACGCCAAGGCAGCTTTCCAGCGCGAGATGATATTCCCTATTGGCGAACCCAACACAGCTTACGCCAAATACTTCAAAGGCAACAGTTATCTGGCACAAATATCCGACAGTCAGATACCTTTCTTCAACGTAACCTTTGAGCCTGGTTGCCGTAACAACTGGCACACGCACCACGCCACAAAGGGCGGCGGACAAATGCTGGTAGGTGTAGCCGGACGTGGCTGGTATCAGGAAGAAGGCAAGCCTGCGCAGGAAATCCTCACCGGCACAGTCATCCACATTCCAGCCAACGTAAAGCATTGGCACGGTGCTGCAAAAGACAGCTGGTTTGCCCACCTCGCCTTTGAAATACCTGGCGAGAACACATCCAACGAGTGGCAGGAGGCTGTGAGCGATGAGGAATATGATAAGTTAAAATAACAATAAGATTTATGACTTCACTTCAAGAAAGACTGTTCGCCATGCAGGATAAGCAGTATGCTGCTTTCCAGGCCAAACTGACACCGGGAGTGCCTATGGAAAGTTTCATAGGCATTCGTGTGCCTGTGCTTCGCAAGTTCGCAAAAGAATTTACAAAGGAGGCAGATTGCGAGATTTTCCTTCATCAGCTTCCTCATGAATACTACGATGAGAATATGCTTCATGGTCTCCTCATTTCCGAGGTTAAGGACTACGAGGAATGCATTCGTCTTACAGAGAAATTCCTGCCATTCGTGGACAACTGGGCGGTTTGCGACATCATGTCTCCGAAGGTATTTGCCAAACACAAGAAGGAACTGTTGGCGAAGATTAAGACTTGGAGTAAATCATCACACGTTTATACTTGTCGCTTTGGAATAGAGACACTTATGTCTCATTACCTGGATAAAGACTTCAAGGCTGAATATCTTGAAATTCCAGCATCAATAAGGAGCGAAGAGTATTACGTAAAAATGATGGTAGCCTGGTTCTTTGCCACCGCCCTTGCCAAGCAATGGGACCAGGCGATTCCCTACATCGAGCAACGCTGCCTTGCTCCATGGACGCACAACAAGACCATCCAGAAGGCCATCGAGAGCTACAGAATCACGCCCGAGCAGAAGGAATATCTGCGAACATTGAAGATAAAATAATTATGACACAAGATACTTCTACATATTATGTTTGGATAGGTGGCTCATGTGATTATGGCCATAAAGAGCGAGCTGGTGGTGCTGCCGTTGTGATTGAGCATAACGGCAACATCATCAGCCGTGATGTAATCAGCGACCTACACACCACTGAGTTCCGCATGATGCTAACCCTCATGGTGAAGGTAATGCATGAAATACCGGAAGGTTCCGACATTCTCTTCCTGACCAATGCCGCCTATATTCAGAACTTTGACAAGACTCCAACGGCTAAATCTGCCAATCCGGACTTGATCATTCAATGCATCGAGGAAAAGAAAAGGCACAACTCAGTCGGAGTCAAGATTGTACAATATCACAAGAGTCCACTGCTGATAGAGACCCACGATAGGGCTACAGAAGCAATGGCTAAGACAAGGAAGGAATTTCATCAGAAAAACAAATAAATGTTTAGGGCCATTTTCCGGTCATTAAGGTCACGGTCATTTCCGGTCATTAAGGATTTCAACTTCTCTATTCTGATAACACATTAGCGCTTTTTGATAACACATTTGTAACACACATGGATGATTTCTCAATACGTCAAATTCATAACATATTGATTAACAGCTATTTACGAAAAGAGTACATAAAAGAGGAATAAGTGATAAAATATATTTAAAAACAAAAAAAAAGAACAACAGAGATAAGTACCTATGAATAAGCAACTTACTACTATTGTTCTCTCACGCTATTTTGTACAAATAAGTTTCATTTTGCCTATTATAGTGATTCCGTTGGGGTTCGAACCCAAGACCCACAGCTTAGAAGGCTGTTGCTCTAATCCAACTGAGCTACGGAACCAACACTTTTCAAAACGCAAAACAGCTAACCAATAACGCAATCAGCCACTTTTCTTATTTGCGGCTGCAAAGGTACATATATTTTTTGAATACACCAAACTTTTTCTCACTTTTTTCTTCTTTTATGCTTAAATATCGCAAAAAATAACTACCTTTGCATCCGTTAGGAGCAAGAAACAGCATTCTGACCCCGAAAGAGAAGAGATTTTTATAACGCATATTGAAACATAAAACATACGCAAATGAAAAAGTTAATCTTTTCAGTAGCCCTGCTCTCGGCAGCACTCTCTGCCAGCGCAGAAGAACATCCGCTCTGGATGCGCTACCCAGCCATCTCACCTGATGGCACTACCATCGCCTTCGCTTATAAAGGCGACCTCTACAGTGTTTCTGTCAACGGCGGTGAAGCACGACAGCTCACAACCCATGCAGCCTTCGATTCGCATCCTGTATGGAGCCCTGACAGCAAGAAAATTGCCTTCCAGTCTAACCGCGAAGGAAGTCTCGACATCTTCGTAATCGATGCAAAGGGCGGTGCTCCTACCCGACTCACCACCAACAGCGGCAGCGAAACACCTATCGCCTTTGCAGACAACGACCATGTGCTCTACTCAGCCAGTCTGCAGCCTACAGCCCAGAGCATCATCTTCGGCGACAACACATTTCCACAAGTATATAAGGTAAGCACCAAGGGCGGAAGACCGGAACTCTTCTCTACCCTCACCATGGAGAATATCAGCATCGCCAAGAACGGCGACATTCTCTACCACGACAAAAAGGGATACGAAGACCCTTGGCGCAAACACCAGAAATCGCCTATCGCACGCGACATCTGGCTGAAGAGTAACGGAAAGTTTGCCAAGCAGACTACCTTTGCCGGCGAAGACCGCTCGCCAGTATGGACATCAGACGAGAAATCATTCTTCTATCTGAGCGAACAGGACGGCACATTCAATATCTACCGCCGCAGCCTCAACAGTTCAAGCGACAAGCAGATTACCCACCACAAAGGCAATCCGGTAAGATTCCTCACTGCATCCAGCGCCGACCTGCTCTGCTACGGATATGATGGCGAAATCTACACCGTGAAAGAAGGTGGAGAGCCTCAGAAGGTAAACATCTCCATTACAACAGATAATGACGCTCCCAGCCTCGTACGTCAGATTAAAAGCTGGGGAGCTACAGAGATTTCCGTTTCGCCAGACGCCAAGGAAGTGGCTTTCGTGATGCATGGCGACGTATACGTAACTTCTGTAGAATACACCACTACCAAGCGCATTACCGACACACCACAGCAGGAGCGCAACCTGAGTTTCTCGCCAGACGGCAGAGCCCTGGTCTATGCAGCCGAGCGCAACGGCGTATGGCAGATTTACCAGTCTAAGATCAAGAACGAGAAAGAGAAGAACTTCACCTACGCTACCGATATCGAGGAAGAGCAGCTGGTGAAAACAGGCATTACATCGCAGTATCCTCAATACTCTCCTGACGGCAAGGAAGTGGCTTTCTTCGAAGACCGCGCTGCACTCCGCATCGTCAATCTGAAATCGAAGGAAATCCGCACCGTGCTCGATGGCAAATACGTCTACTCTTACAGCGATGGAGACATCGCTTTCGAATGGTCGCCAGACAGCAAATGGCTCCTTTCAACCTATATCGGCAACGGCGGCTGGAACAACCAGGATATTGCGCTGGTAAAGGCTGACGGCAAGGAGGTTCACAACTTGACCAATTCCGGCTACAGCGACAGCAACGGCAAATGGGTGCTCGACGGCAAGGCAATGCTCTTCCAGAGCGACAGAGCCGGTTACCGCAGTCATGGAAGCTGGGGAGCTGAAGACGATGCATACATCATGTTCTTCGACCTGGACGCCTACAACCGCTTCAATATGAGCAAGGAAGAGATAGAACTGGCTGACGCCAACAAGGGCGAAAAGGAAAAGAAGGAAGACGAAAAGAAGGAAGAGGCTAAAAAGAAAGCTGACGAAAAGCAGAAGAAGACCGGAAAGATAGAGGTGGAAAAAGTGAAGCCACTTGAACTGGACATCGAAAACTGCCGCGACAGAATCGTACGCCTCACCGCAAACTCTTCGCACATGGGCGATGCTGTGCTCTCTAAAGACGGCGACAAGCTCTACTACCAGGCAGCCTTTGAGGATGATTACGACCTCTGGCAGCACGACCTGAAGGACGGCTCTACCAAGCTCGTGATGAAGGGCGTAGGCCAGGGCAACCTGCAGACCGACAAGGATGTGAAGAACCTCTTCATCTGCAACGGAAGCAGCATCAAGAAGGTGGATCTGAGCGGATTCAGCACCAAGGACATCAGCTTTGAGGCTAACTTCAACTATAAGCCAGCCGAGGAGCGCCAGTATCTCTTCGACCACGTATGGCGACAGGTGAAAGACAAGTTCTACGACCCTAAGATTCATGGTGTTGACTGGGAAGGTTACCGCAAGACCTACGAGAAGTTTCTGCCTTACATCAACAACAATTTCGACTTCCAGGAGATGTTGAGCGAAATGCTTGGCGAGCTGAACGCTTCGCATACAGGAGCCCGCTACTACGCTTCGAACAGCGCGCTTACCACCGCCAACCTGGGAGTATTCTTCGACCCTCAGTATCAGGGCGACGGCCTGAAGATTCAGGAGATTATCAAGCGTGGTCCTTTCGATGTGAAGAATACAGGCGTTACAGCCGGCAGCATCATCGAGAGCATCGACGGCGAGGAGATTAAAGCCGGAATGGACTACTTCCCATTGCTAGACGGAAAGGTTGGCAAGAATGTACGACTCGGCATCAGAAACGCCAAGGGCAAGAAGATGGAGGTTACGGTGAAGGCTATCTCTCAGGGCAACCTCAACAATCTGCTCTACAAGCGATGGGTAGACCGCAACCGCGCTTTCGTTGACAGCATTTCGGGCGGACGCATCGCTTATGTACACGTTAAGGCGATGAATTCGGAGAGTTTCCGCACCGTTTACAGCGAATTGCTGAGCGACAAGAACCGAAACAGAGACGCTGTAATCGTAGACGAACGCCATAATGGCGGTGGCTGGTTGCACGATGATCTCTGCACCCTGCTCAACGGCAAGCAGTATCAGGAGTTTGTACCTCACGGCAAGGTCGTTGGCCGCGATCCGTTCAACAAATGGGTGAAGCCATCTTGCGTCATGATCTGCGAGAACGATTACAGCAACGGTCACGGTTTCCCATGGGTTTACAAGGAACTCGGAATCGGCAAGCTGATCGGTGCTCCAGTAGCAGGAACCATGACAGCTGTATGGTGGGAAACGCTGATGGACAACACGCTGGTATTCGGTATTCCTCAGGTAGGCTGCCGCGACATGCGTGGCGTGTTCGGCGAGAACACCCAACTGAACCCAGACATCAAGGTTTACAACAGTCCGGAAGATTTCATCAATGGCCATGATACCCAGCTCGAAAGAGCCGTAAAGGAAATGATGAAGAAATAAACAGAACGCCCTGCAAGGGTCCAGAAGCCAAACCACTTCTGTCCCTTTGCAGGGCGATTTGTTTTTGTATCTGACAACATTATTTATTAAACCTTATTAACCCACAATATCGGCGAAAACCCTTCTGTCATGACATAAAACCCTTTAAATCTTTACTTTTTTTCTTGAAAAGGGCGAAAAAGCAAGTGAAAAAGCCATAAAATAAAAAAAAATGAGTATCTTTGCAGAAGATAAGCTGCACTCGGCAATTTGAAAGCAAGCTTTCATTGCGCTCATTTGCATTATCTTTGCAAAAAATAAAAACAAGATTATGGGATTATTCGGATTATTCAGCAACAAAAAGAAGGAAACTCTCGATAAGGGACTTGAAAAAACCAAGGAGAGTGTGTTTGGCAAACTGGCGCGCGCCGTTGCCGGAAAGTCTACCGTCGATGATGATGTGCTCGACGATCTCGAAGAGGTACTCATCACTTCAGACGTAGGTGTAGAAACCACGGTCAAGATTATCCGCCGCATCGAAGAACGTGTGGCCCGCGATAAATATGTTTCAACCAGCGAGCTCAACCGCATTCTGCGCGAGGAAATCGCCATTCTCCTCTCCGAGAATCACAGCGATGACCTGGCAGACTGGGAACTCCCTGCCGACCATAAGCCTTACGTTATCCTCGTAGTAGGCGTAAACGGCGTGGGCAAGACAACCACCATCGGCAAACTGGCTTACCAGTTTAAGAAGGCTGGCAAGAAGGTTATGCTGGGAGCTGCCGACACCTTCCGTGCCGCTGCCGTAGAGCAGATTTGCATCTGGGGCGAGCGCGTGGGTGTGCCTGTAGTGAAACAGCAGATGGGAAGCGACCCGGCAAGCGTAGCGTTCGACACCCTGCAGAGCGCCAAGGCAAACGGCGCCGACGTGGTGCTCATCGATACGGCAGGTCGACTGCACAACAAGGTGAACCTGATGAATGAGCTCAAGAAAATAAAGGAAGTGATGAAGAAGGTAATGCCTGAAGCACCAGACGAGGTAATGCTCGTGCTCGACGGAAGTACCGGACAGAATGCATTCGAGCAGGCTAAGCAGTTCTCTGCCGTTACCAACATCTCCTCGCTCGCCATCACCAAGCTCGACGGAACCGCTAAGGGCGGCGTTGTCATCGGCATCAGCGACCAGCTCAAGGTGCCTGTAAAATACATCGGACTGGGCGAAGGTATGGAAGATCTGCAGCTCTTTAACAAGACAGAATTCGTAGACTCGCTCTTTAAAAATTAGAAAATGAAGAAAAATCAGATAGATATTATTACCCTGGGCTGCTCGAAGAATCTTGTAGACAGCGAGTTGCTGATGAAGCAGTTTGAGGCAAACGGCTACCATTGCGTTCACGATTCCAAGCGCCCTCAGGGCGAGATAGCCGTCATCAATACGTGCGGATTCATCGAGGATGCAAAGCAGGAAAGCATCGACACCATCCTGGAGTTTATCCAGGCTAAGGAAGAAGGCCGACTCAGAAAGCTCTACGTAATGGGCTGCCTCTCGCAGCGCTACCAGAAGGAACTAGAAGAAGAAATGCCCGAAGTGGATAAGTTCTACGGCAAATTCAACTACAAGCAGCTCCTGCAGGAACTCGGCAAGGCGGAAGTTTCATCCTGCAACGGTCAGCGTCATCTCACCACTCCGCGCCATTACGCCTACATCAAGATAGCTGAGGGCTGCAACCGCCACTGTGCCTACTGCGCCATTCCTATCATCACCGGCAAGCACGTTTCCCGTCCGAAGGAAGAGATTCTGCAGGAGGTGCGCGAACTGGTGGCAGAAGGCGTGAAGGAGTTTCAGATTATCGCTCAGGAACTCACCTACTACGGCGTAGATATTGACGGCAAGCATCATATTACCGAACTCATCAGCGAGATGGCTGATATTCCGGGCGTGAAATGGATTCGCCTGCATTATGCTTATCCAAACCAGTTCCCTATGGATCTTCTGGACGTGATGCGCGAGAAGCCAAACGTATGCAAATATCTCGACATTGCCCTCCAGCACATCAGCGACCACATGCTCACCAGCATGCATCGCCACGTAACGAAGCAGGAAACCATCAATCTGCTGAAGGCCATCCGCGAACGCGTGCCAGGCATTCACATCCGCACTACGCTGATGGTTGGTTTTCCAGGCGAGACAGATGAGGATTTCCACGAGCTCCTCGACTTCGTACGCGAACAGAGATTTGAGCGCATGGGCGCCTTTGCCTACTCTGAGGAAGAAGGAACCTACAGCGCCACCCACTACGAAGACAACGTGCCTGCCGAGGTAAAGCAGCGCCGGCTGGACGAACTGATGATTCTGCAGCAAGACATCAGCTCTGAGATTGAGGCTGATAAGGTGGGCAAAACCATGACCGTTATCATCGACCGCAAGGAAGGCGATTACTACATCGGACGAACAGAGTTCTGCTCTCCGGAAGTAGACCCTGAGGTTCTGATCCGTGCCGATGAGAAGCGTCTGCGCGTGGGTTGTTTCTATCAGGTAGAAATTACTGCAAGCGAGGAATTTGACCTCTATGGCAAGGTGGTGAAATAATCATTCTCTCCCCCATAGCCTGGAGTTTTAGAAATTTTGACTACATATTAAATAAATATGAACAATAAGGAATACATCGCTGAACTGGCTCAGCAAACCGGCTATTCGCAGGAAGACACCCAGAAGTTGGTGCGCAAGGCGATAGACGCTATGATTGCCGAGTTTGAGGATGGAGAAGCTGTCTCTATCCCCAATTTTGGCACCTTCGAAGTGAAGAAGCGCATGGAGCGAGTGGTGGTTAATCCTACTACCAAGAAGCGCCAGCTGGTGCCGCCTAAGTTGGTGTTGGGTTTCCGACCGGTTGCTTCGGTCAAGGAAAAACTAAAGAATGGAGGGGATGAGCAATGAACAAATTCAGTTTAAATACACTCGGAAAACTGCTTGCTGATAAGAGCGGTCTGAGCCAGGTGGAAGCAGAACTCTTCATCCGGAAGATGTTTGATGTGTGCAACCAGGGACTCGATGCCGACAAGCAGGTGAAGATAAAATGGCTGGGTACCTTTAAGGTACAGGCCACGAAAGACCGTGAAAGCATCAATGTGAACACGGGCGAGCGCTTCACCATTGAAGGCAGAGACAAACTCACCTTCACGCCTGACAACATCCTGAAAGAAATCGTGAACAAGCCATTCGCCCAATTTGAAACGGTGGTGGTAAATGACGGCGTAGATTTCGATGAAATAGATGAGAAGTTTGGAGAAGAACAGACAGAAGATGCTCCTGCACAAGTAATCGATTTTCTGGACGAAGAAAAAACTGCAACTCCAAATCCGGAGGTTGTCGTAATCGGATCTGAAAAGGAAAAAGAAAAAGAAGCCGAAGACGAACTGGCAAAGCAAATTGCTATTGAACAAGCTAAACTGGAAAAATTAAAACAAGCCCAACTGGAGCAGGAAAGAATACAGAAAGAAAAGCTTGAAAAAGAAAAGCAAGAGCAGGAAAGACTAGAACAGGAAAGACTGGAACAGGAAAGACTGGAGCAGGAAAGACTGGAGCAAGAAAGACTTGAGCAGAAAAGACTGGAGCAGGAAAAACTTGAACAGGAAAAACTTGAACAGGAAAGACTGGAGCAAGAGAAGCTTGAATTAGCCCAGCAACAGCAAGCCCTAAAAGCAGTTGTTGAACCTGCAGTACCTGCATCAGATGAATCTGAAGAAGAAGAGGAGGAAGAAGAATCTTCCAATTCTCATCATATTGTTATTCCTCGCTATCTGGTCGTTGCAGTCTGTTTCATCGTAGTAGCTTTGATTGGCGGAATGGGATGGTTTGCCTTCAACTATGGTCAGATGACTGCCCAGCGCGATCATCTAGCCATGCAGTTAAACCAGTATCACCAGGCTCCAGCCAAGAATGTCCCAGCCAAACCAGCTGCCGCCCCACTCTCTCAGGAACAGAAACTCCGCCAGAAAGCGATGGAAGATAGTATCCGTATGGCTAAAACTGCAGAAGCAGTAAAACTGGCTGAAAATTCGGATGAGGAAAGTGCTAACGCTGAAAAAGCTAAGCAGACTGAAGCAAAAGCTAAGGCTGAAGCGAAAGAAAAGGCTAAAGATAAAGCCGAAGAAAAGGCTGCTTCGAAAATAGCATCATCCCAGTATGATAAGGATGCTCGCGTACGCACGGGAGCTTACCGAATCATAGGAGTTGCCCAAACCGTTACGGTTGGCGCCGGTCAGACCCTCGAACAGATCAGCACCCGCTATTTAGGTTCCGGCATGGAATGCTACGTAGAAGCTCTGAATGGTACAAGCACCGTAAAAGCCGGACAGAAAATCAAGATTCCGAAACTGGAATTGAAAAAGAAAAAGAAATAAAATACTGAACAAACAAAAAATCGCCCTGTAAGAGCAAATGTAATTTTGCACTTACAGGGCGACATTGTTTTATGTTAACATTACTTGCCCAACACTTCATCAAGCAAAGTGTAGAAAGCAGGATCCTCACCAACGATGGTCTTGATAATCTTACCGTTAGCATCAATCACAATCTTTGTAGGGAAACCCTGAACAGCGTAATCGCTGAGAACCTTGCTGTCCTTCGGATTGTAAACATGAATCCATGGCAACTGGTGCTTCTCAACAGCAGCCTTCCACTTAGCCTCTGTATCATTACAATCTACACCAAGAATTTCAAACTTGCCCTTGTACTTCTCGTAATACTCCTTCATCTTAGGCATTCCCTTGATGCACCATCCGCACCATGAACCCCAGAAATCGAGTACGACAATCTTGCCGCGAAGACTGGAAAGCTTGAAATCATTTCCCTTAATATCCTTCAGCGTGAAGTCAGGAGCCTCAACACCGGCAGCCTGCACCTTCTTTGCCTTCTCCTCAGCCTCAGCACGCTTCTTAGCCATATCAATCATTGGCTGGTAGAAAGCCTTCATTCTGCCGTTCTTTACATTTTCAGAGAGCAAGCCCAGCAGTTTCTCCATCTTGCTGACATCATCAAACTGCTCTATGATAGTAGCACAAGCCTCATAATCAGGATGCTGTTTTACGAAATCGAAAATCTTATCGTCCTTTGCCTTTTGCAGGGCAGGAGCCTTCTGCTCATATTCTGCCATGATGCTCTGCTGGGTCTCACCATTCTTGATTCTCTGGTTCAGGGAAGCTTCGTAATCTCTCAACTCCTTATTAGCATTCTCCAGCAGGACATCTACTTCATGATACTGCTGATAGAACTTAGAACCCGAAATATCGAAGCGGGTCTTTGCATCGCCCTTAACTTCAGCCTTCTCGCCAGGAACACAAGGCAGGTTGAACATAAACTGACCTGCACCACGATAAGTTTCAGGTGAGAGGAAAACGTATCCGGCTGCCTTATCAAGGTTTGCAGAATAGGTAAACTTGCCATTCTTCACCAAAACCGTATCCATCTTAACATTTCTGCCCTTGTAAACAAGTACAGAATCGGAATTGAAATTCTTCAAATCCACCTTCAACTGGAAGTTGCTCTTCTGAGCCATCGCAACAGTTGATGCAAGCATCAACGCCGCAGATAAAATCGCTGTTTTCATTTTTCTTTTATTATATTTATTCTGATTACACCTTATTATATATAGGGAACGAAGAACGCCTGATTCATCTTCATCCTTATTCTTCATACTCGGTAGTATCCTCAATACCCGCCTCGGCCAAAGCCTCCTTGCGCTCTACACAGGTTCCGCATTTACCACAATGCTTCTCTCCGCCCTTATAGCAGCTCCAGGTTTCAGCATAGTCAATGCCCAACTTCTTACCTATCTCAGCAATCTGCCCTTTGGTAATATTCGTATAAGGAGCCACCACGCGCACATCAACGAACGTTCCTGCTTCAGCAGCCTCATCTATCGCCTTGATAAACTCCGGACGGCAGTCTGGGTAAATCGTATGATCGCCACCATGGTTCGCAATGAAAACTTTCTTCAGATTATTACTCTCAGCAATGCCGATGGCAATGCTCAGCATGATTCCATTACGGAAAGGAACAACCGTACTCTTCATATTATCAGCAGCATAATGACCTTCAGGAATCGCATCGGCACCTTCAAGAAGAGAACTTTTGAAATACTGATGCATGAAACCCAAATCAATCGTAATATGCTTGATGCCCAGTCGCTCGCAGTGCATCTTGGCGAAAGGAATCTCCCGCTCGTTGTGATTGCTTCCATAGTTGAAACTGATACCCAGGGCTATCTCGTCCTTCTTGTCGTAGAGCAGCGTGATGCTATCCATGCCGCCGCTCACAATGATTACTGAATCCTTCATTTTACTTTGAATTTTGAATTTTGAACTGTATGATTACTTTTTACTTCACCCGAACAGGCAGCGGAATGCTTCTTCCACCTTCCTTACGGGATGAATTTCTATCTTATATTTCTTATGGTCGAAACCATGATTGTTGTACTTCGGAATGATGATGTGCTGGAATCCCAGTTTCTCAGCCTCAGCAATACGCTGCTCGATGCGGCTCACCGGACGGACTTCACCGCTCAGACCTACCTCGCCTGCCATACACCAGCCTTGCTCGATAGGCGTGTCAACATTACTGCTCAATACGGCTGCCAACACACTCAAGTCCATGGCAGGATCGGTTACTCTCAATCCACCGGCAATATTCAGGAACACGTCCTTCTGCATCAGCTTGAACCCCACACGTTTCTCTAGAACCGCCAGGAGCATGTTCAAACGGCGCTGGTCAAAACCAGTTGCCGAACGTTGCGGAGTTCCATAGGCAGCTGTTGAAACCAAAGCCTGCGTCTCTACCAGGAACGGACGAACACCCTCGATGGCTGCGCTGATGGCAACACCCGAAAGCCCGTCATGATCTTCAGTAAGCAGCAACTCTGAAGGATTGCTCACCTGTCGGAGTCCGCCTTGCATCATCTCATAGATTCCCAACTCAGAAGTACTTCCAAATCGGTTTTTGATGCTTCTCAAGATGCGGTACATGTAATGCTGGTCGCCCTCAAACTGAATCACCGTATCTACGATGTGCTCTAGAATCTTTGGTCCGGCAAGCGTTCCCTCCTTATTAATATGTCCTATCAGAATAACCGGAATGCCACTCGTCTTGGCAAATCGGAGCAGGGAGGCTGCACACTCACGAACCTGGGAAACAGAACCCGGCGAACTGTCTACTTCTTCTGTAGCAATAGTTTGGATAGAATCTATAACTATCAGCTGTGGAGCCACTTCCTGGATATGGCTGAAGATTTTCTCCAACTGCGTTTCGCAGAGAACCGTAATATGATCAAAGGCTCCTTCTGATGAAAGAGAAACCGTTTTCTGTGTGTCCGCAGATGAACCCTCTCTGAGCATCGCCTGTCCTTTAGCCAACCGGTCGGCACGGAGTTTAATCTGATGGGCACTCTCCTCTCCGCTCACATACAGGATGCGGCGGTCAGTCATGTTCAGAATAGTCTGCAAGGTGAGCGTACTCTTACCGATTCCCGGTTCACCGCCCAGGAGCGTAATGCTGCCAGGGACCATTCCGCCACCCAGCACACGGTTCAGCTCTTCGTCCCTCATATCGATGCGCGGTTCATCAATCGCAGAAATATCGCGAAGCTTCATCGGCGCAGCGTCATGCTCGCTGTGCTGCCCGCCAAACATCGTGGCAGCCCCACCATGACGCATGGTCATTCCGGCATTCTTCGCAGCCTGCGATCCGGAATCGGCAGCAATACGAATTTCCTTAAATGTATTCCATTGTCCGCAGCTAGGACATTTGCCCATCCATTTGGCACTTTCCTGTCCGCAATTGCTGCACACAAAAGCAATCTTATCTTTCGCCATTTTATCTCATTTATATGTAATAACGTTTTAACTGCGCACAAAGGTACTATTTATTATCGAAAAATCCAAAAAAAAAGTATTTTGTTAAGAATATATTTCATTTCTCTCCATTTTGTTTAACAAATCTAGCAGAAGAAAGCGCAAAACACGAATTTTGCAAACCCGATATAGCAAACAGACGATTTCATCTACTAAAAATCATAAAAACCGCTACTATATTTTGCTGATTCAAATATAATTTGTATCTTTGCCTTCGGTTTTTGAAACCAGCAGAAAGGTTTAGAACAATAAATTAGTACATAAACTAAATAAAATTTAGGTAAAATGAAAATTGAAGATTTTAACTTTGCCGGTCACAAGGCAATCGTGCGCGTTGACTTCAACGTGCCATTGGATGAAAATGGTAATGTAACAGACGACACTCGTATCCGCGGTGCCCTTCCTACATTGAAGAAGGTACTTGCAGACGGCGGTGCGCTCATCATGATGAGCCACATGGGTAAGCCAAAGGGCAAGGTTAAACCTGAGCTTTCTCTCTCTCAGATTGTTAAGAACGTATCAGACGCTCTCGGCGTAGACGTTAAGTTCGCTAAGGACTGCGGTAACGCTGATGCTGAGGCAGCTGCCTTGAAGCCAGGTGAGGCTCTCTTGCTCGAGAACCTCCGCTTCTATCCAGAAGAGGAAGGCAAGCCAGTTGGCGTTGAGAAGGGTACTCCAGAATTCGATGCTGCTAAGGCTGAGATGAAGGAGCGTCAGAAGAAGTTCGCTGCTAAGTTGGCTTCTTACGCTGACGTATATGTAATGGACGCATTCGGTACAGCTCACCGCAAGCACGCTTCTACAGCTGTCATCGCTGATTCTTTCGACAAGGATCACAAGATGCTCGGCTTCTTGATGGAGAAGGAAGTTAAGGCTGTTGACGCAGTTCTCGGCAACATCAAGCGCCCATTCACAGCTATCATGGGTGGTTCTAAGGTTTCTACTAAGATCGGTATCATCGAGAACCTGTTGACTAAGGTTGACAACCTGATTCTCTGCGGTGGTATGACTTATACATTCTCTAAGGCTCTCGGCGGCAAGATCGGTATGTCTATCTGCGAGGATGACAAGCTTGACGTTGCTCTCGACGTAATCAAGAAGGCTAAGGAGAACGGTGTAAACCTCGTACTCGGCACAGACTCTATCTGCGGTGATGACTTCAAGAACGACTGCAATACTCAGGTTTGCCCATCTAACAACATCCCTGACGGTTGGGAGGGTATGGACGCAGGTCCTGAGACTCGCAAGGCTTTCGCAGCTGCCATCAAGGGTGCCAAGACTATCCTCTGGAACGGTCCTGCAGGTGTATTCGAGTTCGACAACTTCGCTGGTGGTTCTAAGGCTATCGCTGACGCAATCGCTGAGGCTACTAAGGAAGGTGCATTCTCACTCATCGGTGGTGGTGACTCTGTAGCTTGTATCAACAAGTTCGGTTTGGCTGATCAGGTATCTTACATCTCTACAGGTGGTGGTGCTCTCCTCGAGGCTATCGAGGGTAAGGTATTGCCAGGTGTAGCAGCTATTGAGAAGTAATCTTATGTTTAAAAGAAAGCCATTTGAAAAAAGGGCTTGATTTTTTACAAGAAAAAATAGGTTGGAGGGCATCCTATGTGATGTCCTCCAATTTTCAGTTTTAACTGAATCCCTAATAATCTACAGATTCTCTCTATAAACAGAACTGTATCTTTCAATTAAAACAAGCAACAGAAAACATAAATTCTAAAATTATTTGGTAAACTACAAGGAATATAATTTTCTGATTTTAAAACGAATACATGGATTGGATTGTTAATCTCTTCACCAATACCGAGTCGGTGGCTCACATCGCCCTACTCTACGCTATCGTGATAGCTATTGGTGTTTACCTCGGAAAGATAAAGATTGGCGGCATTTCGTTAGGTGTCACCTTCGTTCTCTTCGCAGGTATTTTGGCTGGCCACGTTGGCTTCACCGGTCCAAAGGAAATTCTCACATTCGTGCAAGACTTCGGCTTGATCCTCTTCGTCTTCATGATTGGTCTCCAGGTAGGACCTGGCTTCTTCGAGAGTTTCAAGAAAGGTGGTGTTACGCTCAACATGCTTTCGGCTAGCGCTATTTTACTCAACATCCTCGTGATGTTTGGTTGCTATTATCTCTTCTTTGACACGAGCAACCCTAACAACTTGCCTATGATGGTAGGTACTCTCTATGGTGCGGTTACCAATACTCCGGGTCTTGGTGCTGCCAACGAGGCTTTGCTCAGCGTCTTCCCTAATGGTGCTCCAAGTATTGCCAACGGTTATGCTTGTGCTTATCCTCTTGGTGTGGTAGGCATTATCGGTGCTACTATCCTTATCAAGTACATCTGTAAGATTAATACTGCTGACGAGGAAGAACAGCTTAACGAAGAAGATGCTGCAAACCCACACGCAAAGGCCCACAACATGCACTTACGCGTGGAAAATGCTTATATTACAGGCAGAACGCTGAGAGAAGTTTCTGAGTTCTTGAACCGTGACATTGTATGTTCACGACTGCTCCACAATGGCGAGGTGAGCATTCCTAACAGCAAGACTAAGTTTGAGGTTGGAGACGAATTGCTCGTTGTATGTGCAGAGGCTGATGCTGAAGCCATCAAGGCTTTTATCGGACCAGAGGTTGAGGCTGAATGGGACCGCGAGAAGGATGAAGTACAGCACTTTGTTTCTCGCCGTATCATCGTTACCCGTCCGGAAATGAACGGTAAGACCTTGGGTAAGATGCACTTCTCCAGCGTATACGGCGTTAACGTAACCCGTATTTCCCGTCAGGGAATGGACATTTTTGCAGGCAGAAACCACCACTTCCACGTAGGTGATAAGATTCTGGTTGTAGGTCCTGAAGAGAATGTGAACCGTGTGGCTGAAATCATGGGTAACTCTGTAAAGCGCCTCGATGCGCCTAACATTGCCACTATCTTCGTAGGCATTATGGTAGGTATTATCTTCGGTTCTCTCCCATTTGCCATTCCGGGAATGCCGGTGCCTTTGAAGTTGGGTATTGCCGGAGGTCCGCTTATCATCGCCATCCTCATCGGTCGTTTCGGCTATCGCATGAAGCTGGTAACTTATACGACGACTTCGGCTAATATGATGCTGCGAGAAATAGGACTTGTACTCTTCCTGGCGAGTGTGGGTATCAAGGCTGGAGCCGGATTCTGGGACACAGTAGTACAGGGTGACGGTTTGAAATATGTGGGATGTGGTTTCCTCATCACCGTTATTCCTATCCTCATCATCGGTACGATTGCCCGCCTGAAGTTTAAGTTCAACTACTTCACCATCATGGGTATGCTCGCCGGTACTTACACAGACCCTCCTGCATTGGCTTATGCAAATGCTTCTTGCTCTAAAGAGGCTCCAGCTGTAGGATACTCTACGGTTTATCCATTGAGCATGTTCCTTCGTATCTTTACAGCCCAGATAGTGGTGCTGTTCTTCTGCGGAGCGTAAGACTTACAAAAGTTAACAAAACAACTGGAAATAGTTATAAATTATAAAAGAGGTGCACAAAGACAAAAATTTGTGCACCTTTTTTGTTGTCTTTTCAGAAATTCTTCGTACCTTTGAGCACAAGAAACAAACCTAATGAATCTTCTAGGAACAGCTATCGTTCCTATATGATGCAGATTTTTTCGAAATATGAAACAATAACCCTATAAACGTTAGTAAGCGTATGAAGAAATTGGGATTTCTGATAACCATGCTAGTCATCACGTCCTTGCCCGCTTGGAGTCAAGGAGCCAAAAGTATCCGTATTACGGAGGTGATGACCGACAACCGTACCAATCTTGTAGATGAGTACGGGCAGCACAAACCATGGGTGGAATTGAGCAATTCCTCCTTTACCACGTATAATGTGCGTGGTATGTTCCTAACCACCGACCGAAGGGTTCTCGACAAGAAAATGTCGCCTGAAGCTCGCCGACAGCTGATGTGTCCATTGCCTAACAATGAACCACGAACCACACTGGGAGGCAAGAAGAGCATCGTTATCTTCGACAGCAGTTCCTGGTACCAGGATGGCAGGAACGGACAACATTGGAAGGCAAAGAATTCTTCCAACTCGGGACCTTTTCATCTCAATCTTATTCTACAGGAAAAGATGCCCAACTGGATAGCACTCTATGACGGAAATGCCGTTGACCTGATAGACTCCGTAAGCGTGCCAGTGTTGGCTGCCGATGAGAGTTTTGAACTGAGTAAGGACTTCAAGACATGGGAGAAAGCCATTGCCGGATCAGTAACTCCAGGCTATCTGCCTCAAAACACAGGTTTGAGTAAAGCCCAGCAATTGAAGAAAAGCGACCCATACGGAATAGGAATCGCCGTACTTTCAATGGGAATCGTATTTGCCTGCCTCGCTCTTCTCTTCATCGTGTTCTGGGTTTTCGGAGCCTACATGAAACATAAACAGCGCATCGCCCGTGCTACTGAGAAGCACGCCACCTTATTATATAAGACAGGAAAGAAGACCATCGAGGTTACTCAAGACCTCAGTCATAAGACCAACGTGATTCTGAAAGATGGTTTAGAAACCAAGGGTATTGATAAGGAGATTTACATGGCAGTCATCTCCCTTGCACTACAGGAATATCTGGAAGATGTTCACGATGTAGAACCAGGCATTATCACCATCAAGCCAAAACAGACCAGATGGAATGCTCCGAAATTCAACAACAACAATAACAACGTTAAAATATAGAAACTATGGCAAAGTACGAATATAAGGTTAAAGGCGTAGATTACGTCGTTGAAATACAGGATATTGAAGGCAATATCGCCAATGTAACCGTAAATGGAATTCCATTCGAAGTGGAAATGAAACAGCCGGTTAAGAGCAGTAAGCAGAAAGTAAAGTTAACTGATGGACAAAACAACATTTCTGCCAGCTCTGTTGCAAGCGCAGGTTCTGCTGCAGGTTCAAGTTCTGCAGCAAGTTCTGATTCTGCTTCATCAAGCAAACAGGCAACTCCTGCTGCAGGCAAACCAGTTGTTGCCCCTCTGCCTGGCACCATCAACGAAATCAAGGTGAAAGTCGGTGACAAGGTGAACACAGGCGATACTGTTGTCGTTCTCGAAGCCATGAAGATGCAGAACAACATCGATGCAGAAACTTCGGGAACCATTACCAGCATCAACGTGAACAAGGGAGACGCAGTAATGGAAGGAGACACGCTTGTTACGATCGCGTAATAAGCTGTTTAGACAAAAAGCTAATGATTACTCTTCCAATCAAAAGACTAATCATAAAGTTCAATGTTCAACTTTCAAAGTTCAAAGTAAATCAATGTCTAACTTTCAAAGTTCAAAGTAAATTATGGATTTCATCATACAAAACTTCAATGAGTTTCTTACCTTTACGGGCTTTGCCAACGCCTCGGCAGGAAACCTCATCATGATACTGGTGGGAGCACTCTTTATCTGGCTCGCCATCAAGAAAGATTTTGAGCCGCTGCTCCTGGTTCCTATCGGATTGGGAATCATTCTTGGCAACATTCCATTCCGTGCCGATGCAGGACTCGAAATAGGTTTATACGAAGACAACTCCGTTCTGAACATCTTCTACCAGGGAGTGAAACAGGGCTGGTACCCGCCACTCGTATTCCTGGGCATTGGAGCCATGACCGACTTCTCTGCGCTCATTTCCAACCCGAAGCTCATCCTGATTGGAGCCGCTGCCCAATTTGGAATCTTCGGCGCCTACATGATTGCACTGGCTCTGGGATTCGAACCTAACCAGGCAGCCGGCATTGCCATTATCGGAGGAGCAGACGGACCAACCGCCATCTTCCTGAGCAGCAAACTGAGTCCGAACCTCATGGGAGCCATTGCGGTTTGCGCCTACTCTTACATGGCACTGGTGCCTGTAATCCAACCACCTTTGATGCGACTGCTTACAACCAAGAAAGAGCGCGTCATCAAAATGAAACCGGCACGTCAGGTTTCACAGACCGAAAAGATTCTCTTCCCTATCATCGGTCTGCTTCTCACCACCTTCATCGTTCCATCCGGTTTGCCATTATTAGGAATGCTGTTCTTCGGAAATCTTCTGAAAGAGAGTGGAAAAACAACCCGACTCGCCAAGACTGCAAGCAGCAGTTTGAATGATATTGTCGTTATCCTCCTCGGCCTGACCGTAGGCTGTTCTACCCAGGCTTCAGAGTTTCTGACATTAAACACCATCAAAATCTTTGCTCTCGGTGCTCTTGCTTTCATCATCGCATCGGCAAGCGGAATCTTATTCGTCAAGCTGATGAATCTCTTCTTGCCAAAAGGCAAGAAACTGAACCCACTTATCGGAAACGCCGGAGTGAGTGCCGTACCAATGAGTGCACGCATCTCCAACAACCTAGGTCTGGAATACGACCGCCACAACTTCCTTCTCATGCACGCCATGGGACCAAACGTTGCGGGAGTCATCGGTTCTGCCGTTGCAGCCGGAGCTTTGCTGGGATTCTTCAATTAAAAGTTGAGCCACCAAGCTATCCCTCCAGGATAAGCACATAAAAAATAGAATCGCCCTGAAAGGACAAAAGCATCTTACATCCAATGCTTTCCCTTTCAGGGCGACTTTTTTATTTCTTCTTTAGCTCTTAACCCGCATTCTCATTTTTCCTTCAAAGGAAATGATAACCTCAACCTGATAACTCAAACTGCTGTCAGGCATTGCCAGAACAGCAAGATAATGAATGCCTGATTCATCTATCTTATTGAATACGATGTCGCTCAATATAGACTGGTCCAAGAAAGAAGCAGGAACCTGCTTATCGAAATCCTTCTTATGAAAATCACGAGAGAACAGACAGTTGGCACCATGATAAACATGCAAGTTCACAATATTATCATAATAAACATTGTCTACCTCAACACCATCATCATTATAAGAACTCTTGTAGACCTTATAACTTGTTGGGTTAACCTGTACGTAGAGATGATATTTCTCATCGCCCCTTACAACCACCGTATCACGTTTAATCAGCGTATTCTGATTCAGCGCCACGGAAGCATGGTTGTGGATGAACTGCTGCAAATAAGACTTATCTTCCGTCTTCACCAGCTTAACCACATCCCCATTCTGCACTTTAAACTGGAAAATATGCTCAGCCTGTTTTACGATCGGATATTTTGCAATATTAGCACCCTTCATTACAAGCGTATCGCCAGCAATGTAGAAGTAGACAGGCTGACTGGTTGAATCAGGATAATAAATCGTATCGCCTTTTACGCGGAACGCCACATCATCCTCATCGTCATCGTTCAGCCAAATGCCTTGCAACATCTTCTTAGCCGCAGTATCTTCCTTCACCTCCTGTTGCTTTTCGGCCTTCTGCCCACAAGCAACAAGAGTCAAGATACAACTGAGCAGCCATAAATTAACTATCTTTTTCATGATGAGTTCTTTAAATAAATTAATCGGTAAAAGCTGATGCCAATTCTACTCGAAATAATCAGCCTCATCGAAAGACTTTGCTTTGGTTCTGTCTTTTTCTGACGTAAGCACCTCAACTCCTTCAATAGGCCATTTTATTCCGATAGTAGGATCATCCCAATGAATACTGGCTTCGTAATCAGGAGCATAAACATTATCTACTTTATAAGTAAAGATGGCTTCGTCACTCAGTACCAGGAAACCATGGGCAAAACCGCGAGGAATGAAAAACTGTCGTTTGTTCTCTCCACTCAGTTCAACCATTACATATTTACCGAAAGTCTTACTGCCCTTTCTCAAGTCAACAGCTACATCCAGCACGCGGCCTTTGATGACACGCACCAACTTAGCCTGCGAGAATTCACCTTTCTGATAATGCAAACCTCTGAGCACACCACGAGCCGACATCGATTCATTGTCTTGCACAAACTCCACATGCCCTCCAACGTGAGCATCAAAGTCAGCCTGCTTCCATGCTTCAAAGAAATAGCCACGAGCATCTTCAAATACCCGAGGTTCTATCAGCCAGACTCCTTCAATTTCTGTCTCTGTATATTTCATTGATTTATACCTTATTTATTTTAGGCACAAAGGTAATACTTTTTCCCGAAACGACAAAACAAATTAGACTTTTTATGATTTCATCGAAAATTTTCTCTATTTTCTGTTGGTCATTTCCGAAAAAATCACTACCTTTGCAAACGTGAATAGACTAGAAAGACATATAGAGATCCTACTTTTGAGCAACGATTGCGTGATTGTCCCAGGATTTGGTGGCTTCATGGCTCATCATGTAGATGCGCGTTACGATGGCAGAGACAGCATGTTTTTGCCACCGCTGAGAACTATTGGCTTTAACCCACAGCTCCAGATGAACGATTCTCTCCTTGCACTTTCGTATGTTGAAGCATACGACATCAGCTATCCGGAAGCTTTGAACCGCATTGCTGATGAGGTGACAGAGATGCGTCAGACTCTGGAGAATTCAGGAAAATTTGAACTGAATGATATTGGCACCATCATATTGAACGAAGACGGAAATTATACCTTCGAACCATGCGAGGCGGGCATTCTTACCCCTGAGTTGTATGGTTTGGGCGGCTTAAACATGCTCCCACTCGCACAGATTTCTGCAGAAGAGGTTCAGAAGACTGAAGATTCTGCTGCTTCAATCATTGAAATGCCAGCAAAGACAGTAGAAAACAATCGTACAGAAAGCGAAGTCAAGAATCAGGATAGTAACCAGAAGATAGTGAGTGGACTCTCTGTCAACAATTCTGTGTTCGTTAACGAAGAAGAAGAAGAATCAAATGCCGAATTCATCAGCATCAAGAAGAGCTGGTTGCGCAATATTGCAGCAGCCTGCATCGCTCTCATTGCATTCTTCACCTACTCTTCTCCATTGGGAACCCCAACCGTTCAGAAGAGCCAAATCGACACAGGCATGCTGAACCGCATCATGCCTAAGGAGATTAATAAGGTTGCGCAACCTCAAGAACTGGTACTTAGTACAGAATCACAGGCAGAAGAGAGCATTCCTGCCAAGTCTGTCAACATGGCTCAGGACAACGAATTGCAAACAGCCTCTTCTTACTACAGCATCGTTTTGGCAAGTCGTGTTACCAAGCGCAATGCTGCCTGCTATGCTGAACTCCTCCAGAACAAAGGATTCAAGGAAGCTAGGGTGTTGATTACGGATAATAATGTGAAAGTAATATATGGAACATACTCTACCGAGGGCGAAGCTTATACTGCTCTCAACCGTTTACACAACTATGATGCTTTTACTGACGGTTGGATTACGAAAGTGAAAGAATAGTTGACAGTTAAGAGTTTATAGTTTTTAGCTAGAACAAAGAGCAAGGAGTATCGGAAACTTCTACAACACATTATTATAATAAAGATAGAAAAGTAAGAAAAAGAATATGAAAAGAGTACGTTGTCCTAAATGCGATAATTTTATCACCTTCGATGAGACCAAGTATCAGGCAGGTCAGAGTCTCGTTTTCGTTTGTCCTAATTGCAATAAGCAGTTTGGCATCCGAATGGGAGTTTCCAAGCTCCGCGAAACCCGAAAGGAGGAAAAACTTGACGAGAATGCCAACGAGAAGGGATACGGCTCTATCGTTGTCATCGAGAACGTATTCGCTTACAAACAGGTCATCCCGCTGCAGTTAGGCGACAACATCATCGGCCGCTACATGAAGAACAGCGGAATCAACTGCCCTATCGAAACCGTAGACCCAAGCGTTGACATGAACCATTGCGTAATCAACGTTAGCCGCGACAAGAAAGGCAAATTGAAATATGTACTCCGTGATGGACCAAGTTATACAGGAACTTTCGTTGACAATGAAATTCTGGGCGACAGAGAACGCCGCGTTATCGAAGACGGAACCCTGTTCACCATCGGAGCAACTTCTATCATTCTCCGCACAGCAGACAGTGAAGAAGAAAACTAAGAAGTTTCGATTATCAAAATAAACACTTCAAAAGGAGCAATTAGATGTTGGTTTACATCCAATTGCTCCTTTTTCACTTAACGAAAACGTAAAATCCCGCCATATTTCTAACTTTCTGAAAGAAATCTACTATATTTCGTAATCTTTTTGCTTTTATTTTCTTTAAATTAAAAGAAAATGTGTACCTTTGCATCGGAATATAAGAAATAGAAATGAATTACGTTAGGTTATGGATGTAGCAATCGTAAAATATAATGCCGGAAATATCTATTCCGTAGTCAACGCCATGAAGCGTTTAGGTATCGAACCTGTACTTACAGATGATGCAGAAATGCTCCAGAAGGCTGACCGCGTTCTCTTCCCAGGACAAGGCCAGGCAAGAGAAGCTATGGAATATCTGAAGGCTCATCAACTTGATCAAGTAATCAAGAACTTGAAGCAACCCGTCCTGGGCATTTGTGTAGGACAGCAGCTCTTGTGCCGCCATTCGGAAGAAGGTGACGTAGATTGCATCGGAATCTTTGATGTAGATGTAAAGCGATTCCAGCCTCAGAAACACGAAGACAAGGTGCCTGCTATGGGATGGAATGAAATCTATGATTTGAAGACTGACCTTTATAAGGGGTTCGGAAACAGAATGGATTCTGACTCAGACAAGTCTACCGCTGATGCGCTGCTTCATCCCTACTCCTATTTCGTACATAGTTATTATGTGCCACTCTGCGAGGAGACCATTGCCAAGGCAGAATACATTCTTCCTTATAGCGCATCGCTCCACAAAGACAATTTCTATACCTGCCAGTTCCATCCGGAAAAGAGCGGAAAGGTGGGAGAACAGATTTTAAAGAACTTTTTAGAGATAAAATAAAAGAGAAAATACTAATATGATAGAATTAATTCCAGCTATCGACTTGATAAATGACCAGTGTGTTCGTCTTACAAAAGGCGATTACGACCAGAAGAAGGTTTACAATGACAATCCTGCCGAGGTTGCAAAACAGTTTGAGCAGATGGGCTTCAAACGCCTTCATGTAGTAGACCTCGATGGAGCCAAGTCAAAGCACATCGTAAATGATGCGGTGTTGAAGGCCATTACCACAGAAACCTCTCTCGTGGTTGATTTCGGTGGCGGAATCAAGACCGAAGAAGATATTGAGAAAGCTTTTGCTGCGGGAGCAAGCATGGTTACAGTGGGCAGCATTGCCGTCACTAATCCGGATCTCTTCATGCAATGGCTGGACAAGTATGGAGCCGACCGCCTGATTCTGGGAGCCGATGTAAGAAACGGTAAGATTTCTATCAACGGATGGAAAGAAGATTCTTCTGAAGATCTCCTTCCTTTCCTGAAAAAGTACATCGATAAAGGAGTACGCTATGTTCTCTGCACAGAAATCAGCAAAGACGGAACGCTGCAGGGACCTGCCATAGAACTCTACAAAGAAGTAATGGCTGCCTATCCTCAACTGCATCTTATCGCCTCAGGCGGAGTGAGTTGCAACGAAGACATCGAAGCATTGGAAACTGCAGGAATTCCTGCCGTAGTATTTGGAAAAGCTTTCTACGAAGGGAAAATCGATGTTAAGAAACTAGTTAATAGTTAAATAGTTGACAGTCAAAAAGTTTATAGTTAGGAGTTAAGTAATCATAAAGTTCAAAGTTCAATGGTCAAAGTTCAAAGTAACAAAGGATTGGCTAAACGAATCGTTCCTTGTCTTGATGTAAAGAACGGCGAGACGGTAAAGGGAACCAATTTCGTAAACCTTCGCAGCGCTGGTGACCCGGTAGAACTGGGAAAAGCTTATAGCGATGCTGGAGCCGATGAGCTCGTATTCCTCGATATTACAGCGAGTTTCGAAGAGCGCAAAACCTTTACGGATATGGTAACCCGTGTGGCTGCCGAAATCAATATCCCATTTACTGTGGGAGGTGGAATCAACGAACTCAAAGATGTTGACCGCCTGCTCAACGCAGGAGCTGACAAGGTTAGCATCAACAGTGCTGCCATCCGACATCCGGAGCTCATCAATGAAATTGCCAACCATTATGGCTCACAGGTTTGCGTATGCGCCATTGATGCACGTCTCGATTCTGACGGCTGGCACTGTTATGTAAAAGGCGGAAGAGAACGGGTGGAACTAGGATTGTTTGACTGGGCTAAGGAAGTAGCCGACCGGGGTGCCGGTGAAATTCTCTTTACCAGTATGGATCATGACGGTGTGAAACAGGGATTCGCAAACGAGGCCCTCGCCCGTCTTGCTGAAGAAGTAAGCATTCCTATCATCGCCTCAGGAGGTGCTGGAAAGATGGAGCATTTCCGCGATGCTTTCACCCAAGGCAAGGCAGATGCTGCACTGGCAGCCAGCGTGTTCCACTTTGGCGAGATTGCCATTCCTGACCTCAAGAAATACCTGAGAGAAGAAGGAATCAACGTGAGAATATAGAACACGGGGAATATAATAATGTAAGAAAATAAAAACAAGATAAAATGGAAATAGATTTCGAAAAATTAGGCGGACTGGTTCCTGCCATCATCCAAGACGCAGTTACAAAGAACGTCTTGATGCTTGGCTTCATGAATCAGGAAGCATACGATAAGACAATAGCAACCAAAAAGGTAACATTCTGGAGCCGTTCACGCAACTGCCTCTGGACAAAAGGTGAAACATCAGGCAACTTCCTGAATCTCGTTAGCATTCAGAACGACTGCGATAACGACACCTTGCTGGTTAAGGTTCACCCAGATGGTCCAACCTGCCACAAAGGTACAGACACCTGCTGGGCAGAAGAGAATACACTCAACCCAATCCTCTTCCTCTCAGAGCTTCAGGACTTCATCAACAAGCGCCACGAAGAAATGCCAGAGGGAAGCTACACTACCAGCCTCTTCAAGAAAGGCGTTAACAAAATGGCACAAAAGGTTGGAGAAGAAGCTGTTGAAACCATTATCGAAGCCACAAACGGCAACAACGAGAAACTCATTTACGAGAGTTCAGACCTTCTCTATCACCTCATCGTACTGCTCACAAGCAAAGGCTTGAGAATAGAAGATGTAGTGAAAGAACTTCAGATGCGTCACGATCCGGAATGGGATAAGAAACGCCGCGTTGCCAAGAGCAAGGGCGAAATGAAATAACAAACCAACATTAAGGAGAAAAAAAATAGAAGATGTTAATAGATTATCAGAACGTCAGCATATATCAGGCCGACAAGTGCGTGCTCCAAAACATCAATTTTCATATTGACGAAGGAGAATTCGCCTACCTTATTGGAAAAGTCGGCTCTGGTAAAAGTTCGCTATTAAAGACACTTTATTGCGAACTAGACCTTGTAGAAGGCGAAACCGAGAAGGCTGAAATTCTCGGCAGAGACCTCAAAACTATCAGGCGAAAGGAGATTCCGGCTCTGCGTAAGGAATTGGGAATCATCTTTCAGGATTTCCAGCTGCTACACGACCGCACCGTTCGCAAGAACTTTGAATTCGTACTCAAGGCAACAGGCTGGAAAAACAAAAAAGACAGAGAAAAGCGTATCGAAGAGGTGCTCAACGAAGTAGGCATGATTGATAAAATCGACAAGATGCCTCATGAACTCTCAGGTGGTGAACAGCAGCGTGTAGCCATCGCCCGCGCCATTCTCAATAATCCAAAAATCATCATCGCCGATGAGCCTACAGGCAATCTCGACCCAGAGACAGCCAGCAACATCGTGAGTCTGCTGAAAGACATCACCAAACAAGGCACAGCTGTTGTGATGACAACCCATAACATCCCGATGCTCGACAAATTCCCAGGCATCGTTTACCGCTGTAAGGAAGGTGTGCTCTACGACGTAACCAACGAGTACAACCACATCGACCTCACAGAGGATGGAGAAGATAATTAAGTGAAATAATTAAATAAAATTACGACTATGAAGGTAATGAAATTCGGAGGTACTTCTGTAGGCTCACCAGAGCGCATGAAGGGAGTAGCCTCTTTGGTTACAGAATCAGGTGAACCAACTTTCATCGTATTGTCTGCGATGAGCGGTACAACAAACTCTCTCGTTGAGATTTCTGACTATCTTTACAAGAAGAATCCAGAGGGCGCCAACGAGGTAATCAACAACTTGGAGAAGAAATACATGCAGCATGTAGAAGAACTCTACTCTACCGAGGAGATGAAAAATACGACTCGTGAGTTCTTGCAGGGCGAATTCAACTATCTCCGCTCATTCACCAAAGACCTCTTCACTTCTTTCGAGGAGAAGAGCATCGTGGCTCAGGGCGAGATGATGAGCACCAACATGGTTGTAAACTACTTGAAGGAACAGGGTGTAAAGGCCGTATTGCTCAGCGCATTAGACTTTATGCGAACTGACAAGAACGCAGAACCGGACCCTCAGTACATCAAGGAGAAGTTGGCTGCTATCATGGAGCAGAACCAGGGCTATCAGATTTACATCACTCAGGGATTCATCTGCCGCAACGCATACGGCGAGGTTGACAATCTGCAGCGTGGCGGTAGCGACTACACCGCATCTCTTATAGGTGCAGCTCTCCCAGCTGAAGAGATTCAGATCTGGACCGATATCGACGGAATGCACAACAACGACCCTCGTGTCGTAGAGCACACTGAAGCTGTCCGCCAGTTGAACTTCGAGGAGGCTGCTGAGTTGGCTTACTTCGGTGCCAAGATTCTCCACCCTACCTGTGTTCAGCCAGCTAAGTATGCAGGCATTCCTGTCCGTTTGAAGAACACCATGGACCCTAAGGCCGATGGTACAATCATCGACAATGTCATCGTACGCGGCAAAATCAAGGCTGTTGCTGCCAAGGACAACATTACAGCCATCAAGATTAAGAGTAGCCGCATGTTGCTCGCTACAGGTTTCCTCCGCAAGGTATTCGAAATCTTCGAGAGCTATCAGACTCCAATCGACATGATTGCTACTTCTGAGGTGGGTGTCAGCATGAGTATTGATAATGATTCTCATCTTAACGACATCGTAAACGAGCTGAAGAAATATGGTACAGTAACTGTAGATTCAGACATGTGTATCATCTGCGTTGTAGGTGATTTGGACTGGAGCAACGTTGGCTTCGAGACCATCGCTACCGATGCGATGAAGAACATTCCTGTACGCATGATTTCTTATGGTGGTTCTAACTACAACATCTCATTCCTCATCAGAGAGAAAGATAAGAAGCAGGCATTGCAGAACTTGAGCAACGTATTGTTCGAGAAGTAATCTAAGTGAAGAACGAAGAGTGAAGAGTGAAGAATTCGTATGTAATGCTTCCTGTCCACTCTTCGTTGGATATTCTGATTTACAATAAATTGGATATTCTAATTTGACTATAATAAGGTATTAATTTAAGATTAAGCGAAATGAAAGGTACATTTCCGATAGATAAGTTTCAGGAGATACAGACTCCGTTCTACTATTACGACACCAATGTGTTGCGCCAGACATTGAAAACCATCAATGAAGAGGCTGGCAAGCACGAGGGATTCGAAGTGCACTATGCCGTAAAGGCAAATGCCAACCCTAAGGTGCTCAATATCATCTGTCAGGCTGGTTTAGGAGCCGACTGTGTGAGCGGAGGAGAAATTCAGGCAGCCATCAAAGCCGGTTTCCCTGCCAGTAAGATTGTTTACGCTGGTGTAGGCAAAAGCGATTGGGAAATCAACCTCGGATTGGAGAAAGACATCTTCTGCTTCAATGTAGAGAGCATTCCGGAGTTGGAAATCATCAACGAGCTGGCTGAAAAACAGAATAAGATTGCGCAGGTTTGTTTCCGCATCAATCCGGATGTCGGCGCCCATACGCACGCTAACATCACAACAGGTCTGGCAGAAAACAAGTTTGGAATTGCCATGCGCGACATGGAAGCCGTAATCGAAGAGGCTGCCAAGATGAAGAACATCCAGTTCCTCGGACTGCACTTCCACATCGGAAGCCAGATTCTCGATATGGGTGATTTCGAGGCACTCTGCAACCGTATCAACGAACTTCAGAACCAACTTGAAGCGCATCACATCGTTGTGAAGAACATCAATGTGGGCGGCGGATTGGGCATTGACTATAATCATCCAAACCGACAGCCAATCCCTGATTTCAAGGATTATTTCGATACATACGCAAAGAAACTGAAGTTGCGCTATGGTCAGAAGCTTCACTTCGAGTTGGGCCGCGCCGTAGTGGGTCAGATGGGTTCTCTCATCACCAAGACACTCTACATCAAGCAGGGCACAGCCAAGCAGTTTGCCATTGTGGATGCAGGAATGACCGACCTCATCCGTCCAGCACTCTATCAGGCTTACCATAAGATTGAGAACATCTCAAGCGATGAACCTGTAGAAACTTACGACGTAGTAGGTCCTATCTGCGAATCTAGCGATGTCTTCGGCAAGGCTGTCGACATCAACAAAGCCCATCGCGGCGACCTCATCGCACTCCGCTCAGCCGGAGCCTATGGTGAGATCATGGCGAGCCAGTATAACTGTCGCCAGTTGCCAAAGGGGTATATTACAGAAGACTTTTAATATAGTTGAAAGTTAAAAGTTAAGAGTTTATAGGATTCTCCTTTCTCTAGCTTTCTATATTACGAGAAAAAGAAAATGATGATCATTAGTACAACTACTATAATAGCAGGCGCAGTGGTGGTTTTATTGGCGGTTCTCGGATCGCTGATAAATCCATTTCTGCGCTCGTTGCGCTTTCAAAAGACAGAAACGGCAGAGAATCAACCTCCTGTCAGTATACTCATTACCGCACACGATAATCTTGCTGAATTGGAGAGGAATCTCCCTATGTTCCTGCGTCAGCAGTACGCTGCCGACTATCAGGTAATCGTAGTCTGCCAGAGTACAGATGGCGAGACACAGGATTTTCTGAAGCGAACAGCAGCCGAGAACCCTCATCTGTATTATACTTACATTCCTGAGAGTTCACGCTACATGAGCCGCAAGAAATTGCAGATTACACTGGGTGTGAAGGCTGCCAAACATGAATGGATTATTCTGACAGAACCTAATTGCCGCCCAAGCAACGACAAGTGGTTACAAACCATGGCCCGTCAATGTCAGGACCCAAACCATCTGGTATTGGGATATGTAGCCCTTGATGAAGAAACCAAAAGCGTACGCCGTTTCGACAGCATCCGCAAGGCTTACTATGTTTTGCGCCGTGCCCAACAGACCTATGGTTATCGCAGCCACATGCCAAACGTAGCCTTCCGCAAGAGCGACTTCATGAAGGAACAGGGCTATCAGGGCAACCTGGAATATGTTCGAGGCGAATACGATTTTCTCGTCAACAAGTATGCACATTGTGGCGATACAGCTACAGAACTGGATTGTGATGCATGGCTCATCCGCGAAGCACCATCGAACAAGAGCTGGCACAATGCCCACCTCTATCTGCAGGCTTCACGCAAGAGTCTGGAAAGAGCCGGTTCCATGCGAACCCTCATGTTCTTTGACCATCTCATGCCACATCTCAGCCTGATAGCAACACTGACCGTTGCAGCCTACTCTATCCTCATGAAGAATTGGATTCTTACAGGATGCGCAGGTTTCAGTTTCCTCCTGCTGTTCATCGTGAGAATGCTGATAGCCAACAAGGCCATCAGACACTTTGATGACGGAATAGCGATGTTCAAACTGCCATTCTTCGAATATGGAATTATCTGGAGAAATCTGGCTACCAAATTGCGCTATTGGCGGGCTGACAAAAACGATTTTACTTCTCATAAACTCTAAACAGGGTAAAAAGGAAGTAACAGTCTATCAGAATAATAACAGTTAAAAATAACCGACAGAACGATGAAAGTATATTTGTTCATTTCCAACCATAAGAAGTTGCTGAAGATGTATCTTCCATACATCGAAGCCTTGAATAAGCAGCTCGACATCACCAACAACCTGGCTGATGCCGACATTGTGTTGATTATAGGAGCATGGACATGGCAGGGAGCCCAGATAGCCAAGAAAGCAAAGCAGATGGACATTCCCTACATCGTTTGTCCACTAGGCGATATTTCTGAGAGAAACTGCAAGAACCCTTACTTGAAGCGTTCACTGCAACAGTCTATGTATCAGAAAGCCATGTACACCAAAGCTAACCTCGTAGTAGCTACTACCCCTATGGAGAAAAGCTATCTCGAAAAGAAGGGTTGGAACAAGCGCATCGCCCTGATTCGCTATGCAGGCTACAGTCATCTTACCACAACCGAAGCCATGATGCAAAACTGGCAGGAGACGGATGAGGAGACGCTGGCAGTCTTCGAGCAGCAAAAGGCAGAAGCCATCGCTGCCCAAACCAAACAGGCAATCATCGCACAAATCATGCAGATAAAAAGCCGCATGCCGCATCAGAATATTCCGCAAAAATATCTTGACGATTTGCACACTCTGCTCTATGCTGATGATTATGATGAGGATGCTATCAAGCAAGAACTGGCAGAGAAGAAACTCTCTTCCTATGCCGCCTCCGTTTTCCAGACCATGACAGATAAAACAGGACTCACAGAAGGTTTCATGCCGATTCCTGCCAAAAAGGGCAGAAAGAGTAAAGAGATTCTGAAATTTGTGAAATAAAAGAAATCTGAAGTTTGTGAAATAAGAAGAAATGAACTTAGATAGAATAGAACAGCAGGCTGGTCATCTGCCAGCTTACCAGATAGCCGACTCTGTCAATGAAGCATTGATGGAGTCGGCTAACCTTGTTATTACAGCTCCTCCTGGAGCCGGTAAATCTACCCTCCTTCCGCTCACCATTCTGCGGGGCATGAGTAATCAGGCTTTGGAAGGTTTCATCCATAATCATCTTAAAAGTCAGGGTAAGATTCTGATGCTCGAGCCGCGCCGCCTGGCTGCTCGCCAGATAGCCGAACGGATGGCACAGATTCTGGGAGAACCCGTGGGAAAAACCATCGGCTATCGGGTAAGATTCGAAAGCAAGGTTTCGGAAGAAACATGCATCGAAGTCCTAACCGAGGGCATTCTCACCCGAATGCTGGTCAATGATGCTACGCTCGAAGGCGTTTCGTGCCTCATCTTTGATGAGTTTCATGAGCGCAGCATCAATTCCGATCTGGCGTTAGCGCTGGCCCGGCAAACACAGGAAATCATCCGCCCCGACCTGAAGCTCATTATCATGTCAGCAACAATCGATGCTTCTATCATCTGCCAGGCACTTCAGGCTCCGCTTATCGAGAGTAAAGGCAGAATGTTTCCGATAGAAACCATTTATGCAGACCACGACATCGACAGATATCAGGTAGCGCAGGAAATGGCAGCCACCATCTGTCAGGCTTTCAGAAACCAGGAAGGTGACATTCTTGCCTTTCTGCCGGGACAGGGAGAAATCATGAAATGCGAAGAACTGCTTCGTTCTGCCTTATCTTCAACGGAAATCTATCCACTCTACGGCAACCTTTCGCCTGAAAAGCAGCGGCTCGCCATCGCTCCTTCCAAACCGGGTGAACGGAAAATCGTACTGGCCACTCCTATCGCCGAAACTTCTCTCACCATCGAAGGAGTAAGAATCGTTGTGGATTCCGGACTCTGCCGAAAACAGGTTTATGATGCCCGTACAGGCTTGAGTCATCTCGAAACCGTTCGTATCAGTCAGGACATGGCTACGCAACGAAGGGGACGTGCGGGCAGAATCACATCAGGCGTATGTTACCGGCTTTGGACACAGACCTCTGAACATCTGATGCCAGAACAGCGGTTGCCCGAAATACTGGATGCAGATCTCTCTTCGCTGGTTCTCGACATTGCAGCTTTCGGCGAAAACAAACCGGAACTGCTGCCTTGGCTCACCCTTCCTCCCAAGGGCAACCTCGTATTGGCACAGCAACTTCTTATGTCGCTCAACGCCCTCACTCCTGATCATGATACTCACGCTCTCAGTGGCAGCATCACCGCAGAAGGCAGCAGAATGGCTCAACTTCCTTGTCATCCGCGAATCGCCAAGATGATAATCAGCAGCGATTCTCCTTCAAGCCAAGCCCTTGCCTGCGACATTGCAGCGCTGCTGGAAGAGAAAGATCCGATGAGCGAAAATGAAGATTCAGACATGACGCTCCGCCTTTCTATCCTCCGCTCCGCGCGCTGCAAGAAGAATCTGGGACGCTGGAACCGTATCGCTCAGATTGCCCAGGAATACAGGAAGATGCTGCGTATCAAAGAAGACAACGAGCCAATTGATGCTGAGGAAGTGGGCCATCTCATCGCCCTAGCCTACCCTGAGCGCATCGCCCATGCCACCGACCATGCGGGCAACTTCAAGATGTCGAATGGCAACACGATTTTCATCGACCCGTGCGACAGCATGGCAGCAAACGAATGGCTTGCCATCGCATCACTCAACCTATCTTCAACCTCATCATCCAATCCCGCACAGAGACGTAAAGGAAGAGTATTTCTCTCAGCCCCCGTCAACTGGAAGAACTTGCCGGCACAAACCTGCGAGAATATTTCATGGGACAGCAAAGCGCTGGCAGTAAAGATGCAACAGGAAACACGGATAGGAGCACTAATCATAGACAGCAAGCCGATACAGAATGCCAACCGAGAGACTGTTTCTAATATTATCTGCGAAGCTGCCAGAAAAGACGGACTCAGCATGTTCGACTGGAACGAATCGGTTCATCGTCTGCAACAGCGCGTGGCGCAAGTAGCTGAGTGGCATCCGGAACTGGAGATTCCTGACCTGTCTACAGAGCATCTCCTGACAACAGCCCAAGCGTGGCTCCCATTCTATCTTGAAGAGGGCGGCAAGATGAAAACGACAGTAGCTGAGCTGAAGAAACTCAACCTGTGCGAAATCCTTTGGAACATCCTTCCTTATGAGCTTCAGCAGGAGATAGACCGCCTTGCTCCCACCCACATCCGTGTACCATCGGGCAGCAATATCCGCATCGATTACCGCCAGGGGGCCGAAGCCCCGGTTCTGAGTGTGCGGCTTCAGGAGTGTTTCGGAATGACATCAACACCCACTGTCGATGCTGGCAGACAGCCCCTTCTGCTTGAGTTGTTATCTCCCGGTTTCAAGCCCGTTCAGCTTACTCAGGATCTCGCAAGTTTTTGGCAAGGCACTTATTTCGAAGTCCGCAAGGAACTGAAGCGCCGTTACCCTAAGCATTTCTGGCCGGAGAATCCGTTAGAGAGCCAGGCCGTAAGAGGTGTCAAACGATGATAAGAAGAGGTATGAACCCGTCAATGTAGCATAGCCTGCCATGCTTACACTCCTTAGACTCCGAGAAACTGAGAAAGTTAAAACAAAACGTTGAAAAAAATCCTCTCATCGTTGGCTTTGTCAAATAAAAATAGTACCTTTGCAGCATCTTATTAATAATCATAGAGCTATGGTAGTAAAAGAAAGAAGAAAGCGAATCTATCGCAAGCGCATACCATACGGTATGCAAAACTTTGAGGATGTGATAAAAGATGATTGTTACTATGTTGACAAAACACCTTTTATCGAGGATATAGAAGAGGCTAACAAATACTTCTTCTACATTAGGCCTCGCCGTTTTGGCAAGACCCTTACCCTCTCCATGCTCGAAAATTACTATGATGTCAATAAGAAAGATGCCTTCGAGGACATTTTTGGCAAACTGTATATTGGACAAAACCCTACGCCTGAGCGCAACCAGTATTTGGTTCTTCATCTTAACTTTGCCCAAATAGTTGGCGGTTTGGACGATTATCAGCAGGGCATGGACAATTATTGCAGTATCCGTTTCAACCTTTTCGTAGATCTTTACTCTCACCTATTGCCCGAAGGCACTAAGGAAGGCTTAAATCAACAGAAAGATGCAGTTTCACAGTTGAGCTATCTTGACGGACAATGCCAAAAGACCAATCAGAAGATTTACCTCTTCATTGATGAATATGATCATTTCACCAATCAGATACTTGCCAACCAAGCGCATGAAGGCAACTATCGTCAGCAAACACATGGTGAGGGGTATCTGCGTAAGTTCTTTGATACCATCAAGGGTGCATCAGTCACAAGTTTGGGGCGTATCTTCGTGACGGGTGTCAGTCCTGTTACGATGGATGACCTGACAAGTGGTTTCAACATCGGAACCAACTATTCATTACATCCTCAGTTTAATGAGATGACAGGATTCACGGAAGAGGAAGTGCGTGAGATGTTGGAGTATTATTCCAGCGTGCTGCCTTTCAATCATACTGTAGATGAACTCATTAAAGAGATGAAACCTTGGTATGACAATTATTGCTTTTCTATCAAAAGATATGGCAAGACCACAATGTATAATTCTGTGATGGTGCTCAATTTCTTGGACAACTACATCCACAATGATTATGACATTCCTGATTCCATGATAGAAAGTAACATCCGTATCGACTATGACAAGATACGCATGCTCATCCGTCATGACAAGGAGTTTGCCCATGATGCCAGCATCATCCAGCAGTTGGTAACCAAGGGATATGTAACAGGCAAGTTGGTGGAGCACTTCCCTGCTGAGCGCATCAATGACCCAGATAATTTTGTAAGCCTGCTTTTCTATTTCGGTATGTTAACGATAGACGGAACCAGTGATGGTGACACTAAGTTTATCATTCCTAATGAAGTGGTGCGAGACCAAATGTATACTTATCTACTAAACACATACGAGGAAAACGACTTGACATACGACACCTACGGAAAAGGCAAATTGGAGAGTCGATTGGCTTATCATGGCGACTACAGAGCATACTTTGACTTTATCGCAGACAGTTTGAAGCGTTATTCTTCTCAGCGAGACAAGCAGAAGGGAGAGGCATTCGTGCATGGCTTTACCCTGGCAATGACATCCCAGAATCGCTTCTACCGTCCTATCTCAGAGTTGGATAATGATGGTGGTTATGCCGACATCTTCCTTTGTCCGTTATGTGACATCTATAAGGACATGGTAGACTCGTACATCATCGAATTGAAATATTGCAAGTCCAGCACCACCGACGAGCAGGTGAAGCAACTCTTCAAGGATGCCTCAGCGCAAATATGCCGATATGCCGATAGCGACATCGTGAGGGAGTCCGTCAAGACCACCACGCTCCATAAACTCGTTGTGATATATCGAGGAGCCGAGATGGTAGCATGTGATGAAGCCAATGAGCAATAAAAACAAAAGCATACCACATAGGTAGCAGCCCTCGCTCTCCGAGCGTGGGCTGCATTAGAGGCAATGCCGCCGCTCGGAGAACTTCGGCTACTAGATGATGGTGATCCAGATGCTCTCGCCTCGGTCTCTCGCCGCCGTGATGGCATTGACGAGGCGATGCAGCCAGATGCGGGAGTTTTCCACCATGCCTCGGAGTTTGTTTTCGCCCGGCAGGATGCAGCCCTGCGTATCATCGGGGTAGTTGCCGGCATGGATGCGGATGCCCTCAAAGCCAGGAACGCCCTGCAGCAGGGGCAGCCACTGCTTGAATCTCGGCGACTTGGTGATGAGCAGCGGATAGGTGCCCTCGGGTATGGCAGTCTTACCTTTCATCTTCTGCGCCTTCTTCCCCGACACTCGCCCCAGGCGCACATTCTCCTCTTGGGGCAACAGGGTGATGCCCAGCAGGTTGCGCCACGTAGGCTCCAGGGTATCGCAGAAGTAGTGCTCCCCGTCCAGCTTGCCCACATCTACCACATGGCAGAAGCTGCGCTTCTGGTCCTTATTGAGCGTATAGTTCACCTTGCGCTCCACCTCCTCGTCCTTCAGGATATACATACGCCCTATGGTGTAAGTATTCTGCTTAGCTATTCTTTTGAGTACGATTTCCATAATTGTTTCTATTTAGATTCTTTTTTGAGAAAACATAGCTTGCGATAAAAACTGTAATTACCGTAATTGTAATTGCAATGGCTGTTATCAGCTTTGTTATTACCAGCATTAACGCCTTGTTCGCCTGCCTCCACTTTCACGATATACTTTCTGAACACCCAGGTGGCTATCATCCGTCGGGTGCCCTTGGTATCCAGCCCCAAGTCGCTTCTCAACTGCTCAGCCTGCTGATAAGAGAACTCATTTGGCAGAAGTTGCAGCATATTGGAAGGCCCTCTTTTGCTCGACTTCACTCCCTCCTGCTCCGACTTCACGATAGCATCTCGGAAGAATCTCATCTTGCAGTACAGGTCATACTGCTCGCTCCAGCGCACAAACTCCTCTATCTCGGATTCCCATTGGCAACCATTCGCCACATAGAGCACGCAAGCCTTCAGATAGGCAATGACATTGGCTCTGAACGAGAGGTTCTCGTAAACCCTGTCTTGGCTCATACGGGCAAAGTCGGCATTCTCCTCTTTCAGCTTCTGTGCCAAGGCGAAAGCCTCAGGGCAATTGATAGTACCAGAAGCCATGTTAAGATGCTCGATATAGGGTTTTAAGTTCTCTCTGAATGTGTCATCGTATGTGCCATAGACAGGCATCTCGGCTCCTATATCACGCTCTGGGATAGTACAGAAGTTGATTCTAGAGATAGGACCATCGGTCAATACCTTGGAGAAATATCGGATACCCTTGTTGATGGTGGTCGAGGCATTCCAGTTAAACCGGATGGTTACCCGCTCCGTAACACTCTGCGTGCCCACTCGGGTTTGTCCATATTGATTACCAGGGTCGAAGGCGAGGCACATGATACGAAACTGCTGGTTGCCAATGCCCCTTAGGTTATCAAACTGGTCTATCTCGTTGAGAGCAGTATAGAGGAAATGCTCCTGCGCCTCGGCGGTACGCATCACGAAGGCAGGGTTGGTCATATCGGCGTCTATCTCCTGGATCACGAGGTTTTCAGGTCGCTTACGCTTATCCTTGTTAGCACCTTTTCTTGTCACCTCATCCTTCCACTCCTTCTCTCGTTTCAGGTTATCTTTGTCTCGTTTTCTGATGTCTTCCATAATCAGGTTGATAGGCATCTGCACGCAGTTCTTTCCTGCGCCCGTACCAGCTAAGAGACAACACATTAGCGTAGCCTCATGCTCCACATTGTCGATGTTATTAAAATAGGTGCGGCAGAGGTGGGTGGCTAGCGGTGGAAAGATGGCATGGGCTACGGCAGGCTTATAGATATCTGGTGTCTGAGACACGAGGAGCTCCACGAGCTTAGGCAGCTTCTTCGGCATCTCGGGCGGAGCGGGGTAATCATCTTCGGAACTTTGAACATTGAGGTTTGAACTTTGAACTGTTTGATTACCTGCACTTGCGCCTTGAATTCTTAATTCTTCATTATTAATTCTTAATTGATTAGCCTGAGTCTCCGCCTGCGCATTGATGCGGATCACATCTCTAGAGAATGGCTTCGAACTGTCTCCATATTTCTCATAGAAGTCATGGATCAGCTGCTGGCAGTCACGCTCTTGGGCGAAGCTAGGCATCTTCACTGCCACTACTCTTCTCAGTTCTTCCTCACTCATCACCCTGCTCGCTCCTGCGCTCATAATGGCTAGCAATGAGGAGTGGCGAGAGCCCTCAGTATCGATATTCACATTCTTCAGTCCTGCCGACTCCGTGAAGAGGTCGAAGGCTACCAGGCTCTTCTCGCTGGCGGTACCAGAGGTTGGTAATCCGTCAGGAATATTTTGTTGAGTGTTGAATGTTGAGTGTTGAATGTTGAATGGTTGGGGTTGAGTGCCCTGTTGCCGTCTTCCGTCAATGGTGAGACCACGCTTCAGATAAGCCTCTCTGCGAGCCTTCAGCTCATCGGCAGGAAGCACGGCATACCAGTCCTTGGAGCGATAGATCTCCGAGTCCTGATCCGTGATAAAGAGGATTCTCTCTGGGGTGAAGCAACTCTCATCGCAGGGCACGCCAAGTGCCTTACAATACGCTCTCTGCGTCTCCTCGATAGTCATACCTATCGGCATTCGGATGTCGATATGCAGCTTCTTTCTCGCCGAGTATTCCAGATGCAGTAGCATTCCATTCCAGATGGAGTCGGAGCAATTCAGCTGCCTTGCCATTTCGATGGCGATACCCACCAGCTCCTTATCATCGATGTCGATGGTGGTCTGGAAGAGGAAACTCGTAGGGTCAGCATCCTTCTGCGAGCGATGATTCTTGAGGAATCGGCTGTAGTGGCCGCAGCGGAAGGGCATCAGCCCCTTCAGTTTGTCATTGCCCCCACGTATCTGCTCCACCATATCGTGGAGCCAAGGCTGAGCTATCAGCTTGTCATATTCAGCCAGGGGCAGGCAGCTAGCGCTGCCCTTATTGCCCCCACGCTGAGGATTCATTGCAATAAAGTGGTTCATGCTTAATTATACATTATTAATTATACATTATCTATTACTCCTTATAGTCCTCCCACTCCACATTTTCCTTGAAGGGCTTGATAGCCTTCACCATCTCCTGGTGCTCACCCTTGAGGCAGCGCAGAATCTCCGCCTTGCTCATGTCCTTGGAGAAGGCATAGTTCACCTGCACGGTTCGCTTGCTAGTGCGCACCACCCCGTGCTTGGTCTTGAGAATCTCCGTGAAGGGCTTCTCTCGCTTGCCCTGCACATAAGGCTTGAAGTCCACCCAGTCGCCTCGCCCATTCTCGCCACCCGAGAATATCATCCTGCCCCTGATTACCCGCGGCTTGTCACTGATTACCTCCGTCTCGTTCCATGGCGCCTTGCGCACTGATACGTTACCATTCTCCTCGGTGATTACTGCACCGTCCACCTTTACTGCATTGAGCAGCTTCTTGCTAGTTGCTTTCTTCATAACTTTGTAAATGTATTAAAAGATTGAGAACCCGCAATACGCAAAGTCCCCGCAACCAGACGCCTGTGCATCTGATTACGGGGGCAAAGGTACTAAGAAGTAAAATGTTATCTTTATAACAGTTATATAATATTATACGATTATATCAGCTATAAGTATCTGAAAATCAAGAGATATATTCCAATAAAATTCTTCGAATATTTTTTGCCTCATTACACCAGGCATTATAATTACTAAACTGTGATATGTTATTGCTCACCGATGCTTTAGCCACACCTTCGATATGCGAAGCATTCAAGAATAGGGCTTGAAAAGGTTTCCACATGATAGTATTGTTAGCAGGGTGCTTCACTCCCAGAATATCGGCTACGATATACACCATATATCCATACTCAGCCTGCGTACGATCCCATACATACCAAGAGCCCACAGTATGAATATACTTATGTTCTGCCAGTGTTTTCCATATCAGGGCAGCCTTCTCTGTCTTGAGTCTGGGGTCCACCTTGATTTCCTGGTCTACTTTAAGATTTTGGGTACCAGCAGCTGTATTCTGCAAAAAATCACTCACCTGCGCATTGCTACCAATGACTACAGAGCAATTCAGTATGGTTACTCCACCAGTCAGAATTGCCTGGGCAAAAATTTCTTCTAACGACATTTTCCTTTTCTTGTTAGAATGTTAATGATAAAGAACAAGTCACGTTTACCTATCGTTGGGGAAAGGACTTCTAGCAAACGGTGTCCGCACACAACCTTGTTGCATATGGTAGTTTTTAAGGCAAATGATCTTCGCCCATTCTGATATGAATCTTCATAAGGGTGTTGGAAATTTATTAGTTTTACATTATATAATTATAGGTAGTTACACCAAATCAGCTACTATTCCTTCACTATTTGGCGCAAGTCTATCCCATCTTTAGCTAGGTTAAGAACATACAGAGCCTTACACCCGAATATTCTCTCAAAATCCTTTTTTCGATAAATACAGGAAAACTCATCACAGAAGGAAACAAATCGTTAAAAAGGAGGGTGTGTCATAAGTCTGTGACGCACCCCCCTGTTGTTGTATCTGCGAATTCCGCGTGCCAAACCTTTTATGTTCGGGTTTTATAATCAACGATTTTTATAACCGTTGTTTATCACCTTGCGCACGGTGCCGTCGCTCATTTTCACGATGTTTATTCCGTGTTGCAGAGAGTTCACTTTTGTGCCGTTTAGCGTATAGATGGCTTTCACGGTAGCTTTGCCGACACTCTCTATAGGCTTCACCGATGCCAATATGCCAGATTCTGGCACGTTCCCCTCTATCTGGTAGAAGTTTTCGGCAGGAATAATGTTCCAATAGGTCTCCGTCGTCTTGTAGGTGTCGAGCAATGCTTTTGGAACGTACACCTTGGAATTGAACTCCTTTATATAATAAATGAAGTTAGAAGGCACTTCCATGGGTTGTGGCATGCGGCATACCAACGACTCGATTTTTGCGTCAAACGCACAGCCTCCGATGTTTATAAGCGTAGAAGGGAGGTCAACATATTGCAATGGTTTATAGTATACGAAAGCATAGCCGGTGATATATTTCACTCCTTCGTCCACGATGAGTTTCTCGCAGGTCAATCCGGGCAGATGACCTTTTCTCACACCCCCAACTGTTTTAACGACGTTGCCTGCCGTTTCCACTTTGCCAGGAATCAGAAGGACACCATTCTTCACGGCATTGCTTAAAATGACATCCGCCCACATGCCATCTACCGATACTTTGTCTTTTTGCAAACGTCCGTTCTTGTAGAAGGTCGCCGTACCTTCGCAAAAGAGTATGCCGTCCTTGTAGGCGTACACGGGATTGTCGCCAGTGTCAATGTGCTTCAGGTTGGAGTTGAATGCCGTTGCCGACACTGCTCGCAACGACTTTGGCAAGACTACCGTGTTATCGGCATCTGTCAGTGCGTCTGCAGATATTCCGAATATGCCTTCGGGAACTGTCACCTTGGCTGTTTCGCCTTGGGGCGTGTATTTTATAAGCCAGTCGGAGAAAACGAAAAATTCATTCTTGATGCCGTTGGTAAGGAACTTTGTTCCGGAGAATACCGCCCCAAGATTCTCGATATGTTTGGGGATATTGTTGATGTTTTCAAGATTCCTGCAGTATGAAAAAGCTCCGTCGTAAATGTACTTCAGATTGTCGGGCAACGTGACAGAGGTGATGCTCCTGTTGTTATAGAAGGCGTTGGCACTAATCCCAACCACCGTGTACTCCTTGCCGTCAACTTCTATTTTCGACAGAATCGTAACGTCGCCCTGAGCCTTCTTGCCATCCGCCACCCATGCCGTTCCGTCGGTGTAGAGATCATAGTCGATGTTGTCCACTTCATGAGCCTGTCCGTTAGTTGCCGCAGCGATGAAGAAGCAAAGCAACATGGTTCGCATCAATGATTGTAGAGAAAAGGAATGTTGTCCTTTCTCGAAGAGAGTTGAGTAAATAGTTTTCATAATACTTCTGGTTTTTGTTGGCAGCCCCCGATGCCATTTGTTACTTGAATGTTTATGTCGCTGCATAGCCGGAAGTGATACGGAGGTACATCGCCCCGAACTTACACCGATTGTTTTCTCTTTTAATGCTACCAATCTGTCTTAGTCTTGGTGCTGCAAATTTAGACATAAATTCTGCTAAGTATCTTATGTAAATCGGACAAAAATATGTGATAATCGGACTTTTTAATATGAACAGGATTGTTCTAATCGGACATAAAAACAGCGTAAGTTGCTGATTTTCAGCAAAACATCAAGAACACAAAAACGTAGAATCGTTGTGATTTCTGTGGTGTGTCAGAGTGATAAGTTTTACCCTCATTACTGTATTTTTTTCTATTTTATTTTGGGTTTAGCAAACAATTTGTATTAATTAATTTTAAAAAATCGGTCTATATCAGTAAAAATCTCCGATATTTCCACTTAATTCGTTAACTTTGCACAAAAACCCAATAATCCTCGCTTATGTACAATCTAAGACATAGCACAGCCACTCTTGTGTGGTACCTTATTATATATGTAATGCTGGTTTCCTGTGGACAGAAACCAGCGAAGATATCCCTTGCCGAGCGCAAAGCTATGGACAGTATCGTCTCCTCTTCTCATAATATTGACACACTCTCCATGATACAGAAACGCATGGAGCGTGAGGGAAATATGTTAGGCAGCATCGTTGCCTACAGAGCGATGGGGAAAGAGCTGCGCAACGACAGTAGATTTGACGAGGCACTGAAGGTACACAGCGAGGGACTGAAGCAGGCGGAGACCTTAGGCGATACATTAGAGATCGTGCAGGCTCTGAACAATATCGGCACCGTCTATCGGAGAATGGGAATGCTCGACATGGCTCAAGATTACCATTACCGCGCTTTCGCTATCTGCAAAGAGTCTGCCGACACATCTTTTACTGCCAGGAAAAACCGCGTGGTATCGCTCAATGGACTGGGCAACATCTATCTCACCCTGGGCAACTACGCACGTGCCGACAGTGCGCTGCGACTGGCATTAGCAGGCGAACGGGAATTGAACAGTGCCTTAGGACAAGCCATCAACTATGCCAACATCGGTTTTATTTTCAGCCACCGTGAACAGTTGGACTCGGCATGGAGGTACTATCGCCAGTCCATGGGACTGAATCTGCAGGCTGGCAACACACTCGGTGTGGCACTATGCCACATTTATTTCGGTGAGCTACACGAGAAAGAGCACGACTATGAAAAAGCCATTTCGGAGTATGACAAGGCTTATCAGCAGTTGCAGTCGTCACAAGACGAGTGGCACGCAATGAATCCGCTCATTGCTCTGGCTGGTATATACACCCAAATGGGCAACGACACCAAGGCACAGGAATATCTGGACAAGGCGCTGCACACTGCACGCGCCATCAATTCGCATGAACATTTAGCTGAGGTTTATAACTTATATTATAAACTATACAAACGCAAGGGCAACTACAGTGCGGCGCTGACGGCGCACGAGAAGGCAGCAGCCATGGAAGACAGCGTCGTCGATATGGAGAAACTGAACCGCATACAGAACGCAGGACTGCTCATAGAACGCAACATTCAGGCTCGGGCGATAAACGAGGTCAATACAAACCTGAAGAACGAGCAGTCGGCACGATTCACCAACACCATCGTCTTCATAATCATTATAATAATACTGATTGGTACACTGGTGGTGTTCTACTTCGTACAGCGCATACACCGTCGCAACCACCTGGCCCTGAAAAGCCTTGCCGAAATGCGCGAGAGTTTCTTTACAAACATCACCCATGAGTTTCGCACACCACTCACTGTGATTCTCGGTTTGAGCCGCGAACTGCCTAATAAATCCCCAGACGAACTGAAACAGGACGTCTATGCCATCGAGCAACAGGGAAACAACCTGCTGACGCTCATCAACCAGTTGCTTGATATTTCGAAAATTAAGTCGAAGATGGGCAACCCCGACTGGCGCAACGGCAACATCACCACCTACGTTTCGATGCTGGTGGACACCTATCGCAACTATGCATGCAGCAAGAACATCGATCTGCAGCTGTTTGTGAAGGAACCCGTGACGATGGACTTCGTTCCCGACTATATCAACAAGGTATTCAACAACCTCCTGTCCAATGCATTTAAATTCACGCCCGAACATGGTAAAATCACCGTTGCCATGTGGCACGAAGACAGCAATCTCCTTATAGAGGTAAGCGATACGGGAGAGGGTATGGACAAAGAGACTGCCAACAATGTGTTCAATCCATTCTATCAGGGAGTAACCGACTCTATGAATATTGGTACAGGCATTGGACTGGCACTCGTAAAGCAGGTGATTGACTCATTGAACGGCAAGATCAATGTCAGGAGCAGGGGGGGTATGGAACGACGTTTCACATCGAAATTCCTATAACAAACGAGTGCAACGTGAAACTCAACGAACAGCCTATGGACAACACGCCTATTCTGCCTACAGAGGAAAAAATACTAACAGATACCGATGCAGAGGACAGCCAGTACAAAATGCTTGTGATAGAGGACAATCGCGACATTGCGACGTACATCGGCGAAGTGCTAAGCGAACGCTATGCTGTGGCTTACGCTACTAATGGAGAGGACGGATGGCAGAAGGCCATCAACCTCGTACCCGACCTGATTATAACCGACTTGATGATGCCGGGCATGGACGGTTTGGAACTGTGCCGACGCATACGCTCCAACGATGTGGTGAATCACATACCTATCGTCATCGTCACGGCAAAGATTTCAGACCAAGATCGCATCAAGGGCTTCGAGGCTGGTGCAGATGCCTATTTAGCCAAACCGTTCAACGTGGACGAGTTGCGCACTGTAGTGGAGCGTCTGCTCGACCGCCAGCGCTCGCTGCGCAGCAAGTTTAGCAACAATGCTACTCATACGAAGGAACAGCAGGATGAGGTACAGCTGACGGACACTGAGCGCCGTTTCCTCGCCAAGACGGTGGATCATATCTATCTGCTTATGGACAAACAGCAGCTTAACGTGAATACGCTCGCAGAAAAGATGTGCATGAGTCCACGACAGTTCCATCGCAAGATAGTTACGCTCACGGGCAGTTCGCCAGCCTCGTTCATTCTGAATATCAAGATGAAGCGTGCTCGCCATCTGCTCGAGACCGACCCAAAAATGAGCATAGACGATATAGCCTTCAGCTGCGGCTTTGAACATACTTCAAGCTTCTATCACGCCTTCCGTAAAAAGTATGGAGTTACGCCAAGGGATGTGAGAAGAGGAATAGAGTAAAGTATCGTTAAATCCTGTTGGCATATTAAATTAAAAAAATTAAATGTGTTAAGCTATGAACATAAGTAAAAATAAATTATCACATATAATATTCATATTTATCACGTTGG
>JAJVTK010000024.1:40363-59425 GCA_021622245.1 Segatella copri | reverse complement strand
CGGCCGATGGTAATCAACTCCTCATCGTTAATCTTCAACACATTGCAGCGCTTCAGGCTCTCGGTAATCACCTCAGGAGTATAGAAGTTCTGACGGAGATTGATATCGAAAATCTTCAGACAATCCTCCGGGGTATGGTCGAGGAACTGATAGATGCTCTTGCGGCTCACCTCGCTGCGCTGAGCCAATGAGCCCCAGCATACAGCACCACAATTGGTAGCAACCTCTCTGATGTCGGTGGTGAACGGAATGTTATCCCAAGCCACATTCTGCTTGATATCGTAAGTAGGAACGCCCTCCTTATCGAGCTGCACCTGAACAGTGCCTGTAGGATAATCTACCACTGGCATTACATACTTCAACTTTTTCTCATCAAGAATGCGGAGGGCTGTTTCACCCAGTGCATCCTTACCAATGGCACTGACGGCTACAGAATGCAAGCCATGCTGGCCGGCATGGTAAGCGAAGTTGGCAGGAGCACCGCCGAGTTGAGAACCACTAGGGAGAACATCAAAGAGAATCTCACCCAAACCTACACAATATTTTGTATTCAAATTCTTTGTTTCCATAATTACACCTTATTATATATGAACGATATTACAACTTGCGGATATAAGTGAAGAGATAAACAACTCCTACAGCCATGACAGCCACAGCACCTACCTGACCGATAGCATCGCTGGCAAATCCCATAATCAAAGGGAAGACGGTACCGCCGAAGAGTCCCATGATCATCAATCCACTCACCTCGTTCTTCTTATCAGGCATAGCAAGCAGAGCCTGAGAGAAAATCATGGAGAATACATTAGAGTTGCCATATCCCACCAGGGCGATGGCGATATAGAGCATCATCTTGCTCTCTCCTACCCACATGCCAATCATACTCAGAGCCATCATCACTACGCTGATGAGGAAGAAAGTGCGGGTCTTCATCATGCGGAGGAAGACTGTACCGGTGAAACATCCGATGGTACGGAAGATGAAGTAGAGCGATGTAGCGAAGGCTGCCTCATTCAGCGTCCATCCCAAACGCTCCATCAGAATCTTAGGAGCTGTGGTGTTGGTACCTACATCGATGCCCACATGGCACATGATACCGATGAAGGAAAGCAACACGATAGGTTTGCCGAGCAACTTGAAGCACTCGCCAAAGCCAGAAGCCTTACCCTCGTTCTTCTCTTCCTCGATAGGCGTACCTGCCAGGAAGAAGGTGGCTGCGATTCCGATAACCATATAGATTGGGAAGAGAACTCTCCAGCCCAAACCGAAGGTTGGAATGCTTGCCATGGCACCCCACATAGCGATGTATGGAGCCAGGAAGGAAGCGATTGCCTTGACAAACTGACCGAAAGTCAAGGTAGAGGCAAGGTTCTTACCTGATGTGACCACAGAAACCAGCGGGTTCAGGGAAGTCTGCATCAATGCATTTCCGATGCCGAGCAAAGAGAATGACACGAGCATCAGTTCGAAGTTTTCGCCAAAGATGGGCAAAAGGAGGGAGATAACGGTAACAAGCAAAGACAGAAGTACTGTCTTCTTTCTACCTATCTTATTCATCAGGATTCCTGTAGGAACCGAGAAGATGAGAAACCAGAAGAATACCAAGGATGGAAACAGATTGGCTGTTGCATCATTGAGGTTGAGATCTTCCTTTACGTAGTTGGAGGCGATGCCTACCAAATCTACAAATCCCATGGCGAAGAAACAGAGCATCACCGGGATGATTGATAATTTTGATGATTTATTCATAATTGTTAGCGTTATTGTTTCTATTTTGCTGGTGCAAAGGTAGCGATAAACGGTATATAGCATTATAAAATATCGTTCATCGACTACCATTTTTGTTGCATTGTTACATCTGTAACAGCCTAAGAAACAATTGTGTTATAGATTCAGTTCTTAACAGATGAAGTTACTTGATGTCGTAAACCTGGTACTTACCCTTTCCCTTTACAGTAACCTTGTTGTAAGGCTTGGTAGGGAACACGAGATTGGTCATTGCCATCTTGCCTTCTGCATCGAAAACCTCAATGCTGCTCTTGTCGATGAAGATGCGGAGCTGGCTGATCTTGCCGTAAGTTGGAGCCTTTGTAGTAGCAGCAAAGTCATTGCTGAAATCCATCTTACCGCTCTTGGTTCTATCCATAGAGAAGGTTTCTGCCTTGGCATCGTATAGCATAACCACCTTCTCGCCATTGTCGTTGCTCAAGGTGATAGTGGCATTTCCCTTCAGATTCACAACCATCTCGCAAGATTCAGAGAGAGACTTGGTGGCCTTCTTGCTTCTTGCCGCTGTCATTTCAGGAGATGGAACCACGCTGCAATAAGTTTCACCCTTATACTCGAAGAGACCTAAGTCGCGAGGAATGGAGTTGCCCGAACGATACTGCAGGGTTGGAACCTGGTTGGCATACTGCCAGTTGCTCATCCAGGCGATAGCCACGCGACGCCCCTCAGGAGCATTGTCAAAAGTAACAGTGGCGTAATGGTCCTTACCGTAATCCATCCACTTGGTAACCTCCGGTTTACTTTCGCAAGTGAACTTATGTCCGTCGAAATCGCCGATGAAATACTGGGTAGCAGAACCGCCGAACGGACCACCAGGGTTGATGTTGCAGATGAGCATCCACTTCTCCTTGTTAGTGCCACGAACCTTCATCTTCATCAAGTCTGGACACTCCCAAACTCCACCATGATTTCCGTATGTCTCACCAAAAGAGCTTTCGAGTTTCCAATCCTTCAAGTTATCAGAAGAATAGATTTCCATGTGCTGACCAGCAGCCAGAATCATATTCCACTTCTTGATGTCTTCATTCCAGAACATGTGAGGATCACGGAAGTCTGGCACATTGCTGGTGATAACCGGGTTGCCCTCATATTTGGTAAAAGTCTTGCCATTATCGGTACTGTAAACCATACTCTGAGTCTGGCTTTCACCAGCCGAAGTATAAAGTGCGATGACAGCACCCTTGCCGAAGCCGGAAGTATTCTCCTTATCAACCACAGCCGATCCACTGAAGACTGTACCCAAAGCATCTGCCTGAACAGGATCACCCTGGAACTTCCAGTGCACCAGGTCGGTGGAAGTAGAATGTCCCCAAGTCATATTCTCCCACTGCGATCCGTATGGATTGTGCTGGAAATAGAGATTCCATACACCATCTTTATAGAACATACCGTTAGGGTCGTTCATCCAACCGTAGGCAGGGGTATGGTGATAAACCGGACGATACTGCTCACGATTCTTCATATCGAAAGAGTCAGAGAACTTCATGTTCTTCCAGCAAGTGAGGGCATTCAAGCCCTCCTTGCTATAATCGCCATTCACATGAATATCGAGAGCCAAGCCCTTCAAGCCGGCAAACTCATCCATATAGAGTGGCACGTAAGAATCGATGTGGTCTTTTGCCAAACGAACATTCAAGGCCTTCACCTGCTTGGTGCAGGCAATCACCTTGATATTGGCAATCTCCGCACTCTCCTGGACAGGGAGCAAGAGATACTTCTTGCTTTGATTGTCGCTGTTGATGCGATAGAGACTATGATTATTGCTCAAGAAATGCACCTCTTGCGCCTGAATGGTCATGGTGCAACCGAGAGCTATGAGAGCCGTAACTAATTTCTTTTTCATAAATGAGAATTTTTGATCTTGTTTTACACCTTAATTATATATAGTTATCCTGAAACAATCGCATTCACCTCGTCAGTAACGACACCAATATATTTAACTATTGCGCGTTAGACATCATGCAAACCGCACAGAGCGTTGAGTTCACAAGGAGAGGTTTGCCACGTTTGAAGTGGCAAACCTCCCTTTTATAGACTCATTTATTCATCTTAATCCCACAAACCCTTCTTGGTTTGTTTAGAACGGAATGTTTCTTCGAAAAGATCGTTAGGATCATCTTCTACATCAATGGACATATTGTTTTGTCCACCTGATCCAGCCATAATAACTGGTGATTCTATGCGATGAGTCTCTATGACAGGTGTTACATAAATAGCCTTTTTCATATTGTAACTACTTTTTAAGTTGAACTAATTATTTAACAATCACTTTCTTGTTATTAACGATGTAAACACCGCTTGCGAGGTGCAAGTCGTTCAAAGACTTTGCTGTAGCAACCAAGCAACCCTGAAGGTTATAGACCTTTACAGTCTCATTACCATTTGCGATAGTAGCAGCATTGATGCCAGTGGTCTCACCGCCAATAGCAAGGAGAATAGGCTTTGCCGCTTGTGATTCGTTCAAGGTTAAGTAAGCAGAGAAGGCATTAATCTTCGCATTGTAACCGCCCTTTTGGAAAAAGCCATTAGTATTCAAACCATATTTGCCTGTTGCAGAACCTGGAGTGTAAATACCAGTGAAAGGATTGCCCATTTCTGCTGGAGTTGTGACTACGCCCTTATCTGTGAAAGTAAGAGTTGCTTTTGCATTTGCTTCATCAAACAGAGCAATGAAAGGTATATTGGCATCAACATGAGGTTGCTTATCGAAATTGATGATGGTGTTACCGTCTTTCTCCTCGTTATCTACGTATGTAGCAATGGTATTTGCGCCTAAGTCGTCTTTGGATACCCAGAAAGGCAAGCACATTGTGTTTTTGCCTGCAAAAACAGGGCGAGTGATAGATACGCTTGCTGCAGTGAAGTTTTCTGGGGTAGCGAAAGGCTGCGCGTTGGTAAGAACCAAATTAGCACACTTTTCATTGGCTACTATGTTGTTTGCATCGTATGCCTCATCAGCAAATACAAGAACATTTGAGTGACCACCACGCATAGCGTTGACATCCACATCCTTGGTTGTAGTGCCACGCATATCAATGGAAGTAATGCCGTCTTTGAGCTTGCCAGCCAATGTTGCGAAGTCGTTGTATTCTACTTTCTGCCAATCGCCATCAGCATTCTGGCATTCGCCTTTCAGCCATGCACCTGTGAGTTTGATGTTGCCATCAAGACTACCGTCGCTAATACTTCCAAGTAAAACGTCACCTACCTTTGGAGCATCCTCTATCTGGATGTTATCAATATAAACTACTTGCTCACCATCAACGTTATCTGTTGTTGGATATATGGTAATCTCTGTAGGAGTTCCTTCGGCATTGTTGGTAGAAAAATCGAAGTAGAGTTTGCGCCATTCACCTTTACCATCATACCAAGCAACGACCTTCTTGATGACATCATTGCACTTGATTTCCACTCGGACATTGCTGTTTACGTCCTTTTTAATCATTAAAGAGAGACGCTTGCTGTCAAAAGCATTGCATGTGAGACCTTTGGCTGCGGAACATTTATCAAATTCATTACCTGTAATGGTAAAGTTGAGACATTTATCAGAAGTATTGATTCCACCCTTGGATGGGTTATCTACAACTTCTTGGTTACAGCGATTCCAAAAGTCACCTTTTGAGCTGATCTCGTAGTTCTCACCATCCCAAAGAACAGTCTGTCCAAACATGGTGGCTGATGCCATCAAAGCAAAACTAAAAGTAATAATCTTCTTCATTTTATTCAGGGTTTAATTTTATATATAATATGTATTATTGGACTAAACAGAGCCTATGCCTATAAACAAAACTTAGGCTCTGTGATATGCATGAGATTAGTACTGGCTAATCTTCAAATTGCTAACGGTGATGTTACCACCATAGTTATTGATACTCCAGCAGTTCTTCTGGATGCCATAGATGCGGTTGGTATAGCAAACGGCATCGTTGATATACATCACGCAGATACTATTGTCGGTATAGATGGTGATGTTATACACGTTGTCACTTGGACGAGCGAAGTTGTATCCATCAATGCCATCAATGAAACCCTTGCCACCATCGCCTTCTTCCTCGAAGTTGACCTTGCGACGAGTATCGCTCTCAGGATTGACAACCATCGTATAATATTTTTCGAATGCCGTAGCATCATCAGTATTACTCTTAGTTCCACGAGCCAAAGAAATACCAAACTTATCCCATTCGTTGGAAGTTGTGACTGTGAAGCTAATCTTGTTGTGATAGCCGAGGCGACTCATGAGCATGTAAGCATTGTCGCCCGACAAGGTATAAGTGCCGTTAGAAGCAGTCACGCCATTTTGTTCCTTGAACTCAACCTCACACTCCTTGTTATATTTATTACTGATAGCTTCCACCTCACCGAGGGTCAGCGTACCATCCTCATGCTGAATCAACTTATGAGCCACAAGATTACCAGCCCATTCTGGTTCTGCAGGAGATGCACCTACTTCGGTGTTGTTCTTACCCTTACGAGTAGGACACCATCCCCAGATATAGCGGTTGGTACCATCTCTTGCTGTCTTTCCTGCATAGAAACCACGGCTATCCAAGAAGCCTTCATGGTCATCAGGCCAAATACCAGCGTCGTTGGCAGTACAAGCCTTCAACTCGTCGAGTGTTCTGCCCTTGAAGTACTGAACCTTGCGCATGAAAGAAGTCTTGTCGCTATAGACGAGATACCACCAGTCGCCCATCTTGAAGACATCAGGGCACTCATAGAAGCGATTCCACATCATGTTCATGAATGCACCATTGTCTTTCCAAGACTTCAAGTCATCAGAAATGAAGTCAGCGATAGTACCCTTACCATTCTTAGTAGTGGCAACCAACATGTGATACTTGCCATCATCACCTTTGAAGAGGAATGGGTCACGGAAGTCATTCTTGCTATAACCGTAGTCATCACCTTTCAAGATGAAAGACTTACACTTTGTCCAAGTTTTGAAATCGGAAGAAGTGGCGTACATGATGGCTTGCCCATTATCAGAAGCAGTTGGATTATACTTGTTTCCTGTGTAGAAAGTATAGTAGAGCTTGCTGCTTTCATCGTATATGGTAGAACCCGTACCGATTGCCGCATCCTGTTCATTGATGTTACCACAAGATACCAACTCGCCAAGCGACTCATAGTTGGCAGCATCCTTGGTGCTTACCGCCCAGATTGGGTGGTAAGTTCCACTTGGATTAGGACGGAAATCTTGCAAGTACATAATTTTGAAGTCGCCTGCCACAGGGTCATAAAAAGGCATAGGGTCACCCACATAACCAACAGCTGGCTTGTAATAAGTGCCTTGTGCAGTCTCGTCGGTAGAACTGAAAAAAGCATCGCATGTGAGACCTTTGGCAGCGGAACCATTATTCCATTCATTGCCTGTAATGGTAAACTTGAGACATTTATCAGAAGTATTGATTCCATCCTTGGTTGGGTTTTCTACAACTTCTTGGTTACAGCGATTCCAAAAGTCACCTTTTGAGCCGATATCGTAGTTCTCACCATCCCAAAGAACAGTCTGTCCAAACATGGTGGCTGATGCCATCAAAGCAAAACTAAAAGTAATAATCTTCTTCATTTTATTCAGGGTTTAATTTTATATATAATATGTATTATTGGACTAAACAGAGCCTATGCCTATAAACAAAACTTAGGCTCTGTGATATGCATGAGATTAGTACTGGCTAATCTTCAAATTGCTAACGGTGATGTTACCACCATAGTTATTGATACTCCAGCAGTTCTTCTGGATGCCATAGATGCGGTTGGTATAGCAAACGGCATCGTTGATATACATCACGCAGATACTATTGTCGGTATAGATGGTGATGTTATACACGTTGTCACTTGGACGAGCGAAGTTGTATCCATCAATGCCATCAATGAAACCCTTGCCACCATCGCCTTCTTCCTCGAAGTTGACCTTGCGACGAGTATCGCTCTCAGGATTGACAACCATCGTATAATATTTTTCGAATGCCGTAGCATCATCAGTATTACTCTTAGTTCCACGAGCCAAAGAAATACCAAACTTATCCCATTCGTTGGAAGTTGTGACTGTGAAGCTAATCTTGTTGTGATAGCCGAGGCGACTCATGAGCATGTAAGCATTGTCGCCCGACAAGGTATAAGTGCCGTTAGAAGCAGTCACGCCATTTTGTTCCTTGAACTCAACCTCACACTCCTTGTTATATTTATTACTGATAGCTTCCACCTCACCGAGGGTCAGCGTACCATCCTCATGCTGAATCAACTTATGAGCCACAAGATTACCAGCCCATTCTGGTTCTGCAGGAGATGCACCTACTTCGGTGTTGTTCTTACCCTTACGAGTAGGACACCATCCCCAGATATAGCGGTTGGTACCATCTCTTGCTGTCTTTCCTGCATAGAAACCACGGCTATCCAAGAAGCCTTCATGGTCATCAGGCCAAATACCAGCGTCGTTGGCAGTACAAGCCTTCAACTCGTCGAGTGTTCTGCCCTTGAAGTACTGAACCTTGCGCATGAAAGAAGTCTTGTCGCTATAGACGAGATACCACCAGTCGCCCATCTTGAAGACATCAGGGCACTCATAGAAGCGATTCCACATCATGTTCATGAATGCACCATTGTCTTTCCAAGACTTCAAGTCATCAGAAATGAAGTCAGCGATAGTACCCTTACCATTCTTAGTAGTGGCAACCAACATGTGATACTTGCCATCATCACCTTTGAAGAGGAATGGGTCACGGAAGTCATTCTTGCTATAACCGTAGTCATCACCTTTCAAGATGAAAGACTTACACTTTGTCCAAGTTTTGAAATCGGAAGAAGTGGCGTACATGATGGCTTGCCCATTATCAGAAGCAGTTGGATTATACTTGTTTCCTGTGTAGAAAGTATAGTAGAGCTTGCTGCTTTCATCGTATATGGTAGAACCCGTACCGATTGCCGCATCCTGTTCATTGATGTTACCACAAGATACCAACTCGCCAAGCGACTCATAGTTGGCAGCATCCTTGGTGCTTACCGCCCAGATTGGGTGGTAAGTTCCACTTGGATTAGGACGGAAATCTTGCAAGTACATAATTTTGAAGTCGCCTGCCACAGGGTCATAAAAAGGCATAGGGTCACCCACATAACCAACAGCTGGCTTGTAATAAGTGCCTTGTGCTGTCTCGTCGGTAGAACTGAAGTAAGAGGTCGAAGACCAATCTTTTTGCTCTAATACAGCATCGTCGTCACTACATGAAGCGAGAGGCAAGGCGAGGCATGAAGCCAATATGATAGAACTTATCATTGTTTTCATTTTGATTCCATTTTATTTGTTCATAAGATAATTAAAAGCATTCTGTGTCATGATGGCGATGTTCTTGTGGAACTTCTCTGTATAGTTTTCGTTTACGCTATACCAGTCGTAGCAACCAGAACCGATACAAAGCGTCTTACCGGATGTTCCTTCAGCAGGGAACTCCCATACTACGATTGCACCATCACCGCCATAACCAAGGTCGATACCACCTGTTGCTTCTCTCCAAGCAGCGTAGTCTGCATAACCACCCCAGTCTGAGCCAATATGCCATTGTGCTGTAGAGTTGGTGATACGGTAATCCGTGTCTGTAGTATAGACACTGTTGCCATCGTCACCCTTCACTAAGTTCTGATAGAGAGCATGATCCGTATGACCTGTCATCTTGAAGTCCCAAGGACCGCCACAGGTTTCTGCGTCAGCTTCCACCTGCCCCCAGCAGTTGTTAGGAACACCGCCATTCTTAGCTATACCAAGCTCACCAGGCATATTGGTTGCATAGCGTGTGAAGAGGAATGAGCCACCATTCTTATAGAAATCCTTCAACTGTGGAATAGCCTCCAAAGCCTCAGGTGCATCCTTCTCGAAGTTGCTCTTACCATCTACACCTCCATCCTTGTGGAAGTGCCACCAGATGACCTTACACTCGCTCAAGTCAATGCTTCCATTCTTGATATCTGTGAATGAAGCGTAGAGAGAATTTGGAATATTCTCCAACATCCACTTGCAAGCGGTCTCTTCCTCTGGGTTAAGTTCGGACATATTCTGTGCAAGACCCACATAGAGTGCCTGTGGCTTGTTGATTTGCTTGACGATCACGGTGTAAGTGCTGTTTGCCGTGTTGTTGTTTACCGTGTAGGTCACAGGATTGGTGAAGTCTGTAGCAATGCCAGAAGCAGGAGAGATGGTTGCATTCTCGCTGTAGGCGATGGTTGGAGTCAAGTTCTTGATGTCCAAAGAGGCAGGAACATAGACCATGATGGTCTTGGTGTCCTCATTGATGGTACCTACGTAGGTATCGTTGATCTTGAAAGAGGTAATCTTCGCCTCGTCTCTCTGAGCCTTGATGGTCCAGTCGAGATATACATCACCATTGGTGACATGTACAGCTTGCGGGGCAGACATGTTGAGCTGGTCGTTTACATTAACGTTACTCTTTGCACCATCGCTGAGGCTTAACTTGGTGACACTCATCTGAGAGAAATCGTAGGTCTCAGGCACTCGCACGATAATCGTGCGAGTAGCCTTATCGATGGAACCATCGTAGTTGTCGAGAGCCAATTCCGTAATGGAGCAGCTTCCGCTCAGATTCAAATCTGAAACATTATCATCACTGCAAGCAGTGAGGGCCAAGATGGCCATAAGCATAAATAAAATCTTTTTCATATTACCATTCTCCTATGTTCTGGGTGTAATGTCCGTTAGATGCTGCCACCTGTGAGTAAGGTATTGGCAAATATTCATTCTTGTTTTTGGTGAAGTGAGCTGCGCCATAGATGGAACAGTTGTCACTCTCGCCTGCAAAGTACTTGTTGAGTACGGTGTCAGCCTCTCCCCATCTTACGAGGTCGAAGAAACGCTCGCTCTCCATACCCATCTCCAATCGGCGCTCCATCTTGACAATCTTCAAGACTTCTTCTTTAGAGAAAGAGCCATCGTAAGTAGAGATGTTGAACTTCACGCCGTAGTCGCTTGGATAGTTGGCTATCATGCCAGTACTCTGCTTAGCACGTTTGCGGATGTCGTTGACCAAGGTGATAGCCTTGCTTGACTCACCCAACTGGGCGTAAGCCTCGGCACGCTCCAACATCACGTCTGCATAGCGGAAGACGATGCGGTTCATGGAAGTTCCCCACCAAGAACCCTTGATCAGATAACCACTCTCTGGGTCAACGTTCTGCTTCAAGGTGACGTAATAACCATAGAGACCATTGGAACGACTCCAAGTGGAACTCTCATCCATAATAAAGTTCTTGTTGAATTCGTATGGTAAACCAGGAATGCCTACTGTCAGGAAGAGGCGAGGGTCTGCATAGTCCTCACTCTTGTCATAGTCCTTATTATTAAAGGTATCAAAGAGAGGATGACCATCAGCATCGGTACGGAAGGCATTAACCAAGTTCTGGCTTGGCTTATAGAAGTCACAGCCACCATCGGTGACACCTGGGATATTTGGCACAATCAGACCGTAGTTCCAGTTCAAGTTACCATACTTGGTACCGTCGTTCATGGAGTACTGCATTGCCCAGATGCTCTCCTTGCCATTCTCATACTGTGGCTCTGGACGGAAGTTATTGTGGAAGTCACCTTCCAAGCCGAAACCACCAGCAGTATAGATAGAAGGGTCGCTATATTCGATAACCTTGTTGAGATCATCTTGGTTGATGCTTGTCACCTCATTCTTTGTTGGATCATCCTGACGATAAGCCTTGTAGAGATACAACTTGGTCAAGAAGGCAGCTGCGGCAGCCTTGGTAGGACGCCCCTTGTCGCTCTGTGTAACAGGGAGTACATCATAGGCAGCCTTCACATCGTTGATAATCTGCTGCCATCCTTCATCATTAGAGAACTCCGTGTTGGAAAGATTGTTGTACTCCTCCTGACTGAGGTTGGCATTCATGATGAAAGGAATGTTCTTGTAGAGACGCTTCAAGAGGAAGTGAGCATAACCACGGAGGAACTTCATCTCGCCTAAGCGTTGTGCCTTCAACTGGTAGCTGTCGTCAGTCTGCTCAAGCAGAGCGATGGCTGAGTTGACACGAGAGATACAGTTATAGAGACGCACCCACATATCGTTGATATTCCAGTTGGTGGTCAACACACCCTGCTCAATCTCCAACTGATGGTACACGTCACCATCGCTGGTACCGTTGCCACCTTTGTAGGCATCGTCGCTGCGCACGTCAAAATTCCACATGGAGAATGAAGAGTTAATGTCTTCGGCAGTGGTAAAAATAGCATAAGCCGAGATAACGAGGTTATCCACATTGCTTGGGTCCTTCACCTGATCGTTGTCCAAGACGCCTTGAGGCTTCTGCTCCTCCAAGAAGTCGGAGCAACTTGTCGTACCAGCGAGGGCTAGAACCATGAGGGCTGAATATAATATCTTTTTCATTTTGATGATTCTTTTAGAATGTTACGTTAAGACCGAATGTGATATTGAGAGGTATAGGGTACCCATAGTTTGGATTCTCTGGATCTACACCTGTGAAGCTACTGCTCTTGATAGTGAACAAGTTCTGTGCACTGACATACATGCGCAAGCGTTGCATGGCGAGCTTGGATGCGATAGTCTGTGGGAAGTTGTAGCCAAACTGGATGGTGCGCAGCTTCAAATAGCTTCCGTTCTCAACCCAATAAGAAGACACACGCTTCTCATTGTTGTTGTCAGAGAGAGACAGGGCTGGGACGTTGCTGTCAGGATTGGTTGCACTCCAAGCATCGAGCAAACGCTTACCCTTGTTCAAGAAGCCGATATTAAGACCTGCCCAAATATCAGTCTCCTTCTTCAAGTCAGAGATGATGTCAACACCCTGTACGCCCTGGAAGAACGCAGTGAAGTCGAAGTTCTTGTACTCCAAGTAGATGTTGAAACCGTATGTGAAGTCTGGAACTGGGTTATAAATCCAAGTTTGGTCAGCCTCTGTGATTTTGCCGTCGCCAGTTAAGTCCTTCCAACGGATACGACCGAGACCTGCGCCTTCCTGTGTGGCGTGGTTGTCAATTTCTTCCTGGCTCTTAAAGATACCGTCTGCTACATATCCAACCTGGGCACCCATAGGATGTCCAATGACGCTCTTTACACCGTTACCACCGAATGTACCATTGGCTGCAACAGTAGTTGGCAATGCAGTAATCTTGTTGCGATAAGAAGAGATGTTGGCTGTGACGTCATATTTCAAGCCAAAATGTGTCTGGTTGCGGTAACCGATGTTGAACTCGAAACCACGGTTTTCCATCTCACCTGCGTTAATCCACTGGGAACTACCTTCACCCATTACGGCAATACCAGGCATATTGACGAGGATATCCTTTGTCTTCTTGAAGTACCAGTCAAAGTTACCATACAAAGTATTGCGGAAGAAAGCGAAGTCGAAACCAAGGTCGGTCTGTGTGGTCGTCTCCCACTTGATATTGTCGTTACCTATTTGATTACGCTTGAAACCAGAAGCCAAGGTGCTACCACCATTGGTACCTGCGATGTCGTAAGAAGTACCATAGCTCTGGCCACCATTCTCGTTGACACCATAGTTGCTCACATAGAGAGTGTAACGAGCGAGGTTGTCGATTTCCTGGTTACCAGTCTGTCCCCAAGAAGCACGAATCTTCAAGTCGTCAATCCAAGAAGCCTTCTTTAAGAAGCTCTCCTGGTTGATACGCCAACCTGCAGATACGGATGGGAATGTAGCGTAGCGGTTGTTCTTACCGAAACGAGAGCTACCATCACGACGGATAGTGAAAGATGCCATGTACTTGTCGGCATAATTGTAGTTAGCCTTACCGAAGAAAGATACGAGGGAGTAACCAGAGCCACCACCATATGCCTGTGGATTGGTAGTACCTGCATCTGGCCACATATAGTCAGGGTTCAAGATAGAGAAGCCTTCCTTGTAACCCGAGAAGTAGATGTCGTCTTGTCGGTTCAACTCCATACCAGCCATCAAGTCGATACGGTTCTTGCCCAATTCCATATTATATGTAGCAACGGCATTCCACATCCACTTGGTCCAATGTTCCTGCTTTGCCTCAACTCCATTTTTATTATTGGCAACGTTGCCTTCTGTCACAGGATAGGTGAAGAAGCGCTGTTGCTTCTGTGAATAGTCAAGACCAAAGGTGGTACGGATGTTGAAGTCCTTAAAAGGATTGAGGTTCAAGTAAGCATCACCAAACATACGCCAGTAAGTATAGCGGTTGTCCTTGTTACGCTCCAATACTGCCACAGGATTGTAACGGTCAGGATAGCCGCCAACAGGACCAGCATAGTTACCATCCTCTGTATAGATAGGAAGAGAAGGGTTGAACTGCAATACATTCTGTAGAAAACCACCTGGAGCTTGCACCTCAGAAGTGCGATTCAAGGTAAAGTGCTCGCCTACGGTCAGCATTTTGTTCTTCAAGAGTTTATACTCTGTGTTCATACGAGCAGAGAAGCGATTGAAGTCAGAAGTCTTGATGATACCGAGGTTCTTGTAATAGCCTAAAGAGAAGAAACTGCTTCCCTTGTCAGAACCATTGCTTACAGAAACATTATATTGCTGGATGACACCTGTGCGAGTGGTTTCATCAAACCAGTCGGTATCGGCAGCAGGAGTGGTGCCTGCGTCATCCAAGTATTTCTTCATGGAGATACCATTGAGCACAGGAGTACCCTGGGCGTTGTATCCCCAATCATAACGATAGCCAAGACCGTTGGTGTTAGGGTCCATACCGTCATTGACGTATGCCTGCCACATCACCTGTCCATATTCCTTTGCATTCAAGACCTTCATCTTGTGTGCATAGGTGGAAACTGCGATAGAACCATCGAAGTCAACCTTAATCTTTCCCTCCTTACCTTTCTTGGTAGTGATGATGATAACACCATTGGCGGCACGGCTACCATAGATAGATGCAGAGGCAGCATCCTTCAATACCTGGATGCTCTCGATGTCGTTACCATTCAGTTCGTGCATGCCAGCTTTAGTTGGAATACCATCGACGATGTAAAGAGGGTCGTTGTTATTTAATGTTCCAATACCACGAATGCGAACGGTAGCAGTACCAGATGGTGAGCCATCAGCAGAGATGTTCATACCAGGAACACGTCCTTGGAGAGCTTTGATAGGGTTGTTTTCATTCTGTTTTGCGATGTCATCTACACTTACCACAGATATTGCACCAGTCAAGTCTGCCTTACGCTGAGTAGTATAACCTGTGACAACGACCTCATTCAAATCGTTGGCTGCTTCTTGGAGTACAACATTCATACCATCAGCAGCTTTAACCTCTTGAGTTTGGTAACCAATATAAGAGATGACAAGGGTAGCCCCAGGCGTACACTCCACATGGAATCGACCATCAAAGTCTGTTACCGTACCTGTCTTGGTGCCTTTCACCATGACAGACGCGCCGATGACCGTCTCTCCTGTAGCATCCTTAATGACACCACTAACATTTACCTGTTGTGCATTTGCCATTGTGCAAACTGCACAGAGCGCAGAGCTCATTAGTAATCTTGAAAGATTGTTCATACTAATCTAATGTTTAAAGTTTCAAAATTGTTTTGTTTCTGCCGCAAAATTAGGCAAAGAACGGTGATATAAATAGAAAAAATCGTTCCAGCAACAGTAATTATGTTACATGAAACGATTTTCAAATCTTTCGTCAAGATTTTAAAGTACTTATTTTAAAGGAGTTAGAAAACTATTCCTTTTTAGATGCCTGTTCATTCCTGAAATCGGTAGGAAGAACGCCAAACTGCTTCTTGAAACATGACGAGAAATAGCCAGGAACGGCAAAGCCTACTTCTGCCGAAACTTCTGAGATGGTCTTGTCGGTTTGCTGCAAGAGGGTATAGGCTCTTTGCAGTCTCATCTCTTTCAGGAGTTCTGCAGGCGTCTTGCCAGTCATCGTCTTCACCTTGCGATAGAGCTGCACCTTGCTCAGTTGCATCTCGGCACCCAAATCATCCATCTTCATATCAGCATTGCCCATATTTTCAAGAATCTTTTTCTTGAAACGATCCATGAAGTAACGCTCGCTCTCATCGAGATGATTCAGTTCGGCAGTCCAGCCCTCCTTGTTCTCGATGAAGCCACGAGTCACGGCTTTCTGTTTCTGGAGTTTCTTTCTATATACCTTATATATATAGTAGATAACAAAGAGCAGAACCAGGACAACAACCAAGGCAACCACAAGCATCCATTTCTGGATACGGGAAACCTCTGAATAAGAATCAAGACTATCAGAAATCTGATCAAGATTCTTCACCTTGGCTTCCAGATCCTGATATTGCAGGGCAATGGCATCGCAGTTTTCAGGGGTAGCAAGGAATGACTGCATCACATTATCCTTCTTATAGGGTTTACCCTGAAGGATGTTCATCGCCAATTCCATAATCTTCTCGCCCTGGGTGGGATAAACATAAGAAGCAGCAAACTGGCCTCTCTTCACTCTATCCACTCCTTCCCATTCTCCAGGCAATCCGTCGATACCCACTATAACCACCTGCTTTTCTATTCCCCTTTGCTCTGCTTCTAAAACAGCACCGATGGCACCGAGGTCACTATGTCCAAACACGCCATCCGCATGTCCGCCCTTATCCAGATATTGCTTCATCAACTCCTGGGCACGCTCCAAAGTCCAGTTGCTATCCAGGGTAACCACCTTGATTCCCGGGTAATTCTTCATCACCTCTTGAAAACCACGATGGCGCTCGATGACAGGAGAAGCATCCTTCAAGCCCGTAATCTCAACAACGGTACCTTTTCCATCCAGCTTCCTGGCAAGAAAGCGAGCAACTTCCCTACCCGCCTCCACATTATCGCCACCAATGGAGGCTGTATAATGAGAAGTCTTTACCTTTCTGTCGAAAAGGATAACCGGGATATGGGCACGATAGGCACGCTCGATGGCAGGAGTCACATCATTCACATTATCAGGAGCCACAACGATTAAATCTACCTTCCTGGCTATCATACTGTCTATCTGGCGAGCCTGGCGTTGCCCGTCATTCTCTGCTGTGGTAAACAGCAGATCGACATTCTTATACTGATATTGTGCCAAGCGCATCTCCTTATTCACCTTCTCGCGCCAAAGTCCGCCGCTACATTGCGACACACCAATCACCATCTTCTTCTGGGTGCAAGAATCCAGAAGAAGAAGCATACTACTAAACAGTACTATTAAGATAATATAGAGTCTCTTCATTGATTTCATACTTCTTCCATCCGTTTAAGTTCCCACCCCTCAAACTGCATGATGATGAGATGGAGTTTTGTGCCTTGGCGCAAAGCCTCAACCCTTGGAGCCTCAGCATATCGATGAATCTGTTCTACTGCCTCACGCCACTGTTTCTCCGCCTTGGTCATCGGCTTGCCATCTTCCGTAAACTCACCTTCAACTATCGCAGAGAAATCTTTCTTAGAAAGAACCTTCAATTCCAGAATGTAGCTATGCTGACTGGCATAATGGGTAAGGTCTGGCAAAAGGAAGAAATCACAATAGCCATGATTCAACTCCAACTCTGGAGCCGTGATATAATAATCATTCAGATTCAGATAAGCCATGAAGAATCCCTGCAGGTTTCGCTCAGCCTCAATGCCATCACGCACCGATGAAACCTTGGCATAGGCATCCGCCATGAAGCGCAATCCTTCTTCCCACTTACCATCGTATGCCATATCATAATAGTAATCGGTGAGCTGGTTGACATTCACATAAGCCTTTGCCTGATACTCCTCTTCCAGATAACCATAATACTGCTTGCGGACATTATTGTTCGGAATGCCCAGAATGAGCTTGGATCCACGAGTTCCCTTGATGGTCAACATGCCATAATAGAACAGAAGACTTGGGAATATCTCTGCCTTTGGAATCTGATACGCAGAAAACGACTCATAAAGCTGGGTAACAATCTGCTCTTCTTCTGCTATCTTGCGGATAATGCCCTTACGCTCTCCATCCAACTTGTCAAACTGCAACAGTTTCTTCATCTTGCCGTAATCGGTACGGGTATTCGGGTCTATCATCTCTTCTGGCGGACATCCGGCATCCATGTAATTGCGAAGGTAATAAAGAACCATATCACAATTAAACATACGAGTTTTTTTCTTCAATGCCTGCTTGGCGAAGCAATAGTTATCATACCAAGGCTTCATATCGTTGACAATGGCATCAATATCACTATCGGCAGGAATACTACCATGTTCTTTATAATAGGTAAACATTTCCACCACATCGGTGGTAGAGAAGCCCAGCATCTCATCAAACTCCGGCTTGATAGAAATATTCCAACCTATATTGAATCCACTCGTCACATCATCCAGGGTTACAGGGCTCACACCCATCATGAAGATACGCTCAAAATTACCCTTGAACTTCTTGAAGACATCACGATAAAAACCGTCGGCATGGGTAATTGCATGATACACTTTCTCACCACGTTCATTGAGAATGACATTCGTGAAGTTGTCATACTCATCGATGATGAGATACAGATGATACTTGTGCGCTTTGGCTGCCTTGAATATCAGTTCCATCTTTTCCTCGAAATCTTCCTGCGCCAAGATTTCTTCCATCTCTGCCTGATAATATTCTGAGTATTGACGGACAAAAGCATCGAGGTTGATGCTGAGATAAGAATTAAACTTAGTCTCAAGCTTATCGATATTACCCGTAATCTGGGAGAAATCGAGGAACAACACCTGATACTTTCCCTGCAAAGGAGTAGGATGCTGGCCTATCCACAGATTTCCAAAAAGACTCTGGAACTTATGGCTCTGCGTACAGTCATAGTAAGAATAGAGCATACTCAAGAATATGCTCTTACCAAAACGACGAGGACGGATGAAGAAGAGATTGCGAGGCTGCTTCTCCAGCTCCGGGATAAACATCGTCTTATCCACATAATATAGATTCTGCTCTATTACCGTAGCAAAATCTGCCACCCCATAAGGTAGTAGTTTTACTTGCTGTTCCATGATAATCTATCTTTAAAAACACTATCTGTGTGCAAAGATAGCATAAAAAAACGAAAAAGCCACAGTTTGCGTTTACAAATTGCGGCTTTTATTATATTTTATCCGAAACACACGTTCCTACCATACGACTTTCTTGTTGCCCATAATATAAATGTGTCCTTTTTGTGGCACAAGGACTTTTCTTCCCGAGAGGTCGAACAGAGTAGGATTGATGTTTCTTGCTATCATGAAAGATGATGCATATGTCATCAAGAAAAAAAAGTCCTGAGACATCATAAGAAAATGCTTCATTACCAAAATAAACGTCTC
>JAJVTK010000024.1:36042-40263 GCA_021622245.1 Segatella copri | reverse complement strand
AAAAAAAGTCCTGAGACATCATAAGAAAATGCTTCATTACCAAAATAAACGTCTCCAAAAGTGCGTTTCTCAAATTTTATTTGTACTTTTGCCGTGTCATTCAGAACTTTGTTTTATTTTTGCAGCACGATAATAAACAAAATGTCTGGATATGGCAAGCATCCCGGTGCACCAACAGAGTAGCTTAGGTACTCTGATAAAGAAGATAAATGATAGTGCTGCGTTAATTAAATAAATCAGATTCAACATGTCGTTTCTAACTCGAACATATCCTTTTAAACAGAGTAAACACTTGCTAAAAGATAGTAGCATCTTTGGCTTCATCATTTGGGTAATTTTATATTTTCTGCAGCCATTTGGACTCTGCTTATATCAAGGTAACAAATGCTTTGTTGCTACATTATTCGGACTGGTAACTTTTGGATGCTACATAACATACGCTGCAACGATATTGAAGTATTTGCATCAAACTATCAAGCCCTGGCGTATCTGGCATGAAGGAGTAGCTATACTCGGACTGATTTTCATCATTGCCTTCGGTAATTTCCTCCTATTCTCATACTTGTTTCATTATACGATTACATTCAGTCTGTTTCTCTTGTTTCTAAATTGGACTATTATCATAGGCATATTTCTTACGACATTATCTATCGGAATGCAATACAACAGAACATTACGAGAGAGAATGGAAGAGTTGTTGCGCAATACAACAAAGGAACAGGAAGAAGTATCTATTACCATCCATGATACTAACGTAAGAGGAAACGATCTGTCGATTGCCATCAACGATCTACTTTATATCGAAGCACAGAAAAACAATGTATCCGTCTGTTTTCTAAAAGAAGGTAATGTTGTTGCTGTTGATATCCATACAACACTAACCCATGCTCTTGAAGAGTTGAAAGAGTTTGAGAACATTTTCCAATGTCACCGTTCTTTTGCTGTCAATGTGAATAATATCACTTCGGCACGAGGCAACTCAAATGGTTATCAACTGACTCTCGGAAATTGCACAAACATCATACCCGTTTCCCGAAGATTCGTGCCCAAGTTAAAGTCTTATCTTACATAGTCATTTGTCCTTCAACTTAGTTATTCGGCATCTTAACTAGCTTTCTATCATAAGTTTTAGTTGTATATCCTAAGAATTTGGCAACTCCAGTTTCATGCAGTATCTTTGCGGCATGAAACATCGAATAATACATATCGCATTGCAGCTGACTTCAGTCTGCAACCTAGCTGCACAGACCATCATATCAGGCATGGTAAAAAGCGGTCAGGAACCGCTTGCAGGTGCCAATGTTTTCATCATGGGCACAATTGATGGATGCCTGACAGATTCTCTGGGCAGGTTTTCCTTTTCCACATCAAAAACCGGAGAAGCGTCTATCAAGATTACCATGATTGGTTTTAAAGAATATATGCAGACTACAGATGCCTGCAAGTTACATAATCTTTCTATCCAAATGAAAGAAAAAGCTACGGCAATCCAAGAAGTTGTAATATCTGCCAGCACTTACAGTTTCGGGAAAAGTGACAACTTCAAGACTATGGATGCCTTAGATGTTGTGATGGCAGGTAATTCATGCGGGGACATTGTTGCAGCCCTGCAAACTTTACCCGGCACTCAAAAAGTGGGAGAAAATGGAAAGCTCTATGTCCGTGGTGGAGAAAGCGAAGAATGCCAGACTTTCATTAACGGAATGCACGTCCTTGTTCCATATAGTACAAACACAGAAAATACTGCTGTACGTGGACGATTCTCTCCTTTTATATTTAAAGGTATCAACTTTTCTCTTGGTGGATATAGCGGAGAATATGGACAAGCACTTTCCTCCGTTCTCCCTATGGAAACATCAGATGCTGCAACAAGTGACAAATATGGAGTCAGCGCATCATTGGTTGACTGGAACATCGGTGGCACCAAGGCATATTCCCACAGCAGCTTATCCTTTAATGCCGCACTAACAAGTTTGGGAATCTACAATCAGTTATTTTCAGAAAGGCTTGATTTCAACAAGCCTTATCTAAAACTATCTGGCGAATCACAATACAAGAATGAGTTCCGAAATGCCGGAATATTGAAAACATACGTTGGCTATGATTTTACATCTGTAGGACAGCATATAGACAACCAAAACCTTTCGCTCAAAGAGAATAATATCTATGCCAACACAACCTATAAGGCACAGTGGGGTGCTGGCTACACGCTCTTTTGTGGTATGGCAAGCTCATCGGTATTCAACGATATAGAAGATGCGAAGATTGCTGGTGACCGATATTACAACTTCAGGAATGAGATACATCTGAAAACAGGAATACGCAAAATTTGCTCGGATGCACTAAAAATATCGGCAGGAATGGAGGACTATCAGCGAAACAGCCTCATGGAGTACGAAAACGATTGCTACAAGTTGGATTATAATATTCTTGCTGCTCATATTGATGCCCAATGGAGGATGATGCCCCATGTGTTCCTGAATATTTCGACAAGGACAGAATATATGGCTCATGCCAACTGGCTGTTTATGCCAAGGGCTACACTATGTTATATTCCTAACAAGAATTTTCAGCTTTCATTTGCTACCGGTCGGTATAGCCAGACTCCAGAAGATGACTTTCTTGCAACAAACAAGAAATCTCTTGGACAAAGTACGGCAGATCATGCTATCCTATCCATACAATATAAGTCGCCTGGTACACTCATACGAATAGAACCCTACTGGAAAAAATATCAGCGATTGCCTTTATGGGAAAAGGGTATTTACCAACCGAAAGGATATGGAAAGAGTAAAGGTATAGACATTTTTGTAGAAGAGCATTCGCTTTTCAAACATCTGACCACAGCATTTTCATATTCCTACAACGATTCCAAGCGATTCTATCACGAATACACAGAAGAGCGAATACCAGACTACGCCTCAAGGCATAATCTGAGATTGACAGCAAAATATTCATTCGGCAAAGCAATCATCGGGCTGACTGAATCGTATGCAAGCGGACGTCATTTTCTTATTGGCAAGACACCACATTATAATAGCGTAGATATAAACCTTACTTATCTGCTAAGTCCCAAGGTCATTATCTATTCTTCTCTGAACAACATCCTCGGCCGTACAAACATTTTCGGATATAATACTAACGGACGTTCGATAGTTCCATCTAGAGACAGATTTTTATATATAGGCATATTTGTTTCACTTAAAAATAATAAAGCATATGACATTTCAAACTTTTAAACGATTCGTATTGATGTCAGTCTTCTTCATGACAACATCTGTAGTTATCTATGCCCAGCAATCCACAATGCAGGGACTTATCGGACAGTCGCTTGCTAAACTTCAGCAACCGACATCAGAGAGCATACTTAATTGTATTGCAGAGATGAAACGTATTGATGATATGTTTCCTGATAGCATCCAGCCCAAGTTTCAGATAGCTTTGCAAAGTCTCAATTATTCCGTGATGAATCCGCATGCTCCACAAACAGAAAATCTTCTAAAAGAGACTAAAGAAACCATTGCCAAGATGGAGAAAATAAAGCATGCTGACCCGTCTGACATCTGTACCCTTCGCGGTTTTCTCTATATGGTACGCATCGTACAGAATCCTGGGCAAAACGGTCAACGCTATTATCTGGAAGTGATGCAGGATTACGAGAAAGCTCTCAAACTCAACCCTGATAATCAACTGGCCAAACAATTGCAGCAAAAGTTTTTTGAGGGAATGAAACAGCAAACCGGTAAATAAGAAACAGAGGTTGTTTTATCCACGGACAATCTCCCCTGAGCCCCCAAAAAGAGTCGCAACCTAAAATATTATCAGGTTGCGACTCATTACTATTTACATTTAAACCTACAATTCGACCATACAATATCTACGTGATTACAAACCAAGTTTATGAACCTTCAGGTTCTTGAACTCAGCCTTGCCACCCTGGGTGTAGAGTTTCACATTCTCGTATGGAGCTACTGGGAAGACGAGGTTGGTCATGGCGATGCGACCGCCATCTACGAAGAGCTCTACAGATGACTTATCTACGAAAATATCAACATGATAGGTCTTCTTGCCATCCTCGCAAAGACTCAATGGAGCCCAGGTAGCCAGAGCGAAATCGTTCTTGTAGTTGATGGAGTTGGTGATGCGGGCAGGCTCCTTGCCTTCTGCAGCACGCTGCTTGTCCCAAGCCAACTCGATATCGTGAGGAACTGCCTGCTTGCC
>JAJVTK010000024.1:32850-35942 GCA_021622245.1 Segatella copri | reverse complement strand
TTGGCACCACGGTTCTGCTTGAACGGAGTAAGGTTGGCATACTGCCAGTTGCTCATCCAGGTGATACCCAATACTCGGTCGCCTGTGTTTGAGAAGGTAACGGTAGCATAGTGATCCTTACCCCAATCGAGCCACTTCACATCGTGGGCATCAGGACAAGTAAACTTCTTGCCATCGAAATCGCCTACGAAATACTCGGTTGCACTGCCACCAAACCAGCAACCTGGATTGATATTCATGGTCATCACCCACTTCATGTTCTTCTTATCACCATTTACAGGCAACTGGAAGAAGTCTGGACACTCATACTGGCATGGCTGCTGACCCAAACCCTTACCAAAGGCACTCACGTAAGTCCATTTCTTGAGATTCTTTGACTTGTAGAAGCGGGTCTCCTTATCAGCAGAAACAATCATATACCAGCATTTTCCCTTCTCATACCAGAACACCTTAGGGTCACGGAAGTCCTTCAAGCCATCGAATGGAGTCAACACTGGGTTGCCCTCGTACTTGGTAAAGGTACGACCATTGTCATTGCTATAAGCGATGCACTGCACCTCATCATGGTTTACACTACTGTTGTTGGTATAGATGGCGATGATGGCATTCTTGCCGAAACCTGCCGTATTCTTCTTATCTACCACAGAACTACCTGAGAAGATATGGCCTACTGGGTCGCGAGCGATGGCTGGATCGAGGTGTTCCCAATGAACGAGGTCCTTGCTTACGGCATGTCCCCAGTGCATATTGCCCCACTTACTTCCGTATGGGTTATACTGAAAATAGAGATGATACTCACCATCCTTATACACCATTCCGTTAGGGTCGTTCATCCAACCATAGAGCGGAGTGAAGTGATAAGATGGGCGATAGTAATCGGTATTGGTGGTGTCGAATGTATCGCTGAGCTTGAGCAAGTTGAGTGCCAAAGCATCCTTCTTCAAACCGAGAATCTTGACGGTAGCAGTCTTACCCTTTCCCAAAGCGAAAGGCACATAGTAATCAGAACCATTCTGAGCCAGGCGAACGTCCATCCAGGTATCATCCTTAGAACCTGTATCGAGCAAAACCTGGGCCTCATCCTTCTCTTCCTGGATAGGGAGAAGAAGATACTTGGTAGGATTCTCCACCTTGATGATAGTAGTATCACCCTTGTGTTCGATGTTCATCTTCTGTGCAAAGGCAGAAGTTGTAGCTGATGCCATCAACATGAGGCAGGCAGCCTTGGTAATCATTGAATTGGATTTCATGATCGTTTTCTTTTTAAATTGTTAGCATTATTGTTTAAATCTGCTGCAAAGATAAGAATAAAGCAGGAATTATCATATAAATCTCGTTTCATCCGATACAAAAAATCGTTCATGCAACATCTTTTGCAGTGCATGAACGATTCTTTTCCTCACATCTCCTTGGAGGCAACAAGACTATACTTCCCCCATCAGCCATTTCAACGCATTGATTCGCTTGATACCATCATAATCTGCCGTCGGGTCTTCATCGAGCGTCAAGATATACTTGGGATATTGGTCCTTGATTTGCTGAAGCGAAGCGAGTTCGCGCTTCAAGGTCTTCTCATCCCTTACCGTTGCAGCTACCTGATAATAGGCTAAGTCATTCTCGTCGATAGCAACAAAATCAACCTCCAAGTTATCCATCTTGCCTATATACACTTTCTTCTGCCGACGCAAGAGTTCCAAAAAAACGATATTTTCCAAAATGCGCCCTGCATCAAAAGAGCGAGAGCCAAGCAACATACGTCGCAAACCAATATCCACCAGATAGTATTTTCCCAAAGTTTTGAGGAGTTGCTTACCCTTGATGTTATATCGCTTCACTTCATACAAGAAGAAAGACTCGCAAAGGGTTGACAGGTATTTCTCCACGGTCTTTTGGTCAATCTTTCGCCCATCAGCCGACATCAAGTCTGCAATACGTTTCGTCGAGAGAATATTGCCGATATTATCTGCCGTGAAACGTATCACGCTCTCCAACATCATCACATCGGAAAGTTTATTTCGACTCATGATGTCCTTTACCACTATCGTATTGTAAACAGCATTCAAGTAATCGCTAATCTCATTAGCCGTATCCAACTCCAATGTATATGGGAAACTGCTCTTGCTCACATATTCTATATATGTCTGTGAAAGATGGTCCGTACCACCGATACCTTCCGCATACTCCTTGAAAGACAACGGAAGCATCGCAATCTCTACATACCTGCCAGCCAAGAGTGTAGCTATCTCGCTAGAAAGCATGTAGGCATTCGAACCCGTCACATATAAATCAACTGTTGGCTTCAAATTAAGACTATTGATGATATCCGGAAAATCCGTGACATGCTGTATCTCATCAAAAAAGATGTAAGTCATCTTATCTTGCTGTATCAAAGGTTTGACATAAGAATACAGTTTTCTTGGGTCTCGCAATTCAAAATAGTCATAGTCCTCAAAATTGAGATAGATGATTTGCTCTTGCATTACTCCATGAGCTATCAGCCAGTCACGATAAATCTCCATAATGGTCGATTTACCACAACGGCGGATGCCTGTTATCACCTTGATAAGCTTTTTATCCTTGAAAGCTATCAGCTTTTTCAGATAGTTATGTCGTTCTATTCTCTTCATTTTTGTATTTTTACATGTCATGCTGCAAATATACATATTTTTTAGGAATCTACATACTAAAAGTACGATTATTTAGAAAGTTTTAGGAATTGATTCCTAAAACTTTTCTTTTGCGGACGTTTTTAGGAAGACAAACACTAAAACTCCTCTATTTTATTAATCATGACTGATAAAAACACTCTTTTCACCTATTTTATTATGGAAAACTGCGTTTTCTCCAAAGTTCAAAACCCAAACAAGAAAAAGGCAGCACTATACATTATCATATAGTACTGCCTTATCTTATTATGTTTGAACTAATTAGAACTTCAGCGAAGCTGTGAATTCTACCGTGAATGGACGGAGATAACTACCCGTCATTATCTGGTTCTTGATTCCCTTGGCCTCATCCTTGGTAATCAGCTCGGCACCTGCGATACTACCCTTGGCACCAGTCTGGTTGAGGAAGTTGACTACGGTGCAGCC
>JAJVTK010000024.1:0-32750 GCA_021622245.1 Segatella copri | reverse complement strand
CTGCGATACTACCCTTGGCACCAGTCTGGTTGAGGAAGTTGACTACGGTGCAGCCGAGAGCCAAGCGCTTGGTTGCCTGCCAGTTCAAACCTCCGAAAGTCTCCCAGTGACCATTGAAGTAATATGCCTCATTGATGTTGGCGTAGGTCTTGCTGAAGTAACGGAAGCTGGTCCAGAGCTTGATGTCCTTGGTAATCATGTAGCTTGGGTCCAACTCGATGAGGATCTGAGGAATCTCGGCTACGATATTACCTGTGGCATTGATGTTGCCAACATAGCCATCGCTGAAGGTGATGCTGGTTTCATACTTCTTGTAAGTTGGCTTCTGATAAGTGAAGAGGAAGTGGAAATCGAATCCCTTGAATGGATGAGCCACAGCGTCGGTTGTCCATCCCCATGTCTGGATATCGTAAGTCAAAGGAGCTGCCTTGATCTCACTGCCATGCTGCAAATTCAGAGTTGAGTTGTTGTTGGTCTTTGAGATGTAAGAGAACAACGATGTCAAACTCAACCATGAGTTATTGTAGTAGATACCTGCACGACCGAGTGGCACAGAAATCTTATCCGTATTTGGCAATGTAGCTGGGGCAAAAGCCTCGAACTTAGGATGCTGAACAATGTAAGTGAAATCGCCAGTGAAGCCGAAGCTATCGGTCAACTTATAAGTTGCTGCTACAGAGAAATCGTAGTTCAACCAGTTGTAACTCAAGTCTGCCGGAGCAATCTTAGTCTTATCTGCTGCCGTAGCACCGAGATAGTAATCGGCGAAACGACCTACGAATTCACCATTGGCATTCTTCACTGCTGCGTTTTCACCCTTCAGCTTCTGCCACTCCAGACGGGCACCATAGTAGAGATTCAACTTATTGGTGACATTCCAATCGTGAGTGAAGTAGAGAGCCAGCTTGTTTTCGCTTCCCTTATAATACTCAGAGGCGTTCTTGTTGAAATCATAGAAATAGCCGGTGCGCTGGTTGGCATCCCAAACTCGCAAGGCATAATTGCCATCTGCAGGAACACTCTGGTCATACATGGTTGTATTTGAGCAATAATCGATATGGTAGAACCACTCATTCACGCCAAGACGGAAGGTGGAAGTTCTGAATTTCTTGCTGAGTTCGGTGGTGAAGAGAGCCTCATCGATGGTTCCGGAATTGAGGCAAGACATACGGGTCTGTACATACTGACCATTGTAAGCCTTGACAGCACCATCGATATCGCGATACTTATAATTTACGCCCTTATTGGCATCACTCTTCAAATCGATGATAGACATTGGTGACTGGTAAACCATCGCACCACGTGAGTGATCGTACTTCAAGGTAGCCTTCCAGTTCAAACCGTTGTCAAAACGATAGTTGTTCATCAGGGTTACCTCGCTTGTCTTGTTCAGACAGGCATCATAGAGAGAAGTCTGCTTCAACTCACCAGTACGCATATCACGATAGGTCATATCATTATCTACAGGAAGATAAGAGGTAGTTCCGAGCTTGAAATCTCCATACTCCTTCACGCTTCCATTACCTACATAGATGAAAGGAGCACCCGAAGTAGCATAGCTATACACGTTATGGCTATTGGCATACTTATACATGGCAGTGAACTCACCACGGTTGCCGTTATACTTCTTGGTGAGGAGAGCCTTGTAAATCTGAGTACGGTCCTGATAAGGAGTTGACTTGATCTTGAAGGTTCCCGGATCGAAATCCTGATACATATTAAAGCTGTAGTACCAGTCCTTACCCAAATCACCATTCATATTCAGAGAGAATTCCTGCAATCCGAAATGATTGCTCTTATAGTTCAGTGTACCATTGAATCCTTTCTGTCCCTTCTGGGTGAAAGAGTTCACGGCATAACCGATATTACCGGTAGTGATGGCAGTCTCGGCAATCTTGAGCAATCCCTGATGGCTCAAACTTGCATCACCACGCCAGATGGTATTGACAGAATGAGGATTGGTAGCGTAAGTAACAGGCAAACCATTCTCCAAAACGTTGACATCGGCAGAAGGCAAGCCTATCTGAATCTCACGAGGACCATTCGCACTGGCTGCATTGAGCATCACATTACGATTACCCTCTTCCTTAGCACTTGAATTATCATCCTGTGCAAAAGCTGCTGTAACATTTACCAATGAAAGTGCAAGCATCATAGCTGCGCTCTTTCCATTTAATAAGTTGTTCATACTTTAAATGTTTAATTTGTTAGTGTTAATGTTTTGATTTCTGCTGCAAAAATACATAAAGGTCTGAACAGCGGCTTAAAAAATCATTTCATCGAATAAAAAATTCCGTTCATTGTAACATAATTACTATTACATGAACGGAATTTCACACTTTTCTGCTACTTTCTACTTCTTAACTAACTCTTTTCTATTTCAGACAAAGGGAGTCATATAGATCACTACAGACTATTAAGAGCGTGTCATGATGTACTTGAGTTAATAAGTTCAAGTGCTTGAATCAGTGAGATCAAGTGCTTGAGTCTGTGAGGTCAAGTGGTTGGTTCAGCTTACTCAAGTGGTTCCGTAAGCTATCGGAGACGACTTGTTAAATTAACGGAGACGACTCAATAAGCTATCGGAGACGACTCCGGAAGCAGACGCAGATAGCTTCGTTGACTAACGCAAGTACTTGAGTTGGCTAACGCAAGTACTTGAGTTGGCTAACGCAAGTACTTGAGATGCTCAACGCAGCCTGTTTCGATGGACCATGTAGGCTAATAACCAAAAACGTTAACGAACAATAAAAAACAGCTTAGATTTTGTGGAAACGCATCTTTTTTGTACTTTTGGAAAAAATAAGGCAGGAATGACTGAGCGAAAGATCATACATATCGACATGGATGCCTTCTTTGCTGCGGTAGAGCAAAGAGACAATCCGGAACTTCGGGGCAAACCGGTAGCGGTTGGCTTCGACGGACCTCGTGGTGTAGTTTCTACAGCCAGCTATGAGGCAAGGAAGTATGGCGTTCACTCGGCGCAATCCATCGCTCAAGCCAAGCAGCGTTGCCCTAACCTCATTATCGTACCCTGCCGGCATTCTTATTATGCAGAAATATCCCATCAGATACATCAGATATTCCAGGAATATACCGATCTCATCGAACCCATCTCCATTGATGAGGCCTTTCTTGATGTAACGCAGAATAAGAAAGGGATAGAACTGGCGGTGGATATTGCCAAAGAAATCAAAACCCGTATCAAGGAGGCAACCGGACTTACCGCCTCGGCTGGCATCAGCTACTGCAAGTTTCTCGCCAAAGTGGCTTCTGATTACCGCAAGCCCGACGGCATCTGCACCATTCATCCCGACAAGGCGCTCGATTTCATCGCCCAGCTACCAGTAGAGGATTTCTGGGGCGTAGGAAAGAAAACGCTGCAAAAGATGCATTTCATGGGTATCTTCAACGGAGCTGACCTGAGGAAAGTATCCGAGGAACATCTGGTAGAAGTGTTCGGAAAAGCCGGACACATCTTCTATGATTTTGCAAGGGGGATAGACGAACGGCCGGTCATCACCTACCGGGAACGGAAATCGGTAGGCTGCGAACAGACTTTCCTGGAAGATATCTATGCCAAATCGGCTGTGATTATCGAACTGTATCATACCGTACTCGAACTGCTGGAGCGAATCGCCAAAAGCGGTTTCGAAGGAAGAACCCTGACGCTGAAGGTGAAGTTTGCCGATTTCACACAGATAACACGAAGCATCTCGCAAGAGAAGGTTCTGAAAAAGAAGGATGATATTCTACCTCTTGCCAAAGGGCTGCTGAAACAGGTAGATTACTCCTCCTCGCATCCCATCCGCCTGCTTGGTCTATCCGTAAGCAATGCCTCATCAGAAGAAGCCAGGAAGCAAGACAAGGAGAACAGCAGTTTCAAGCCCGAATACAAAGAACTGGAACTGGAATTCGAAGATTGGGAATAAGCCCCTTTAAAAAGCTATAGTATGCCCGCTTAAAAAGAAACAAACCATAATACGCGAAAAGCAGCTGTCAGACATCCCGTCTACAGCTGCTTTCTCTCATTACTTGTTATTTCCCAAAACAAAACTTTTAACCTTAAAGAAAACTACCTACCTTAATGAATACTCAATCCTATAACCTTAAAACATAAACCTATGAAAATGCAACTACTTCTGCATGAAACATTTATAAACTTCTAAACTCTGGTGCAAAGGTAGTAAGTTTCAGCGAACCCCAGGTACAATTATCGTTCAAATAGTGACAAAAATGATACAATGTACATTTTGTGTTATGAAATGAACGATTTTTATCCATATATTCACAGATTCTACACTTCAGGCATAGCGTATTTCTCTCTATTTCACCATATTACCTACATCACCAGGTAACATTCCATACTCTTCCTTGAAACATTTTGTGAAGTAAGATGGTGCAGAGAAACCTACTTCATAGGCAACTTCTGATACACTCATGCTACGGGTTTCGAGCAAACGCTTAGCCTTGGCAAGGCGAGCCTTACGGAGCAAGTCGACAACAGAAGAGCCTGTCATCGCCTTCACCTTACGATAAAGCTGCACACGGCTTAAGCCAATCTGCTGTCCCATATCCTCGACTCCAAACTCGCTATCAGAAAGGTTCTGCTGGATAATGGTTTGAAGTTGCTTGAGGAACTGCTTGTCGCGATCTTCCAGATGAGACTCAGAAATCTCCTTATCAGCCTCCTGCGAACCCTGATAAAGATGTTTCAGAAGCTGACGCTGTCGCAGGAGATTCTCGATACGGGCAAGAAGTACCTTGCTATGGAATGGTTTGGTAATATAAGAATCGGCTCCATGCTCATAACCCTCTGCGCGATGCTCCTCCAGATTCTTCGCCGTGAGCATAATAACAGGGATATGAGAGGTAGCGGTATTCGTCTTCAACTGTTCGGTAAACTCCAATCCGTCCATAACAGGCATCATCACATCGCAAATCACCAGGTCGGGCACCTCTTTTATAGCTACGGACAATCCCTCTTTACCATCAGCGGCCTCAAGAACAATATACTCATCCTGCAAAAGAGTACGCTCATACTGACGGATATCGGTATTATCATCGATAACCAGAACTGTAGGGCGATTGGTATTCTCGCTTACCAACTGCTGTACTTTTCCACGACTTCTGTCTCCATCATCAATATATTGCAAAACCGATTCATCTACCACATTCTTACCATCTGGCGCAGAAGTACTTGCAGAGTTATCCACAATATCCACACCATTGTGGATAACTTGTGAATCACACTCCTGTTCACGAGGAATTACAACGATAAAATCAGAGCCCTTACCCAGTTCGCTCTCTACCCTAGCTTCACCATGATGCAACTCAACAAATGATTTCACCAGAGCCAGACCGATACCCGTACCGCTGGCAGCACCCTTGGCCTGGAAGAAGCGTTCAAAGATCTTATCAGCCTCATCCTGCGAGATACCCTTGCCCGTATCTTTCACGTCAAGACGGAGATTGGCACCTTCATCTTTCAAAGATACAAAGATTTCGCCACCAGCAGGCGTATATTTCAAGGCATTGCTCAACAGATTGAATACGATACGGGAAATCTTCTCCTGATCGGCTATCATTTCATGGCTGCCTTTCAAGTCATCAACATCCAGATGCAGTCTGATCTGCTTGCGCTCGGCAGTAAGCTGGAAGTCGCTCACCCACATCATCAGAGTCTTCACAATGTCGAAGCGATAAAGTTTCAACTCCATCTTGCCATTCTGAATCTTACGGAAATCAAGAATGTTACCAACCAACTGTTGGAGGGCAAGCGCGTTACGCTGCACCATCTTCAAGAGTTCGCGGCTCTTACCCTTGATGCCGGTATCTTCAAGCAGCATCTCTACCGGGTCGGCAATCAGGGTTAAAGGCGTGCGAAGTTCATGACTGATATTGGTAAAGAACACCAGACGGGAATGAGTGAGTTCCAAAACCTCCTCATTCAATCGTTTCATCTCCTCATTCTTTTCACCCAATTCTACATTCAGTCGCTTCAGTTCGTCATTGGTTTTAGCCAATTTTTCGTTCAGTTTTACCTTTACCAGATAACCTCTGAAGATCAAAGCCGCCGCTGCAAGGCAAACAAGCAGGAACAGACACATACCAATAAGCATGATTTTCTGAGCATTATAATCAGACAGATATCGATCTACCTGCTTATGCAAAGTCTTCAGATTGCGCGCCTGGCGCTCGGCATCCCTAGCCTCCATCAAGGTAAGATCTGCATTTGCCTTGGTAATGATAGATGTACTCAGATAATTATCACGTTCATAAGGCTGATGCTTCAATATCTTCATGGCAAGTGCTATAACCTCATCACCCTTGGTAGGATAAAGATAAGAGGCTTCGAAAATACCATCGCGCACAAGTTCCAGACCACCGCCTTCGGTTGCCATGCCGTCTACTCCGGTATACTTATAATTACGCTTTACCCCCATCTGTCGGGCAGCAACATAAGCACCCCAGGCAAGACGGTCGTTGTGAGCAAAGACATAATCAAAGTCCTGTGTCTGTTTCAAGATGCGTTTCATTGCCTGGATTCCACCCTCTTCCTTCCAGTTTCCTCCCTCCGAGGCTACAACCTGTAACCCAGGATAAGGTTTGATAGCATCCATAAAACCACGATGGCGCTCCAATGCAGGCGAAGAACCTTCTAAACCGCTGATTTCAACGATGCGCCCCTTACCCTGAAGCTGCTGGGCGATAAAAGTTCCCATCGACTTACCTATCGTATAGTTATCGCATCCGATAAAAGCTGTATACTTATCAGAATTGGTCTTCCTGTCATAGAGAATCACAGGAATACCTTTATCGTAAGCACGCTCTACAGCCTTGGAAATTGCACTCAACTGGTTAGGCGATACTATCAGCAGATCTACCCCCTCATCGATAAACTGGTTAACCTGCTTATTCTGCAACACATTATTATCGTTGGAAGAAGCCAGTTTCACGATAAGCGAATCGTTGAGATACTCGCCCATCTTGAGTTCGTTATTCAGTTTATCGCGCCAGATATCTTCCGAACACTGGGATACGCCAATGACATACTTCCTAGGCTGCTGAGCACAACCGGTCAGCAACACGATGAAAGCTACATATATAATAAGGTGTAAGTTACGTTTCATACGGCTTATACAATTTCTATGTTTATAAGGTAGAGACATTCTAAAATGCCTCTTTTGTAGTGCAAAAATATAATTTTATTCTGAAAACACCAAGAAAAAAACAGGAAAATCTTTCATTTTTATCTTTTCCACATCAGTTACCAACAGAAAAAACATCTGATAACCAACGGAATAACATAGTTATCAACACTTGTGTGTATAACTTTTCTATGAGAAGTGAATAAATGTGGAAAAGTTTAGAGCATAAAAAAGACATCAACTAAAAAGTTGATGTCTCTCATCTTGTAGCGGGAGGGGGCCACGATCCCTCGACCTCCGGATTATGAATCCGACGCTCTAACCAGCTGAGCTATCCCGCCATCCAAGCAATTGATTTCTCATTTGCGGGTGCAAAGGTAATACATTTATTTGAATTGAACAAATTTTTCGGCAGAAATTTTCAAAAAAAGTTTTATTTTCTCATTTTTCTCACATTTCAGCCGCTCTTTCACCTAATTATATATATAAAAAAAACGAAAAATAAAGGTTTTCTTATTTTTTTGTATTACCTTTGCACGCTGAATAACGGACCTGCGAATATTTCAAATAAGAAAATGGTCTGAAACAACAGAATATTGAAATGCTTAGAATTAAGAAATTAGACATATTTATTGCCAAGCAGTTTGGTCTCCTCTTCATGGGAACATTCTTCATCTGCCAGTTTGTGCTGATGATGCAGTTCTTGTGGAGATATATTGATGAACTCATTGGTAAGGGACTCACGATGGACGTGATGGCTCAATTCTTCTGGTACATGGGTCTGATGCTCGTACCGCAGGCTCTGCCATTGGCTATTCTCCTATCCTCACTCATGACGTTCGGTAATCTCGGCGAGAGTTCGGAGCTTACTGCCATCAAGGCTGCCGGCATTTCACTGATGCAGGCTTTCCGCTCACTCATCGTCATCACAGTCATCATCATGTTTGGCTCATTCTATTTCCAGAACAATGTGGGACCTAAGTCGAACATGAAACTGGCGCAACTTCTGATTTCCATGAAACAGAAAAGCCCGGAACTGGAAATTCCTGAAGGTATCTTCTATGATGGTATCCCAAACTGCAACCTTTATGTGCAGAAGAAGGATTTGAAAACCGGAAAGCTATACGGCATCATGATTTACCGCATGACCGACAGCTATGAAGATGCTGCCATCATATTGGCAGACTCAGGCATGCTCCAGAGTACAGCAGAGAAGAAGCATCTTGTTCTGAGTCTCTACAGTGGAGAATGGTTTGAGAACATGCAGAACAGCGCACTTGCTAATACAGCAGCCGTACCATACAGACGAGAAACTTTCGTTTCCAAGAAAATCATTCTCGACTTTGATGGAGACTTCAGTATGACCGATGCAGCTTCGCTTTCAGGAAATGCAAAGGGTAAAAGTCTGGAGAAAATCAACCACGACATCGATTCGCTCAACCAATTATATGATTCTATCGGAAGAATCTATCTGAACGAAGCCAACGTGAGATTCTATGGTGGTGTACAGCGCATCAACAAAAAGGACTCTCTCAATGAAATCAAGAAGGGCGAAAAGCTCAATTTCGACACCTTATATAATAAGTTGCCACAAGACAAGAAACTCATGGCGGTAAACCAGGCACAGTCTACCGTACAACAGGAGCTTTCTGACCTTGATTTCAAATCGATGTCAACGAGCGATGCAGACTACATGATAAGACAGCACAAGATAGAGGCTATCAACAAGTTCACCCTAGCCCTTTCGTGTCTGATTTTCTTCTTTATCGGAGCACCATTAGGAGCCATCATCCGAAAGGGAGGACTGGGTTTCCCTGTCGTCATCTCCGTACTTGTGTTCATCATATTCTTCATCCTCGACAATACAGGATACAGAATGTCTAGAAGTGGCATGTGGGCCATTTGGTTCGGAAAAGGTCTTGCGCCTGGCGTACTGGCACCTCTTGCCATCTTCGTAACCTACAAGGCGACCAACGACTCTTCCGTATTCAACATGGACGTTTACAAAGAGTTCTTCATGAAACTGCTTGGTTTACGACAGAAACGCCATTACTTCGGCAAGGAAGTCATCATCACCGATCCGGATTATCAGACGGATGCAGAGAAACTGGAAAGAATCAACCAAGATATCACCTTATATAATAAGGAGCACAAACTGGTTCATCTTCCTAACTTCATCAATGTATTCTTCAAATACGAGCCAGATCATGAGATAGAAAGAATCAATGCAGAATTGGAAGAGGTGATAGAAGATTTGACCAACACCGCCAACAAGTATATCCTGCACGATATGAACCAATATCCGGTTCTTTCAGTCAAGGCACATACACGCCCATTCGAGCGGAAATGGCTCAACATCATTGCAGCCATCATCTTCCCAGTAGGCACACTGCTATACTTGAGAATGTGGCGATTCCGACTGCGCCTGTTCCGTGACCTCAAGGTCATCAGTCAGACCAACACGGACATCATCCATCGGATTAGAGAACAGAAAAAATAAAATGTAACTATATAATAAGGTATCAAACATGTCAGAAATCAAATTAAATAGCATCGAAGATGCAGTAAAAGACTTCAAGGAAGGAAAGTTCGTCATCGTTGTTGATGATGAAGACCGCGAAAACGAAGGCGACCTCATCATTGCCGCAGAGAAGATAGATGCAGAAAAAGTAAACTTCATGCTGAAACACGCAAGAGGGGTACTCTGCGCCCCTATCACACTGAGCCGCTGCGATGAACTCGACTTGCCTCATCAGGTTTCAGAAAACACCTCAGTATTAGGCACACCATTCACCATAACCGTAGACAAGCTGGAAGGCTGCTCTACCGGTGTTTCTGCACACGACCGTGCCGAAACCATCAAAGCACTTGCCGACCCGAACTCTACCCCACAGACATTCGGCAGACCGGGACACATCAATCCGCTCTATGCACAAGATAACGGCGTATTAAGAAGAAGCGGACACACAGAAGCAGCCATCGATCTTTGTAAAATGGCAGGGCTCTATCCTGCAGGCGCACTTATGGAAATCATGAACGAAGACGGCACCATGGCACGTCTGCCAGAGCTGATGAAGATGGCAAAGGAATGGAACCTCAAGGTTATTTCCATTAAAGACATGATAGAATACCGCCTCAAGAAAGAATCACTCATCGAAGTGGGCGAAGAGGTAGACATGCCTACAGAATACGGACACTTCCGCCTCATTCCGTTCCGCCAGTCAAGCAATGGTCTGGAACACATGGCACTCATCAAGGGAGAATGGAAAGAAGACGAGCCTATCCTGGTTCGCGTTCACTCGTCTTGCGCTACAGGCGATATTCTGGGCAGCAAACGTTGCGACTGCGGCCAGCAGCTCCACAAGGCTATGCAGATGATTGACGAGGCTGGAAAGGGTGTTGTTGTCTACATGCAGCAGGAAGGACGCGGCATCGGTCTGATGAACAAGATTGCAGCCTACAAGCTTCAGGAAGAAGGCTACGATACCGTTGATGCCAATACCCATCTCGGTTTCAAGCCAGACGAGCGCGACTATGGTTGCGGTGCACAGATGCTCCGTCATCTCGGTGTACACAAAATGCGTCTGCTCACCAACAATCCGGTAAAGCGCGTAGGTCTCGAAGCATACGGCTTGGAAATCGTAGAAAATGTACCTATCGAAGTTGTACCAAACAAGTACAATGAGCGTTATCTCAAGACCAAGAGAGACCGCATGGGGCATACTTTGCACCTCGGATAATAAAATTATGTTATTATTTCAATACGAAACATGAAATAATGCTCAATTTTCTTCCGAAAAAGAAATAATTTGCTTACTTTTGCACACGATAAACAAATATAAGAATAAAATTATGGCACAATTATCTGATCGTTTAAACAGATTGGCACCTTCAGCAACGCTGGCGATGTCACAGAAGAGTAGTGAAATGAAAGCTCAAGGTATTGATGTAATCAACATGAGCGTAGGTGAACCAGACTTCAACACTCCTGACAATATCAAACAGGCAGCAAAGAAGGCTATTGACGAGAACTATTCCCGTTATTCACCAGTACCAGGTTATCCTGACTTGCGAAAAGCAATTGTAGCCAAATTAAAGAACGAGAATGGTTTGGAGTACACTACCAATGAAGTAATCGTTGGTACTGGTGGTAAGCAGTGCGTCTGCAACGCTGTATTGGCACTCGTAAATCCAGGCGACGAGGTTATCATTCCTGCACCATATTGGGTAAGCTACCCACAGATGGTGAAATTGGCAGGAGGTACTCCGGTCATTGTGAATGCCGGTTTCGACCAGGACTTCAAGATGACAGCAGAGCAGTTGGAGAATGCCATTACAGAGAAGACCAAGATGCTCATTCTCTGTTCTCCAAGCAACCCTACCGGTAGCGTATACTCTAAGGAAGAGTTGGCAGCACTGGCAGAAGTACTCAAGAAGCATCCTGAAGTATTTGTGTTGGCAGATGAAATCTACGAACACATCAATTATATCGGCAAGCACCACAGCATTGCTCAGGAACCGGGCATGAAGGAGCAGGTTATCATTGCCAATGGTGTATCTAAGGCTTACGCCATGACAGGATGGAGAATCGGTTTCCTGGCTGGTCCGGAATGGATCATCAAGGGCTGCAACAAGCTCCAGGGACAGTATACCAGCGGTACATGTTCTGTCAGCCAGAAGGCAGCAGAAGCAGCCTACACACTCGACCAGAGTGCAGTAGAGGAAATGCGCGTAGCTTTCGAGCGCCGACGCAACCTGATTGTTAAGTTGGCTAAAGAGGTTCCAGGTCTTGAGGTAAACATGCCACAGGGTGCCTTCTATCTCTTCCCTAAGTGCAACAGCTACTTTGGCAAGAGCAATGGTGAGAAGACCATCAACAATTCAACCGACTTTGCCATGTACCTTCTCGAGGAAGCACATGTAGCCACCGTAGGTGGTGACGCATTCGGTGATCCAGACTGTTTCCGCATGAGCTATGCAACAAGCGACGAGAACATCGTTGAAGCTATCAAGCGCATCAAGGAAGCTTTGGGTAAGTTGAAATAAAATGGCTTAAAGACCATTTTCAAGGGTCAAAATGTAAGAAAAATGCGAGATATTGGTATAAAATAAGCCAATATCTCGTTAAAACTTCTTAATTAGGCTGATAGTAAACTTTAATTTATTATCTTTGCCAATGCAAAATAGATAACCCAACTGTGTTTATTGACAAACGACACATTCAAGGTCTACGAAGCGAGAAAGAAAAAAAAGAAAATATTAATAATTTATTAACTAATAATTTAAAAAAAAGTAAAATTATGGCAACTACAAAACAAGCAGCCCCAGCTAAGAAGTCTGAGGGCTTTCAGGGAGTAAGAGGCGCATTCTGGATCATCGTGGTATGTGCTATCATCGCATTCACATTGTTCTTCACATGGTTCGGTAATGACATGCACTTCCAGGATCCAGGTGTACAGGATCACCCAGCAGACATTTGGGGTACTATCTACAAAGGTGGTGTAATCGTACCAGTTATCCACACATTGTTGCTCACAGTGTTGGCTATGACAATCGAGCGTTGGTTGGCTCTTAAGACCGCTACAGGTAAAGGTGCTCTTCCTAAGTTCGTTGCAAACATCAAGGCAGCTTTGAACGCAAATGATTTCGCTAAGGCTGAGCAGCTCTGCAACAAGCAGCGCGGTACAGTAGCTAACGTTGTTATGGCTTCTTTGAACGCTTACAAGTCTATGGAGTCTGGTGCTAACGCATCTTTGAAGAAGGCTCAGAAGGTAGCTAAGATCCAGCAGGCTCACGAGGAGGCAACTCAGTTGGAGATGCCAACTTTGACAATGAACTTGCCTATCATCGCTACAATCGTAACACTTGGTACTTTGACAGGTCTTCTCGGTACTGTAACCGGTATGATCAAGTCATTCCAGGCCATGGGTGAAGGTGGTGGCGCTGACTCAGCAGCACTTTCTGTAGGTATTTCTGAGGCGTTGATCAACACCGCATTCGGTATCTTGACATCATGGTGTGCCGTTGTATCTTACAACACATTCACCAACAAGGTAGATAAGTTGACATACGCACTCGACGAGGTAGGTTACTCAATTGCTCAGACATACGAAGCTAACCACGCAGAAGAGGCTTAATTTTTGCTAACCCTTTAAAATTTTATCGCTATGGGTAAAGTAAAAATTAAGAAGAGTGACGTCTGGATCGATATGACGCCTATGTCAGACGTTATGACCCTGTTGCTTACCTTCTTCATGCTCACCTCTACATTCGTAAAGAATGAGCCTGTAAAGGTTAACACACCAGGATCTGTGTCTGAGATTAAGGTGCCAGAGAACGGCGTCTTGACTATCTTGGTAAGTCCTGAAAAGGACAAGGCTGGTAATCCTACCGGCGAGGGCCAAGTATTTATGAGTATTGATAATACTGATCAGTTGGGAGCTACACTGAGCACAATGACAGGAGCATTCGGTGTGTCATTGAATCCAAAGCAGATTGAGACATTCAAGAGCGAAGGTACGTTTGGTGTACCAATGAACGACTTGAGTACTTATCTGACAATGAACGCTTCTAAGCGTCCACAGTATCTCCAGACTAAAGGTATTCCTCTCGACAGTATTAAGGGCGGTATGAGCGAGTTCCAGCAGTGGGTTGACGCAGCTCGTAACGTAAACGAAGACATCAAGATTGCCCTCAAGGCAGATGCTTCTACACCTTACAAGACCGTTAAGAGAGTGATGAACGAACTCCAGGATATGGACGAGAGTCATTACTATATGATTACACAGTTAAAACAACAGGGGGACGAATAAATGGCAAAGAAAGAAAGCAAACAAAAGAAAATGAATGTCCGCGTAGACTTTACGCCTATGGTGGATATGCTCATGCTGCTTATCACGTTCTTCATGCTGTGTACATCTTTGAGCAAACCTCAGACTATGGAGCTGACTATGCCAAGTAATGATGAGAATACTCAAGAAGATCAGAAGAACGAAGCTAAGGCTTCTGAAACTGTGACACTCTACGTAACAGCAGACAACAAGATTTATTATGGTGCTGGTATTCCTAAGTACGATGATCCAACATGGATCAAGGAGACTACATGGGGAAGCCAGGGCATCCGTAAGGTCTTGAGAGAGCACGCTACAGAAAACGGCACACGCCCTGTAGAAAGAATCGCACTTGCTGTCAAGGAGTTGAACATGGACCGTCAGAAGAATCCTAAGCAGTATCCTGATAGCATCTATCAGAAGAAGTTGAGCGATTTGAAGGCTGGTAACTTGAAGGACGGAAAGATTCCTACTCTTACTATCGTCATCAAGCCTACAGATAATGCTTCATATAAGAATATGGTTGATGCACTCGATGAAATGCAGATTTTGAACATTGGTACGTATGTCATCGATAAGATTAACGGAGACGATGAGAAGCTTCTCAAGTCTAGAAACGTTAAGATGTAAGATGTGTACTAACAATTAAAACAAGAAAGAAATGGCAAAAATTGATCTTTACGATCCTAAATGGGTCGATATGGTTTTCGCCGGAAAGAACAAGGAGTATGGTGCATACCAGCTCCGTAAGGGTACTTCTGGCCGAAACATCAAGGCTCTGCTTATCTTGGTCATTGCTGCAGCTCTCGTGGGTGGTTTTTTAGCTTGGAAGGTTATTGAACAGAAACAGGCTGAAGAGCAGCAAGCATATATGGAAGCTATGGAGTTGGCTAAACTCCAGCAGCAGGCTAAGAAGGAAGAAAAGAAGAAGGAGCCAGTGAAGCCTAAGGTTGAAATGAAAAAGGAGATTCCTGTGGCTCGCGAAACTCAGAAGTTTACCGCACCTGTCATTAAGAAGGATGAACTCGTAAAAGAGGAAAACCAGGTTAAGCAGATGGATAAACTGGATGACAAAGTTGCAGTCGGTACTGAAAACAAGGAAGGTGTGAAGGACCGTACAGTTGAAGCTGTAAGGAATGATATTGCAGTGGCAGCTCCACCTCCACCACCAGCACCAAAACCTGAGGTTGCTACTAAGGTCTTCGACGTCGTAGAGGAGATGCCTTCATTCCCTGGTGGACAAGGCGCCCTGATGTCTTATCTTGCAAGCAACATCAAGTATCCTGTCGTTGCACAGGAGAATGGTGTACAGGGTCGTGTTATCGTATCATTCGTGGTAGAACGTGATGGTTCTATCTCTGATGTTAGGGTAGCTCGTTCCGTAGACCCTTCACTTGACCGTGAAGCACAGCGTGTCGTTAAGAGCATGCCTAGGTGGAAACCAGGTAAGCAAAACGGTTCTGCTGTACGTGTTAAGTATACTGTACCAGTTGTATTTAGATTGCAGTAATAGAATGAAAAGAACATCTTATATTTTTTTAGGTATAGGATTAACAGTACTATCAATGGCTTTCTTCTCGTCATGTGGCGAGAAGAAAGCCAAAGATGGTAGAACTGATACTCCTACTTCAGGCACAATTGAATTTGTGGCTGACGAGAGTTTGAGTCCTATCATTGACGAAGAAAGAAGTCAGTTTGAGTATGAGTTCCCGAAAGCTAAACTCAAGCCGAAGTATACAGATGAAGTCACCGGACTTCAGATGATTAAAGATTTCAAAACAGCGCTCTTGTTCACTACACGTAATTTGAAAGATAGTGAAATCGCCTACTTGAAGTCTAAAAGCAATGTAATTCCTTCTGTTTTTCCTATCGGTTACGATGGATTGGCATTTATTGTAAACAAGCAAAACAATGATACTTGTATTACGGTAAAAGATATCAAACGTATCCTTACAGGTAAGGCAACTAAATGGAGTGATATTGTGAAAGGTTCAAAGAGAGGTGACATCGAAGTCATTTTCGATAATACCCGCTCTGCAACAACCAATTATGTAGTAGACTCTGTACTGCACGGAGCTAAAATGGGCGCAAAAATCATGGCCGCAAAAACTAGTAAAGAGGTTATCGACTATGTGGATCAGAACCCAGGCTCAATCGGTGTAATTGGATCTAACTGGCTGAACGACCGCCGTGATTCAACCAACACTACATTTAAGAAGAATATTCATGTCATGCGAGTATCTATCAAAGATGTGGCAACACCATATAACAGTTGGCAACCATATCAGGCATACTTGCTGGATGGAAGATATCCGTTCGTGAGAACATTATATGCTATTGTAGTTGACCCTCACAGGGCATTGCCTTGGAGCTTCGCAAACTACATTTCAGGCCCAAGAGGTCAGCTCATACTGTTCAAAACCGGATTACTTCCATACAGAGGTGACATCACTATAAAGACCGTTAATGTAAAACGCTAAAGAAAAAGCTAAGAAAGAGACACATATAAAAAAGTAGAATTATGAAAGCAATTAAATATTTAGTAGCAGGTTTGCTCGTCATGGGTTTGGCAGCACCTGCAATGGCACAGGATGTCAACTATAAGGACATGCTGAAGCCTATAGAGACTACATTGAAGGCTGGTAATGCAGATCCTAAGGCTTTTGCCAAGGAAATCAAGGAATACCAGAAGGAGTTCAAAAAGGATCCTAAGGCATTGGTAGCTTTGGGTAACCTTCTTGCAATGAACAAGAGCTATGATCAAGCTAATGCCGTTGCTGATGCTGTCATCGCTAAGTTCAAGAACTATGGTGACGCTTACATTCTGAAAGGCGACATCTATGCAATGCAGGACAATGGTGGTGAGGCTGCTACATGGTATGGTCAGTGTATGACAATGGATCCTAAGAATCCTCAGGGATACATCAGCTATTCTAACGTTTACCGTAAGATTGACCCACAGGCTAGTGCGGAAGCTTTGAACAAACTGAGAGAAATCAACCCTAACTACCCTATCGAGGCAGAAGCTGGTCATAACTTCTTCAGCGCCGGCAACTACGAGAAGGCTTATGAGTATTTCTCAAAGGCTAAGCCAAACACACTTGAAGAGTATGCTCAGTACGAATATGCTTTCACAGCTTATATCGTTGGAAAGAAGGAAGAAAGTTTGAGCCTTTGCGAAAGTGGTATCCAGAAGTTCCCTAAGGATGCAGCTATGCAGGTTTTGGCTATGCGCGCTGCAGTTGACGTAAAGAACTTTGAATCTGCTCTCAAGCATTCAAACATCGTAATGAACACAGATTCTATCAAGAAAAATGCTAGTATCGTTGCTTATTATGGTTTGGCTTTGGCTGGCAACAAACAGTATAATGAGGCTATTGCTCAGTACCAGAAGGCATTGGAGATGAAGGCTGACGATCCTAAGCCATTGCAGTATATCTCTGAGGCTTACAAGGAGTTGGGCGATGAAGACAAGGCTTTGGAGTACAACCAGCAGTACATGGACAAGAATCCAAATGCTGCTCCTACAGACTTCATGAAGCTTGCTGAAATCTATATAAACAAGGCTAAGAAAGATCCAGCCAAGAAGGTTGAAAATATCGATAAGGCTATCGGCGTGTACGCTAAGTTGGCAGAGAAGTATCCTACATTGAAGCCATTTGCAAAGCTTCAGGAGGGTAACACTGCTTTCCAGAACGAGTTGGACGACAAGGCTATTGCTGCATACACAGAAGTAATCAAAGAATTGGAAGCAAAGCAGTGTGATGAAGATGAACTCAGCTACCTGAAGACATCTTACCAGTATATGGGCTTCATCTATACCTACGACAAGCAGGACTTCGACACAGCTAAGCCATACTGGGATAAGCTTCTGAAGCTTGATCCACAGAACAAGTTGGCTAACGATGCTTACGAGAAGGCAGGTCTCAAGCCAGGTGAATAAGCATAACATTAACTACAACATATTGGGGATTGCATCAGTTATTGATGCAATCCCCTTTTAGTTTCTATGATTTATACTATGAGTTAAAAAGATAGAAAGGTAAACAAATCTATAAACAACGAAAACGAAAAGAGCGATTTCCAAGGAAACCGCTCTCAATGTTTTATGTAACTAAAAGTATCTACCTTATAGATTAAGGAAGACTGATTGCCTCGTTAGGGCAAACATCAGCACAAGTGCCACACTCTGTGCAGAGGTCTGGGTTGATTGAATACTTATCGCCCTCAGAGATTGCACCTGATGGACACTCATCAATACATGTACCGCAAGCGATACAATCGTCACCAATTACGTATGCCATAATTATTAATGTTTAAATGTTTATAATGTTTTTGTATAATATGCTTTTAATTTGTCTTACTTCATAACATCAGGTATATTACCTAATAATTATGGTGCAAAGATAATAATAATTTCTGAAATACCTACAATTAGGTATAAGAATTTTCAAGAATTAGATTAATTTATACATAATCGAAATAAAACGGAAAGCAATATGAAGAGGAATATTCCGTTATAAATATATGAAACAGAAACTATTGACATTCATCATAAGCCTTGCCATCACAATCCAGGCTGGCGCACAGGAAAGAACGGTAGAAAACCGTCCTTATACCGATTTGCGTACATTCCACTTCGGTGTATTAGTAGGCACCCACTTCCAGGATATAGAATTCCAGAATGCAGGACCGGTGACTTATCTTGATGCTGACGGCATTGAGCAGCAAAGCTGTGTAACAGTAGACCAGGACAGATGGGATACAGGATTTACAGTAGGTGTACTAGGAGAATTCCGTCTCAACACCCACTTCCAGCTACGCATAGCACCAGCCATGTATTTCGGTACCCGACATCTCTCCTTCTACAACATGCTGGAAAAAGATGGAGCCGGTAATCCAATCCAACAGAAACAGGAGATGAAGACGGCTTACATTTCCAGTGCCCTCGACCTGATATTTGCAGCACAGAGATTCAACAATCACCGCCCCTATATCATGGCAGGAATCAACCCAATGATGAATCTGAACAGCAAGAACGAAGATTATATCAAACTGAAGAAAACAGATCTGTTCCTAGAACTGGGATTGGGGTGTGATTTCTATCTGCCTTATTTCAAACTTCGCCCTGAATTGAAATTCATGTATGGAATAACAGATACATACGATAAGAATCACATCAAAAATATAAAAGACAAGAGTACACTCCCATATACACTATCAGCTAAGTCAGCACATAGCAAGATGATAGCTCTCACATTCTATTTCGAATAATCGAACAATATCACATAAGAAAAAGAGGCAGACTCCCCACAGCGAGAGTCTGCCTCTTCTAATTTATAAAGAATAGATATCTTTACTCAACAACTTCCCATGTAAAAACACAGCCGTTCTTCATGCCGGCATCAGCACCTTGGTAATCTGCAGAATAAGGACTTCCATCCACAGGATTCTTACCCACATAACGCTGAGTCTTCAGAGAAAGCAGCATGCAGCGGTTATAAAGCATATCCTGCCATACGAACTCCTCTGCCTTGGAAGAGTCGGAAGTCAGACGAACATCACCAGATAAACCAGCACCTGCAATATAAACATATCGTCCGTCAGCTGTCTTCAAAGCAATCTTTCCCTTACCTCTATCCTCCACAACAAACTTCACCTGATTTCTCATGTCCTTTCGGTTACTAGAACTATGCATCAATCCATGTCCGGTAGCATCCATCAGACTGCCATCAGCGAGATTAGAGAAGCTTATAGTCTTGCCTATAGGCAGATTGGCAGTTCTGTCTGCCATCGGCTCCTCCACCTTGAAATCATCAAAATCAGCCACACCGCCATTCAATTCCTTTTTGTTGAAAGCATAAAGTGCCACACGTACACCCTGGAAGGTCTTCAACTGATAAGGTGAAAGCATCTGCTCACCGATATTCTCCCAGTTCTTACCATCCAGAGAATAGGAATATTGCAACTGGCTCTTATCGTAATCACCCCAAAGTCGCAACCATACTACCTTACTTTTAGCCAACGGCTTCAACACTTCCTTGTTGGTATTCTGGTCATAACATCTCAAGTTCAACCCCTTATCCGTCTTGACAACGCCCAATGAAGCGTATGGCGTATTGATGGCACCCAAACCAGCCTCATCACCTACCTTCAAGCGGGAAACATCCAACTTTACAGATGTATAAGATACCGGTCCGATGGCACGCTGCGTCAATGTATTCTTTGCCCAAAGCAGTTGCTTGGCAGGCATGGAATGCAAACGGAGCCATCCTTTTCGCTCCTTATTCAGCGACCACATCTTGTCATTCGGATTATGATTCCATTGCCAAACCGGTTTAAAAGTTTTACCCGAGAAATCATCACATCTGTCGTATGGAACCTGTGGTGTCTTTACCATATCATTCGGTTTGAACCAGGTACGAGGCGAACGTCCCAGGTTCTTCTCCAATCCGAAGTAAGGCCAGCCGTCAACCCAAGTGATAGGCGACAGGCACACCGTTCTTCCCACGGCATTGAAGTCCTGCATCGAAACACCCCACCATTTCCCGTCAGGAGCCTGCACGATGCCGCCCTGATGAATGGTAGCACATCCCAGGTTCAGACCATTAGGCTTGTTGTTCTGGAAGTTGAAACCATCTTCCGGCAAAGGCCGACCGATTCCCATGTTACCTACGCTCCATCCCGCAGCATAACCATACGATTCACGCTCGCTAATTACGCAAGTTTCATAAGGTCCCCAAATGCTCTTGCTTCGGGCACACTGCATGCGGCCCATCGGTGAATAATCTGCAGAGAGGATATAGTACATACCATTGATTTTATAAACATGATGTCCCTCACCCATCGCATTGCCTTCAGGAATCACCACCTTACTGCTGCCCTCTACCGGACCACTCAAATCGGGTTTCAACTCCGTAATGGTCACGTTGCCATACTTGTGCACGGCATAAATCTTGCCATCCTCATCGAAGAGCACAGAGAGGTCGTAGATATCGCCATTAACTTTATGATGCGTCCAAGGACCCTTGGCACTGTCCGAGATATACACCTGCAATCCATGCCCGTTGATATTGGAGAAGATATAGAACTTGCCGTTATGATATCGGATGGCAGGTGCCCAGATACCCTGTCCGTAAGCCTCCTTGCCATTGCGGAGATTGAAATCATCAGAATCATCAAAGCGGTCGAAGCAATAGGAAGAGAACTCCCAATTTACGAGATCCCTGGAATGGAGCACCACCAGTCCCGGCACACTGTGCATCGTAGTACCTGCCAGATAGTAATCCTCCCCCACTCTGATGATATCAGGGTCAGAAAACTCATCATAAAACAAAGGATTGGTAAAGGTACCATTACCATTATCAGCCGACCAAGACTTCCCTTTCAAAGTCTGTGTCAGAACATTCTTGGCTGCAGATTTTTTCTGCGCCGCAGCTCCCAAAGAACCGCTCAAAAAAGCGATGCAACAGGTTGCAAATAATAATTTCTTCATTCTTATTTATAGGTCTAAAAGATTATTATAAAAAATATTGCCACAAAAGTACGAATAATTATCCAAACAGAGGTGGATAAAATGATACTTTTATGGCAACAAATGTAATTTTAGGACATTATTTAATCAGATAAGTCTTTCCTGGTTCTGTTTCCAAGTCATATTCATATACGTCAGGAATAGGAACCTTCACTCCTTCTGCTATCCGATGCTGTTCCATTACAGACTTCACTTCTGCAGATGCAAAAAGGATATTGGGACATGTTCCTTCAGCCTTCTTCAGATTCTTCGCCTTCAGCGGAACGTAGGAGCGGAGACGTAGGATGCCTCCGATGGTGGAGCGAATCTTCGCCTTCATCAGTCTGCCATTCTTCCAGTCCATATCCACCACAAAGCCGCCACGGGCACGAAGTCCCTTTACGCTTCCTTCTTTCCAGGCATCAGGCAAGGCTGGCAAGAGATGCACGGCTCCATCATGACTCTGCAGGAGCATTTCGGCGATACCGGCTGTTACTCCGAAGTTGCCGTCTATCTGGAATGGTGGATGGGCATCGAAGAGATTCGGATAGGTTCTTCCATCAGGATACTCCTTTGCCTGCGCATCAGATGGCAACAGACGAAGCATATTACTGATGATTCTGAAAGCATGATTGCCATCGAGCATGCGTGCCCAGAAGTTCGTTTTCCAACCCAGACTCCAGCCCGTAGCCTGGTCGCCACGATGCTTCAGAGTGGTGGCAGCGGCATGGAACAGTTCCGGATGAGAGAAAGGAGAAATCTGATTGGATGGATACAATCCATAGAGATGCGAGATATGGCGATGCTCATTCTTCGGATCATCCGCATCCACAAGCCACTCCTGCAACTGTCCGTACTTTCCTATCTGCATCGGCGGAATCTGAGAAACCAGCTGCTGCATATCCTTGCGCTCAGCCTCATCAACACCCAATATTTCAGAAGCCTTCACGGCACTGGTCAGGGCATCGAAGGCTATCTGGTTATCCATCGTGCAACCTGCCGTTACGGCAGTTCTCTTACCCATAGGTCCCTGTTCCGGACTCACCGACGGCACGGTTACCTTCCATTCGGTGCCCGGCAACTTCTGCATATAGTCGAGATAGAACTCAGCAGCGCCCTTGATTACCGGATACCACTGCTTGAGGAAAGCCTTGTCGCCCGTATAGAGATAATGCTGCCAGAGATGGGTAGTGAGCCAGGCTCCGCCGTTGGGGAACATGCCCCACTGCGCACCGTCCACCGGACCTGCTATGCGCCAGATATCGGTATTATGGTGTGCCATCCAGCCACGACAACCATACATTTCCCTAGCCGTCTGTGCTCCCGTTACACTCAAATCCTTAATCAGCGAATACAGAGGCTCCGTGGTGTTACCGAGATTCGTTACCTCGGCAGACCAGTAGTTCATCTCCGTATTGATATTGATGGTATATTTGCTGTCCCAAGGGGCATTTTTGCTGTTGTTCCAAACGCCCTGCAGGTTTGCTGCCTGTCCACCTGGCTGTGAAGAGGAAATGAGCAGATAGCGACCATAGTTATACATCAGTGCTACCATCGCCATATCCTTGCTGCCCGCAAATTTCTCCAGGCGCAGGTTGGTAGGCAACGAAGCATTGATATCGGTTGGCAAAATCAGGGAAGAAGTAGCAAACTGCTTCTGGTAAGCCTCCACATGGCGTTTCTCCAACTGTGCATAGCTCATCAGTTTCACCTTATTTATATAGTCGGCATTGCGTTGGGCAGCATTGCCCGACACATCGTGATAGTTCACAAAATTAGTGGCAGCACTCACGATGATGGTTGCCTCGGTGCCATCCGTCCTTACATCTGCCACACATTCGGCAGTGAGAGCCGCCTTGATGCCTTCCTGATCTTGTCCCTTCACCTTCAGCATACCCCCTGAAGGCGTTTTCTGAGTCTGATGTTCAAAAGGCGAATCCAGGGTAACATCGATATTCAAAGCCCCCTTTCTACTCGCCTTGATGTGGCAAACGATGACGCCATCAGCCAGCGAAGCAAAGGTAGTACGGGTATATCTTACGCCAGCCATCACGAAAGAAGTCGTGGCAATTGCCCTCTTCAAATCCAGGTTGCGCACAAACTGCTCAGCCTTTCCCCGGTTTTTCATGGTGATATGCAGATTTGCCATCGGCAGGAAACGCATACCATGAGGCCCTGGGATGAAGGTCTGGTTGATGAGAGCCGCAGCCTCCTCTTCCCTACCATTGAAGATGAGTTCCCTCACCTTTGGCAGATTCTCCAGAGATTTCTTGCTATTGTTGTTATGGGGACCGCCACTCCAGAAAGTCTCCTCATTCAACTGGATATTCTCGTCCGTGGTTCCGCCATATACCATACCTCCCAAATGAGAATTTCCTATAGGTAAAGCCTCCAGCCAATGTTGGGCAGGAGCGTTATACCAAAGTCGAGTACTATTATCTGTGCAACTTGCCTTAGCCATCATCTCTATCGGAAACAATAATCCCAAGACCCAAGCCCCCAAAATCATCTTATTTCTGTTCATAAAATCAGCATTGATTAGTAATTAAAAACGGCACAAAGATAAGGAAACTTTTTGATTTTCCATCACTTTGTGCCGTCAAAATTAAAAATATCTCAAACTTTAAACCTATTTTCTTTTAGAATACTCAAAACTATCTACATCCACATATCCACCAGCAGCCTTTGTGGCATAGTTGTAGATGGCAATACGGGTTCCCATGAAGAAGCGGCGATAATCATATTGCATCTTGAAATCCTTGATGGCAGGAATCCAAGTCTTGCCGTCTATACTATATAATAAGGTGGCGAGATCCTGATGAAGACGGAAATCGCAACTCATCTTCAGATAGATGATGCTTGATTTCGTTGCCTTATCCTGCTTCAGATTCAAAGGCTGGCGATACACCTCCTCACGCTTCACATCGGTCACCGCCTTCTCCTTTTCAGTCAAAGCTACACTCTCCTTGGTTCCCACCACAAAGAGTTTCTTGCCTTCCTTTACGATAGAAAGCAGGGCTGCATCACCTTGGAAGGCTGACAGACCAGCCACATCGCCATCCTTCATCCTGCTCACATCCATCTTGATGATTCCCTCGCAGGCAGGTCCTTCGGTACGGGTACTGATGGTATTAGGAGCCAGGAAGATGTTAGGAACAATACGGGATGTCTTCAGGCGGAGCCAGCCCTTGCGCTCTGTGAGCGACCAGGCATTATCCACAGGATTGTGGTTCCACTGCCACTGCAGTTCCAGTTTATCATTCGAGAAATCGTCGCTATACACGAGTCCCTTGCCGTCGTAGCCCAGCACAGGCTTCTGCATCTCGGCAGGAATATTGCCCTTTTCATCGGTCAGCATAGGCCATCCGTCCTTCCAGGTACATGGCTCCAGCGTGAGCACTCTGCCCACACCACCACGGTCTTGGAATACGATGCCATACCAGTTGCCATCCTTATCATCTACAATCGTACCTTGTCCCACGCCATTGAATCCGGCAAACTCCGTTTCCAGAATCACCTTCTTTTCGTAAGGACCCATTATCTTATCAGCACGATAACAAACCTCACGACGAGGATGTCCCTGTGGCCACGAAATCATCAGGAGATAATACTTGCCGTTGTGTTTGATCATGCGGGAGCCTTCGAGCAAACCCGTTTCATCAGCATCACGCTCAAAGAGTTTACGATGGCTGCCCGGCACCACATCCGTCAGGTCGGCATTCAGCTGTACCATCTCTCCCGTTCCATAAACCACGTATGCTTTATCGTCGTCATCGAAGAAGAGAGCGGCATCATGGAAATGCTGCAAACGGCTGTGGATAGTCCATTTGCCTTCGATATAATCGGCAGTACAGATATAAGTCTCTCCACCGGGATTATCATTCGGAGCAAAGAGCGCATAGAACTTGCCACGATGATACTGCAGCGAAGTGGCCCACTGACCACGACCATACACCGTACCCTCCTTCATGTCATACTTAGGCGAATCGGTAAGTTTAGGGAAGATATAGTTCACGGTTTCCCAGTTTACCAGATCCTTCGATTTCATGATAGGCGCACCCGGCATCAGATGCATGGTGGTGCTTACCATATAGAAGCTGTCACCCACACGGATTACATCCACATCAGGCACATCAGCCCAAACCACAGGATTGGCGAAATTCTTCTCAAACTTCCACCAATCGAAATTGAAGAGTTTGCTTCCCTTCAATCCCTTGAACACGAAGTATATATCATGCTTTCCTGTCACTTTCTTTAGCATTTGTGCCGAGAAAGTCTTCCACTTTTCCCAGCCACCCGTCTTGGTAACATCAAGTTTAGCTATCAGTTCGCCATCTTCCTTATCGAGATGAACCTCCAGCGAACCTCCAAGCGAAGAGCACGCTGCAGAGATGGCAAATGCATCCGGACTCTCATTTCCGAAATCCACCTCACGTACCTTGATATAATCACCTGTATGAATTTCTGAGATATAAACACTCGTCTCGTCGGTCTGCTCCGACTTCACTCCCTTAGAGAAAGCGATGGTTTCAGCCTCCTGACGCTTGTAAGGATTGAGGGTTGCGATAGGAGCCACTCCTTCCTGAGTATGGTGGATAATTGGGAATGTGCCGTCGGCATTATATTTGAATTCTTCCACAGCCACACTGCGTCCGAATCCGCCACCCAGTTTACCCGTATGATAGAAGAAATAAGACTTGCCCTTGAAGTCGGTCACACCGCAATGGTTAGTAAAGGAACCCGTATCTTCCAATGGCATGATTTCGCCCATATACTTCCATGGTCCGAAAGGCTTCTTGCTCATGGAATAAGCGATATGCTCAGGCACTCCACCTGCAGCATAGAGCATATAATAGTTCTTGCCACGCTTCATGAACCAAGGTCCCTCTGTGTAGCAATCTTTATATTTTCGGGTAGAATCACGCTTCTCCACGTCAGGCGAACCGAATCCCTCCTCAGTCATCACGATTCTGCCCACTTCACGCTTTTCATCAACAGCTGCCTTAGCATCTATACCCCCCTTGAAGCTGATCATATCTTTATTCAGTTTGGCATAGTAAAGATGCGGATTACCCCAATAGAGATAAGCCTGACCATCCTCGTCCATCCAGACGGTAGGGTCGATATTGTCCCAACTTCCATTATCGAAAAGCGGTTTTCCCAGCGCATCCTTGAACGGACCGGTAGGAGAATCTGCCACAGCTACGCCGATAGCCATTCCGCCCGTCAGTTTAGAGTGCGCACAGATATACCAGTAATACTTACCATTACGTTCGATGGTCTGTGCTGCCCAGGCACGGTCATCCGCCCAGGAAAAAGAACTGAGGTCGAGCGGAGAACCATGATCTGTCCAGTTCACCATATCCTTGGTAGAATATACACGCCATTCGTTCATCCAGAAGAAATCAGCCTTATCTTCATCATGACCGGCATACACATAGAGACGGTCTCCGACAACCAGAGGTGCTGGGTCGGCGGTCAACTGTGTTTGCACGATAGGATTCTGCGCATTCATCGTTGCGCTCATACTCATACACAAAGCCGAAGCTAGCAAAAACTTATTGTTCATTGTTTATCTAAAATTATTAGTTTCTATTTTTGAGTGCAAAGATAGCAATAAAACAGACATTTTACTTTGCTGTATGTTACAAATACTTTAGCCAAACAACCATAATGTAAGAAAAAAACGGTGCATTTCAAAAGAAACACACCGTTTTTACATCTTTACCTATAAGTTTTGCCCGAAATAAACGAGGGTACTTCTTGCCGAAACACCCTCGTTAACAGGATTTTGTATGAATTCTTGTTTAAAGAACACGGGCTGCAAAGGTAGGAGTTGGTTCTGGGCGTATGGGAGTTACCAGGTAACGCTCATACCCAATGCGATGCTGGCATTGGAACTGAGAGGAATGAGCTCTTTGCTGGTCTTGCCCAAGATGTGATCCATACCGATGAAGAAGTTGTAACCCTTTGGATGGATATTCAGAACATAACCCATACTTGTAGCAAAACTGCTGACTGCAAAGTTGACACCACCATCCAACCACTTCAATGGTTTCCAGTTGGCACTGAGTCTACCCTCGCTCCAGGTATAATCACCATTGATGCGGGTGCTGCTCAGCAAACCGAAGGACAACTTGTCATATGCTGGCAAACTGTACTCTGCGCCAAAGTTGAGCGTAGCTGCCAGAGCGGTAGTACGACTACCCTGATCGCCCAAATCCTTCAGGTTGATGAAGTCGGTAATCTGGTCGCCATAGTCATCCATCTTGTCATCGATGGTAGGACCGCTGTTTTCTCTTACCGCAGTATCATGGAAGCCATTGAACTCGAAGCTCTCAGCTCTGTTCACAGCCTTCATATTGTTGCTCCAGTTGATGAAGCCCAAATCGAGAACAGAAGCACTCAGGGTCAGATTGTCGTTCAACTTATAGACACCACCGAGGTCGAGTGCCATACCGAAGCCGCCCAATCCTGCGCCATCAACATCTACATCATCTATCTTTTCGTATTTTCCCTTGTCTGAATTATTATATTCATCCTCGGAAGTCTTATAAGTAAAGCCCTTCATAGAAACCTGGGCATTCGCCTTGCCGGAAACAATCCACTTGTCTGTACCAGAGAGGTCAGCACGCAGGTTTTCCAGACGAACATCACCGTCAGCCACACCGAAGAGGAACTTCAACTTAGCACCGATGCGGAGTTTCTTGTTGATCTGATGAGAGTGACCCAATGCCAATTCAGCATAAGAACGAGCCATCATGCTCACATCACCAATCTCATAATTCTGATTGCCCGTATTCTTGGCAAATTCAAACAACTCATAAGGCAGGGAAGCACCGAAAGATGCCTTGGCATTCACCTCGATGGTATTATAACCGCCAAAGCCCTTGAAACCGGCAGAAAGTATGGAGATGCCCACATCACCCTGTATGCGGTTGTTGCTCTTGCTGAAGCCTTTCAGCGCCTCATCGGCAGAAATATAAGGATTCATGAAGGAAGTCATCTTCTTGGCACCCGCCTCCTGTCCGTACATCGGATTGTTCAGTACAATATCCTGATAGCCGAAGTTGCCCTGCAGGTTGACATTTATATTACCCAAAGCAGGGATGGTGATATAGTTCTGCTTGTTCTCAAAAGCCGGGTTCATATCGTGACGGAACTTGTAGTCGTCAGTAAAGTAAGCGGAATTGAGTGTCTGAGCCATTGCGGTGCCACCCATCATCAGCAGAGAGGCAGCCAAGAGATGCTTATATATTTTATTCATCATTTTCTTTGTCTTTTATGTGTGTTATTATTCTGTTACTACTCTCTGTCATTAATTGAAGTTACCAATCACCTTACCCACGAGTTTCACCTTAATGTTTTCCAACTTCAGGGTATGCTTCTCAGAGTTAAGGTTGATACCGGTCACGGTAGTTCCATCATGGCTTGCCTTACCTTTTACCTTATAAGAGAGTCCGTCAAGCTTCTGCAATCCGCCCTTTACCTTTTCACGGAGTTCTATTTCCAGCGGAGAGTTCTCGGCTGTCACGCCATCAGCAGATGCTTTCACAGTACCCTTCTTGACATTCACTTCTATCAGGTTACTGATATCAGTACCTTCCAGTCCGAGTGGAGTTGCCTCTACGATGAGGGTAGCAGGAACCAGGTTCTGCGCATCGGCTGTCAGTCGAACATAAGTTCCTTCAGACAATTCCAGATCATCCAGATCATCATTCCAACCGTCGAAATCATCAGCATATTCGATGACTGCATCCTCGGCAAATGCCAACGGTGCATAAATCTCGTAGCTTGGAACAACATTGTAATTGCGGCCGAACTCGATAGTCATTTCCTGACTGAGATCTGCCTTCGTCTCTACATCGGTAATCTGTACGTGGTCTGGAATATGCTGGTTGATAAGTGTAGCCAGGTTGCTCACCTCATATACATTAGCTGCTCCGTATTGAGCTGTCAGTTCTGCAGTCTTATGGCGGCAGATACAGATCTTGGTCACTGGCGTAACAGTAGTCTTGCAGATATTCATCTCAGGGAGTTGCACAGTAGCCAAGTTCTGACCGTTCTTGGTAGAAATCACCTTTGCACTCACCTTTGCCGCAGCATCCATATCATTTTGGATAGAAAGAATAATCTGAGGATTATCCAAGTCAGCTCTTACGCCATCTTCTGAAAGGAAGTCAGGAACGCCCGTCACAGATACATCACCCAAGCTTGAGATATTGATTTCTGGGTCGAAGATACCGGTAGCAGACTTCAAGGTAATATCATTGACATTCACGTTGGCACCGATGGTCAGTGCAGATGTAGGAACCCTCGTTACATTAGCCTCAATACCGAGGGCGAAATAACCATCCATCCTGATAGAGCCATTATTGCCGATGACAACCTTACCATAATCATCCTGGTTTTCAAAATCCAGTTTTTTAGCCTTGATGGTGAGTTGGAGGTTGCGGCTTGTAGAAACATTCTCCACCGTAATCTTCGAACCATTGACCATAGGAACGCCATTGCCATTACCTTCGACACGTGAAATCTGCAGATAGCCAGGAAGGGTGAGAGTTACCTTATTAATATTGGTGATGGCAGAAGAAAGACCACCAAGAGTGAGATTAATCTTCAGTTCGATTTCGCCAGCCACCTCAGCACTTTTCAGGCTCTTCACAGCAGCATCCGTACCATTATATTTAAACATCAACTCCTTAGGAGAGACAAAACTGAGATGACTACCGGCTGCACGGGTACACTTGGCAGCAGAATTGGCATTTAAGGTTAGCGTATTAGAATAAGAATTACCCCTCAGAACAATAGGAGAAATCATTGGTGAAGCAGATGATGCATCAGAACCTGTCAATTGGAACAGATAATCACCATTTGGGGCAATCTTCACACTACCACCCTCTTCCAGTTCCAGAATATCAGACAGAGGTATGTTCATGGTAGAACTGGCAGGTATTTCCAATTCGCCACTACCAAATCCCATCGTAGCATCAATCTGGTCAAAATCATAATCGTCATTTGTACACCCAGTTACCGAGAAACCCAACGTCAATAAAGACGCAAGTAATAGACTTGCTTTCATTTGCTGTTTCTTCATAGTTTATGAATATTTGATAATTATAGAACTTTACACTCTTAAAGAGAACTTACATAAATTAAAATACATTTGCAAATGTAGCATTTTTTTATTAATAAACATGTAAAATAATCCGAAATCTTCGCTCAATTCCTCAATTTATACACAAGACACCGTTATTTTACGAATATTTCCACCTCAAAAGTCAGTTGACCACACATCATGATTCTTCAATAATCTCACTCCACAGGATGGCGTCCAAGCAGATTTGCAATCCTCCAACAAGAAAAAAAACACACGGACAAATTGAATTTGTCCGGATTGTTTGTCCGGACGTTCATAACATCCCAATAATCAACGCATTACAAGCCGCCGGACAATTTGTCCGTGTTATTTTTTTAGTATGAAATCATAAAGAAATACAAGGATTCCCATCCTGTCAATGAGTTCCCAAATAGAAAACGATGACTTCAGCCCCAAGAAACGGTGAGTTTTAGAGGAGAAAGCTATGAGTTAGGATTTTTAACATAAAGCTCTAAAGCAGCCAAAGGAGAATAAGAGAGGTTGGAACGTAAACAGTTGGGAATGAGCAGATTTGCACAAAGTTGCCAAATCGGCATAAAGCAAGCGAGTGAGGAATATTGAAGTAGTTCAGTTACTAAATCGTGAGCCACAGTTACCTATGCAAAGCAGGTAACAATGCGGAAAGGCAACTTTGTGCATCGGCGGAGTTTATTGCGCTGGTCTAAAGAAATGAAGATGTATATATTCCTTGCACCAAGTTATTACTCCATTATAGAGGTATTTATCTATAGCAATACGACATCAAATCAATACGACAGTACGACAATGAATCAGCAAATCTGCACGTCAGCAAAGTTCCATGGTGGTAAATGCTTATAGCATTCATGTTATTTTGATAAAAAAACTGGACTTGATGCTCCGCAAGAAACCAAGTCTTATTTTGTACTTCGCTTGTGTCCACAAAGACACAGCGAGGTTATGTTTTGGGAACCCCAAAACGCCTCGCTCCACCATGAGGGCGGAGGAATTTTGCTCCCGGCGGTCGCAGAAAGTAAGTGTACCAACTGTAAACAGTATATCGAATGACAAGCATACAGAAACAGAACAGGAAAAAGGGTGGAAGACCGCCCACAGGCAGGATTCACAAGCTGTCGAAGTCTGTCACGGTGAAGTTCTCGAAGCCAAGCTACGAGGCATTGAGACTGAGGGCGAGAAAAGCCAACCGCAAGTTGGCGGAGTACATCCGTGAGTCCGCCTTGAACGGCGAGGTGGTCAGCGGACACAATGCAGAGACGGTAGCCATCGCCAAGAATCTCATTGGCATGGCGAACAACCTCAACCAACTTACCAAGCTGTCGCATCAGAGAGGTTTCCATGAAACCCATGTGTATGTGGTGGACTTGTTGAGAAGATTGAAAGCAATCCTTGGCGAGTATCGCCAAGCAAGTTATAAACCGAAGCCAAGCAGTATGGGCAGAAAGGAGGATACCACATGATAGGCAAGCTAAAGAAAGGCGCATCCTTTGGTGGTTGCGTCCGCTACGTGACAGGCAAGGACGAGGCGAAAATCCTTGCCTCCGATGGAGTGTTACTCGGCACGAATGCCGAGATAACGCAAAGTTTCGAGCTACAGAGGCAGCTAAATCCAAGGATTAAGAAGCCTGTGGGACACATTGCATTGAGCTTCAAACCCGAGGACAAGCCACGTTTGACGGATGAGTTTATGACTAAGATTGCCCTTGAATATATGCAGATGATGTGCATCACCGATACTCAATTCATCATCGTAAGGCATCACAACACGGACAATCCACATTGTCATATCGTGTATAACCGCATCAACAATGAGAGCAAACTCTTATCAGACAGGAATGATTACAGGCGTAATGAGCAGGTGACCAAGGCTCTAAAATCCAAGTATGGACTGACCTACGGAACGGACAAGAGCAATACTAATACTCGCAAGTTACGCAATGCTGAGCGTGCCAAATACGAGATTCACAATGCCGTCAAGGATGCCTTGAAAGGCGCTGATAGTTGGCAGAAATTCAAGAATGAACTTGCAAAGCGAGGTGTTCTCTTGGAGTTTGTCTATAAGGACAAGGAGCGAACCAAGGTTCAAGGCATCCGTTTCTGCAAGGATGGATATAGCTTCA
>JAJVTK010000023.1:0-62001 GCA_021622245.1 Segatella copri | reverse complement strand
GCAGCCATATTCGTAACCCGACGCAGCCATATTCGTAACCCGACGCAGCCATATTTGTAACCCGATGCAGCCGTATTCGTGAATAAGTTTTATGTAATCATCTATCATCCATCACGATTTGCATCTCCAAACCTCTTAATATACTAATATACAGGCGTTTAAACAGCGTGATAGATACTTCGAAAACGGAAATATCCATCACGCTATCCATCACGATTTGGGGTTATCCCTCACGATATTCTCACTACACATTACCAGATACTGCATATCATTGTTGAAACATCAGTCTTAGGTGCATCAGTATCATCAATAATGTCGGGACGCATCTGTTACTGCGTCGGGACGTACAAGATACTGCATCGGGACGTACAAGATGCTACGTCGGGACGCAATTTCGGGAACACCAAAAACGCCTGAGTATCGCTATTTTTATGGCAATATATGGCAGATTATGGCAATTCTTTTACGAAAAAAAACATAAAAGTATTATTATAAAAAGTCAAACAAAAAAAGGGTGCACCATGAACTGATGGCACACCCTTCTAAAACAATTAACAATTTCACCAAGCTTATTACTTACCAATCTTCTTCATTCTGTCTACCTGCGTCTTTACTACATCCAATGTAGATTTATCGGTAGAGAAAACGGAGTTCAAGCCTTGCGCTTCCTGAGCAGGATCACCGGTGTAGTCATCACCCACCTGCCACTGCTCGTGCTTAGGATTGGCAAAACCGCCCCATCCCCAGAAGTTGCAACCGGCAAAGTAACCGCCGGATGCAGCATTGTCGCCAACAAGACTGAACACATACTTATAATATCCATCACGTGCTTCTGTTGTAGAAGAAGTTGAGAAAGAGAAGCCATCACGAGGATAGCCGAACTCCTCCATCACCAATGGCTTCCTGATACGTCCGCATACCTCAAGATGTTCATCAATATACTCCTTTGTGTTCTTGCAGGAGATTCCCAAATCTTCCTGCAAATGGTCTTTTCTCGCCCAACTCCAGTTGTATGGCCAAAGATGAATGTTGCAATAATCCACATTCTTGTCGGCACAAATCCGCTCCCAGCAGTTCAGTTCACCTTCACATCCCCATTTGCCTTCGCTACCGATAGAAATCAGATGATTCTTGTCGAGCGAACGGATCAGCTTGCTCGCTTCACCCAGCCACTTTTCGAAAGCAGGCAACTGCTCTTTGCTGAAAGCACGAGGTTCATTACCTATCTGCCATGACATGATGGCTGGGTCGTCCTTATACTTCTTCTTTGTATATCTGTTGGTTCTCGTAAGTATGAATTTCACATAATCATAGAAAAGCTGATGTGCCTTTTCGCAGGATGCATATTGGGCAACGAAGTTCATGAAGGCAAGATAGCCATCTTCGTTAGGACGCGGAGCCTTACCCAGACCAGCCTGCTCCAGATAATAGCCATAACCTCCGCTCCATTCCCAGGAATTGTTCAGATAGAGCACGGCAACCATCTTGCGCTTGCCCATCTCCATCAGCAGATAGTCGAGACCGGCAAGAATCGTATCGTTATAAACGCCCGGCGCTTCCTGCAGCGTCGGCTCAACCTTGGTCTTCACTCCCCGCTTTCCATCAGAGCCCACCAGGATGCGGAGGTTGTCAATGCCCATCTCCTTCATCTTGTCGAGTTCCTTGCAGAGACGCTCACGGTTGCCGCCCTGCCCTTCTGAACCGAGGATAGCACCATACCAGAAATTGGTACCTACATAATAATAAGGTTTACCGTCGCGAACGAAATGTCCGTCCTTCACCTGTACAAAGTTTGACTTTGCCGAGATATTGCATGCAGCCAATGCCATCATCAATAAAATAAATATCTTCTTCATTCATTTATTAAGTTTACAGTTTAAAGATTCACTTTCGGTTGCAAAGATACTAAATAAGGGCAAAAAAGCATGATACTTTTTTGCCCTTTCTACATATAAATCTAAACTATGCTTATTTATTATTGCTTTTTCTGCTATTTTTCTATGGTTTCGGATAGATTTTCATATAATCATCCATCCCTTCGGCTGCTCCCTGCATCACACCTTTAAATATATAGGAGTCGGAAACCACCTGCTTCTTTCTGTCGAAGATGGTCATGTGAGGAAGAGGCTGCACATTGATATCCCAGACATACGGGATAAGTCCTGCCTTCATCATTTCGGCAGTCACCGCACCATACCATGCCATCATACTCTCATTATGCTTCTCCTGATTACCACCGAAGAGAGAAGCATCCTTACGGTTGGCACCATATTCGCCGATAACTACCGGATAGCCCCGGTCAACAAACTTCTGTTTCATCTTCATCACCTGATTGGTGATATGCTGGTAGGCATCCACATTCTTGTTATTATACCAGATGGTGTTCACGGTTCGTCCCTGGTCATCGGCAGGCGCATGTTCTTTCCAATAGAGAGCCACCTTGCCCCAATCGGCATCCTTTTCCATCAGGGTGAAGGTATAAGGATCATAGAAATGAACCTCAGCCATCAGCCGGTTCTTCGCCTTATCCTTCAGACGGGTGATGTCATAGGAATCCATGGCAGCCAAATCAATCTCGGTCTTTGGAGCCTGTACGATGAGCACACGGTTGGCATTATTTCCACCGGTAGCACGGACGGCATCGATAAATGCCTGTTCGTAAGCCAGGAGACGGTCGGCAAACTCCTTGCTTTCGGGAGCCAGCATGTCGCCTTGAGCCTGCGGACTGGCACCTCCCACTCCCGGTTCGTTGAGGGCAGCAAAGAGAACCCGCTGGTCATAAGCCTTGAATTCCTTTGCGATATTCGTCCACAGCCTGCTGAACATCTCCTTATGTTCAGCCACATTCACCCCACTGGTAAAGGCATCATGCTCCATCCATCCGCCATCCCAGTGTTCGTTGATGATGACACAGAGGCCGGCATTGAGACCATAGTCTACGATTTCCTTAATTCGTTTCATCCAGACCGGATCGATGCTCATATTCTCTTTATCCGTAAGATGACCAGCCACCCATGATGTAGGGATGCGAAGACTATGGAATCCCTGCTGTTTCAAGCTCCGGATATAACTTTCAGTAGTCTTGTCATTCTGCCATGAAGTTTCCGACTTCAATCCTGCATTATTGGTAAAGACATCATTCCAGTCGCATGCCTCCATCGTATTCCCCAGGTTTACCCCTGGAGCCATATAGTGAGCCAGTTCGGTAGCCGTGAGTTTCATCTTCGAGATACGGCCATCCACTGGTTTAACCTGTGCGCCGGCCCAAGCGAAATGAGCGGCAGCCCATATAATCATAACTATCTTCTTCATATGTCAATCTAACGTATTATCGGGTTTTGGAGTTATCATGTTGCAAAGATAGCGAAAAAGCTGTAGCCTGAATGTATACTTTTGATAAAAGGATAGGTATATTATGTTAGGATGTACGATATTTGCACAAAAAAAGGACGCACATCAGAGAAAGATTCTCCCGATATGCGTCCACTCACTTACTTTATATTAAACCTAAAGACTTAATATCTCGTTTTTTATTACCATGGGTATTTACCCTGGCTCGCACCCTTCATGATGGCATCGAAGATATACTGTTTCTTCACTACGCCATTGGTGCAATCAATCACGTCACCAGTCTCCCAGTAGAATGGAACACAACCATTGTCCTTGGCTACCTTGGTAACATATTCATCGAAGTAAGCCACAGACTTATCGTGCAATTCCTGATTCTCTCCTTCTCCTAAAGTACGGAAGATAGCAGCATACTCACCGATGATAACAGGGATACCCTTGTCTACGAACTTAGCCTTGATCTTAGCCATCTGAGCGTCAACCCATGCCTCGGCATAATTGTCAGGAGTATTACGGTTGCTGCCAGCAAGTTTATTATCCTTGCCCCAGTAATAGTACATCTTAGACCATGCATCATTTCCATCCTTATCCAGCAAGCAGAACAGATATGGCTCATAGAAGTGAACCTCTACCATCAGACGGTCTGGCACCTTGTCTGTAGGGAATGTTGCCACCTCAGTCTCATCAGGGTTGTCCATATAGTTGCAGGTATTTGAGATATCAGCACCGAGTCCCTGAACAATGATGGTACGAGAAGCATTATTACCACCAGTAGCACGAACAGCATCAATCATGGTCTGCTCATATCTAACCACACGCTCCACAGCATATTTATCTTTCCACATATCAGACTTACCAGAAGTTTCGTTCATACCTGGCTCATTGCAGGCTGCAAAGAGGAGGTGCTCATCAAAGTCCTTCATGTAAGAAGCCACTTGAGTCCAGATAGCCTTCTGTCTTGCAATGATAGATGGCTCCAACAAATCATCAAAGATATGGTCTTCAAGCCAACCGCCATCTTTTTCGGTATCTCCATCATTATCATAATGACAATTGAGGATAACATACATATCATTCTGAACACACCAGCTGATGACTTTCTTTACACGATGAAGCCAATTGGTATCAATGGTGTATGCTGGATCTGTAGAACGGTGAGTAAAGTGGGCAGCCCAAGCGCAAGGAATACGGACGGTATTGAAACCAGCATTCTTCAAACTCTTGATATACTCCTCAGAAACCTTACCATTTCTCCAAGAGCCCTCACCTCCAGGTGCCTCCATCAGGTTACCCAGATTAATACCGGCATACATCATGCTTGCCAGTTCCTTGGCATTGTGAGCCATTTCTCCTTCAGGAACAACAAGAGGTTCACCAGCCTGAGTGATAGAAATCTCCTTCATATTGGTACCCTGTGTCACCTTGATGAGAAGGCTGCGAGAATCTTCTTTCTTGTTCGTAGAAACTGCGAAAGAATAGTTATATACATTTCCCTCTGCACTACCCTCTGTCAAGGTAAGCCAAGAGACATCCACTTTCTTTCCGGCATCATCCTTATCTCTGACCACTACGAGCGGTTTACTGGATGCCGTCACCGAGAATGTTCCTGTAGTAGCTTCGTTGCTGAGGGCAAACTCAGTGCCCTCAACATGGAAGATTTCAGTAACATCATTATCGTCATCACTACATGCCGCCATCACGAAACAGAAACATAAGGCAAGCATGGTTGCAAATATCAATTTTACTTTCTTCATAATCGTTTATTTTTACGTAGTACGTTATTTTTTACCACTGTGGTACAGGGAAAAGACTGTGAACAGTAAACTTAGCGCGCATAGACTTATTAAAGCCCAGCTCTCGCATCAAATCACCATCCTTGACACCAAATGCACAATTATCCTTTGTAGCAGCATAGCAATTAAACAATTCCAAACGATACTTAGGATTTTCATTGGCGTCAACCACCTTAGACTTATCGTAAGAAACAGCCTTACCGTCAAGATAGAACTCATCCAAAGTACTGTGTGTGCCTGGGAAGAAACCATAAAGGTCAGCAATCTCAACGAATGTCATGATAGTACCACCTTCAAAGCCCGAACCTTCATAAGTCATATCGAACTGATTGTTCTCGAGAGAGTATTGTCCCTTGTCACTCTTAACAACTTTCAAAGTAGAACCATCGTTATATCCCCACAACTGAGCATCACCTTCACCCCAGCCACGAACGGCATTGAATGTAGGAGTGTAGACACCAGTACCATCACTAGTTGTAGAAACTACAGTGAATGTTACCTCCAAGGTTTTATTGAAGGCAAGAGCAGGCTCACCTGCTTCACCAGGACCTCCACTAGCACGGAATGGGGAATTCTGAGCAGTACCTGAACCCCAGATATTGAACAACTCTATACGATAGTTGCCGTTATCTTCGATATCACCATAATGGAACTTGTTGGCATCAAACTTCAAATCCTGTCCATCAGCCTTGATAGCATCAATGCGAACCAATGCTTTAGGGTATTTTGCAGCAAAGCCTTCCAGATCAAGGACGTAAACCTTACCATTGGTGCGGGCTTCAGTTGTTTCAAGTTTTACAGTATATTGACCAACAGCCTTTGAGCCACCAGAAACGACAGTTGAAGCGCCATCCCAGTTGCCACCATCACCCCAAGCAGTCAACTTGGCAACATAGCCATTCTTGACATCTGAGGTTACATAGTTATAAATCATCAACTGACCATCACTAGAACGGATTACACCCAACTGAAGTGCCTCGTCAGAAAGAGACATCACCTTGATCTTGGTTTCATCAGTACGGGTGATACCACCGATATACTCAACTGCATTCAGAGGGTCAATGGTCATTGTGATTGTCTTATTCTTCTCATCAACGGTAAATGTACCTTCAGAATCCTTATAAGAACCATCAGCCTGAACCTGATGAACCTTTACCTTATCATTGCCATCTTCATCCTGATAGAATGTCATTGTACCATTACAATGGCTAGGATCAGTGATAGCCCAAGACTTAATATTTGCATATTCTGCATCCCAACCGGTAGTTTCACCTACAACAGGCTGGTTATTGGTATAAGAAGCCCAACTTGCATCCTTGCCATAGAAGAATACAGGACCAACAAACTTATAATGAGATTCATCTGGTTTCAAGTCAAACTCCCAAGTATTATACAACTTCTCCTTAACAAACTTCACGTTCTTAGCCACAGATACAGGGCGGATAGCCAATGCCTGATAAACAGGAGTAGAAGTACGACGATCTGAATTACGGTCGAAGCTGTAGCCCAAAGCAAACTGTTTGTCAGCAGGATTGATAGAACCAGAGAGATAGAGACCATTGATACCCTGACCGGAAACAGTCTGCTGAGTACGAGAACCTGCCGCTGGCAAGAAGATGGAATTACCGTTAGGACCTGTAAGCTTGTAACCAGCTACACCAGCCTGTTCTACCCATTCTTTCTTACACTCATTAAACAACTCCTCAAACTCTTCCACAGTTGGCATTGTCAACCAAGAGCCATAAGCCTTATTGGCAACATCACGATCAGTCTTATAGATGTCAGCAGAAGCATAATCCTCCATTAATACGCTGGTCTTGAAACCCGTCATATCACCAAAGCCGAAGAGACCACCAAACTCTGTTTCACTGGTAGCACCAACATTATACCTAGCCCACTTGGTAGAGAGACCAAGGTCTACAAGATCATTATCTGGATCAAAGTTAGACTCAGGAGTTGTAAACTCTCTTTCCTCACCATAGACAACACCATTACCCAAGTCAAGGTAAGCTGTATAGTGATAAGTAGTATTAGGCAACAAGCCCTCTGTCTTTACCTCATAGTTGTCGTTGATACCATCAGCCTGAATACGTACACCCTTGCGGATTTTCTCTGTCTTAGTATCAGGTGACAGAATAATACCGCTTACGGCATCAGCTGGAGCTTTCTCCAAAGAAGCCTGGAAAGTAACTGTGGTAGCTGTCAGATCTTTTACTTCACCAGTGATAGCCTTGGAATCTGTTAAGACAGCACTGGATACAGAACCCGTATAAGTAACGTGACCCTGCAAGGTAACGAAAGCCTGATAGTAAACCACCTGACCAGGAGTACCAGAGATAGATGCACTGAACTCAGAGGTACTTTCGCCGGTTACCTTCTCAGAAAGATTGTCCTCGGCATCACCATACATGAATCCTACAGTGTAAGATCCGGACGACTGACTTTCGAGTCCCTTCACCGTACCATGGAAGATAGCAGAAGAGGCTGTAACGTCAGCAGACCCCGTAACAACGGAATTTTCATCCAGCAATGGGGTTGTGCTAGGAGAATAGTCATCGTCAGAGCATCCTGCAAAGAAGATGCTCATGACAAATGCCATTATTCCAAATAATATTTTATTCTTCATAATTGAATTCTATTAAAGTTATTGAATCGTACATGAAACAATCTCCACACTTATACTTGACACATCAGTATAGTCTGGCCAGGTTCCACCATAACCATTCAACTGGATAGCAAGGTCTAAGCAATCGCCATCAAATGTCACAGTTTTGCCAGTATTATTGGTCAAAGAGATGGTTGTTTCACCATTTTGATTAAGTTCTACCGCTCCTGGAAGAGTGAAGCAAGTTGGCTCCCAAGCCAGACCAGCAATCTGATTAGTTATCAGAGCACACATAGGTGTTTTATCCCAAGTCACACCATTTACTTTAAAGACTAGGGTGATAGTCTGGTTCTTCTTTAACTTAATTTTACTAATTTCTTGTTTAAAGACAGTAACATTACTCCAACTATGATAGAGACCAACTCGGAGACTTCCATTTTCAACCCAAAGAGCACTAGGAATCTTGTCTTTATCTATCTCCACTATGGTAGGACCAGTCTGGCCACCACCAATAGCCTTATGGTTAAGGCAAGCTACGAGATAAGTATTGACATTACCATCAGCATCTTTTGCTTCAGGAACACCAATCATCAACTGACCAGCAGCATCCTCGCCCAAGACTGTAAACTCACGAGTTCTCAACTTGATAGTACGCTTATCGCTAGAAGCTGCAATGATATTGATATACTTATTGAATACCAACTTGTTGCCATCCTTGATTTCCATTCTACCTTCAAGTTCCTGACCTTCGCAGTCTGTACAAGTGAACTTGTAGAAATCCTGACCCGTAATCTTCTCAATAGAAAGTTGGAAGTTATCCACTACAGCATCTGCAGGCTTAGGAGCCCATGTGTTGTTATACTTATCACCAATTACAGACTTCCATCGAGCAGCATTCTGAACAGCCATTTCCTGCTTACTTGGAACACCATTCGTATTCGATGTTTCGTATTTAAATGGAGAATTGTTCCACCACAAGATATCATAAGGCTTCTCTGAATCGAGAATGAATGTAGCCTTATTACCAACATAAGAGACATCATTATGTTCGATAGTGAACAAATCTGTTGCCAAGTTAGGATACTCAGGAAGTTTAGGAGAAACAACATCCAAGAGCTTGTCGGCAGCAGGGATACACTTACCATTAGTAGTCTTAACTTCCTCAGAAACGAAGTTCCAGATGATATACCAGTTACCCTCAGAGTTGGTACGACGAGTAGCCAACTGAAGCATATAAGGAGTCAGTTCAACTATAGAGATATCCTGGGTATAGTTAGAACAAACTTCATCAAATCCAACATTGTGCATGGCATAACAATCAGAGAATGAAATCTTAGGCATCGTCTTCTCCTCTAAGTTCATGTTAAACTTACCAATGAGATTAGAGCCAGTACTAGCTCCCTTAGTTCCAGCCTCACCACGATACATCGTAGCCACACAACCATTCTTGGCATCCATACTGAACTCCATATATGAATCCATATAAGGGTCAGTCTCAGGAATCAACCAATTCTGGAATCCAGGATCCCAGTTAGGCTTAAAGTTTTCAAAGAGAATATCCTTGTAAACTTTGCCGAGTTCGTCATCCTCAGTATATCCTTTGCCATCATAATCAGGATCATAAGGGTATGCATACATCACAGGGCCAGAACACTGACCGATGCCAAAGCTTGCATAACAAGGAATCCATTTTTTCTTGACACCAGCAGCCAAAGTCTCAGCGTCAGGGAACTGACCACCCTTATAATTCTGATCAGCCAGATAGAACCACTTGTTGTCGTTCAAGAGCGAGAAGTCGTTCTGTGGAAGATTAAACTTGTATGGTTCACCATAAACCACACCACCATTGGTCTCAACACCAAAAGTAACCTCGTAGTCACCAGCAAATGGCAACTCCAATTTCTGAACCGGTTTCTGAGAACGACCTGAAGGAGTAATCCAAAGAGCCGTACAATCAGGAATATTGGATGTCAAGGTCACAACATTGCCATTAATGGTCACGGTATAAGCCTTGCCCTCCACCAATTCCTCAGGAGAGTAAGACTTGCCGCCCATGCTCAAGTCGTCAGGCGAACAAGCCGCCATCAAGAATGTAGCAAATATGGCAAGTACCATATATATATGATTGAATAATTTCATATTTTCCGATTTTTAAATGATTAAAATCAACTATACTTATTACCATCCTGGGTTCTGTGTCAAGACATTACCAGAAAGTGTAATCTGAGTATTAGGAATCTGCATCAAGCCCTTCTTGGTCGTAAAGTTTGACTCCACGAACTTAGTCTTTGCAGCAGCACCACCATTCTGGACAGAAGCACCATTCTGAGCCTCAGCAATTGTCTTAGCAGCAAAAGCTCCATCCTTTTCGTAGCGCATCAGATCCCAATAGCGAAGGCCTTCGAAAGCAAACTCGATAGCACGCTCCTTACGGATATTGTCAATGCTATACTCCTCTGGGAGTTCACCGGCACGGGCACGAACCTGGTTCAAACCAGAGTTAGAACCTGTCAACTCAGACTGCATCAAGAGAACATCAGCATAACGCATGATGGTATAATCCTGATAGTAGGTGATATTCTGGTGCTGTTCACCGAGTTTGAAGCCTACCTCCTGACGGGTACCATCTGCAAAACACATAGGTGCATACTTGCGAGTATAGTAACCTGTGTATTCGTAGGTATCACTCAAGTCAGGAGTGAATCCTGCTTCCTTGCAGCTCCATGCACAGGCAGAGAAACGAGTATCGTTCTTAAACTGCTCTACGAAAGAAGGAGTAACTGAGCAAGCTCCCCATCCACTAGCGATGCAAATATCAGCAGCACTGCGGTTACGAGGCCCCAGATAAACAGAGAAGGTGTTACCATCACCATTTCCGTTATAGTCGTGAGTAGAATTGAACTTCATGTTGAGCACAATCTCCTTAGAGAGACTACCCTGACCAGCTTTCCAGGTCTTACCATCATACCACTTTCCTGCATAAGTTGTACTCCAAGCATACTCTCCGTTAGAAGAAGCATCCTTAGTACAAGCAGGCATCCAGAGGTCTTTGTAGTTAGCCTCCAACTCATATCCTCCATTTACCACCACATCATTGATTGCTACAACAGCATCCGACTTAGAGCAAGCAGGATGCTCCTCACCATAGTAACCTGTATAATAGAGGTACGCGCGAGCCATCATAGCCTCGGCAGCATACTTGGTAATACGACCATCATTGCTATCACGATTGTCGAGCGGATAAGCATCGGCAGGAATATTGGCAATAGCATACTTGAAGTCATCAAAGATAGCCTGGTAAACATCCTTAACCGGTGTACGAGGAATGTTTTCCTCAGATGGTGTCAACAGCAAAGGTACATCACCGAACAGGCGAGCCATATCAAAATACAGGATGGCACGGATGGCGCGAGCCTCACCGAGAATGCGACCCTTCACCTTGTCATTACCACCCCAATTGATGGTATTCTCTGCAGCAATCAACTGATTACAGCGAAAGATAGCTGCATAATAGTTCTTCCAATCTGTATTGAACAAGTCGTTATACGAAGGAGCAATGCTAATATCAAACTGGTCAATCACATTGTTATTCTTGGCATCAGAAAGTCCCAGACCAGCAAAAGCCTGATCTGAAGCAAACTCAGCCATCAGATACATGCCGACACCCGCATCAGTATAGGTGCGTTGCCATCCATCATAACAGCCCACGAGATCAATCTCTGCTGTCTCTGCATTACTGTAAGCAGTTTCAGAGTTGAGGTCGGTCTTGGACTCTGTATCTAAGAAATCATCGCACGAAGTAAGTGTCAAAGCCGACAAAATCAACGCACTCATGAATATATGTTTTCTTTTCATATCACTTTCAATTTTAGAGTTAGAATGCAACATTTACACCTACAATGAAAGTACGTGGGTGTGGATAGTAACCCATATCAACTCCTGATACCCAAGAGTCGCTACTGTTACCATCTGTACCATTGTATGAACCGATTTCCGGATCCATACCATCATACTTGGTCAAAGTAAAAAGATTCTGTACCTGGAAATAGAGGCGCAACTTAGAGAGGCCCTTCCAAGAGATAAGTTTCTTGAAATCATAACCCAAGGTAAGGTTCTGCAAACGGATGTAGTCACCATCCTGCAAATAGAGGTCTGAGAACAACCAGTTACCTACGTCTCCGTATGTAACACGAGGCATCTCATTGGTTGTACCCTCACCTGTCCATCTGCCTAAAATGCGATGACTGTAATTGCCCTGTGAACCACTAGGATCACGATAAGACTGTGCAATCTGGAAACCGGCAGCGCCAGTGAAGTTTGCACTCAAATCAAAGCCCTTATAACCAAGGGTAAAATTGAAACCGAAAGTATACTTAGGAAGACCATTACCCAGATCAACCTTATCATTAGCATTGATAGCACCATCATGGTTAACATCAACATACTTTACATCACCAGGCTGTACATTTGACTGGAGCACACCATTACCGGCAGCAATCCAATTATTGATATCCTGCTGGCTCTGGAAGATGCCTGCTGTCTTGTAACCCCAGAAGTAACCGATTGCATGACCATTCTCTGCACGATAGAACTCTTCTGCATTCTGATAAATCTGGTTGGTAGCACCATGGATAATACCATCCAATGTAGGAATATTACCTACTTCATTGTGGTTGTAAGCGAAGTTGGCACCTACACTATAAACAAAGTCCTTGCCAATCTGATCATTCCAGGAAAGACCAAGTTCGACACCCTTATTCTTTACATCACCACCATTGATGACTGGACCTTGAGTACCGGCTGTTGCCAATACTGGAGCCTGTACCAACCAATCCTTGGTGTTCTTGATATAAGTATCGAATGTCAGAGAAAGACGCTGACGGAGGAAACGTGCATCGATACCGAGATTGTACTGTTCAGAAGTCTCCCACTTCACTTTCTCATTTGCCAAGCGGCTAGTGTATGCACCCATTACCCAGGCATCTGTACCACCGGTAGCACCAAAGTTGTAGTTGGTTTTGGATGTTGTAACAGGAGCCAAATACTGGAAGCAGTTGACATTGGCATTACCTACCTGACCCCAAGAGAGACGGAGTTTCAAGAAATCCAACCAAGAAGCAGTAGACTTCATGAACTTTTCCTCTGTCAATGTCCAACCTGCAGAAACAGATGGGAAGTAACCCCAACGGTTGCCTCTTGCAAACTTAGAAGAACCATCGGCACGCATGGTTGCATTAACCATATAACGGTCTTTCCATGACCAGCCCAAACGAGCGAAGAAAGACTGTCCACGAGTAGGGTTATATGGAGCACCGCTGATGGTACGGTCGCTTGAACTCTGGTCGGTGTTCTTGACATAAGCATGATCCCAATCATTGAAACCAGCTGTCAAGCCATAACCGGTACTACCAGAAGAGCTACCATCATACTTAGAAGTCTCGCTACCAATCAAGGCATTAATATGATGTTCCTTGATATTGAAATCATAAGTCAGGGTATTAGTCCAAACCAGAGAGATACCACTACCATCACTCTGACTAACCTTAGTGATACCATTACCACTCTGTGGAGTAAACTTATAAACAGGAGAATAAGAACGATAGTCTGAACCACCGTAATTAACAGCAAAGACTGTCTTAAACTTCAAGTTCTTGATAGGCTCAATCTGAACATATACATTTGCATCAACAGAAGTAGACTTGCTCTGATTGTAACGGTTCATCATCATGGTACCATAAGGGTTACCATCATTCACATTCCAGTCAGAACTCTCTGTAGAATTAAAGTTACCATTGGCATCATAAACAGGAACCAAAGGAGAGGTTGTAAAAGCACCACGAAGGTTATTGTTATAAATATTACCTGTGTTCATACCACGGCTATCCTTATAAACAAAGCCTACATGCTCACCTACAGTAACCAAACCATTGAACATTTTATGCTCTGAATTGGCACGAAGGTTATACCTTTTATAATAAGAAACGTCAGAACCGCCAATGAGACCGTCCTGTCCTGTATAACCACCAGAAATAGAATAAGTAGAAGTCTTGCTACCACCGGTAAAGGCCAAACTGTGGCTTGTGGTCAATGCACCATTATCTACAGCCTGGTCAATCCAGTCTGTATTATTGATAACACCCTCTGCATTACGAATACCCCTCAAAGACATCCAATCAACAGGAGACATACCTGAGTTGAGGCGAGCCTCATCCATAATTGTCATATACTCATAGGCATTGAGCATACTTATCTGGCGCCCCAGAGTCTGCCAACCTACATATCCATCGTATGTAATTTTGGAAGAACCTTCCTTACCGCTCTTGGTTGTAACGAGGACTACACCATTGGCAGCCTGTGCACCATAGATAGCAGCAGAAGCAGCATCCTTCAACACGTCGATGCTCTCGATGTCGGCAGGGTTCAAGGTTGTGATATCACCACCCACACCATCAATCAAATAAAGAGGCTGAGAGTTTCCTACGGTACCCAAACCACGAATGGTAACACTCATGGCTGCACCTGGCTGACCAGAAGTAGAAACGATGTTAACACCAGGTGTCTGTCCCTGCATGGCAGAAAGAGGGTTGGTGGTGTTAAGCTTGGCGATGTCGTCACCCTTCAACTGAACGGTAGCACCCGTCACCAGTTTTTTCTTCTGAACACCGTAACCTACTACGACAACTTCATCAAGTGACTGCTTGTCTTCATTTAAGGTTACGTTGATTGTCGAACCTGTAACTTTAATCTTTTGGGTGATAAAGCCCAGATACGAAACTTCGAGTGTTTGTCCATTCTTTGCTTCAATGGTAAAGTTACCATCCAGGTCAGTAACGGCACCCGTCTTTGTACCCTGCACCATGACACTTGCACCAATCAATGGTTCATTGTCACTGCCAGAGATGACAGTACCCTTAACCGTCTGAGCATTGAGGACACCCGCTCCGATTCCTAACATTGCCTGGAACACCAACATGATGGCTACCAGAGCAACTTTGCAGAGCATGTGGCTCTGCGAGAATTTCTGAGATGTTTTTCTCATAATTACTTTAGGTTTAAATTAATAATTGTTGCTTCTAGGTTTAATATAGGCCTATGTAACATAGGTCGAATATCGCCTTTATATAAATAAGGTATAAGCCTCAGTTATGAGGATTGCCTCGATTTATCGTTGTTTGCATTTACTTTTTCGGGGACAAAGATAGATAAAAAACAGACACAATAGGGTATGTTTTGGTTAATCAATTACGTATAAAATGTTGCGCAACCTACATTTTTTAACGAAAAAGCACCAAAATGTAGCATAAAATACATTTTGGTGCAAAAATTGCTTAATTAATATGATATTTTATCAACCCCGGCATCGGAGCTTTCAATATCTGGGAAATCTTGAGATGAAACTCATCCTCCATCACATTTTTCAAAGGAGACTCAAAGTAATGGGCAATGCTTCCTACAAAACCAAGCATCGGGATTTCTTCTTCCAAGGATGAATGCCATGCTTTCATGCCAGGCTCCAACTGACTTATATCTTCGGTGCTCGCCTTGACATATTTAATATAAGGTGTGAGATTCTTTGCGTAGAACTGATTGAAGCTCTCCAATATCATACGATAGAGAGCCATCGCTTCGTTCAGTTCGTCAGTTCCATTCTCGTGTTTCTCACCTTCTGCTATCTGTTCTGAGATAAAAGGACAGATGGAAGCCAGAAAGCGATTGGCAAGCGGCTGTCTGTACACCTTATTAATAATAGTAGGATAATCCAAACCCGACCAGGCAAGATATTTATTCTTTAGCGATACAGGCAAAGTGCCCTTGAAGATACCATTGAGGAAAAGTTTGCCGATTACTGCCCCACTACCCTCATCGCCCAGGATATATCCCAACGGAGGCGTGTTCATCACAATCTTCTCTCCATCGTAAAGACAACTGTTGGCACCGGTTCCCAAAATACAGGCGATACCCGGTTTCTTGCCAAAGAGGGCACGGGCTGCTCCCAGCATATCACCTTCAGCCTCAACCTTGGCTTCGGGAAAAGACTGCTGCAAGAGTGATTTCATGCGAGACTTCATCGCCTCGGTTACTCCACTGCCATAAAAGAAAACCTCCTGAGGCTGCTCTGACAGAACAAGTTCCTTACACAACACATCCAAAATCTCGGCATCACTCTGATGAATCGGACTGATGCCCTGCGTCTTACAGGTAACCATCACGTTACCCTGTTCATCAACCAGAGCCCAATCGGTCTTGGTGCTGCCACTATCTGCTATGAGTATCTTCATATTCTTATCTGATTAATTAACGTATCCTTTGACGTTGCAAATGTAATCAATTTATATGAAAAATGCAAAAGATAACCCTAAAAATCGAACGTAAAGGTGCTAATATATCAAAAAAGGCGATTTTCTCTTTGCTTTTTCACGAATTATTAATAACTTTGCAGTCAAATTTACTAAATATGAAGAAGAGACTATACATCATAATTCTGCTGATGGTGGCATTCGTACTGCCCAGTAATGCTGTGCTCAAGGAAGCCAACCTGGACACAACGCTCTATATGCTGCGTACAGAATTGACCAACTATCACATAGACTTGGAGAAACAGAACCAAGCTGCCAAGGCTCAACAGTTGGCTGTGATTCAGGAGCTCATCAGTATTGTGAAACAGGCTGACCAGAACTCCATCATGCTCTATTCGCAGCGCAATGGGTATATTTTCGACATGACGTATGCCTGTCATGAGGCTACAGAGCAGTTTAAGAAGTTTAAGTCGAAGGCTGTTCCTTTCCGCCAGATGATCAAGAAGAACAATGTTGAGGTGGCGCGTTTCGATTCGCTCATCAACTATCTCTACGGCATGAACACCATGTTTCTCAGCGAAGAAGCACAGGTGAACCGAAACGTTGACCTGACTCTGGCAGTCAATATCCGTCGCCAGCTGGTAGAGAAACAGAAACAGCTGCAAGCCTATGTACAGGCTTACGACAGAACCGACCGTAAGCTACAGGCACTCAACGACTATGCCAACCGCAGATATGAAGATATCCAGAACAGCATCTTCAATAATGGAGGCGACAACTATCTGCGTATACTCCGCAATATCAGCATGAACTATAAGGAGGCGAAGACGTCTGTAACCGAGAAATACAAGCCCGTACCAGGCATGATGTCACAATGGGATGTACGTATCATCTTCATCCTCTTTGGTATCATCGTCTTCTGGGGGCTCATCTCCATCTTCCTCAATCTCTTTACCATCCGCATCGTGATTACCCAACTCATGAAGCATGGTATGTTCGAGAACAGAAAGGAAAGTTTTATGGCAAAACGTCCATGCCTTATCATGGCTATGACAGTAGTAACCTTCGCAGTTATTCTCGGTATCGTAAGAATGGCGGTTACCCAGAACTTCGTGATTATGGCAAGCCAGCTGCTGGTAGAATATTCCTGGCTGGTTGGCGTCATTCTGGTATCTATCCTGCTACGTGTAGACAACGATAAGATCAAGAATACCTTCCGTATCTATTCACCATTGATGCTGGTAGGTTTCATCGTTATCGTGTTCCGTATCATCCTGATACCAAACGACCTTGTAAACCTCATCTTTCCACCAGTCCTTCTGCTCTGCGCTCTCTGGCAGTGGAATGTGATTGGCAGAAAGCACAACCAGGTATTGCGCACTGACAAGACATACGCATTCATATCGCTTGCCGTATTCGGAGTAAGTACCATTTTTGCCTGGACAGGTTTCACACTGCTTGCCGTCCAGCTTATCATCTGGTGGACCATGCAGCTTACCTGCGTGCTTACCATCACCTGCTGCGAAGGATGGCTCAGCGTATATGCCAAGCGTAAAAAACTGGCAGACAAGGCGATTACCGACAAATGGCTGTATCGCTTTATCTATAAGGTATTGCTCCCTATTTCTGGCGTACTCTCGTTCATCATCTCTATCTATTGGGCAGCAGATGTATTCAACATGAGTGATACGACATGGGAGATATTCAACAAGGATTACATCAAGACCAGCAACTTCACTGCATCGCTTTTCAGTATTTCAGAGGTAGCTTGTCTGTACTTCCTGTTCAACTACATCAACATTACTTCTGTAGATTTCATGCGTCATCACTTCGAGAAGGCAGATCCGAGGTCAGCTGCCTCAAAGATTGTGATGTTCAAGAACGTGATGCAGGTGATTATCTGGGGTATCTGGCTGATGATAGCCCTGAATGTATTCCAGGTTGGTAAATCATGGCTACTAGCTATCTTTGCCGGCTTATCAACTGGTCTGGGTTTTGCATCAAAGGATATTCTTGAGAACATCTACTACGGCATATCTCTGATGATGGGCCGTGTGAAGGTGGGTGACTACATTATCTGTGACGGCACCCGTGGTAAGGTGAGCAGTATCAGTTATACCTCTACGATGCTGGAGGCTACCGACGGTTCGGTCATAGCCTTCCAGAACTCGCAGCTCTTCTCGAAGAACTACAAGAACATGACCAAGAATCATGGTTATGAGCTGGATATTCTGGAGGTAGGTATTGCTTATGGCAGTAATGTGAAGGAAGTGAAACAGATTCTCATCGATGCCCTGATGAAACTGGATTGTATCTATCAGGACAAAGGTGTGAAGGTGTTACTGAAGAGTTTCGATGACAGCTGCATCACCCTCAAGATTGTTGTATGGGTCAACGTGCTTACCCAAGCCATCGATGATGCCACCATCATGGAGTGCATCTACGATACGCTCAACGATCACAACATCGAGATTCCGTTCCCACAGCGTGAAATTACAATTAAACAAGTTAATAATTAACAGTTTGTAGTTTACAGTTAATAGCAGGTTTACTCCCTATTAACTATAAACTATCAACTATAAACTATAAAAAATATGGCAACATTCATAGCAGGTCCTTGCGTCATCGAGTCAATGGAACTATTGGAAACAGTAGCTCAGGAACTCGTCCGCATCAACGAAAAGTTAGGAACTAAAATCATATTCAAGGCTTCATTCGACAAAGCCAACCGTACCAGCATCCACTCTTTCCGTGGTCCAGGACTGGAGAAAGGACTCCAAATGCTGGGAGATATCAGGGAGAAGTACAACCTTCAGGTTACAACAGATATTCATGAGAGTTATCAGGCTTCAGCAGCAGGCGAAGTTTGTGATATTCTCCAGATTCCAGCCTTCCTCTGCCGACAGACCGACCTTCTGGTTTCTGCAGCCAAGACTAGTAAAATCGTCAACATCAAGAAGGCACAGTTCCTGAGCGGTAGAGATATGAAATATCCTGTAGAAAAAGCATTGGAGAGCGGTGCCAAGGAAGTTTGGCTCACAGAACGCGGCAACTGTTTCGGCTATAACAATCTCGTGGTAGATTTCAGAAACATCCCTGACATGAAGGAGATTGTGCCAAATGTCATCATGGACTGTACCCATAGCGTTCAGCGCCCGAGTGCAGGTGACGGCAAGACCGTAGGCGACCGCAAGTTCGTTCCAGCAATGGCAAAGGCAGCTAAAGCTTTCGGAGCTACCGGCTACTTCTTTGAAGTACATCCAGACCCAGACCAGGGCAAGAGCGATGCAGCCAATATGCTGGAATTAAACAAGTTGGAATCACTTATCCAGGAACTCCTTTAAGTGAAAAGTGAAGAACGAAGAATGAAGAAACAACGTTCGGCGTACGAATGGAAAGCCAATTCAAATGATTTAGAAATGACCGATAAAAATAACAATATAGATGATAAGATTGTTCGCGGTTATGGCGAACAGGCTCTTAGAGACGAGGCGCAGGCCATCCTCGACCAGATACCTTATCTGGACGACAACTTTGAGAAAGCTGTAGACATGATGTATCATTGCCAAGGCAAGATTATCGTTACAGGTGTGGGCAAGAGTGGACACGTAGGTGCCAAGATTGCCGCTACACTTGCCTCTACAGGCACACCAGCCTTCTACATCAATCCACTGGATGTCTATCACGGCGACTTAGGTGTGATGACCGACAAGGATGTGGTTCTGGCACTGAGTAACAGCGGTCAGACCGATGAACTGCTTCGTTTCATCCCGATGGTACTCCACATGAATATTCCTATCATTTCCATCACCGGAAATCCAGATTCCCTGCTGGCAAAATACTCCAACCATCATATCACCGTAAAGGTAAAGAAGGAGGCTTGTCCGCTGAACCTCGCCCCTACCAGCAGTACTACTGCAGCATTGGCTATGGGTGATGCACTGGCTATCGCCCTGATGCAGGTACGCCACTTCAAGCCTCGTGACTTTGCACAGTTCCATCCTGGTGGAGAATTAGGCAAACGACTGCTGACTACAGCAGAAGACGTAATGCGCAGCGATGATATGCCTATCATTCCTAAGGAAATGCACCTGGGCGAGGCTATCATCCACGTAAGCAAGGGCAAACTGGGATTGGGTATCTCATTGGATGAAGACAACCACGTTATCGGACTTATTACCGATGGTGATATCCGACGCGCCATGGAGAAATGGCAGGCAGAATTCTTCAACAAGACTGTAAGCGATATCATGACCACCACTCCGAAAATGGTGACTCCGAAGACGAAGATTTCGGAGATTCAGCGCATTATGCACAAGTATAAGGTGCATACGGTACTGGTTGTAGACAAGGATAATCATTTAAAGGGCATTGTAGACCACTATGCCTGCATGGTATAATTTTTTAGGCACGGATTACACGGATTACACGGATTTATAGATAACATGGTTATAGATAAGATGAGATATTTTTTATTAATAGCAACATTATGGCTGTCTTGTTCGCTGTGCAGCGCACAGACTAGCGATTCATTGATCGTAAATCAGCTTCGTGGGAAAGGAGTCAGCTTTTCTCACGATAATTCAGTAACCCTTCTGATGAATGGTCAGGAAAAGTTTGATGATATGTTCCAGGCAATCCGACAGGCTAAACATAGTGTACACCTGGAATACTTTAACTTTCGCAACGACAGCATCGCCTCCCTCCTCTTCGACCTGCTAGCTCAGAAAGTCAAGGAGGGTGTGAAGGTGAGAGCCTTATATGATGGTTTCGGAAACTCTTCCAACAATAAGCCTCTGCGAAAGAGACATCTCAAGAAAATCCGTGCCAATGGTATAGAGATTTATGAATACAAGCCCCTGAAGTTTCCATGGGTACATGCAATCTTCAACCGTGATCACCGTAAAATCGTTGTCATCGACGGGCAGATAGCCTACACAGGCGGTATGAACGTTGCCGACTATTATATAAAAGGTACAAAGGTTGTAGGAGAATGGCACGATATGCACTGTCGCATCGACGGAAGCGAGGTGAATACCCTGCAGAAGATATTCCTCAAGATGTGGAACAAGGTGAGCGGACAGAATGTGCACAGCACTGAGTTCTGGAGATATAAGAAGAAGGATTATCTGGTAGAGAATCTCAAGCCAGATACGACAGCAACAGCCTACAGAAAGATGGTCGGCATCATCAACCGCGAACCGCATATTACAAAAGATATCATCCGATATTTCTATGTGAATGCCATCAATGATGCACAGGACAGCATCAAGATTATCAGTCCCTACTTCACCTTGAGTCATAAACTCAAAAAGGCATTGAAGAATGCTGTGAAAAGAGGAGTAAAGGTAGAAATCATGCTCTCTACCAAGAGCGACATTCCTCTGACCCCTGACTGTGGTTTCTATAATGCGCACAAACTGATGAAGGCAGGATGCAATGTTTGGATGTATACGCCGGGCTTCCATCATACCAAGATTATCATGGTAGACGGCAAGTTCTGTACCGTTGGCAGTGCCAATCTCAATGCCCGAAGCCTGCGCTGGGACTATGAAGAGAATGCAGTGATTGTGGATTCTTGTACTACCCAACAACTGGTACAGCTCTTTGATGGGGAAAAGAAAGACAGTTTCTTACTCAATGAGAAGAACTGGAGAGAGTGGCGTACGGGCTGGCAAAGATTCAAAGGATGGTTTGCCGCAAAGGTACTCACTCCATTCTTATAAAAACAAGATATAAGTATAACTCAACTATCACTAGCAGAAGTAAAATAAACAGAGATGAATGAAGAAATGATGAAAGCCATGGCTGGCAAACAGATGCCAGAAATGGCAATAGTAGAGAGTAATACACTCGCCGCAATGGGACTCAGACAACTGCTTGAGTCGGTGATGCCCATGATGAAAATCTCGACCTTCGGTTCGTTCCGTCAGTACGAGGCAAACAATCCAGACCACTTTGTTCATAGCTTTGTATCTATGCACATTGTATTGGAACACCGTTACTTCTTCACACAGGGCAACAGGAACCGCCACGTGATCGTTCTAACACCCAGCAACGATCCCAATTCGCAACTTGCAGAATTTCATTGTCTCTGCGTCAATGTACCAGAAGGATACCTGATAAAAGAGCTTCTCAACCTGCAGCATTCCGGTCATCCTCATGGCGAGCATATCCCTGCCATGCCCCCTGTCACTCAGGAAAAAGTTCTGTCGGATAGAGAAATAGAGGTATTATCTCTGGTAGCACAAGGGAAAATCAACAAAGAGATAGCCGACCAACTCTGTATCGGACTGACTACAGTGATTACCCATCGCAAGAAAATACAGGAAAAACTGGGATTAAAAAGTGTGTCTTCACTCACCATTTATGCTGTGATGCATGGTTTTGTTGACATCAATATGATTTAGCCTTCACCATAAATAGTGATGCAGAATCATCACATACCTAAATATAATGATAGCGCCTTCCCCTCATGTGAGAGGAAGGCGCTATCATTATATAAAAATAACATTATTTAAGCTATCAATCCATAGAAAAACTACAGTTTTACAGAAGAAATATCAACCAAATTGTTCACGATGGCATAAATTGTAAGACCCGCAGGGGAGTGAATCTGAAGCTTTCGGGCGATGTTTCTGCGATGCGTAATGACCGTATTGATAGAGATAAACAAGTGGTCAGCAATCTCCTTGTTGGTCATTCCCTGAACCAAAGCAACAATCACATCTTTCTCACGGTCGCTCAACTGTTCGTCACTCATCGGAGTCTGATTAATCATGCTCGAAATCTTGGCACTCACATCGTTCTGTTTCAGTTTTCGCTCTGCATTTCTTACTGCAGGAATAAAGATTTCTTCCTCAACCTCAGAATGATGTTTCAGCCATTCCTCATTATTATATATATCATAAAGAGTGGCGCTGAGCTGATTATTATGCAAGCCATCAGAAGGCAAATACTTGATAATGATACTCTTGAGTTCCTTTAACTTCATATCTACCTGAGCATGGTGCTTCGAGAAGGTTTCTATATCAAAATTTGCATTGGCATTACCATCTATAAGTGCCTGAACATAAGGGAATACCATCTTTTCTTCATACCGCATATGATTGGTTATACTATGGGCATAATCATCATAGAGCTTCAGGATGAGGCGAGCCAGATTATCTGTTTCATCCAAAGCCTCAACGAGTTCCTTACGGATGAAAGGCAACTGGAAATCAATATAATAGACATGGGATGCCTTGAGATAATGCAATAAGGTCGGTAACGACAAACGGTCGGCATTGTCATACTCCTTGTAACCATTAATTGTAAAGTTTACCACAGCCAGAAATGTATAAGTATCCACATTCTGCTCGTCGCAAACTTCGCGCACAGTTTTATCACCAAAGCCCAGGTTGATGCCGAAGCTTCCGAGGCTCTGTAAAATGTTATAATTGTCTCTAATGATGCTGATCATCTTGTCGTCAGCTTCATACATCTTCTGATTTTTCATCTTTCTTTCTCCTTAAATGAAAACATCCTTGTATCAAGAACATTCATAATGTTTCTATTTCGGTTGCAAATATACAAAAAAGTTTCGAAACTCGCAATACCTAGAAATGGGGATGCCACAGTTTACCGATTTTTAGGTATTGCAAGATATTTTAAAACTCCGTACCTTTGCACCCGAAATCGAGAAAGAGCGCGGTGATGATTGCCACTCCCGAGCGGCAGAGCTGCGTAATTCCTTATCATGCCTCATGGCTTTAAGGAGATACTAGGCCTCTAAAGTGTCGAGACCGCAAGCAGACATCCGCGCTCTTTTCTTTATATATATATAGTGTAAGGATAATACGAAAATAATAATTCTAAAAAAAAATAAAGATGAACAGTTTAAGAATTGGATTGATGTCCGCTGCCCTCGTTGCTGGCTTGGCAACGGCAAGTGCACAAACTGTGGCTGCCGATAGTGTGATGCAGCATGTAAACGGCAAGCGCCTCAGCGTGGGTGGTTATGGCGAGGTTGCCATGAGCCGCAACTTCTATAGCGACGCAGGCAAACGCTACTCTAACGCTACCGCTTATAAGAATGCTCCCGACCACGGACGCTTCGACATTCCTCATGCAGTCATCTACCTGGGTTACGACTTCGGAAAGGGATGGACCATGGGTACTGAGATTGAGTTTGAACACGGAGGTACCGGACAGTCTATCGAATACGAGGCAGAGGAAGCCATCGAGTATGAACAGGAGGTAGAGAAAGGTGGCGAGGTGGAACTCGAACAGTTCTGGATTCAGAAATCATTCGGTCGATGGGCTAACATCAAGGCTGGACACATCGTGGTACCTGTAGGTTTGACCAATGCCTATCACGAGCCATTGAATTTCTTTACTGTTTATCGTCCGGAAGGCGAAAATACCATTCTTCCTTGTACATGGCACCAGACTGGTATCAGTTTCTGGGGAAAGAGCGGTAAGTTCCGCTACGAGGCACAGTTCCTGGCTGGCTTGAACGCCTACCGTTTCAGTCGCAGCAACTGGATTCAGGGCGGTGCCAAGAGTCCATACGAGTTTGAGGTAGCCAACAAATATGCCGTAGCTGCCCGTGTAGATAACTACAGCATCCCTGGTCTGCGCATCGGACTGAGCGGTTACTACGGCAAGGCGATGGGCAACACCACCCCGCTGGATACCCAGCACAAAAACATCAAGGGAAATGTATATGTAGGTGCCTTAGACTTCACCTACAACAAGTACAACTGGAAGATTAGAGGCAATGTGGATTATGGCTATGTAAGCGATGCTACAGCCATCACCAGCATCGTATATCCAGGTACGGCGAATGTCAAGCCTAATGAATCTGGTAGCGGCAAATACTTCGGCAGTCATGCCATCGCTACCATGGTGGAAGCAGGCTATGATGTTTTCTCCCAGATTTCCAAGTTGCGTGAAGACAACCAAAAGCTGTATGTGTTCGGTCATTTCGAGTATTACGATTCATCGGTACACAACACCACCGCCAAGTGGACCAACCGCAAGATTGTGGCAGCAGGTATCAACTACTTCCCTCTCCCACAAGTCTGTGTAAAGGCAGAGTACAATCAGCGCATCTTCCACTCTAAGTACAACAATGAGCCAGCCGTAAACATCGGCATCGCTTATCAGGGCTTCTTCCTCTAAATCTAGGGAAGCAGCCGTATCATAGTTTATAATTTTCATATTCAAACATAAAAAACAAAGAAAAAATGAAAAAAGTTTTCCAGAAGGCATTCTTGTTCGTAGCAACAATGACCTTATCTTTGGGTTTCGCTTCTTGTAGCGATGATGATGACCCAGTAACAGAGGGTAACGTAGTACCAGCAACAGAATTATCTGCTGTTGCCAACACTTATGTAAACGACATTATCAATCCTACCTACAAGGATTTGAGAGACTATGCCAAGGTTCTGAAGGATGCATGCGACAAGGCATACGCCAACGCCAAGGCTGGCAACTTGAGCGATGCAGATATCACCGATGCCTGCGAGGCTTTCAAGAACGCTCGTCGTGAATGGGAGCGCAGTGAGGCATTCCTCTATGGTGCAGCAGCCAACAACGAGATTGACCCACACATCGACTCATGGCCACTCGACCACGACCAGATGGTAAAAGCACTCAACAATCAGAGCATCATCTCCGGTATCAAGGGTTCAAACCCTGCTCAGTTTATCTATACAAAACACCAACACTTCGAATCAGTAATCGGTTTCCACGGATTGGAGTTCGTACTCTTCCGCAATGGTGCTGAACGTACTGCAGCCATGCTGAATGCCAACGAGACAGAAGCAGGCATGACATCTGTGAAGGGTATTGATGAGTTGGCATTTGCTGCCGCTGTAGCTGGCGACATCTACAACATGACTTCACTCCTCCAGTATGGTTGGAATGGTGATGCAACCCTCGGTTCTTGGTTGACATCCAATTGCAATTGGGTGATTGATGGTCTTAAAGATCTGGAAGATAGCGCAGGTGCCCTTTCTTCTGCAGGTATCGGCTACGGTCAGTTCCTCCTCAATGCCACAGGCGAGAAGGCTTGGTTCCCAACATGGCAGGAGACCTTGGAGAATGTATTCGTAGGTGGTTGCTCTAGCATCTGCCAGGAGGTTTACACCCAGAAACTCGGCCAGGCTTACCGTGTAGCTACCGGCAATGGTGGTACTACAGAGGATGGCGAAGCTGAGTCTCGCGACTACATCGAGTCACCATACAGCAAGCGTTCATTCATCGACTATCAGGACAACATCTACTCTATCAAGAACTCACTCTATGGTACACGTGATGTTACTGCTACAACTCCTGTCGCCAATTCATTGATGACCATCATGAAGAAGTACAACTACAGTGGCTACAACGCATTGAACACAGCTCTTGATGAGGCAATTGCTTCATTGGAGACAGCCAAGAAGAGCGGTATCGCCTTCGTGGATGATCCAGCCAATGCTCAGGTAAAGACTTGCATCGACAAGATCAACACCCTGGACGACGAGTTGAACAATGCGGCTGCCTGGTTCCGCGCCTTGAAGGTTTCCAAGTAATTTATCCGTTACAACTGAAACAACAAGAATAAAGGATAACGTAGCTTTGCTTTCTTCTATAGAAGCGAAGCTACGTCATTTGGGTTAAAGAGAAGATATTACTAAACAAAGATACATTATGAATAAGAATTTTAAGAATTACGCCTACATGTCGTTCGCCCTGGCTTTGGCTACGACAATGGCTAGCTGTTCTGACGATGACAACAAAGTTGAAATTCAGGAAACTGATGCCGCATACGTAGGTAAGGAAGTGGGTAACTTTACTGCAGATGAGTGGTATCCAGGTGGTAAACTGGGTACAACAGAGAACACAGGTTCCAGCAGCTACTCAGACCAGACACCTGCCGTAGATAACGACCCAGAACTCTTCAAGCAGTTCTTTATCGGCGAGCAGATGTTCGAGCGCCAGTATTCATGGAACACCGGTGCCTTCAAGGGCTTGGGTCCTGCTTCTGTCCGCTCATCTTGCTTTGATTGCCATCCAGAGTATGGCCATGGCAAGCGCAAGGCACAGTATGAAACCCGCTATGGTAACGGTAACGGCTATCTGCTCGTAGTATATCATCCTGTAGATGGTGCCAACAGCAATGATGGTGGCTATGTAGCTGAGGTTACAGGTATGCCTCAGACACAAGCACAGTCTCCATTCTTGCCACCTATCGATGAGAGCCAAATCAATATGAGTTGGGAGCACGTCCACAAGATGGAAACAGAAGAGATTCCTGCCATGCAGTTCCCTGATGGCGAGAAGTTCGACTTGATATATCCGGAGATTTCTATTCCTAAGAGCGCATTCAATACTACTCCTACCCCATACGAGACAGGCAACGGTGCTGTGGCTTGCCGCTTGGAGTCAACCATAGGTATCGGTGGTACAGGTTTGATTGATGCCATCCCTAACGAGGCCATCAAGGCACAGTATGCAGAGGAAGCTGCCTACTTCAAGAAAGCTGGTCTTAAGGTATCTGATTACATCAACCCAAGCATGTGGGATGCAGATGCAAACGACTTCGCAGCAGGTGCTTTTTATACCACATTCGGTCGTGATGCAGCAAAGAAGAGTGCTGATGGCAAACTTGACAGTCATACCCAATATGCTACAGGCGGTGTCCATGCCGATGGTAGCACTTTTGACCCTAACACTAGTGATCTTAACAAGAAGATAGTAAAGCGTTACACCTACGCTTTGACTCGTGGTTCTTTGCAAGATGGTCCTGGTGCTAATGCTATTTGGAATATCACCAATGTAACTCGCAAAGACCGTCCATTGCTTTATACTACGACACCATGGGCAACAGCCATGTCTCAGAATAAGGATGTTATTGCAGCTATTAAGAAAGATCCTACTTCTCCTTACTATGCTGATGGTACAGATGAAGGTATTGCTAACGCAGTAAGAGTTCTTTTGGATCCATATACCAACCAATTCGACAACAGCATCCATAACTTCAAGTCAGAGCAGAGCATGGATGATTACTATGCTTTCATGGTATGGCACCGTGGTCTTGCTATCCCTCGTGCCCGCAACTTGAATGATCCACAGGTACAGCAGGGTAAAAAACTCTTCATGGAATGGGGCTGCGCCAACTGTCACAAGCCATCATGGAAGACTGGTGACGATAACTACGTAACATCCAAGTACATCGCCGACAAGAAGTTGCCTCGTTATCAGAACCAGACCATTTATCCATATTCTGACTTCGTTCAGCACAAGCTCTATATGATGAACGACATCCACGGATCATGGTGCCGCACCACTCCACTTTGGGGTCGTGGCTTGAGCTACGTGAATACAGGTGCTGAAGATCGCCTGCACGACTGCCGTGCCCGTAACGAGGTAGAGGCAATCATGTGGCACTGCTACAGCAAGAAGAGTCATGCCTATCATGCAGCCATGAACTTCTACAAAGCATCGAAGAGCGATCGTGATGCAGTGGTTAAGTTCCTGCGTTCTATCTAATCATAAGATATTACAAGAAGAAACAAAAATAAGAAAAGCTGCCAGGCTACCAAAAGCATTTGGCAGCTTTTTTTATCAGAACCTCTAAATATACGTATAAAATCTTGCTCGTCTCCGAATAATATCGTATTTTTGCAACGGAAATTCTATCAAGATTCCAACTAAGTATGGTTAAAAAGATTATATTCATTCTTTACATTCTTGTGCTCGTATGCATGGCTGCCGCCACCATCGTGGAAAAAAGCCAGGGCACGGATTATGCCCATGCCCACTACTATGGAGCATGGTGGTTCATTCTAATCTGGGCAGTACTTGCTGCCCTCGGTGCTTTCTACATCATCAAAAGAAAAGTGAAGTGCGCTTCTACGCTGGCACTCCATCTCTCCTTCATCATCATCCTTGCCGGGGCATTGCTCACACATATATCGGCTAAACGGGGTATGATTCATCTGCGCATCGGTCAGCCTACAGATACTTATATGGCTCAGGATGAAGAGCAGGGTATGAAGGAAGAGAAACTGCCTTTCTCGCTCTGCCTGCAGAAGTTTGAAGCGAAGATGCACGATGGAACCAACGCCGTGGCTGACTATTCTTCAAAATTCACCGTAATAGACGGAGATGATAAGAGCGAAGGCGAAGTTTCGATGAACAACATCTATTCCCACCGGTCTTACCGTCTTTATCAGTCATCTTACGATGAAGACGGCAAGGGAAGCGTGCTCGCTATCAATGCCGATCCATACGGCATACCAGTCACCTATACTGGCTATGCGCTGCTCTTCTTCTCCCTCGTATGGATGCTCTTCGACCCTAAGGGCGGTTATCGCAAACTACTGAAGAGTCCTTTGCTCAAGAAGGGAGCCTTGATGACAGCACTCATCCTCAGCATGGGCAATATACAGACACTGCATGCAGAATCTGCAACAGGCAATCTCCAAAATGCTGTATTGCCAAAGGAAACTGCAGAGAAGTTTGGCGAGCTTCATATTCTCTACAACGACCGCATCTGTCCGGTACAGACCTTTGCCCTCGATTTCTGCAAGAAGATATATGGAGCCAGGAGCTATCAGGGATTGACTGCAGAACAGGTACTCTCTGGTTGGGTATTCTATGGAAATACTTGGGCAAACGAGCCTTTCATCAAGATCAAGAGCGGAGAAATGAAAACAGCGATGAATCTGCCTGACTATGCTTCGCTCAATACTTTCTTCAATCGTGAGATGGGTGGCTATACCATCGGACAGTATGTTCAAGAATACTACAATGGTCAGCAGGACAAGTTCCATCAGCAAGCCGCCGATATCGATGGCAAGATACAAATCATCATGGAGTTGCGGGAAGGTATCTCATTGAAAGTTCTTCCTTACACCTTTACCAAGAATGTGAAGGCTACCAAGGAGCATCCTTTCATCAAGGCTGGCACCACCACTTGGTTCGCTCCTGTAGATAAGTTGCCACTTGCAGTAGAGCATCAACATGCACTCTATATCAAGAACGTATTCTCCCTGCTGAATGGCGATGTAAAGGCAGGCAATACGAGCCGTGTAAATGAGTTCTTCGTCAAGATGAAGAAATATCAGGAGGTTAGTAGCGGTAACTCGCTGCCAACAAATACCCAGTATAAGGCAGAACGCATCAATAATGCCTTTCCATTTGCCACCATTCTCTTCATGGCAAACCTCACATTGGGCTTCATTGCCCTCTTCTACACCATCTATCGCATGACGAAGAAGAAAGAAATCAAGGTATTGAACATCGCTTTGCCTATCCTGCTTGGTGTATCCTTCCTTGCCTTAACCTTCGGATTGGCATTGAGATGGATTATCAGCGGCAACATACCTATGTCTAACGGATATGAAAGTATGCTGACTGTAGCCTGGTTCGTGATGCTTATCAGCATTTTGATGCAGTTGCGCATCCGCATCGTCATGGTATTCGGCTTCCTGATTTCAGGATTCTTCCTTCTGGTAAGCCATATCAACCAGATGGATCCTGCTATCGGACAGATGATGCCGGTATTGAACAGTCCGTTACTCAGCATCCATGTCAGCATCATCATGATGAGCTATGCACTGCTATCCTTGACTTTCATCTGTGGCATCATGGGCATCTGCATGCACTCTCATGGCGACGAACTGCGGGATTTAAGCCGTCTCTTCCTCTACCCTGCCCTCACCACGATGGGGTTCGGCATCTTCATCGGAGCCATCTGGGCTAACGTGAGCTGGGGTAATTACTGGAGTTGGGATAGCAAGGAGACGTGGGCGCTCATCACCTTTATGATATATGCCGTAGTAGTGCATACGCAGAGCCTGCCTGTTTTCCGCAAGCCGCTGGTGTATCACATCTACATCACCCTAGCCTTCCTGAGTATCGCCATGACCTACTTCGGTGTGAACTATTTCCTCACGGGCATGCACTCGTATGCATAACCCATCAGAAGACAGAATATATTTAGTCTTAAGGCAAAATTTATTTTCCCTTAAGGCTAATTTTATTTTCCCTTAAGGCTAATTTTATTTTCCCTTAAGGATAAATATATGATGGTGTTGACATCAATCTAATCAAGAAGTATTCCGGACGAGCCCAGGAACAGATAGAAAAAACCCGTTCCCCCACACTCTTTTTATGTTTTTTTAATATCCTACGGTCACAATTGTTACCGTAGGATTATTTTTTAAGCCGTAATTTTGCAGCCGGAAACCAGGAATGGCAAATTGCCGCCTGGAAGAAAACATTAAAATAACTCATTAATTTATAGCAATATGACAGAAAACAAGATGTTCTGTTTCCAGTGTCAGGAAACAGCTAAGGGTACAGGCTGTACCATCAAGGGTGTTTGCGGTAAGGAGGCTACAACTTCCAAGTGGCAGGATCTGCTGCTCAGCGTGGTTCGTGGCATAGGAACCATACAGCATAGCATAGGCAAAGAGCCGACACCAGAGGTAACCCGTTTCCTCACGGATGCACTCTTCACCACCATTACCAACGCCAACTTCAACGACCAGGATATCCTGCAAAAGGTAGATAAGGGCATCGTACTGAAGAAACAACTGCTGCAAAAGGCGGCAAGCATGAATATCCACCTCCCTGCTTATCAGGAGGTAACCTGGGGTGGCGAGAAGACAGACTATGAGGCTGAGGGCGCCCGTGAATCCGTGCTCCGCCACGAGAATCCAGATATCCGCTCGCTCAAGGAACTCACCATGCTCGGTCTGAAGGGTATGGCAGCATACTACGAGCACGCAGCCCATCTGGGAGAAGAGAACAGCGAGATTATCAGCTTTATCTGCCGTGCTCTCGCCACCATCAGCAACCCTGATGCTGATATGAACACACTGCTGGGCGTGGTGCTCGAAACAGGAAAGTACGGCGTGGATGTGATGGCACTCCTCGACAAGGCCAACACCCAGGCATACGGTAATCCGGAACTCACCCGGGTGAACATCGGCACAGGCAGCAATCCGGGCATCCTCATCTCCGGTCACGACCTGAAGGATATCGAAGATCTCCTCATCCAGACCGAAGGCACGGGCATCGACGTCTATACCCATGGCGAGATGCTTCCTGCCCACTACTATCCGCAGCTCAAGAAGTACAAGCATCTGGTGGGCAACTACGGCAATGCGTGGTGGAAACAGAAGGAGGAATTCGAGAGCTTCAACGGTCCTGTAGTCTTCACCACCAACTGCATCGTACCGCCATCGCCATCGGCAGGCTACAGGAACCGCGTCTTCACCACCAACTCTACCGGTTTCCCTGGCTGGAAGCATATCCAGGCGGGTGCCGACGGCCACAAAGACTTCTCCGAGGTGATTGCGCTTGCCAAGACCTGCCAGCCACCTAGGGAGATAGAGACAGGCGAGATCATTGGCGGTTTTGCGCATGCCCAGGTCTTTGCCCTGGCAGACAAGATAGTAGAGGCTGTGAAGAGCGGAGCCATCCGCAAGTTTGTGGTGATGAGTGGCTGCGATGGCAGAATGAAGAGCCGCAACTACTACGAGGAGTTTGCCAAGGCGCTGCCTCAGGATGTAGTGATACTCACCAGCGGCTGTGCCAAGTTCAAGTACAACAAGCTCAATCTGGGCGACATCAACGGCATTCCTCGTGTGCTGGATGCCGGTCAGTGCAACGACTCCTATTCCTGGGCGGTTGTGGCATTGAAGCTGAAGGAGATCTTTGGAGCCAGCGACATCAACGAACTTCCTATCTTCTTCAATATTGCCTGGTACGAGCAGAAGGCTGTCATCGTACTTCTTGCCCTGCTGCATCTGGGCGTAAAGAACATCCATCTGGGTCCTACGCTCCCAGCCTTCTGTTCACCAGCCGTACTGAAGGTACTGGTAGATACCTTTGGCATTGCCGGAAACGGAACGGTAGAAGAGGACATCAAAAAATATATAGGATAAGAACAGCAGCTACTGAGTTAAGGGAGAATCTGTAAAACTCGGGGAAAAAATCAAAAGATAAGTTTTCATGTTTAAAAGGCACTTTGCAATAACACTCTCGATAGTGTTGCAAAGTGCCTTATTTTTGGAGCGAACAATAAATCGGGGGAAAATGCGTTATTGAATATAAAACTTAAAAGTATGAAAGAATCAATATTCGTTACCTTGCAGAAATGCACAGTGTTTGAGGGGTTTACTCCAGAGGAAATCAGAGAGGCACTGTCGATGGTAAGCTACAGGATGGTGGAACTTGCTGCCAGGGAAACCTATGTGCTGGCAGGAATGCCCTGCAGATATGCCGACATCATTGTCGAGGGGGAGATGATAGCCCGCATGTCGGGATTGTCGGGCAAGCAGGCTCAGATAGAGCGGTTGGGCGAATCGATGTTGATAGCCCCTGCCTATATCTTCGCACATAATAACGAGATGCCCGTAAGCGTGGAGACAAGCAAGAAGACCACCCTCCTGCGCATGAGGCCTTCGGAACTGAAACTGCTAATAGATACTGATGAGCGCATACGCTGGAACTTCATCCAGCACCTGTCAAGGATAGATATCTTCCTTTCGCAGAAAATGCGCATGCTCTCCCTTTTCTCCGTCAAGGAGAAGGTGGCGCAATACCTCATCAAGATGGCTACCGAACAGCAGAGCAGAACCATCCGGCTGGATGTCAGCCGACAGGAAATGGCAGATATCTTCGGCATCCAGAAGTTCTCGCTCCTCCGCTGCCTCTCCGAATTCGAGGAGAAGGGTGCCATCAGGATTGAGGGCAAGACCATCACCATACTCAACTCGGATGAAATGAAATAAGGAGCAGGAATGAATATTCAATCATTTTTTAACAGTTTATTAAGAGTTTTTTTGGGAGAAAAAGCGTAATTTTGCAGTGAAACTAGATGTTGAACTAAACGAATGGCGTATGAAACAGGTAGAAGAAACATACATCAGCTTGCTGACCGACTTCGGTTTCAAGCGAATATTTGGAACGGCAATAAACAAGAATTTACTGATTTGCTTCCTCAACAGCTTTTTTAATGGCCGACAGGTTGTGAAGGACGTGTCGTATCTGAATCCAGAGCACGTAGGAGGCAAGTAAGATGGCGTATCGTGATATCAAAAACTCTATTGATACGGCGAAGCAAGAAGGTAAGAATGAGAAAGCCTTGGAAATTGCCAAGAACACGCTTGCCGATGGTGTTGACATCAATCTAATCAAGAAGTATTCTGGACTAACCCAGGAACAGATAGAAAAAATGAAATAACTAATAGAATAAAAAATGAAGAAAAAAATCAAGTTGGTAGGCTGGAGCATCTTGGGAATCCTGCTCATAGCTGTAGCAACATTACTGTTGGCACGCTTTGTTTTCAATAAACAAGTGGAAGCTTATCTTTGCAATTCGCTGAAGAATGAAATGGTAGAAAAATTAAAAGACGCTGGCAAATATGTACCAGATACTACGTCCTATAATTTTGCATATCAGAAAGATTCTGTCCAATCACAAAAAATCCGTGAATATTTCAAACTCGATACAGTTGTATCTTCCACAATGCCAACATGGGACAAGGCCATTTCACTGGCACGTTTTGTAGCGGGAAACATTCCTCATGCCAATCAAAAGATTAATCCAAAGAGACGTAATGCTATAGATCTCTGGAAATACACTCGATCGATAGAGCCTGCATTCAACTGTCGATTACACTCCATCCTCTTACACGAACTATTGCTGTCTGAGGGTATTGTAAACCGCTTTGTAACTTGTCATCCCGCAGATTCCGAGGATTCCGACTGCCATGTTGTTAACCTGGTGTGGCTGCCAGAATTACAGAAATGGGCTATGCTAGACTCGGATATGAATGCTTGGGCAGAAGATGAAAAAGGCACTCCACTTTCTCTTGCAGAAATGCGTGAGCGATATATTGACGGCAGAGAAATTGTTTACCGTCCTCTCTTGAATTCAGATAATGATTTTGTTTATTACAGGGCATATTGGGCAAAAAACTTATACTGGTTTGATACTTGGGAGACAACAGGCTATGGTCGCGAAGATAATAATCCTGCTTATCGAAACAATAATCGCCATATCGTGCTTGTTCCTTCTGGATTCAAAGGTTTTGAACTTCCCGACCATTCAGTACTGACAACAGATGCTTCACGTTTCTGGGCAGCTCCCCAAAATTAGTAACTGCCATTTACTAGATCTACCCCAGGAACAAATACAATAGGCTTCGATGGCAAATGAAGCCTATTACATTGACTAACGAAAGTAGTTTCATGCGCCCATGAAACTACTTTCGTTTTTTATTGCTTTTTCTACTATATTTTATACCATAAAAACGGAGCGCCAAAGACTGTAGCGGGCTTCGGGGTTCAACTGCTCCAACTGCTGGAAGACGGCTTGCATATCCGAACGGCGGGTAGTCTCTTCGTAAGGACACAACGCCTTCTGCTTAGTGAAATGCAACTCTTCTGCCACCTGACGGATATCCGCCTCATGCACCAGACAAAGGGGGCGGATAATGGTGAGCGGATAATGTTTTAAAGGAAGACTGGGCTGCATGGTGGAATGCGAACCCTCGAAGGTGATGTTCATCAGCAGGGTAACGAGGATATCATCCATGTGATGTCCCAGAGCTATCTTATTGAACCCGTGGCTTACAGCAAACTCGAAGAGCGTCCTGCGGCGGTTCCAGGCACAGAGGAAGCAACGGGTCTTACGGGGATCGGTAGATTCATCAAACGAACTATGAAGGATATGGAGCTTGATGCCATTCTCTGCACAGAAATCCTGCAGATAAGAGCGGTCGGTCTCGTAAGGAATGTTATCCATGATGATATGCGCCGCCTCCACCTCGATATGCGGCTTATAGATGCGGGCACGCTGAGCCAAGAGACGCACCAGTTCCAGAGAATCCTTTCCACCGCTCAAGGCTATAAGAATATGGTCACCATCCTCCAAAAGATGATAGTCAACACATCCCTTATTGAATCGCTTTAATACTTTCTGTTCTGCTTTCATCATATTCTGAAAAGGGAAAAGAAAAGCCGCACCCTATAAACAGAGTACGGCTTTATCAAGATACATCTCTCTACCTTGCAGAAGAGAAACGACAATTTAAACTTCAAATATAATTCTATCTTACTTAGCGTAAGCTACACTACGAGTCTCACGAATCACAGTAATCTTAACCTGACCAGGATAAGTCATCTCATTCTGAATCTTGGTTGCGATTTCATCAGAAAGCTTGATGCTCTCTTCATCGTTCATCTTATCCGCACCCACGATGACACGGAGTTCACGACCTGCCTGGATAGCGTAAGTCTTGGTTACGCCAGGATAACTCATGGCGATAGCTTCAAGATCGTTCAAACGCTTGATATAAGCCTCTACAATCTCACGACGGGCACCAGGACGAGCACCAGAGATAGCATCACAAACCTGTACGATAGGAGCCAATAATGTGTTCATCTCCATCTCATCATGGTGAGCACCGATGGCATTGCAGATATCAGGTTTCTCCTTATACTTCTCTGCAATCTTGGCACCATACAATGCGTGTGGCAATTCACTCTCCTCATCAGGCACCTTACCAATATCGTGCAAAAGGCCGGCACGCTTAGCCTTCTTAGGATTCAATCCCAATTCAGAAGCCATGACAGCACAGAGATTAGCTGTTTCACGGGCATGCTGCAAGAGGTTCTGACCATAAGAAGAACGGTACTTCATCTTACCGATGATACGAATCAACTCTGGATGCAGGCCATGAATACCGAGGTCGATAGCAGTACGCTTACCAGTCTCGATGATTTCATTATCCAACTGCTTCTTTACCTTGGCAACCACCTCCTCAATACGGGCTGGGTGGATACGACCGTCAGCTACCAACTGGTGGAGAGCCAGACGGCAAACCTCACGACGAACAGGGTCGAAGGCTGAGATAACAATTGCCTCAGGAGTATCATCCACTACGATTTCTACACCAGTTGCAGCTTCCAAAGCACGGATGTTACGACCTTCACGACCGATAATACGTCCCTTCACCTCATCATTATCGATATGGAAAACGCTGACAGAGTTCTCAATAGCTGTTTCAGTAGCAACACGCTGGATTGTCTGAATCACAATCTTCTTAGCCTGCTGGTTTGCATTGAGTTTGGCATCATCCATAATCTCGTTCACATAGCTTGCAGCATCGAGTTTAGCCTGATCTTTCAGACTCTCAATCAATCTCTGCTTAGCCTCTTCAGCACTCAGACCAGAAAGTTCTTCCAGTTTAGCCTGCTCCTGTTTCTGCATCTTATCAAGTTCCTGCTGCTTGACAGACAAGAGTTTCTTCTCGTTGTCAACACGCTGCTGATACTGATCAATCTCCATCTTGCGTCGACCGAGGTCTTCCTGACGCTGATTGAGAGAAATCTCGCGCTGTTTCAGCTTATTCTCATTCTGCTGGATGCGAGAATTACGCTGCTGCACTTCTTTTTCGAGTTCCGCCTTCTTGTTGAGGAATTTCTCCTTCACTTCCAAAAGCTTCTTCTCTTTTACTACTTCTGCCTCTTTGTTGGCAGCTTCTATCATTTCATTATATTTTCCCTTAATGACATAACGGAAAATGAAATACCCAGCAGCACCGCCGATAACAAGCGCCACCAAGGCTGCTATAATAGTTACTATCATTATATTATATATATGTTTATTAATATTCTTATTTCAAAGCGTCTTCAATCTCGGAGGTAAGCTTCTCAAGAATATCATCATAAGGTTTCGTATCATTCCGATCCGATTCCTTCTCATATCTCAATGCCACATCAATGAGCGCCATATACAGGATTTCCTTATCGCTCTTTCTGCCTTTGAAAATCTTGGTATATGAGTTTACAATATCATCTATCAGCTTAGCTGATTTACGATAATACTCCTCGTCTTCCCTAGGTATTCTTACCGAAAGATCTGTATCATAGACGTGTAATCGTATGAGTAATTTATCTTGTTCTTGTTCTGCCATCGTTCCGATTTTTACTTTTCACCCAATAGTGTGATACACTTATTGACATCTCTTATGAGCTTGGCGATGCGCTTCTGAGTAGCTTCCATATCATTGTCAGAAATCGTCATCATCTTCGCCATTTTCAAGCTGTCGTAATCACTCTGCGCTTGAGCCAACTTTTCCTCCAATGCCTTGATTTTGGCATCGCGCTCATCCACCATCGCATAGAGTTCAGCATTCTCCTGCTTGACCTCGTCAAACTTGAGAATCATCTGCCTTACTCTTGTGGCAAACGTATTGATTGTTTTCTCATTTGCACTCATGACTATTATTTTTTGGCTACAAATTTAAGAGAATTATTTGAATAAAACAAATATTCTGCTATTTTTTTCATTTTGGGCGCAACATTTGTTACTTTCCCATCTTCTGTTTTGCCTTTTCTACGTCTTCATCTGATGGACGTGGCTCTTTTTTGGCAAGCATCAATACCTGGAAGGTAAAGTCGGTTACCCATTGCTGGCTGAATGCCAAGCGCTTGTTGAACTGGCGCAACTGAAGCACGGTTTTCAGCACACTGGCATCAGAGAAATCATTCTTAGTGAAGATATCTTCTACAGTTTTAGCAGTCAGCTTGTAAAGTGAATTCTTCATGAAGCTAGGCAAACGGAGCTTAAACTTCATCAGATTACCCATCAGCATCATCAGATCCTGCGTAAAGTTCTGGAACTGGATGAGATATACATTGACATCCTGCAGTTTGTGGCAGTTCTTACGGATACTGGAATCTATTTCCTTGAAGAAGGCATCATCCGTATCATAGACATTCTTCATCATTTTCTTCACCTGTGCTTTTTCGCCAATACCCAGACGATTGTTGACCGTCGGAACATGCAGACTTGTCTTGAAGACACGCAAGTCTGGCAACATGGCCAAATTGGTGATACCTAACTGAGAAGCAAGTGCTGCCTGAAAGTATACACGGACCAAGGTCATGTAATCTTCCATTCCACCTACCTTTTTATCGTCGTCCTTACGACCGAATAGTTTAGCAAAAATTCCCATTCCTTTATTATTTTATTTTCTATATCTATTTAAATTGTTCTGCAAAAATACAATAAAATCAGTAAATACCCAAATCAAAGCGACGTTTTTTATATAAAAAGGTGCTTTTTTTATCAAAAAATGCATTTTTATGGCTTATGATTTCACTCATTCAACTTTTTTTAGTAACTTTGCCGCGTTTTTAAGATAAGACTATTCAACTTTATTATATTAGAAATAGAGAAGATATGAAAGGAATCGTATTAGCGGGAGGTTCGGGTACAAGACTTTACCCTATTACCAAAGGTATCAGTAAGCAATTGATACCAATTTTTGATAAGCCAATGATATACTACCCTGTTTCCGTGCTAATGTTGGCAGGAATCAAGGAGATTTTGATTATATCTACCCCATTCGACTTGCCTGGTTTCAAACGTCTGTTAGGCGACGGAAGCGAATTGGGTGTACACTTCGAATATGCAGAACAGCCATCACCCGATGGTCTGGCTCAAGCCTTCATCATTGGCGAGAAGTTTATCGGTAATGATACAGCCTGTCTGGTTTTGGGTGACAACATTTTCTATGGAGCCGGTTTTACGGGTTTACTCAAGGAAAGCGTAAAAGCTGCAGAAGAAGGACTGGCAAGCGTATTTGGCTATTATGTCAACGATCCGGAAAGATATGGTGTGGCAGAGTTTGATGAAAACGGCAACTGCCTGAGCATAGAAGAAAAACCGGAAATGCCTAAAAGCAACTATGCGGTTGTAGGACTCTATTTCTATCCAAACAGCGTGGTGCATGTGGCTAAGAACATCAAGCCTAGCGCAAGAGGTGAGTTGGAAATAACAACAGTAAACCAGCACTATCTGACAGAAAAGACTCTGAAAGTAAGAACCTTACAGCGCGGTTTCGCCTGGCTAGACACCGGTACCCACGATAGCCTTTCGGAAGCCAGTACCTTTATAGAAGTCATCGAAAAGAGACAGGGTCTGAAAGTGGCATGTCTGGAAGAAATCGCATTCAAACAAGGATGGATTGACAAAGAACAGTTGCTGAAACTTGCCCAACCGATGCTCAAAAACGGTTATGGACAGTATCTGAAAGAACTAGCGGCAAGCAGATAGCACAGATTCTATCATTTATCTTATACGAATATAAAAAGGTGTAAACACAATAGAATATAAAATAATGGAAGAAACAAAGAACTTTGATTTGGGACGTGATCAAGAGCAGGAAGAGAAGTCATCTATTGACTTCCAGCTGATTTATTCTACTCTTATCCTCAACTGGAAATGGTTCGTTCTATCACTCATTGTATGTTTGGGATTGGGATATCTCTACATACGCCATGCAAGACCGCAATACCAGGCAACCGCTAAGGTACTGATAAAGGATGACGACCAGAGAAAGAACAGAGGAATGGGTAACAGCATGATTCAGAATGCTGCAAACCTCGGTTTTATTTCAAACTCAAACGGTATAGACAATGAGATTGAAATTCTTTCGGCTCAAGACTTGGCTAACCAGGCTGTAGTAGACATGAAATGCTACGTGAACTATTACCATAAAGGAACCTTCAGGGATCAGTTAGTCTATAAAGAGCAGGAAGTCAGCGTTGACTTAGACCTGGCTCATCTCAAGAAACTGAATGCTCCTATCAAGCTTCTTATAGAGAAAACTGGCAGCCAGTATCAGGTAACAGGTTCATACTACATACCTGTAGATGCCTTTTCCTATCAGAAGGATCCTGTAAAGATTGAAAAGACTTTAGCTGGTCTGCCAGCAAGCATCAATACACGTGTAGGAACCCTCTACTTCACTCAGAACGGCAAATACGCATTGAAAGACGGTGAGAGCCTGAAGGCGATTATCGTGTCACCAGAAATGGCGGCTAAGGGCTATACAAAAGCACTGACTGTCAGCCAGACTTCAAAGACTACAACCATAGCCGAACTGGTGATGAAAGATGAAGATCCTCAGCGCAGCATCGACTATCTGAGAACTCTGGTAAATGTTTATAACCGCCAGGCCAACGAGGACAAGAATGAAATTTCTTTCCGCACAGAACAGTTCATCAACCAACGTCTGGAGAAGATCAACAACGAACTGGGCAATACAGAAGGACAGCTCGAAAGCTACAAGAAGCGTAACAATGTTGTAGAGATGAAGCTCAACGCAACAGCTGCCATCGCTAACTCAGACACATACGCCCAGAAACTCCAGGAGGCTAACACACAGGTTGAACTTCTGAATGAGCTTGGCAAATACATGAACGAACCTGGCAACAGATATCAGCCTATCCCATCAAACGTAGGTCTGACTGATGAAAGTTCAACAGAACTCATCAACCAGTACAACAAAATAGCCCTGGATCGCAACAACGCCTTGCATGCAGCCAGCGAGACTTCTCCTACAATAACTCCTCTGACCGCACAGTTGGATGCACTCACAACATCTATCAAGCGTGCCATGCGTCAGGCTAAGCTGGGTATGGAAATCCAGCGTAACAGCATTGCCAAACAAGCTGCCATGTATGCCAACCAGATAGGTAACTCGCCAGAGCAAGAGCGAGTTCTTACACAGATTGGTCGCCAGCAGGAAGTAAAATCTGGTCTTTACCTGATGCTTCTTCAGAAACGTGAGGAAAACTCCATTTCGCTAGCAGCAACGGCAGACAAGGGTAAGGTTATCGATGCTCCTTCATTGGAAGGAAAGGTTAGTCCTAAGAATCCTATCATTATGCTGATAGCACTGGTACTGGGTATTGCAATCCCTGCCGGCATCCTCTTCCTGAGAGAATTCTTCAAGTACAAGATTGAGGGACATGAAGACGTGATGAAACTCACTCAGATACCTGTCATTGCCGATATTCCTGTAGCAAGCGACGCTGCCAAGAAGGAAGGAAAGGCTGACATTGTGGTTCACCAGAATGTAAACAACCTGATGGAGGAGATCTTCCGTGGCCTACGTACCAATATTCAGTTTATGCTGAAAGAAGGTGAGAAGGTGATGATGTTTACCTCTTCTACATCAGGTGAAGGTAAAACATTCGTGGCATCCAATATCGGTATCTCGCTCGCCTTGTTGGGCAAGAAGGTTATCATGGTAGGTCTGGATATCCGCAAGCCACGTCTGGCAGAGCTCTTCGAGATTGACAACCACCATAATGGTATCACCAATCTGATTATACACGACCATAATACATGGGATGACATTCAGAAACAGATTCTCTCTTCGGGTGTCAACAGTAAACTCGACCTCCTTATGGCTGGTCCTGTTCCTCCTAACCCAGGAGAGTTAGTAACCAGAGCAAGCCTTGACGACATTATCAGTCAGTTGAAGGAACATTACGACTATGTTATCCTCGATACGGCTCCTGTAGGTCTTGTAAACGACAGTTTGCAGCTTGGACGTCTGGCTAATCTCTGTGTATACGTCTGCCGCGCAGATTATACTCCAAAGGCTAGTTTCGGCATGATCAATGGTTTGAAAGCCGAGAATAAATTGCCTAACATGTGCTTAGTACTCAATGGTGTCGACCTCTCTAAGAAGAAGCACAGCTTCTATTATGGTGTTGGTAAGTACGGCAAATATGGTAAATATGGCAACTATGGTTCTTATGGATCATACGGCAAGTATGGCAAATATGGAACTTATGGTCAGTATGGCAGCTATGGTAACTATAGCAACAGCCACTATGGCAATGCCAACGACAACAGTATCAAGAAGTAATCAAGAACATACATACAACAAAGAAAAGAGTCTTTCTATCCAGATAGGAAGACTCTTTTAGATTTTAAAAACATTAAGACTATATGGCAACAATTGCAGTAGATTTTGATGGTACAATCGTAACCCACGAGTACCCGAAGATTGGTACAGAGCTACCTTTCGCCACAGAAACATTAAAGATGTTGATTAGAGACCACCACAAGCTTATTCTATGGAGCGTACGCGAAGGAAAACTCCTGGACGAGGCAGTAGAATGGTGTAGAGAAAGAGGAGTTGAATTCTGGGCTGTAAATAAGGATTATCCTGAAGAGAGTCTGGAGAACAACAATCACTTCTCACGCAAGCTCAAAGCCGACTGGTTCATTGACGACCGAGGTATCGGCGGTTTGCCTGATTGGGGGGAGATTTATCAGATTATCACCAACCATACCAGTTATCGCAGAGTACTGAAACAGAAGTTCGGTGAACAGCAGGAAGCTCCTAAAAAGAAACATTGGTGGAGCCGCAGATAACAGATAAAGAAGATATTTCTCCAAAAGATATCATAATAGATACAATAAAAGATATCCCAATAAATAAAAAAGGTGTATTGCTCATTGGCAATACACCTTTTTTATTTATTGGAATGAATTTACTAGTCTGAATTAGAAGAACAAGTAGCGGTTATCTACTACATGAGCGTTCAGATAAAGCTCATTCATGAAATTACCTGCATACTGCATAGCCTTCTGACGGCACTTCTGCTCGTATGTCTTGTCATCAAACTTAACAGGACGATTAGTCTTGTTAGTAACCTGGAAGAGATAAACACCAGCGTTACCCTTCACAGCATGAGCAGAGAAAGCACCCTTCTTAGTACCTGCAACAGCACCAGAGAGAGCTGGCTCGCTAGCGCCAGTAGCTGCGATAAATACAGGAGCAGCGAAAGTAATCTGGTTTACAGAAGAAACCTTACCACCCTTAGCCTTAGCAGCTGCGATGTTCTTAACACCATTTAACTTAGCCTCTATCATCTCAGCCTTCTTATCCTTGAGCACCTCTGCCTTAACAGTCTCCTTGACAACTGCATCATTCAAATCACGATAACCGATATGATGAATCTTATCAAGAACCACAACCAACAGGTGGTTGTTGTCACCACACTCATAGAGAGGTGAAATCTCACCCTCCTTGCTATCGAAGATCCACTTCAAAGCCTCGCGTGTAGAATGGATGTTTGCTACATAGTGAACAGAAGTTGTAATATCCTTCAAGTCCTGAACTTTGTAACCTTCCTTAGCTGCATTCTTCAAGAGATCCTCTGACTTAGGATTAGCACTTACGAAACTAGAGAACTTGTTGTAAGCTGTACGGTAAGTACCCTGAGAGAAGTCGATAGGCTTCTTGATAACGGCAGCAGTATACTTGCTGACCATTGCCTTGCGGTCAAGAACCTGAAGAACTACATATCCCTGACCCAACTGAAGCTGGTTCAAAGAATTGACAGCTGCTGTGTTCAATGTATTGATGAATGTCTTGTTGTCCTTATCCATAGACTGGGCATACTCATACTGCTTGGTAGTCATCCAAGCCTTGTCACCAGTCTGGCCATACTTCTTAGCGATAGCCTCGAAATCAGCACCACCGGCAATAGCGCCCTGAATAGAATCTGCCTTAGTCTTAGCCTCAGCTACTGAGTTAGCAGCAACCTGGATAACACGATACTGTACTGAATCAGGCAATTCCTGCTTAGCTACCAACTTAACGATGTTCAATGTATTGTCACCGGCATTAGCCTTAACAGCAGAAGTAGAACCTACAGCCATAGAATCGAGCTGAGCAGCGATATCACGTGGGAAAGCATCCTTTGAAACAGGAATACCAAGGTAAGCTACTGTAGAAGCAGACTTACGTACAACCTCTGTAGGATCTGCAGCAGCAGCCAACTGTGAGTGATAACCTGCAAACTCCTTGTTAAGAGCAGCACGGTCTGCATTAGAAGCCTGAACCTCGATATCAACAAACTTGATGTCGCGGCTCTCAACAGGCTGCTTGAAGCGTGCCTTAATCTCATCATACTTAGCCTTCAGATCGCTTTCAGAAATCTTCACCTTATCATCCTGGATATCAGAGTATGGGAAAGCAGCCAACTGAATCTGGCTCTCTTCATTCTCCTCCTTGAAAGCCATCTTTGCCTCTACAGGATTTGACAGGAAGCAACCGGCGAGAAGAGCCTGATACTTCTGAGCCAAAGTCTGCTGGCGGAGAGTCTTCTCGATGAATGACCAGTAGTTGTAAATCTTGGTATACTGATCCATCATCTGTGCGTTAGCAGATGGGTTAGCCTTCTGTGCCTTGTAGTCTGCCAAGAACTTCTGGAGAGAAGATGCATCGAAACGACCTGTCTGCTGATTAACGAAAGGAGTCTGCTGAAGCATAGGGTTAGTACCTGTCTTCAAGATGTCCTGAAGCTCTTCGTCGGTCACAGTGAGACCCAACTTACTAGCTTCCTTAACGATAATCTGGTTCTGGATGTAGGTATTCCATACCATGTCCTTCACCTGATTCATCTGCTCTTCAGGAAGATTTTCCTGACCCTGTTGCATTTTAATAACTTCTGAATACTCATCAACGAGCTTCTGGAAATCCTGCACGCTGATTTTTTCGCCCAAAACCTCACCAATCTGCTGGCGCTCATTATTCTTTGCTGAATCGCAAGAGCGGAAAGCTTCCTCGGCAATAAAGGCGAAAAGGCCGAAACTGATGATACAAACCAGTATCACGCCTCTTTTTCTAATTGTTCCTAATGCTGCCATTACGTTTTAATTATTATTATTATTTTTATTTTTTCCTAAGTTTAGATTGAACCACTTTTGATGCTAGTAGCCAATTGTCTGCAAAAATACAAAAATAATACGAGAAAAGGGAATTTTTTGCTATCTTTTTTGACTCTTACCTCAAAAAAAGCAAAAAATTCCCTTTTCCTGCTCAGCTATTTGATGATGTGGAGTTTAACAAGCTCTATTTTACGCGATGTTGACTTGATAATCTTGAACTCAAAGTTATCAAACTTAATCACCTCGTTGAGTTTAGGAAAGCTCTGATATTCATGCAATATCAAACCGCCTACAGTCATATATTCATCACTTTCCGGCAGTTCAAGACCAAACATATCGTTCACCTTGTCAATCTCCAGTCGCGCAGAAAGGAGATAGTCACCATCATCGGTTTTCTTAGCTACATATTTGGCTGAATCGTGCTCATCTTCTATATCACCGAAGATTTCCTCCACGATATCTTCCAGACTTACCAAACCGCTGGTACCGCCAAACTCATCTACAACGATACCTAAAGACTTCTTCTGCTGCAAAAAAGTCTGCATCAGTTTCTGCGCCTGCATCGTTTCCGGCACAAATGGAAGTGTACGGATATGATCCTGCCAACGTGAAGGATGGTGGAAGAGTTCGGAACTGTGAATATATCCCGCAATATGGTCTATATCCTCTTCATATACAATGATTTTCGAATTACCGCTCTCGATGAATTTCTGCTGCAGTTCTTCGAGAGAAGTATCCATTTCAACAGCCTGAATCTCAGTACGGGGCACCATACAGTCGCGTACTTTAGTATCGGAGAAATCAAGGGCATTCTGGAATATCTTCACCTCATCATTAATTTCATCTTCATTGGTAGCGTTATCGATACTTGACTGCACAAGATAATCAAGGTCTACCTTAGAAAAGCCTTCATCTGTCCCCTCTGCATCCATCTTCATACCTATCAGACGCAGCAGGCACTTACTCAAAAAAGTACTGAACTTGCTGATAGGCCACAATACCACATAGCACAGATAAGCTATCGGACTGAAGATAGAAAGCAAGCGGTTCGGATTAGACTTGAAAAGCGTCTTTGGCAGAAACTCACCTGTAAAGAGTACTATCAGCGTAGACAGGATGGTATCTGCAGGCACCGTAAAGGCTGCATCAAAACCAGCGAAAATCGTATTGTCGAAAAGACGGGCTATCAGGATACCATAAACTACAAGGGCAATATTGTTGCCCACGAGCATGGTACTGACAAAGCCATTCGGATGATTATAAAACAAAGATAACAGTCGTTGCGTAAGGCCGTTTTTCTCCTTATCCATCTCCGCCAACATACGGTTGGAAGAGACGAAGGCAATCTCCATTCCGCTGAAGAATGCAGAGAAGACCATTGTAATGAGAATGCCTACGACTAAACTCATATCCACCTGTTCATTCATTATATCTTTTTCTTTTTAATTAGTGCATGATAGGAATCGTAGTGGCTCTGACTGGTGTAGCCGGCTGACGGAAGTTATTCTTGACAGAATCAGGCTGGCTGCTCAAAGTATCGGCAGCACCACCACCTCCTGTCAGGTCTCCCTTTTCAAAGCTACCCTTCGAATTGCTCACATAATAGCGCGTCATCTTTTCATCACTCCAGAAATGAGAACCCTGTAGCGTTCTTTCAGGAGTAACAAGTTTGCTGAATACGTTACTTGACAATTCGTGCTTATTCTGGTCCCAGGTAAGTTGCTCACTATTGAAGCGCAACCCATCTTTGGTCAGGATACTCACCCTACCATAAAGTTTCCATATCTTCTGCTGATCATAATAATAAGCTGTATCACACTGGATATAACTATTAATATGGAATTTCTCATCAAACTGCTCCAGCAAAAGTCCCTTATCAAAGATCCACAAAGATGGATTCTTGCTGGTATTCACCTCCCACCGTTCTGTTACGATGCGATATTTCATAACTCCCGAGTCGCTTACCAATGTATTTACACCATACGACGTCATCATCGCCACCGAGTCTTGCGGACGGATGGCGGGCGCAGTATGTTCTACCTGGTTCTGGCAACCAGCCAAAATCAGGAACATCAGGATACCGACAACATAAGAGCCTTTTATTCTATACATTATTATATAGAGATTCTATACATTATTATATATAAGTGGAAGATTAATCCATCTTCCACTTCTTAAACCAATCCTCGTTGAATGTGAATCCGATATTGATACGGAAAGAATTTTCCTTTATCAGATCCTTAGCCGAACTCTTCACCCACTGACCGCTGATATTCAGCATAGAGCGGTTGTTATAAGAGTTCATGATAGGAATACCGAAACCGGCACTTACAGAGATTTCCTTCGGACCATCAACACCATTCATCTTATAATAAGGTGTGGCGTAGCTGGCACCTACACGATACTGAACACGCTTGAAGAAAGCACGGCTGCGCTCTCCATAGCAATACTGGGCACCGAGATTGAACTTGCTTCTATCCTTGTAGATACCATTTTTCAAGGCATAGTTGGTTCCATCGAAACTAGGATACCCCAAGCTACCCCACTTCTGCAGACTGTAATCAAAGCCAACCTTCCACTGGTTGTTATGATTCCACATCACACCCGCACCAATCATGGTAGGCAACTTGTAAGCCTTGCCGATAGAGTAAGCGGTGGTATCGGTAACACCGTTCTGGGTATCATTAGAAATGATTTTCATATCAGCAGAAGCTCCCAGACCATGTCCTGGTGAGAAGGTGACACCCACGGTAGCCCAATCTTTCTTTGAGAACTGATGGGTATACTGTACACCGAAATCAACCTTATAGCTGTTCACCTGCATAGAATAATAACGGGTGAGGGTCTTGTAATAAGAATTGCTGTAGCTGTTTGATACACTTCTGTCTATACTACCCCAGAGATATGAGAAGTTGGCACCTACGGCCAAGCCCTTGACCGGTTCCCAACCCGCACCGATGTATGCCTGATGCAAACCACCATCGCCGGAATAAGTATTAGTATAATCAAAATCCATATCACTAGGCATATCCTTTGGCTTAGATTGATAATAATTATAGCCCACATTGGTAAAAGGAATGATACCGAAACTCATACCGACATGTGGGAGTAAGCGGAAACCTGCAACAACATACTCAAAGTTTGAGTTATTGGCATTTTTCTTCTTTTTTACACCAGTCTTTTTTGTCACATCATTCTCTTCAAAATTTGTCACCTGACCAGAGATGCCGGCATCAAGGATGAAAGTCATGGAATCGAGCGAAGCATAAGATGCAGGGTTGAGATAGTTCACCTGATTATGCTCATGAAAGCCGAGACCGACTCCATTCATACCGCGATTAAAACCAGAAGTCTGGTCCGACAAGATGCCAAGACCATACTGGCTGTATGGCGAATTAGTACCACTTTGGGCATTAACCATAAGGGCTGAACCCAACAATAGGGTTGCTAAAAAAAGCTTTCTCATTCTTTAATAATCATTCAAAATTATATTCAGAGTGCAAAAGTATTAAAAAAAATCTAGAAAAAAGAAGGATAATTGAAAATAATAAGGTATTTTTGCATCGTGAAACGTTTTAAGCATATTTTTAGTGCCATTTTAGCAGTAATTTTAATCAATTTAACTACTGAAGTGGCTGCACAGGATTTTTCAAGAGACAAGGACTCTGATATTTCTGTGCAGAACAGTCGTGTCAATGAAGAAGCTACTGCGTGGCTCGATTCTGTTGACATTTCTCTCCTGACTTGCGGACCAGGTCAGGAGGTGTGGTCGTATTATGGACATACCGCTCTCCGCATCCAGAACAAAGCTATGGGAACTGATGTTGCCGTCAACTGGGGTATGTTCAGTTTTAACCAAAGTTGCTTCGTACTCCGTTTTGTTTTCGGACTCACCGACTATCAGATTGGCATCTACCCGATGAGCGACTTCATTGCCGAATATGCACATGAAGGCAGATGGGTAAGACAGCAGCGCCTCCGTCTCTCCCGTACAGAGAAACTGGGAATTCTGAGAAGCATCGACAAGAATGCACAGCCGGAGAACCGCGTATACCGCTACAATTTCTTCTATGACAACTGTACGACCCGGGCACGCGAGATGATTCTCTCCAACATTGGGAACCAGAGTACCAACTTTAAAGATACCCCTACCACTTCTACCTACAGGGAAGAGATTCACAAGCTCAACGGACAGCACCGCTGGGCAAGATTCGGCAATGACCTTCTTTTGGGTTGTCAGGCAGACCGCCCTATCACACAAAGAGAATGGGAATTCTTGCCAGACAATCTGAGCAAAGACTTCGCCACAGAAGGAAGAACCGACTTTATTGATGCATCTCAGATTGCAGACGGCAAAACCAATGCAACAAGTGCCAGCGGCTATATCACTCTGGTAGATGAAACATCCGACATTATCCCTGCCCAGGCACAAATAACAGACGATGCTCCTGTTACACCACAAATGATAGCCATAGTTCTGGCAATCATCATCATAGGAACAACGGTAAGAGAATGTGTAAAAAAGAAAAACTACTGGTGGTTTGATGCCATTCTGCTTGTCCTGACAGGATTACCGGGACTGATTCTCTTTACCATGATCTTCTCGCAGCATCCTACTGTACAGATAAATTTCCAGATCCTGATACTGAATCCGCTCAACCTCATCTTTGCCTGGAAGACTGTCAAGAGGATGAAAGCAGGTCGTCAGTATTGGTATTTCGAACTCCTGGGATGGCTTCTGCTCATTGCCCTGTTCATGCAGATATGGCAGAACTATGCTGAGGGTATGAGTATTTTGGCACTTTCTTTGCTAGCGAGATACTGCGTCAAGTCGACCATGATGGATTTAAGTCCAAACAATTACGGTTTGCAGAAGCATATCGTAAAGAAATTCAGAAAGAATAAATAGACATTAAAATATACGTAAGGAAACGATTGGCACAATATCGTTTCCGAACAGAAGAAGAAGATAAACAACAATGATGGTAAACAGATATATCACAGCCCTTTTGGTTGTCCTGGCGGCAACCGGCATGGAGGCGCAGACTTATCAGCAGGCGCTGAAGTTTGCGCTTACGGATATATCCTACGATGAATTCATCCAGCAACCGGAGGCGAAGGCATTGGAGGAGGACATTCTCTGCGTGCTCAAAGCCATCAAAGCGGCATCAGAAGATGAGAGCATCGCTACGCATCATCCTATCCTGTCGGCAACACTTGCCGCCAATTCTTCTGACATTCTGACAGACATTCATTCACATATTTATTATGATTCCCCTACGGAGCATAGATACAAAGTTCCGTATGGGAGTATTGTTATTCGAGGTCCAAACTGCTGATTTTATGCTTTCTGTAAGCAAAACTCAGAAGATTTGCCATAAAAACAGGTAATAATTGGCAATTCCTTGCAGATTTACAGATATTTTTAGTAAATTTGCAAGCTAGTAATAAACAACAGGAGATTTTACTCCCAAACATCATCGAATAATAATAAAAAATAAATATACAATGAACTTTAACAAAATTCTCCAGTCATTGTTTGGCAACAAGTCAACTCGCGATATGAAGTTGATCCAGCCAATCGTAGAAAAGATCAAGGCAGAGTATCCTAAGATGCAGGCCTTAAGCAATGACGAACTTCGTGCAAAAACAAAAGAACTTCAGAAGTACGTACAGGAGTACGCCAAGGAAGAGAAGGCTAAGATTGCTGAACTCAAGGCTAAAATTGAAGACACTCCTATCGATGAGCGTGAAGGTATCTTCAACCAGATCGACAAGTTAGAGCAGGAAGCACTCGACAAGTATGAGGAAGCCCTCAACGAGGTTTTGCCTCAGGTTTTCGCTATCGTTAAGGATACTGCTCGCCGTTTCGCTGAGAACGAGGAAACAATAGTTACTGCTACCGACTTCGACCGCGAGTTGGCTTCTAATCCAGCTAACGACTTCGTTACCATCGATGGCGACAAGGCTATCTATCACAACCACTGGACAGCCGGCGGTAATGATATGAAGTGGGAAATGATTCACTACGATGTACAGCTCTTCGGTGGTGTTGTTCTCCATCAGGGTAAGATTGCCGAGATGGCTACCGGTGAGGGTAAGACCCTTGTAGGTACAACTCCTATCTTCCTGAACGCCCTCACAGGCAATGGTGTTCACGTCGTTACCGTGAACGACTATTTGGCTAAGCGTGACTCTGAGTGGATGGGACCTCTCTATATGTTCCACGGTCTCTCTGTAGATTGTATCGACAAGCACCGTCCTAATTCCGACGAGCGCCGCAAGGCATACCTGGCAGATATCACCTTCGGTACCAACAACGAGTTCGGTTTCGATTATCTTCGTGATAACATGGCTACCAACCCAGCCGATCTGGTACAGCGCCAGCACAACTACGCCATCGTCGATGAGGTCGACTCAGTGTTGATTGATGATGCCCGTACCCCATTGATTATCTCCGGTCCTATTCCAAAGGGCGACGACCAGATGTTTGAGCAGTATCAGCCATTGGTTGAGAAACTTTATGAGGTACAGCGCAAGCAGGCTACAGAATTGCTCGCCGAGGCTAAGCAGAAGATTAACGAAGGTACAAAAGCTAAGAATCAGGAACTCCTTGATGAAGGCTTCCTCGCACTCTTCCGTTCTTACAAGGCATTGCCTAAGAACAAGCCATTGATCAAGTATCTTTCTGAGGAAGGTATCAAGGCTGGTCTGCTGAAGACCGAGGAGTACTACATGGCAAACAACAACCGTGAGATGCCTAAGGCTACTGAGCCATTGTACTTCGTAGTAGACGAGAAAATGAATTCTGCCGACCTTACCGATAAGGGAACCGACTGGTTGGCTAAGCAGGTAAACGACAAGGAACTCTTCGTATTGCCTGATATCACAACAGAAATGAGTGAACTCGAGGCACGCACAGACCTTACCGACCAGGAGCGTCTTGACAAGAAAGACGAGATGCTGGCTCACTATGGTGTACAGAGCGAACGTGTTCACACCTTGCAGCAGCTCCTGAAGGGTTACACCATGTTCAATAAGGACGACGAATATGTTGTCATGGACGGACAGGTGAAGATTGTGGATGAGCAGACAGGACGTATCATGGAAGGCCGTCGCTGGAGCGATGGTTTGCACCAGGCTATTGAAGCTAAGGAGCACGTAAAGGTAGAGGCTGCTACACAGACCTTTGCAACCATCACACTTCAGAACTACTTCCGTATGTACCACAAACTCGCAGGTATGACCGGTACAGCAAGTACAGAGTCAGGTGAGTTCTGGGATATCTACAAACTCGATGTTGTTGAGATTCCAACTAACCGCCCTATCCAGCGTAAGGACTTGGATGACCGTGTATACAAGACTGCCCGCGAGAAATATCGTGCAGTTATCGACGAAATCGAGGAAACACGTAATGCTGGCCGCCCAGTCTTGGTAGGTACAACATCTGTCGAGATTTCTGAGTTATTGAGCAAGATGTTGAAGATGCGCAACATTCCTCATAATGTATTGAACGCTAAGCTGCACCAGCAGGAGGCTCAGATTGTAGCCGAGGCAGGTCGCTCAGTAAACGGTAAGGGTGCCGTAACCATCGCTACCAACATGGCAGGTCGTGGTACCGATATCAAGCTGACTCCTGAGGTAAAGGCTGCAGGTGGTCTTGCCATCATCGGTACAGAACGTCATGAGAGCCGCCGTGTAGACCGTCAGCTCCGTGGTCGTGCTGGTCGTCAGGGTGACCCAGGTTCTTCTGTATTCTATGTATCATTGGAGGATAAGCTGATGCGTCTGTTCGCTTCAGAGCGTATCGCCAAGGTTATGGATCGTCTCGGTTTCGAGGATGGCGAGCGTATCGAGAGCCCAATGATCAGCAAGAGCATCGAGCGTGCTCAGCGCAAGGTTGAGGAAAACAACTTCGGTATCCGTAAACACCTCTTGGAGTATGATGACGTGATGAACCGTCAGCGTACCGTTATCTACGAGAAGCGTCGCCACGCCCTCATGGGTGAGCGTATCGGTATGGATATTGCCAACATCATCTGGGACCGCGTATTGAACATCGTCAACAACAACGACTTCTTCGGTGCCAAGGAAGAGTTCCTGAAAGTTCTCGCTATGGAGATTCCATTCAACGAGGATGAGTATGAGAACGGCAGACGTGAGGATTTGGCAGAGCGTGCTTTCCAGGAGGCTATGGCTACATTCAAGCGTAAGACAGACCGCATCCAGGCTACAGCTATGCCTATCATCAAGCAGGTATACGAAAACCAGGGTGCTATATACGAGCGCATCATGGTGCCTATCACAGACGGCAAGCGCATGTACAATATTCCTTGCAACCTCAAGGAGGCATACGAGAGCGAGGCTAAGAACGTAGTGAAGGAGTTTGAGAAGAGCGTTGTTCTCCAGATTATCGATGACGACTGGAAGGAGAACCTCCGCAAGCTCGACGAACTGAAGCACTCTGTACAGAATGCAAGCTACGAGCAGAAGGATCCTCTCCTCATCTTTAAGTTGGAGAGTGCCAAGGTTTGGGATGCCATGATCAATGACATGTACGACCGTATTGCAAGTATCCTGATGCGTGGTCAGATTCCAGTAATGGAGCAAGAGCAGCCTGTTCAGGAGGCAGCTCCTGAGCAGCACACTCAGCAGAACTATGTAGAGAGCAAGGTAGATTTGGATGCAGAGCGTGAGGCACAGGAGGCAGCTGCTAACCAGGATACCCGAGAGGGCGCACAGGTAAACCGCACTCCTTACCGTGCAGAGCACATGCCACGTCCTAACGACCCATGTCCATGCGGAAGTGGTAAGAAGTTTAAGAACTGCCACGGCAGAAACCTGTAATCACAGAAAATGATACTGCTCTTATATATATAATAAGGTATAAGAACATTCATCATCAGAAATAATGATAAGAATACCTAGATTTGATGATACTCTCATCATTTCTAGGTATTTTTGTTTTAAAACTACATTATTGCTACCAAGTTGCAAAAAATTATTAGTATTTTTGCAGTCGAAAAGAAAAAAAGAGCTGACCATGAGGTCATGCCCCAAAGAAAAGAACAAGATTAAAACAAGGAAAGATATATGAAATTATCAGAACTTAAAACAGGTGAAAGCGCCGTTATCGTCAAGGTTTCAGGACACGGTGGCTTCAGAAAGAGAGTCATCGAGATGGGATTCATCAAGGGCAAGAAGGTAGATGTACTCCTTAACGCCCCACTCCAGGACCCTGTAAAATACAAAATCATGGGCTATGAAGTTTCTCTCCGCCACAGCGAAGCCGACCATATCGAGGTGGTTTCCATTGATGAAGCCAAGAACGATGCAAAGCTCAGCAAGGCGGAAGAAGAAGACCGCCAACAGGTAATTGACTCAAAAGTAGTAGATTCCAACGATAGCGACGAGCAGGCGCTCGGCGACAAGATGCTCGTGGCTGAAAGAAAAGACAATGCCAGCAACGAAGCCCTGGCTGAACAGGAAGCAGAAAGACTCCACCGCGTCATCAACGTGGCACTGGTGGGAAATCCAAACTGCGGTAAGACTTCCCTCTTCAACTTTGCTTCGGGTGCTCACGAACGCGTAGGCAACTATAGCGGTGTAACCGTGGATGCGAAAGTAGGTGAAGCCGATTTTAACGGCTACCACTTCAATCTGGTAGATTTGCCGGGTACCTATTCCCTCTCGGCTTATTCGCCTGAAGAACTCTATGTGCGCAAGCAGCTCATCGAGCATACACCGGATATCGTCATCAACGTCATCGACACCAGCAACCTGGAGCGCAATCTCTATCTCACCACACAGTTGATAGATATGCACATCCGCATGGTCTGCGCCCTCAATATGTTTGATGAAACCGAGAAGCGTGGCGATAACATCGACTACGACAAACTGGGCGAACTCTTCGGTATCTCGATGATTCCTACCGTCTTCACCAATGGCCGAGGCGTGGACAAGCTCTTCGAGACCATCATCGAACTCTACGAAGGCAAGGAAGATTCCAGCGCTCACTATCGCCATATCCACATCAACCACGGACATGAGATAGAACATGGTATCGAGCATATCCAGAAATATCTGAAGGCAGATGATTCCATCCGCCAGCGCTACTCTACCCGATACCTCTCTATCAAGTTGTTGGAGAATGATAAGCACGCCGAGGAATACGTAAGTCATCTGAAATCGGCCAAGGAAATTTTCGCAGCCCGTGACGAGGCAGCCAAGCGTGTGAAGGAAGAGACCCAGGAGGATAGCGAAACCGCCATCATGGATGCCAAATACGGTTTCATTCATGGCGCATTGCAGGAAGCAGGCTATGAACCGGGCAAGGCAAAGGATACCTATCAGGTAACCCACCTCATCGACAGAATCCTGACCAATAAATATGTAGGCTTCCCTATCTTCATCCTGCTGCTGTTCATCATGTTCTCAGCCACCTTCGTGTTGGGCGAGATTCCTAAGGGATGGATTGAGGACGGCGTGGCATGGCTGGGCGAATTCATCAGTACCACGATGCCGGACGGACCGGTGAAGGACATGCTGGTAGATGGTGTGATTGGTGGTGTAGGTGCGGTCATCGTGTTCCTGCCACAGATTCTGATTTTGTATTTCTTCATCTCATACATGGAGGATTCGGGATATATGGCTCGTGCCGCCTTCATCATGGATAAACTGATGCACAAGATGGGCCTGCATGGCAAATCATTCATTCCGCTGATTATGGGATTCGGATGTAACGTGCCTGCCGTGATGGCAACGAGAACCATCGAGAGTCACCGTTCGCGTCTGATTACGATGCTGATATTGCCATTGATGAGCTGTTCGGCTCGTCTGCCAATCTACATCATGGTCATCGGAACATTCTTTGCCATCCAATACCGTTCACTCATCATGGTATCGCTCTATCTCATCGGCATCTTCCTTGCCGTGATATTGAGCCGCATCTTTGCCAGTTTCGTGGTGAAGGGCGAAGATACCCCGTTCGTAATGGAGCTACCTCCTTACCGCTTCCCTACCTGGAAGGCGATAGGCCGCCATACCTGGGAAAAGGGTAAGCAGTACTTGAAGAAGATGGGTGGTATCATCCTTGTGGCAAGTATCATTGTCTGGGCTTTGGGCTATTTTCCTCATAATGAGGAGCTTGATAACCAGGCTCAGCAGGAACAGAGCTATATCGGCAGAATCGGTAAGACCATCGAGCCTATCTTCACCCCACAGGGATTCGACTGGAAACTGGATGTGGGCTTGGTTTCCGGTGTGGGTGCCAAGGAGATTGTAGCCTCAACAATGGGCGTGCTCTACAGCAACAACGACAGTTTCTCTGATGATCAGGATTACAACGATGAAGACGGAAAATACGAAGTCTTGAAGAAGCAGATGACTTCAGACCTGAAGAAGACCTACGGTTACAGCGATGCCGAGGCAGCAGCGAAGGCAACGCTCACCGCCTACTGTTTCCTTCTCTTTGTATTACTCTACTTCCCTTGCATCGCCACGATAGCAGCCATCAAGGGCGAGACGGGCAGTTGGAAATGGGCAGGCTTCGCCGCCGGCTACACCACGCTCCTGGCATGGGTAGTATCAGCCCTGGTCTTCCAGATAGGATGTTTGTTTATCTAATCAAGGTGTCAGCTTTAAGAAAACAAACAAAGAGAGCGCACAACACCTGAACGACAGCCGCACAACAGCTGAGCGACGCTCGCACAACACCTGTTGTGCAAGCGCACATCAGCTGTTGTGCGGCTCACTATATAATATATCCTGAAGACTTATTCAATATATCTGAAAGACTTCAAGTAACTGTTCGGAAGACTTTAGTCATATCCTTAAACGACATCAACCATATCATTAGAAGACATCAATCATATCATTTAAAGGCATCAATCATATCATTAAAAGACATCAACCGTTTCCTTATTCAGGATAATCTCTTTCCTACCTTAGCGGCAACGAATGCAATCATCAGGCCCAGGCAGGCTGCTATGCTGATGGCGATGCGAAGTCCGGTAGCCTCAGCAAGCCATCCGATAACCGGAGGTCCTACCAGGAAACCGAAGAAACTGATGCTCGAAACGATGGTAATGGCGATGCTCGCCTTGATGGTTCCCAATTTTCCGGCGATACTGTAACAGATAGGAACCGACGAAGAGATGCCGAAACCTACCAGCAGGAAACCCAAGGTGGCAGGAATGAGATAAGGCAAGGCAGCAGCCAGCCACAAACCGCCCAATATCAAACCACCACAAACCTTCAAAACCCTGGCTGGGCCATATTTCGTAACAAACCCATCAGCCATGAATCTACCCAACGTCATCGCACCCATACCAGCCACATAGCCCGCACGGATAAAAGCCTCATCGGGTTTTACTACTGATGAAAAATATACGCTACTCCAATCGTAAACGGTACCTTCACAGAACATGCCGGCAAATCCCATCAGTCCCAAAAGGAACAGAATCGGGTCGATGGTCTTGAAAGAGAACTTCGGAACATCCTCCTCTTCTGCTTTCGCCATGGCATCATTAATCAGAAAGCGGAAACCGACAGCAATGATGAGAATACTCAGAGCCAGGATAGTTCCAAAGTGGACATCTATCGGGAGTAAAGTATTGGCAAAGATGGCACCGATGATACCACCGGAGAATCCACCCAGACTCCACAGACCATGAAACGATGACATGATGTTGCGCCCATACATCTTCTCTACCAGACATGCCTGCGTATTAGTGGCAATGTTCATCAGATTCGCCATCATTCCGAAAGCAATAAGACTCAAAATCAGATGAAAAACCGTAGTACTGCTACCGATGCAGAAAAGAACCAGGGCATAGAGCACCTCAGAGAGAACCAGCATCTTCTTGCTGCCAAATCTACTCACCAGGATACCCGAGAAAGCCATCATCAGAAGTTGGCCGATAGGAATGGCGAAAAGCACCGTTCCCAACTGGCCGTTGCTCAGATGCAACATCTGTTTTACATCCGGAATACGGCTTGCCCAACTGGCAAACACTACTCCCGGCACAAAATAATAAGCCGCAACCGCCACTCGCTTGCGCGCCAAATCACTTAAATTACTCAAATTACTCAAACTGACTGTCATCCTTAATAATATACCTATTATAAATACTCATTTCTATTAGCGGCTGCAAAATTACAAAAAAAAACAGAAAAAGACTGATATTTGAACAATAAATGTTGCGCCGTTTGAGATTTTTGCCGTACCTTTGCACTCAGAAAAAAAATTAAAAACAAACTAGCAATGAAGAAACAAACAATGATTACCCTGGCACTCGCCCTCACTCTGGCGATGCCAACCCTACCCGCCTTCGCCCAGAAGGCGATGAGCAAGAAAGAAATTGCCGAAAAAGAAAAGGCATTCAAGAACCTTCAGCATCCCTGGAAGGGAAAGAAAGTGGCTTACTTCGGCGACTCCATCACAGACCCTAAAATCAAGGCATCAAAAGTAAAATACTGGGGATTCCTGCAGGATTGGCTCGGCATCACCCCTTACGTTTATGGTGTGAGCGGCAGACAGTGGAACGATATTCCCCGTCAGGCAGACCAACTGCAGAAGGAACATGGTGATGATTTCGATGCCATTCTCATCTTTATGGGTACCAACGATTACAACAACGGTGTGCCTGTAGGCGAATGGTATACGGAGACTTTCGACAGCGTGAGAGTAGCCCGCCACAAGCCAAGCGAAATGGTACAGCGCCGCCACCGCCACTTCTGCATGGACAAGAATACATTGAAAGGCCGCATCAACATCGCCATGTCGAAGTTGAAGCAGATGTATCCTACCAAGCAAATCGTGGTGATGACTCCTGTGCATCGTGCTCTCTTTGCCAGTGGTGACAAGAACATCCAGCCAGATGAGATGTACGAGAATGCGCGTGGCATCTTCTTCGATGAATACGTGAAAGCTATCAAGGAAACAGGCAATGTCTGGGCAGTTCCGGTCATCGACCTCAACTCTCTTTCGGGTCTCTTCCCTCTTTACGATGCTGGTGCGCAGATGTTTAACAAACCGGATACCGACCGTCTTCATCCAAACGATGCCGGCCATTCCCGTATGGCAAAGACCATCATGCAGCAGCTCTCCTCCCTGCCTTGCGACTTCTAGAGAAGGGGCAGCGGATATAGAAAAGTGTATTATTTCACCCCTATTTTATATTAAAAAGTGTAATTTTTCGCAGGAGTTTGCCTATGTTTTAGGTAAGCTCCTGCGTTTTTTGCCTATGTTTTAGGAAGGTTTTCATATAAGTTGCCTATGTTTTAGGAAAGTTTCACTATATTTTTGCCTATGTTTTAGGAAAAAAGAGTAACTTTGCAGCATAACTTAAAGAGAAGGAAAAGTTATGATATATAGACAATTAACAGAAGAACTCCAGAAATGGAGTGAAAGAGACAACAGGAAGCCATTGGTTTTACGAGGCGCAAGACAAGTTGGAAAGACAACATTGGTCAATGAATTGGGTAAGAAATACGATGTATATATCAAACTGAATCTAGAACAAAGCTCAGATGCAGAAATCTTTACCAAATCAGACAATGTAAAAGAGATATATCAATACATCTGCCTCAAGAAGAAAATCAAGGTAGATGAAGGTAAGCGTACTCTACTTTTTATTGATGAGATACAAAACGAACCAAAAGCAGTTGGTCTGCTGAGATACTTCTATGAAGAGATGCCATGGTTGCACATCATAGCAGCAGGTTCCAGACTTCAAACCCTCATCAAGCAGCGCATTTCTTTCCCTGTGGGAAGAGTGGATTATCTATCCCTCCGTCCGTGCTCCTTCTTGGAATATCTCGATGCTATAGGTGAAGACCAATTGGTACAAATGGTGAAAGAAGTCAGTGTATCACCTCTATATCACGAGATGTTACTGAACCATTTCAATCATTACACTTTGATAGGTGGTATGCCTGAAGCCTTAGTGGAATATGCCAAGACTCATAACCTAACCAAGTTAGCCCCTATCTATCGTTCACTGCTTGATGGCTACAATGAAGATGTAGAAAAATATGCTCGTAATGAAAACCAAGTAAAGGTTATCCGCCATCTGCTTACACATGGCTGGGCAGAGGCAGGACAATCCATTACTTTCGCCCGATTTGGAGGTAGCAACTACACAAGCAAGGAGGTACATGAGGCATTGGAAGTGATGCAGAAAGCATTCTTGCTCAATTTGGACTATCCCGTCACATCAGTGAAAGCCCCAGCTGTACCAGCCATAGCAAGACAACCCAAGCTAGTTTGGGTAGATACGGGCATCATGAATTTCTCCGTTGACATTCAGGCAGAATATCTGCAAGGCAATTCTCTCTTGGATGTATGGAAGGGACATGCTGCGGAACAAATCATAGCCCAAGAGCTGCGCATTGTTTTGGATCGCAACTTCCGCAACGAGCAATATTACTGGGTAAGAGACAAAAAGGGTTCTTCAGCAGAGGTAGATTTCGTTTGGCAACATCACTCACAGATTCTCCCGATAGAAGTGAAGTCTGGCACAAATGCCCATCTTCGATCCCTCCACTCCTTCATGTCTCAGCCTGATGCCCCAAGCATTGCCATCCGCATTTGGCCAGGAGAATATAGCATAGACGAAGTGGTATCCCCTACAGGTCATCCCTTCCGCCTTATCAATCTTCCCTTCTATTATGTGGGGATACTGGATAAAATATTGGAAATAGTATAATCCAAGGCTATAAAACCAGAAGAAGCCACATGATTAGCCATAAGATAGCCGTCCATCAGCTGATTGACGTGTGCACAACACGTGTTGTGCATGTGCACATCAGCTGTTGAACGAGCGCACAACAGCTGTTGTGCGACCGACGAACCTATATTTTCTGAAGACATCTCCTAAATATTCCAACGACTTCTATTATATCTTTCGAGGACTTCTATTGGTTACCAGAGGTTCCGTTCCTATATGCATCAACATCGTAAGTACTTAAGAGAAGCATCACAAATATTTGCCCGTCGCTACGGGGAAACATGCCCATAAGTACGAGGAAACATGCCCGTAACTACGAGGAAACACAATGTTTCGGGGCACATTCCTCTAGCTTTGGGGACAGGATCAAAATAGAAGAGGATTGTGCTTCTTCCTTTTGCATCAAAATCAGCAAACCGAGATAAAATATTGATTTATGAGAGAAAAAGTTAAAGACAAAGGAAGGCTTGAACATATTCTCCAAACTTGCAATGATTTACTTGCCTCAAAAGACAAGTACACATTTGATGCAGTTAAGGACAATCCAATTATCTTTTATGGTTTCGTCAAGTTATCAGAAATCATAGGTAAAGCCTCTTATATGCTTACCAAGGAATTTCGAGCAGAACATACGTAAGCGTCTCCGCGTTTATACCTTGCATAATTCAAAAAAAGCAGTAACAGCTGA
>JAJVTK010000022.1:0-62866 GCA_021622245.1 Segatella copri | reverse complement strand
ACCCAGGGCGATGCCCTGGGCTAGGAGCTTCTGCCCTTTCAGGGCGTGCTGCTTCCAGGAACTTTTGGGCCTTCAGCCCGTACTAAAACCACTTGCAAACTTGAATTATTACAATTAAAAGATAAGAATCCCCTGGTGCTTTCTGTGGCATCAGGGGATTTTTTTTCGCTTAATGCGTAAAAAAGGGGCAATGCGTAAAAAAAATAGGGGATGCGATGAAAAAAAAGCAAAAAAACTTGCTGGGTATTAATATTTTCCCTATCTTTGCAAAAGGATAAACTACTTTCGGCAATTAGAAGAAAACTTTCGTTGCATGAACTTTAGAAAAGGATAAAATATCTAAAAAACTATAATAGGTATATAGAAAATTATTAAACAACAAGAACTAATGAAACGAAAATTACACTTTAAAAACATATTGGCATTGTTGCTGCTGCTGGTATATTCTCCTTCGGAGGCTAAGCGGATAACTCAATGGCAGGCACAGCAGCAGGCTTACAGCTTCTGGGGAAAACAGATGCCGCAGAAAGCTAGAGCCAAGAGCCGGACGGCTAATACCGCATCGCGCTCTGATGCTTATTATGTTTTCAATAATGACGCAGGCGGATTCGTCATTATAGCAGGTGACGACGCAGTAGCGCCAGTTTTGGGGTATACCTCAACAGGAACATTTGATGCAGGAAATCTGCCCGACGGACTGAAGGACCTGCTCAAGAGTTATGAACGGCAGATAGCGGCGCTGGCTAACAGTAATCAGGCGAACCAGACTGCCACAAGAACCGGTTTCAGCGGCGAAAAGCTGCTCAATACCGCGAAATGGGACCAGATGGCTCCATTCAACAAGTACACGCCAAACAAATATCCGGTTGGCTGTGCGGCTACGGCTGGTGCCATCGTGATGCAGTATCACGGTTATCCTGCCAAGGGTACCGGAAGCCATTCCTATAAATGGGACGGCAAGACCCTGACTGCCCAATTCGAGCACGAATATGATTGGGCAAATATGCCTGTGCGATATGACGGAACCAACGCTGCTGACTTCGACGGCGTGGCAAGGCTCATGTCAGACCTCGGTGTGGCTGTGGATATGCAGTATACTGAAGACGGTAGCGGTTCGTATATAAGCGATCTGGTGGCCGCCATGCAGAAGTATTTCGGCTACAGCAAGATTTCGCATCAGATGTCAATAGAAGCTGGGAGCGCAGAGGAATGGAACGAAAAGTTGCGCGGAGAGATTGATGCCAACCGTCCTGTGCTCTATGCTGCATTCGACTCTATTGGTGGCGGTCATGCCTTCGTGATAGATGGTTATAAGGACGATAGCTTCAGCGTAAACTGGGGCTGGGGCGGTCTTTGCAACGGGTTCTACCATATAGGAGCCCTCAATCCGCAAAACGAAGAAGGAAAGCCAGTTGCCAGTCGGTATAACGTTGGCCAGATGGCAGTATTCGGCATGGAGCCATCTGACGGAAAGGAAAAAATCTCTGATATGAGATTCACGAAGATGACTGACTATCTTCAGGAAATGAATATGAATGTTACTGATGTGAAGAAGGGACAGAAATGTATCGTCTTTTCAGTACCAATCAAAAATGAAGGAAAACAGAACTTTGACGGAGTACTTGCCATGGCTCTGATGAATGCTAAGGGCGAGATTCGGGAGATTATATCATCCAGCACCAAGACGGTTAAAGATTTTGGACGGGGCTACATCTATCCTAAATTGGTCTTTACGGTTCTGAGTACTGTAGATGCAGAACCGGGTGATTATCTGGCTGTTGTGGCTAAGAGAAATGGCTCGGAGGAGTATATGGAACTGTATGGTCAGGACTTTGAGAGACTGCGTCTGCCGGCAACCGGATACGAACCTCGCACATTTGAGGTGAGAACCAAAATAGGAGAAGGTGTAACATTCGAGGAAGCAGGAAGCCAGTATAATCCTTCCCGCAATTTCTATAATGGCAAACCTGTCATCGGCTCCACTTATTACTATTATCTGACGGTGGATGAAGGCGTATCAAAGTATTATGCACTAGTGGATGGTAAATTGGCTGAAAACATCGTGTTTGGTGCTGGAAGCGTGAACAGCGTAAGAGGTCTTGAACCGGTTTATGAACTCGAGGTAAGGACTTACCGCAACCTGGAGTCTACCGGCATCCATTCTGTAACATTGGAGCAGGAGACCGGAAATGATGCCATTTATGACCTGAGCGGCCGCCGCATTACTGGGGCGATGAAGAAGGGTATATACATCAAGAATGGCAAGAAATTCTGCGTTACGAAAAGAGGAGGGTGATGAGCGGAATGGTGATGATGCTGCCAACCGTGGTGATGAACGTCATCTCGGTGATGAGCGAAGGATTGCGGCCGTATTTCAGACAAAACATCGTGCCGAAACTCGCTACGGGCATCGCAATGACAACCGTATTGATGTTGTTGACCAAATCGCTTACACCACATACCTTGAACAGGAAATAAATGCTCAGAGGTACTACCACAAGACGCAAGAACGAGGAGAGGTATACCTTAGGACTGCCGATAATCTCCTTCACCGGCAACTTAGCCATCGAGGAACCGATAATCATCAGGGCTGCAGGAACCGTAACATTTCCCACCATCGTTACCGGACGCGCAATGATATCAGGCGTATGAACCCCGAAAGCTACCAGGAGGGCGGCAACAAAGGCACCCAGAAGAGCCGGAGAAAACAGCACCTTAGGATTGAACTGCTTGACGCTGTACTCGCCCTTGATGAGCATTACACCTGCCGTAAAAATAAAAAAGGTGTTCGGCATGTTGAGCAGCGCGGCATAAAAAATGGCCTTCGGACCGAATATGCTCGAAACGATAGGGTAGCCGATGAAACCTACGTTGGCAAACATCAGCGCAAAACCTATCATGCCCTGGTCATCATGATTGCGAGTGATGAGACGCGGCACCCAGAAACCGAATACCAGCAAAAGGATGTAGGTAAGGAAACCTACGCCCAGGAGGGGGAGGATGAGCGTGCGGTCGGGCAGCTCATCGCCCATTACTGACGAGAGCACCAGCAGGGGACAGGTGATATCTACCACCATGCTGGATAGCTTCTTGTCAAACTTGTCGCCCATATATCCCAACTTGCAGGCGACGTAACCTAAAATCACGATGATGAAAAGTATCACCATCACTTCCAAATTCTCCATTTATCCTGAAAAACTATACCTTATATATATATGTATGCCGGAATCCCGATATTCTCTCGGAATTTCCGGCAAAAATGGTTAATCGATAAATCGCCTGGTAATATCCCCGTAGTTCTCGATGCGGCGGTCGCGGAGGAATGGCCACCAGCGGCGCACATTCTCGCTGTGCTTCAGGTCGATATCTACCACCAGGCTCTCTTCTTCCTGATCGCTGGCACGGTAGTGGAGCTCGCCCTGAGGACCGGCTACGAAACTGCTGCCCCAGAACTGGATGCCTTCGGTCTGACCGCTAGGATCAGGCTCGAAACCTACGCGGTTTACGGCGATGACCGGCAATCCGTTGGCTACGGCATGGCCCCGCATCACGGTAGTCCACGCCTCGCGCTGGCGCTGCTGCTCCTCCTCGGTATCATAGGTGGCATAGCCGATGGCGGTAGGATAGATGAGCATTTCGGCTCCCTGCAGCGCCATCAGACGGGCTGCTTCGGGATACCACTGGTCCCAGCAAACCAGCACGCCGAGCTTGCCAACAGAGGTCTGGATAGGGTGGAAACCGAGGTCGCCCGGTGTGAAATAGAACTTCTCGTAGTAAGCAGGATCGTCGGGGATGTGCATCTTGCGGTATTTTCCGGCTATGCTTCCATCTTTCTCCATCACTACCGCCGTATTGTGGTAGAGGCCCGGAGCGCGGCGCTCGAAGAGGGAGGTGACGATGACGACGCCGAGATCCTTGGCAAGTTTGCCGTAGAAATCGGTCGAAGGACCCGGAATAGACTCTGCCAGGTCGAAGAGGTCAACATCCTCTACCTGACAGAAATAGAGGGAGTTATGAAGCTCCTGAAGCACGATGAGCTCTGCGCCGCGATGGGCAAGGTCGATGATGCCTTCTGCCAGGCGCTGCTTGTTGTTGGCGATATCTGCCGTATTATGAAGTTGTAATAAACCGACTTTCATTTTTTGCTTTTAATGTTAAATGTTTAATGTTAAATGTGGAATGTTGAGTGTTGAGTGTTGAATTTTGAGTCTCTGAGGGCTCCCTCGGGCAACTGCATGGTGATGCAGTGGATGCTGCCATGCTGGCGGATGATAGTCTGCGAATCTACGCCGATGATTTCGCGGTCAGGGAAGGCGAGCTGAATCTGCTTGCGTGCCTCCTCATCCTTTTCCGGCTGATTATAGGTTGGATAAATCACAGCCTTGTTCAGTATCAGGAAGTTGGCGTAGGTGGCTGGCAGTCGGTCTCCCTCGCTCTCCGGGTTGGTGGTGAGGCAGTCGCCCTCATCATAGATAGGGTCGGGCATCGGCAGTTTGAGCAAGCGGTAAGGGTATCCCTCCCAGGTGAAGAGGCCCTTGAGTTGCTTCTCCAATGCCTGGAAGTCTTCATACTGCTCATCTTCCGGATTATCGCAGCCTACATATAATAAGGTGTCGTGCGGAGCTACTCTCACGATGGTGTCGATGTGGCCGTCGGTATCATCGCCTATCAGATTGCCGTGATCCAGCCAGACGACTCGCTTGAGCTGGAAGAAAGTCTGCAACAGATGGTCGATGCTGTCGTGATCGAGCGGCTGGTTGTGGTGAGGCGCCAGCAGGCACTGAGAGGTGGTGAAGAGTGTACCCTTTCCGTCACTCTCGATGCTGCCTCCTTCGAGCACGAAGCCCTGGTGGTTCTCTATATCGGCATTGAAGGCTGCCTGATAGTATAGTTGCAGGGTGATGGCATTATCCTTCTCCCATCTGAACTTTTCGCCCCATCCGTTGAACTTGAAGTCGAGTATGCGGTAAGGCACCATCCAGGTGTTCTGCTTTTTGCGCAGCACCATGGTGAGGGGGCCGTGGTCGCGCACCCAGGTATCATTGCTTTCTACCTCGTAGAGCAGCACGCGGCTCATCTGTTCGGCAGAGAGCTTTTTCTTGAGCAGGTATCGGGTGGCGGGCACATCGGGTGTAGCCACAAGCAGCTGCTCGTAGCGCGTGATGATATCTGCCAGTTCGAGATAAGTATCTGTAATTTCAGGCAGATACGGCTTCCAGTCGGTGCCGGCATGCGGCCAGGTGAGCATGATGGCGCTCTGTGGCTCCCATTCGGCAGGGAGTGCGAAATCGCAGGGTAATGTAGATTGATGCATAAGCTATACTATTTTTATGATACGATGTTCTATACCAATTTATTATACTCTGTTCTTCATCGGGAACCTTTCCTTGGGGGACGGGCTCCGTTCTGCTTTTATGAAGTATGCTTGCAAAATTAATAAAAAATCTACAACTATCGCCTGTTTTTGTGAAATATTTTGCGCAAAAGCGAAACTTTATATTAAAAAAGTTTAAACGGAGGGCTGTATGGAGATAAAATCGGGGAAAAATGAGTAACTTTGCAGTCTAAAAATAAAATATTGAATAGGAGCGTGAAAATTAAACAGGTAGTTGATGCCCTTGAACATTACGCGCCTCTGCCCTTGCAGGAAGGATATGATAATGCCGGCCTGCAAGTTGGATTGACAGAGGCGGTAGAAATGTCAGGGGCATTGTTGTGTCTTGACGTTACTGAAGCCGTGGTAGACGAGGCCATCCAGAAGGGATGTAACCTCATCGTGAGCCATCATCCGCTGATATTCCGCAAACTGGCGAGAATCTCGGACGAGAACTACGTGCAGCGTACCGTGCGCAAGGCGATTAAGAATGATATTACCATCGTGGCGATGCATACCAACATGGATGCGGCTGCGGGCGGCGTGAACTTCAAGATTGCCGAGAAACTGGGACTGCGAAACGTGCAGTTCTTTGCTGGCGAGAAGGAAGTGGACGGCGTGAAGGGCGGCGAGGGCGTCATCGGAGAGGTGGCTGAGAACCTGGCAGCCGACGACTTGGTGCTGATGCTCAAGGAGCGGTTTGGCGTGGAGTGCGTGCAGTGCAACCAGTTGCTTCGCCGGTCTATCAGGAAGGTGGCACTCTGCGGTGGAGCAGGTGCTTTCTTGCTCGACGCAGCCATCAAGGCAGGTGCCGATGCCTTCATCACGGGCGAGATGAGCTATCACGAGTATTTCGGCCACGAGCAGGAGATTCAGATCTGCGTCATCGGCCACTATCAGAGTGAGCAGTTTACGGGCGAAATCTTCCGCAGCATCATCCAGGAGAATTTCCCTGATGCCAAATGCTGCATCTCGGAGATAAATACGAATCCGATATTGTATTTATAGGTTGGAAGGGCGCAAGCCTCATTCAACATTCAACATTTAACATTCAACATTAAAAAAAAATAAAGTTATGGCAAAGAAAGATCCTACAGATTTGACAGTGGAAGAGAAGTTGAAGGCTCTCTATCAGCTTCAGACCACCTTGTCTGCAATTGATGAAAAGCGTGCGTTGAGAGGTGAGTTGCCTCTCGAAGTTCAGGATTTGGAAGACGATATTGCTGGTCTTACCACCCGTATCGAGAAAATCCAGACCGATATTGAGCAGTTTGACCGCGCCATCGATCAGAAGCAGCACGAGATTGAGGAGGCTCAGGCTAGCGTGGAGCGTTATAAGAAGCAGCTCGAAATGGTTAGCAACAACCGCGAGTATGATACTTTGAGCAAGGAAATCGAGTTCCAGGAGCTGGAAATCGAACTTTGCAGCAAGAAGATCCGCGAGGCGCAGCAGACAATCAACGAGCGCCTGTACGACCTTCACAAGGCTGAGGACCAGAAGGCAGACCGCGAGAAGGGTCTGGTAATGAAGCGTTCTGAGCTCGAGTCTATCATGGCTGAAACCCGTGAGGAAGAGGAGAATTTGAAGGAGAAGGCATTCGAGCTCGAGAAGAAGATTGAGCCACGTTTGCTCCAGAGCTTCAAGCGCATCCGTAATGGTGCCCGCAACGGTTTGGGTATCGTTTACGTGCAGCGTGATGCATGTGGCGGTTGCTTCAATAAGATTCCACCTCAGCGCCAGCTCGATATCAAGATGCACAAGAAGATTATCCCTTGTGAGTATTGCGGCCGTATCCTCATCGACCCAGAATTGGCTGGTGTTAAGATTGAGTCTCCTAAGACAGAGGAGAAGCCAAAGCGCAAGCGCGCTATCCGCAGAAGAAAGACTGAGAATGAGGATTAATCTTCCTCCTCTCTCTCCGCTCTTTTCGGATTATAATCTTCTGATAAAGATACGATAAGATACAATAAAGGCTCGCCAAAATTACTTGGCGAGCCTTTATTTTTTTCGTTTTCAGGCAGCTAGGACAATCTGTCTAAACTCCTTTAATCCTAATCTGGAACTTAGAGTCCTCTAGCCTTGTAGATGCGGTCTTTGGCGTCGTTGATTTCCTGGAATTTCTTCTCGGCTGCACGGCGCACATCTTCGCCCAGTGCTGCTACCTTGTCAGGATGATGCTTGAGCGCCATCTTGCGGTAAGCGGCCTTCACCTCATCGTTTGAGGCGTCAGGACTGATGCCCAGAACACGGTAGGCATCATCCAGACTGCCGGCTGAAGAAGCCCCGCTCTCCAGGTTCAGCATCTGGTCTACATCCTCGGCAGAAAGACCCATGTGGATGGCCATCTCCTTGAGTGCCTGAATCTCCTGAGAATTCACAACTCCATCGGCCTGGGCTATCATGACGAGGAAATTGAGCAACTGCAGGCGCTGTTCATACATCATGTTGGCACGTATCTGATGACAGCTGTCCTGTATCACCGAACGGTACTGCTGCATGCCCATCTGTTTCTGCTGTTCGAAGAGTTTGAGGAGGATTTCCTCGCCCTGCTGCTTGGCTGCCTCGCCGAAATTCTGACGCAGGAAGCGGCGCACCAGCTCCATCTCGGAATGCATGATCTTGCCATCTGCATTGATGATGTAGGAGCTGAGCACCAGCAGCGAGAACATGAAGGAGTTTCGCTCTCCCTCATAACTCTGCTGGCGGCTGTATCCCTGGTTGCCGAAGCCCTGGCGGCCGTTGTGCTGCTGGCCGCTGTAGGCATCGTAGGCGTTGTTGTAATGGTGGTCGCCGTCGCGGTTTACCGCATCCAGTCCGTGCTCAAAGAGGGAACCGAGGGCATAGCCTGCCAGGGCTCCCAGCGGACCGGCTGTGATGAAACCGAGCACACCACCAATCCATTTACCTGCTGCCATCTTTTAGTTGTTGAAATAGTAGAGGAAAGAAGCGATGCCTGAGAGGGCTGGCTTGCGCTGACCTTCTATTTCGATGTCAAACTTGATGCTGGTCTTGCAGATGCCACGGATGTTCTGGATGTCGTGGAGAGTGGCTACCAGGCGCACGCGTGAACCGGTGATGACTGGCTGACCGAACTTCATCTTGTCCATGCCGTAGTTTACGAGCATCTTGAGGTTGTTTACCTCGATAATCTGCTGCCAGAGGTATGGGAGTACTGAGAGGGTGAGGTAACCGTGAGCGATGGTGCTGTGGTAAGGGCTCTCTACCTTGGCGCGCTCTACGTCTACGTGGATCCACTGTGGGTCGAGTGTAGCGTCTGCGAACTTGTTGATACGGTCCTGGTCAATCTGCAACCAGTCTGATTCTCCTAACTTCTCACCGAGGTGAGATGCAAATTCCTCGTAGGAATTGATTACTAATTTTGCCATTTCTTATTTTTCTCTTTATTATAAATATTATTGTTTTCCTATATTCCGTCTTCAGCTTCCAGCTTTCAACTGTTAACTTTTAACTTTCAGTTCAGATCAGTCTCTTCTGAAAATATCGCGGGTGTAAACCTTTTCTTCCACATCATCCAGACACTTGTCATACCGGTTGGCGATGATGGCCTGGCTCTGCTGCTTGAAGGCATCCAGGTTGTTTACGATGCGGCTTCCGAAGAAGGTGGTTCCGTCTTTCAGCGTAGGTTCGTAGATGATAACCTGCGCGCCCTTTGCCTTGATGCGCTTCATCACGCCCTGTATGCTGCTCTGGCGGAAGTTGTCGCTGTTGCTCTTCATCGTGAGGCGGTATACGCCGATGGTGCAAGGCTTCTCTTCCTCCTCGCTGAAGTTGTTCTGGTTGGCATAATCGTAGTAGCCAGCCATGTTCAGCACGCGGTCGGCGATGAAATCCTTGCGGGTGCGGTTGCTCTCCACAATCGCCTGAATCAGGTTCTCAGGCACATCGGCGTAGTTGGCGAGCAGCTGCTTGGTATCTTTCGGCAGACAGTAGCCGCCGTATCCGAAGGAAGGGTTGTTGTAGAAGGTGCCGATGCGAGGGTCCAGACCCACTCCGTCGATAATCGCCTTGGTGTCGAGGCCCTTCATTTCGGCGTAGGTATCCAGCTCGTTGAAGTAGCTCACGCGCAGGGCGAGGTAGGTGTTGGCGAAGAGTTTCACGGCTTCTGCCTCGGTAAGTCCCATGAACAGGGTTTCTATGTCTTGCTTGATGGCTCCCTCTTTCAGCAGTTCTGCAAAGGTGCGGGCTGCCTGGTCCAGTCGCTCGTCACCATTCGGTCTGCCCACGATGATGCGGCTCGGGTAGAGGTTGTCGTAGAGTGCCTTGCTCTCGCGTAGGAATTCAGGAGCGAAGATGATGTTCTTGCTGCCCGTCTTCTGGCGGATGCTTTCGGTGTAGCCTACCGGAATGGTGCTCTTGATGACCATGATGGCATCGGGATTCACCTGCATCACCAGACGGATGACTTCTTCTACGTGCGAGGTGTCGAAGTAGTTTTTCACCGGATCATAGTTGGTTGGTGTGGCAATCACTACGAAGTCGGCATCCTTATAGGCTTCTTCTCCATCGGTTGTGGCTTTGAGGTTGAGTTCCTTTTCTGCCAGATATTTCTCTATGTATTCGTCCTGGATAGGCGAGCGGCGCGAGTTGATGAGCTCCACCTTTTCGGGTATCACGTCTACGGCCACCACCTCATGATGCTGGCTGAGCAGGGTAGCGATGCTCAGGCCTACATATCCTGTTCCGGCTACGGCTATTTTTATCTTTTTATTCTCCATTTCTTTCTGTTCTTTTAGGCAGTCTATACCTTAATATATATATATTAGTTGCAAAGATAATGCAAACGAGAGCAATGAAAGCTTGCTTTCAAATTGCCGAGTGCAGCTTATCTTATGCAAAGATAGTATAAAAGGAGGAGACTACAAAATGAAAATGGGTTTTTTATTAAAAAATAACGCGAGAAAGGGGATGGGAGGAAAAGGAGTGCTCAAAAAGGGAGAGGAAAAGGAGGCAGAAAAAGGCCTCCAAAATTCGCGAATTCTAAAACGGATGGCCGGTTGGGCGGAAATTCGCAAATTTTGAAGGCTGTGGAAGCTCTGTTTAAAGACTTCCGGACTATCCCCCGATGCTCTCATAATGTCAATAAATCGGAATAATCGGGAATGGTCTCTAAAAATACATATTTTTTACTTTCATAATCCATCTTGCAGATGTAATGCTCCAGCCCGTTGCTCACCACCAGGAAGTCGACATGGAGCAGAAGATTGTAGACCGAAATCTGGTCGAATACTTTCTGTGTGATGGGGATGTGAGGGGCTTTGTACTCGATAATCATGCGGGGCTGCAGCTCACGGGAGTAGAGCACACTGTCGGCGCGCAGCACCTTGTCGCCACATTTCAGCTGGATTTCGTTGGCGAGCAGCGAGGCTGGATACCCCTTGTGCTCGATGAGAAAATGAACGAAATGCTGGCGCACCCACTCTTCGGGAGTGAGCGTGATGAACTTCCGGCGCAGCACATCCAGTATCTGGGGATGCTGTTTTGAGCCCGAAACCTTGATGTCGAAAGATGGCAAATTTAAGCGAATCATTTTTTCTATACCTTATTATATATATGATGATGTTTCTTCCCCCGTCTTATGATAGGGTTTCTTTTGGTCTTTTAACCATATCTCTTTTTCAAAAACTACCTATTTTATATAGGCAGTTCAATTTATTTTTTGTAACTTTGCAGTCGAAGTGCAGCTGAAAACTGCACCTCAGAAAACTGCGAACCTGGAGGCGGAGCAAATGCTTGTCCGCACCCCCGGAGTTTGCTGGGTGCAAAGTTACAAAAAATAATCCAATGGTAGAAAAGAAAAGTGCAATAAGTTACGAGTCAATCATGAAAGATTTGAAGGCTCGGAAGTATTCTCCCGTCTATGTTCTGATGGGCGAGGAACCTTTTTATATAGATAAGATCTGCGACTACATTTCAGAAAATGTGCTCCAACCCGAGGAGCGTGACTTCAATCAGACGGTGGTTTTCGGAGCAGATGTTACGGGTGCGCAGGTGGCAGATTTGTGCAAGGGCTACCCGATGATGTCGGAGTATAGAGTGGTGGTTGTGAAAGAGGCTCAGAATTTGCGGAATTTGGAAGCGCTCGAGAAGTACCTCGAAAATCCGGTAAAAACAACCATCCTTGTTTTCTGTCATAAAAACGGCAAGCTCGACAGTCGTAAAAAGTTTTCTGCCCTCGCTGCCAAGGCGGGTGTGGTTTTTGAGAGCAAAAAGCTCTACGACCGTAATCTGCCGGGCTTCATCGAGACATATCTCAATACCCGCAAGGCAACCATAGAACCCAAAGCTACCCAGATGGTGGCTGATCATGTGGGAGCAGATTTGCACCGACTCACTTCCGAGCTCGACAAACTGCTCATTTCTCTTCCTGAGAACGACCGGCGTGTTACTCCGGAGATTGTGGAGCGAGAAATAGGGGTGAGCAAAGACTTCAATGCCTTCGAGCTGAGAAGTGCCATCATCAACCGCGATGTGTTCAAGGCAAATCAGATAATAAATTATTTTGACAGCAATCCGAAGAGCGGTTCTCTCTTCACGCTTCTCCCGATGCTCTTTACTTATTTCCAAAACCTGATGATTGCTTATTATGCACCTAACAGGCAGAACGAAAATGAGCTCGCAAAATTCCTGGATTTGCGCGGAGCTTGGGCGGCGCGCGAATATATTACAGGAATGAGGAACTATACGGGCGTGAAAGTGATGGCGATTATTGAGAAGTTTAAGGAGGTGGATGCGAAGATAAAGGGACTGGATAATCCATCCACTCCGGTAGGTGAACTGATGAAAGAACTCATCTTTTTTATCCTTCACTGATGCTGAAGAGCGAAGTGGGGGAGAGTAGGCGAGCTCCTGCTGAGAGTTTTCTCTCGGCAGGAGCTCGTTTCCGTTTTCGTCCTTCTTTGCTGCCTGTTTCCAGAAAGCAGCCAACTAGCGTTTAGCATTATAAATTTGCCCCAAATAGGGGATTTTCGGCTCTTTTTAGGGCGCTTACCTGGGCTCATTTTGGGCGATTTTTGGGCAAAAATGGGGGATTTAAGCGATTTTTCGAGCTAGATGCCCATTTTCCGGTTTCGCCTGAAAATAGACTTAACTTTATTGGTTATCAGTAACTTACATAAATTAACCCTCTTCATTACTCGCGAATTTGCCCGTTTCCTTGCCGATGGGCTGGAATACGCTAGAAATGGAAAAATTAGCCATTTCCCGTTGTCTGAAATCAGACGTTTGCATTTGTTAAGGTTTACGTTTTCTAAGTTTATGTTTTTAAATTCATAAATCAAAACGGATGATTTTGATTTATAAGCATAAATACAAGAAAACTAAATACACGAATTTATGTTTTATATTTATAAAAATAAAGATAAAACAGGGTGTTTATGGTTATGAATGAATAAATATTCATGCTGTATTTTGAATTTGTAAGTGTCGAAAACTCAGTTAGTTATGTGTTTTAGTTGTTTTATAAACCATAGACTTTTACATAGGTGTGGGGTAAACATTGCATAAATCGCTCTATATGCCTTTATTTAGGTGGTTTATGGTATGAATAACCAGTGATTTAGCCTAAATCTATAAAGAAAAGGTTCGTAATATATTTTGATTGATAGGTTTATATTTATAAAGCTAAAGCTAAAAACCGGATGGCGAAGTGAGTGTGATTTAAATTTATAAATAGAAACCTAAAGTTTAAAAATCTAAATTTATTCAGAAATGTTTGGTTATTCTAAATTTTTGCTTTATCTTTGTAAAATCAACCGAAAAAGGGCCCAAAAGTGGCCTGTTCGGAAATAAAACATCGTATCAGTAGAAAAATGAACGCTAAAATTTTTAGAGCATGAAAGATAGAATCAGACAGCTGATGGAGGACCAGCACCTCACTCAGCAGAACTTCGCTCAGATGATCGGAATTTCGACCGCTACGCTGAGCAATATTTTCAACGGGAAGACCAATCCATCGCTCAGTATTGTGGATGGCATCCATAAGAGTTTTCCTCAGGTAAACGTTTATTGGGTACTCTACGGTACTCCTCCTATGTATCAGAACCAGGCTTCCCAGGGTGGCAGCGAAGAGGGTGCTGCAGACATGTATCAGGGTCTTACGGATGGAGCAGCCGGTGGTGCTGAGGGGATGAAGCAGGGCAGTCAGCCTTCTGGAGCCGCCTCTGCCGAGCCTATGCTCGATTTTGGAGCCGAAGGAGCCGCAGCCTCCCCTACTTCTCCCTCGCTCTTTGACCAGCCTCAAATGCAGGGTGTAAATCGTACACCTAAAAATATCGCCCAAGCGGCGGTAAAATATGTAGACAAACCGCAAAGAAAGATTACCGAAATCCGTATTTTCTACGATGATCAGACCTGGGAAACCTTCGTCCCTAAGAAATAAAGTAGGGATTGGAGAACCCTAAAACAAACACATAGGAGCGGCGATAAAGAAAAAATATCTCTTTTCTTTTCGTAAATTCGGATTTTTGATGTACCTTTGCATCGTAGAAACGTAGGTGGGCGTAACCGGAAGCTACGCGTACCTATTTATAATATACGTACATTATATAATAAGCATATTAAAAATTAGCAATAAGATGAAAAAATATGTTCTCGACCTGAAGGTGGTTTCTGTAGAGGCGCTTAGCGATAAGCACGTTTTGATTAAGCTTACCGATGAGAAACCTTTGCCTGAAATCTTGCCTGGCCAATTCGTGGAAGTAAGAGTAGACCATTCGCCTACTACCATGCTTCGCCGTCCTATCTCCATCAATTTCGTGGATCGTGAAAATAATCAGCTCTGGCTGCTCGTAGCAATGGTGGGCGACGGTACCCGTCAGCTCGGACAGCTCAAGGAGGGCGATGTGCTCAACTGTATGCTGCCTCTCGGCAACGGCTTCACCATGCCTACCGGGAAGAGCCAGAAATATCTGCTCGTAGGTGGTGGCGTAGGTGTGGCTCCGCTCCTCTATTTCGGAAAACTCATCAAGGATTTCGGAGCTGATGTTACCTTCCTGCTGGGTGCACGCAAGGCTACAGATCTGCTCGAACTGGATGAGTTTGCCAAAATCGGAAAGGTATGCATCACTACCGAGGATGGCTCGGCTGGCGAGGTAGGTTTCGTTACCAACCACTCTGTTTTGGAGAACGAGAAGTTTGATATGATTTCTACCTGCGGACCTAAGCCGATGATGGTGAGTGTGGCTCGCTTTGCCAAGAAGGCTGGCGTGGAGTGCGAGGTTTCTCTCGAGAACAAGATGGCGTGCGGTGTGGGCGCCTGCCTCTGCTGCGTAGAGAAAACTACCGAGGGTAACCAGTGCGTCTGCAAGGATGGGCCTGTCATCAACATCAAGAAACTTACTTGGGAAATCTAATTGAGTGAAGAACGAAGAGTGAAGAATTCGTTGGAAGCGAAGAGTAAAGAATTCGTTGGAAACGAAGAACGAAGAGTGAAGAATTCTCTAGTCTTTGTTTGTAAAACATTTTTAAGTAAAAACAGAAGATTATGGCTGATTTAAGTGTAAAGATAAAGGATTTGGAGTTGAAGAACCCTGTGATGACTGCATCGGGTACTTTCGGCTACGGATTGGAATTTGCCGATTTCGTTCCTCTGGAGGAAATTGGCGGTATTATCGTGAAGGGTACTACCCTGGAACCACGCGAGGGAAACGACTATCCGCGTATGGCTGAAACGCCTCAGGGTATGCTCAACTGTGTAGGTTTGCAGAACAAGGGTGTGGAGTATTTCTGCTCTCACATTTATCCTCAGATTAAGGATATTGATACCAATATGATTGTAAACGTGAGCGGACATTCGCCTGAGAGTTATGCCGAGTGTGCGGCGCGCATCAACGAGCTGGATAAGATTCCGGCCATAGAGCTGAACATCTCCTGTCCTAACGTGAAGGATGGCGGCATGGCCTTCGGTGTAACCTGCGAGGGTGCAGCCAGCGTGGTGAAGGCGGTGAGAAAGGTTTATAAGAAGACCCTCATCGTGAAGCTTTCGCCTAATGTTACCAGCATTGCCGACATCGCCCGTGCCGTGGAGGCTGAGGGTGCCGATTCTGTTTCGCTCATCAACACGCTGATGGGTATGGCGGTGGACATTGAGAAGCGCCAGCCTCTCTTGAGCATCCGTACGGGTGGTTTGAGTGGTCCTTGCGTTAAGCCTGTTGCCCTGCGCATGGTTTGGGATGTGGCTCATGCCGTAAACATTCCGGTTGTTGGTCTGGGCGGCATTTCTTCTGCCAAGGATGCCATTGAGTTCCTGATGTGCGGTGCTACGGCCATTGAGATTGGTACAGCCAACTTCATTGATCCTGCGGTTACGAAGAAGGTGAAGGATGGAATCAACGAGTGGCTTGATGCTCACGGATGCAAGAGTGTGACTGAGATTATCGGGGCCATCAAGTAAATGACACCTTATTATAATAAGGAGTGGCTCATACCATGACCCCTGTTTTAGGGTTTCATGTGGGTTAACTCTCTGATATACAATAGAGTAACTTTTCGTAAAAATATAAGATTATGGATTTGAATCAGGTAAACCCTGTTCTGATGCTGGCAACGCTGACTCAGCAGATTGTGGAGCAGGAGAAAGAATTGGTACAGCAGCCGTCTGTAAAAGCCTCTCTGAGCGAGAATCTCCTGAAGCGCGGCAATTTGCTGATGCAGATGGGTGACAAGGATGGAGCCGGAAAGGACATGAAGCGCTACCTGGAGCTGAACCCGGAGAAAGTAGGGGAGCTGACAGGAGAATTCAAGGCCGAAGGCAGAGAACATTGCAGATAATAGGGGGCCGCCTAGCTTTTGAGTACATTTTTCTGCATTTTTCCGCATCCTGATGATAAAAATCGGGCGAAAATATGTTTTTTAGCATAAAATATAAGGAAATCGAAGAAAAATATATCAAATTGTTTGGCAGTGTCAAAGAAAAATGTTACTTTTGCAAACGAGTTGAGATTTTAGCAAGTTGAGACTCGAAAAAAACTGAGCACTGCCTGCTCCTTATAATATATATAAAGAGGTGTAAGGAAGAGTTCGGAATTCTGAGCACAGACAAGCTCCTTATATGAAAAGGGCTAGGCTCGGAAAGAACAAAAGTGAGTAACATATAAAATGTAAAGACAATGAAGAAGTTTAACGCATTCTTTTTTAGCTATTACTTTTACTTTGCAAATAATTGTAAAGCGGGAAGTTGCGTGTAAATTTCAACTTAGGATATTAGATTCTTGAAATCATCGAAACGGTCCCGCTCTTATTGAGTAGGACCGTTTTTCGTAACATTAGACAAGATAAAAGAAACATGAAGAGAATAGCAATTCAAGGAGAGCTGGGATCTTTCCACGACATTACCGCCCACCAGTATTTCGAGGGCGAACAGATTGAAATCATCTGTTGTGCTACCTTCGAAGAGGTGTTCGAAAACATCAAGCGCGACCCTACTGTAGTAGGCATCTGCGCTATAGAAAACACCATCGCGGGCAGCCTGCTCCACAATTACGAACTGCTCCGGCAGAGCGGAACTACCGTGGTAGGCGAACACAAGCTCCATATAGAGCACAGCATCTGCTGTCTGCCAGAAGACGACTGGAGCACCCTGCAGGAGGTTCACTCCCATCCGGTAGCCCTCATGCAGTGCGGCAAATTCCTAGCCAACCATCCCGACCTCAAGGCGGTGGAGGCAGAAGATACCGCAGGCTCGGCAGCCTACATCGCCCAGCATAAGGTAAGGGGATGGGCAGCCATCTGCTCTTCTTACGCTGCCCACATGTACGGTATGAAGGTGCTGCAGGAAGACATCCACGACAATCCGCACAACTACACCCGATTCCTCGTGGTCTGCAATCCGCAGAAGGCAGCCCTGCTCCGTCCCATCGAAAAGGCCAACAAGGCGAGCATCGTCTTCAGTCTGGCTCACGATAAGGGATCGCTCTCCAAGGTGCTCACCATCCTGAGTTTCTACGACATCAATCTCACCAAGATCCAGTCGCTGCCAAATATCGGACATGAGTGGGAATACCTCTTCTACGTAGACCTCACCTTCGACAACCTGACCCGATACCGCCAGAGCATCGACGCTATTACGCCGCTCGTGAAGAAGATAAAGGTGTTGGGCGAATATGAGGAGAAGGAGTAGATTAAGTGAAGAGTGAAGAACGAAGAGTGAAGAATTCGCCAGTTCGGAGGGTGAAAGCCCATTTATACATTATTAATTATAAATTATTCATTGAAAATTATGATACAACCAGCCAATAGAGTAACGGAAATACAGGAATACTACTTCAGCCGCAAGCTGAAGGAAGTGGCTAAGCTTAATGCCGAGGGCAAAGACATCATCAGTCTGGCCATCGGAAGTCCAGACATGCCGCCTTCTAAGCAGACCATTGACAAGCTCTGCGAGGTAGCCAACAATCCAAACGCACACGGATATCAGCCTACGGTGGGCATACCAGAGTTGCGCAAAGCAATGGCTGGTTTCTACAAGCGCTGGTATGATGTAGACCTCGACTGGGCTACTGAAATCCAGCCCCTCATTGGTAGCAAGGAAGGCATCCTGCACGTAACGCTCGCCTTCTGCAATCCGGGCGATGAGGTACTCATCCCGAACCCGGGATACCCTACCTACACCGCCATCAACAAGATTCTGGGTACCAAGATTACCTACTACGATTTGAGAGAAGACAACGGATGGCAGCCCGATTTCGACGCGCTGGAGAAGATGGACCTGAGTCACGTGAAGCTGATGTGGACCAACTATCCTAACATGCCGACAGGCGGTGTGGCGAAGCGCGAAACCTACGAAAAGCTGGTGGCATTCGCCCAGAAACACAACATCGTAGTGGTGAACGACAACCCATATTCGCTCATCCTCAACGAGCACCCTATGAGCATCATGCAGGTGCCGGGAGCTAAGGACTGCTGCATCGAGTTCAATTCCCTGAGCAAGAGCCACAACATGCCAGGCTGGCGTGTGGCGATGATTTCGAGCAACAAGACTTTCATCTCATGGATTCTGAAGGTGAAGAGCAACATCGACAACGGAAGCTTCCGAGGCATTCAGCTGGCAGCTGCCGAAGCGATGCTTAACAACACGGATGAATGGCACCGCGAGAACAACATCCAGAACTACCGCCGCCGTCGCGACATTGCTGAGGAGATCATGAAGGTACTCGACTGCCAGTTTGACCCTAACCAGGTAGGCATGTTCCTCTGGGGCAAGATACCTGAGAAATATGCCGATGTAGAAGACCTTACAGAGAAGATTCTGCACGAGGCTCGCATCTTCATCACCCCTGGCTTCATCTTCGGAACCAACGGCAAGCGTTACATCCGTATCAGCCTCTGTGCCAAGGATGAGAAGATGAAAGAGGCCCTGGAAAGAATCAGGAAGGTTTTTGAAAAATAAAAAGTAAAAAAGTAAAAAACAAAAAATATACGACTATGGAATTAGAATTAGAACCATTGAATTTTCCTAGTGATCAGGAACGCCCTTGCGTCATTGCCGGCCCTTGCTCGGCAGAGACAGAAGAGCAGGTTATGACTACCGCTAAGCAGTTGGCTGCCAAAGGTTGCCACATGTTCCGCGCAGGTGTGTGGAAACCACGCACCAAACCGGGAGGCTTCGAGGGTAACGGCGAGAAGGCCTTGCCTTGGATGAAGCAGGTGAAGGAAGAAACAGGCATGCTGACAGCTACTGAGGTGGCTACCCCAGAGCATGTAGAGCTCGCACTGAAATATGGAATCGACATTCTCTGGGTAGGCGCACGTACATCTGCCAACCCATTCGCCATGCAGGCACTTGCCGACAGTCTTCAGGGCGTAGACGTGCCTGTGCTCGTTAAGAACCCGGTAAACCCAGACCTCGAGCTTTGGATCGGTGCCCTGCAGCGCATCAACCAGGCAGGCATCAAGAAACTCGGTGCCATCCACCGCGGATTCTCCAGCTTCGACAAGAAGATTTACCGCAACCTCCCTATGTGGCAGATTCCTATCGAGTTGCACCGCCGCATACCACAGTTGCCAATCATCTGCGACCCTAGCCACATCGGCGGCCGACGCGACCTCATCGCCCCTCTCTGCCAGCAGGCAATGGACTTAGGTTTCGACGGCCTCATCGTTGAGAGCCACTGCAGCCCAGACGATGCATGGAGCGATGCCAAGCAGCAGGTTACCCCAGAGGTGCTGGATTACATCCTCAGCCTCCTCGTAGTGCGCGATGAGCATTATTCTACAGAGGGTCTGCACCAACTGCGCGGTCAGATTGACGAGTGCGACAACCAGCTGATGGATCTCTTAGCTAAGCGTATGCGCATTTGCCGCGAGATTGGTACCTACAAGAAGGAGCACAACATGACCATCGTTCAGACCAGCCGTTACAACGAGATTCTCGACAAGCGTGGAGCCCAGGCAGCCCTCTGCGGCATGAGCCCTGAGTTTGCCGCTCAGATTTTCGAGCACATCCATGAGGAGAGTGTTCGCCAGCAGTTGGAAATCCTGAACCAGAAGTAAAAGGAAACTGGCGATGAGAATATTGATTATGGGAGCAGGTAAGATGGGAAGCTTCTTCATCGACCTGCTCAGCTTCGACCACGAGGTGGCGGTTTACGAGAAGGATGCCAAGCGTCTGCGCTTCACCTACAACTGTTACCGCTTCACCAAGATGGAAGAGATAGAGATGTTCAGCCCCGAACTGGTCATCAATGCGGTGACGGTGAAATATACGCTGCCAGCCTTCGAAGAAGTGCTGCCACATCTCTCTCACGACTGCATCATCAGCGATATTGCTTCGGTAAAGACCGGGCTGCAGGAGTTTTACGAGAAGAGCGGTTTCCGCTTCGTGAGTACGCACCCTATGTTTGGCCCAACCTTTGCCAATCTGAACCAGCTTTCAGAGGAGAATGCAGTCATCATCAAGGAGGGTGACTACATGGGCAAGATATTCTTCAAGGACCTCTACCAGAAGTTGGGGTTGAGTCTGCATGAGTATACATTTGATGAGCACGACCAGACGGTGGCCTACTCGCTGAGTATTCCGTTCGTGAGCACCTTTGCCTTTGCAGCAGTGATGAAGCACCAGGATGCTCCGGGCACCACCTTCAAGCGCCACATGCAGATAGCCAAGGGCGTGCTCAACGAAGATGATTACCTGCTGCAGGAAATCCTCTTCAACCCATACACATCGGGTCAGGTGGCACAGATCAGAGAGGAGCTTGCTGAGCTCATCGACATCATTGACCACAAGGATGCGAAGCGTATGAAACTCTTCCTTACCAAGATACGTAATCATGTGAAGGAAGATATTGAGATTAAAGAAAAATAAAAATGTTGATTTAATGGGGGAGCCCTTATTATTATGTTCCCCCTCCAGTTGTTGGTGTTTTGCATGTGAATGCAGAACATTTAAGTTGTTTAAAGGCCTTGCATGTGAATGTAGGGTCTTTTTTTATATGTTGCCGGAAGCGGAAAAGCTTAATGACCTTAATGACCAATGACCTTAATGACCACCCCGATTAGTGATTAGTGATTAATGATTAGTGATTAGGCAGGTGTGCGTCCCCGGTAAGGCGCCAGCAGGTGGATAATAAGGAAAAAAGGGGGCAAAATGAAAATATGTAAGGAGATAGGGGCGATTTCTGAAATATTATTTGTACCTTTGCACCCACAAATCAAAGGATAGATTGTAGAATCAGTAAAAAAGATTGTAGAATCAATAAACAGATTGTAGAATCAGTAAAAAGAGAGCAGTTCTATTATGAGCGAACAGAAAGAAACAAAGAATATGAAGAATGCTGCTGAGGCGCAGGTCCCTGAGCAGAATACAACAGAAACAGCAGCTAAGCAGAATGAGGATGCTAAGCAGGCTGATACAACAGAACAGCAGGCGGATGCTGCTGCCTTCCAGGTAGTGAACGAGGGTTTTTCTACCCGCGAGGCCATTGAGGAGGCTAAACGCTGCCTCCACTGCAAGATTCCGCAGTGCAAGAAGGGATGCCCGATTGGTAACGACATTCCAGATTTCGTACACGAACTCTCTATGGGTAACATGGGTGCGGCGATGAGCATCATCAATGCCAAGAGCAACCTGCCGGCCATCTGCGGTCGTGTGTGCCCTCACGAGAAACAGTGTCAGGGCAGCTGCGTGCTCGGAAAGAAGGGAAAACCGGTACAGATCGGTAAGCTGGAGCAGTTTATTGCCGATTTTGATACCAAGATGAACCTTTCGCGCGAGATGTTGCCACAGAAAACACGTGGCCGTGTGGCAGTCATCGGTTCGGGTCCAGCGGGCTTGACCGTAGCCGGCGATCTGGCGCGTCAGGGCTTCAACGTTACCATTTTCGAGGGCCAGGCTGAGCCGGGAGGCGTGCTGATGTACGGTATTCCTGAGTATCGCTTGCCTAAGTCGGTAGTGCGCGATGAGGTGGCTAAGATTGCTGCCCTCGGCGTGCAGTTTATCACCAACTGCATGGTGGGCGAGAACAATGTGACCATCGACAGTCTGTTCCGTGCAGGCTACGACGCCATCTTTATGGGCACAGGTACCAGCGTGCCTCAGAACATGGACTCTACACCGGGCTCAAAGCTCCACGGTGTGAGCCAGAGTACATACTTTCTGCATAACGTGAATGCCTATAACGAAGGCGCTTTGACCCGCGACATGATTCCGCTGCGCGACGGTGAGAAGGTGGGTGTCATTGGCGGCGGAAACGTGGCCATGGATGCTGCCCGTACTGCTATCCGTCTGGGTGCCGATGTAACTGTGCTGTACCGTAAGACCCAGGAAGAGATGCCTGCCATCCGGAGCGAATATGAAGATGCTGTGAAGGAAGGCGTGAAATTTGAGTGGAAAACTACCGTTGAGGCCTTCTTGAAGGGCAAAAATGGTCGTCTGGGAAGTTGTGTGCTGAACACTCCTGAGGGTGAAAGGGTAGAAAAATTCGACAGAATCTATCTCGCCATCGGTTCAAGACCTGCCAACCGTATCGTTTCTACCACTGCCGGAATCGAGGTGGATGAGAAGGGATATGTAAAAGTTGTTGAACGTCCGTTCGGTATGACCACCCGTCGCGGTGTGTTTGCCGGAGGTGATGTGGTACACCGTCCGCAGACTGTAGTCCTGGCAATGAAGGCTGCCAAGGAGGTGGCTCAGGGCATCGCTCAGTATGTAGATGCCATCAAGCTTCTTGAAGAGGCTAAGAGAATCGAGCAACGTGGAATAGTAGAATAATGAAATGAATTCAATAGAATTAAGTGAATTATTTCTGCAGTAACGGAACTGCTTTTACTGGGATTTGTCACTAGGCTCGGCAGAGCAGCTGAGCCTAGTGGTAATATCTGGGAAGCTATGTGTTTTGACTTGGGAAGCTATGTGTTTTGACTAAAAAAACTATATGCAAGAACTCTAAAAACTATATGCTTTTACTTATAAAAATATTTCTTAGTGTTGAAAACACCATATCTTTCCTTTGAATGATACTATATACCTTTGAATGATACTATATAAATCGACCAACTGTTATAGACGCTTAATTTTTTTACATTACTCTTTAAATGAACTTAAACTTCTTGGGGAATTTAATGAAGTATCAGATTTAATCATTACTTTTGTATCAGATTCATATTAAGAAGAAGTAATTTGTCTGGTACAAAGAAAAGATATAAATCAGAGAAAAAGCATGAAGCGTATCATATTGATTTTAACAGTATTGCTTGCCATGTTAGGGCAGGTAGCCTATGCGCAGAAAACGTGTGTCATCGCATCGGCAGAAAATCATGTGCCTATTCGTGAAGCACTTATTCATACCAATAACAATCATTGGGCAAGAACAGATTATCGGGGCTATTGGACGATGCGCTATCAGTTTGATTCAGCAACCGTATCGAAACCTGGTTTTATGAAGGCTACTATCCGGTACAAGGAACTGCCGGATACTCTGTTTCTCTTGCCGGATGCCAAACAATTAGGTGAAGTGACAGTTTGGGGCAAGAATCAGGAAGGCATCAAAAACATGGAAGAGGATATTCAGGAGAAGATAAACTCTTTGCCAACTTCATCTGCTGGCATTGGTTTTGATGCTTTCGGATGGATGGATAAACAGGGAAAACGTGATAAGAAGCATCTGCAACAGGCTAAAAAGGTATTTGAAAAAATGGAACATAAGGATCCTGTGGTAGCTGCTTATGAAAAAGCAACGGGGAAGAAGTATGAATTGACTAATCCGTATGATGTCTCGGCTTTAAAGAAAGATCCTCCATCTGAAATGGCTACAGTAGAAGAAAAAGCAACTTCTGGTGCTGAATCAATATCGAAAAAGAATCCGGATAAATAAGCACAAGAGGAAACTGAAGAAATGAGCTCGGGAAAGACAGGGCGAAAGCAATTTTAGCCAACTGGATAAAAAAAAGCATAAACAACTTGGCTTTCTCGAAAAAAAGTCGTATCTTTGTAGCCAAAAATATAAAGAAAGAAAAATGTTTGAAAATTTAAGTGATAGACTGGAACGCTCATTCAAAATATTGAAGGGCGAGGGAAAAATTACAGAAATCAACGTGGCGGAAACCATGAAGGATGTGCGCCGTGCACTCCTCGACGCCGACGTAAACTATAAAGTAGCTAAGGAATTCACCAATAAGGTGAAGGAGAAAGCACTCGGCATGAATGTGCTCACAGCCGTGAAGCCGGGACAGCTGATGATTAAACTGGTTCACGATGAGCTGGCAGAACTCATGGGCGGTGAAGAAGCCCCATTGAAGCTCGAAGGTCATCCGGCAATCATCCTCATGAGCGGTCTGCAGGGTTCGGGTAAGACTACCTTCAGCGGTAAGCTTGCCAACATGCTCAAGACCAAGCGCGGCAAGAAACCATTGCTCGTAGCCTGCGACGTTTACCGTCCGGCAGCTATCCAGCAGCTCCATGTAGTGGGTGAGCAGGTAGGTGTTCCGGTATACAGCGAGCCAGAGAACAAGGATGTGCTCAGCATCGCCGATCACGCCATCCAGCAGGCCAAGACCAACGGCAACGATGTAGTAATCGTCGATACAGCAGGACGTCTCGCCATTGATGAGCAGATGATGAACGAGATCAGTAATCTCAAGAATCATCTCCGTCCAGACGAAACCCTCTTTGTAGTTGACTCCATGACCGGTCAGGACGCCGTAAATACAGCCAAGGAATTCAACGACCGCCTCGACTTCAACGGCGTTGTTCTCACCAAACTCGACGGTGATACCCGTGGCGGTGCTGCCCTCAGTATCCGTACCGTGGTAACCAAGCCAATCAAGTTTATCGGTACCGGTGAGAAGATGGAGGCCATTGATGTATTCCACCCAGCCCGTATGGCAGACCGAATCCTCGGCATGGGTGACGTGGTATCCCTCGTAGAGCGCGCACAGGAGCAGTTCGACCTGGAAGAGGCCAAAAAACTGGAGAAGAAAATCAGAAAGAACCAGTTCGACTTCAACGATTTCTACAACCAGATCCAGCAGATCAAGAAGATGGGTAACATCAAGGACCTGGCAGCGATGATTCCGGGCGTTGGTAAGGCTATCCGCGACGTAGACATCCCAGAGGATGCATTCAAGGGCGTAGAGGCCATCATCCAGAGTATGACTCCTAAGGAGCGCACCAACCCAGCCATCCTCAACACATCACGCCGCCAGCGCATCGCTAAGGGTTCGGGCACCAACATCCAGGAGGTGAACAAGCTCATCAAGCAGTTTGACCAGACCCGCAAGATGATGCAGATGATGACCGGCAACAAGATGGCGCAGATGATGAGCCGCATGAAGGGTATGCCAGGCATGCCTAAGATGCCGGGAATGTAAGAAAAGTATAAACGTTAAACTAAAGAAAAATGCAGCTTATAGACGGAAAGGCGACGGCAGCCGCCATCAAGGAACAGATAGCCCGGGAGGTGGCACAGATTGTAGCCGCCGGTGGCAAGCAGCCACACCTGGCAGCCGTGCTCGTAGGGCACGACGGAGGCAGCGAAACCTATGTGAAAAACAAGGTGCTGGCCTGCGAGAAGTGTGGATTCAAGTCGACTCTCATCCGTTATGAGGAGGATGTTACCGAAGAAGAGCTCCTGCAGTGTGTAGACAAGCTGAACCAGGATGATGATGTTGACGGATTCATCGTTCAGCTTCCTCTGCCTAAGCATATCGATGAGCAGAAGGTGACCATGGCAATAGATTACCGCAAGGATGTAGACGGATTCCACCCGGTAAACGTGGGCAGAATGTCGCTCGGCATGCCTTGTTTCATCTCTGCCACTCCGCTCGGTATCCTCACCCTGCTGCAGCATTACAATATTGAGACCAGTGGCAAGAAATGCGTCATTCTGGGCAGAAGCAACATCGTAGGCAAGCCAATGGCTCAGCTGATGATGCAGAAGCAGTATGGCGATGCTACCGTCACCGTATGCCACTCCCATTCCAAGGATTTGAAGAAGGAGTGTCAGGAGGCAGATATCATCATCGCAGCCATAGGCCGTCCTGATTTCGTGACAGCCGATATGGTGAAGCCGGGAGCCGTAGTCATTGATGTGGGTACCACCCGCGTGCCTGATGCTACGAAGAAGAGCGGTTTCCGCCTGAACGGTGATGTGAAATTCGACGAGGTGGCAGAGAAGTGTTCCTTCATCACTCCTGTTCCGGGAGGCGTTGGTCCGATGACCATCTGCTCGCTGATGAAGAATACGCTGGCTGCCGGCAAGAAGGAATATTACAGCTAGAAAGAAGATAATTATTTCAGAAAGAAGCAGTGCTTAAGTCACTGCATACTTGATTTTTTATAACTCTCTAATTTGTGGGGCAGGGTGCAGGGATGCACTCTGCCTTTTTATCAAGCCGAGAGAAATAGTGTAAAATGAACAAACAATATTAATCTAAAAATATAGAAACATGATAAAACTAAAGTACATATTTACATCAGCGCTGCTCGTGGCAGCTGCCAGTGCCAGTCAGGCTGTCAGCAGGCAGCAGATGCAGAAGCAAATAGACAAGGATGCCCCTGCATACACCATACAGGGCAAGGACTCCATCTGCCAGATATTCATCTATTCGCCAGCACCCAACCAGGGCTTGCATCTGGCTTATTTCACCGACGATGAGCGTTGGGTGGATGTAGGACAGCTCTGCGCCAGCGACTACGGTCCGTGGGGAGCTGAAAAGAAGATGTATAACCCCTTCGTGGTAAAAGCTAACGACGGCACATGGCGCGCACTCTGGAGCGTGAACCAGCATGCACCGCAGTTTGCCGTAGCCTATTCTGAAGACCTCATCACCTGGCGCCCGCAGGATTATCCCATCATCCGCGAAAAGGGCGTGAAGGATGTGGCTGCCTATCAGATGGATGACGGCAACTTCGACATCTATCTCAAGACATCCAAGGGCAAGCGATACGTACAGGCAAGCAACGATTTCCATACCTTTAAGGAAGATACGCTGGAGGCTTCAGCTGATGAGATACTCTGGCAGCGCGACACCGCAACCATAGGCGGAAAACTCTTCCAGGGCTGCGATTTCGAGGTGCCGGCCGTGCATCTCAACTACATCCGTTCCTGGTTCCACGCCCTCTCTGAAGAGGCAAAACTCAACGCCCAGCCGATGCCGAAGACCGATGCCGACCTCGCAGCTTATGCCAAGGACAACCACATCGACCTGCCGAAAGATTCGGAAATCCCTGCCAACCTCAGTATCAATCCACAGAAATCCCACCGCATCTCCAACAAGCTGATGGGTATCTTCTTCGAAGACATCAGCCGCGCTGCCGACGGAGGACTCTCTGCAGAAATGTTGCAGAACGGCGACTTTGAGTATAACAAGGAAGACCACCGCCACCAGTGGAATGCCACCACGGCATGGGTGGGGGTAGAGAAAGAGGGCATCGCCACCGAAAACGGGGTGAGCCAGAACAATGCCCATTATGCCGTTCTGGGCGCTACACCTATTTATAATATAGGTTGGGACGGCATCGCCATACGTCGCGGAGTTGCCGTTGAGGGCAAGGAGGGTAAGCATCAGCCAGCCATTTACGAGGTGAGCCTGCACGCCCGCTGCATCGATGCCAAGAAGAAAGACCTCAACCTGGCGCTCGTAAACCAGGAGGGATTGCCTGTATGCCAGACCAAGATCAAGGTGCAGGGCGCAGACTGGAAGGAATATAAGGCGCAGCTCATCGTGACCGATAAATATGAGGGCGAACTCGCCAGCGAAGCCACCACCAAGGAGGGCAAACTGGGCAAGAACATCCGGTTCGCCATCTTGCCTAAGGGCGAGCAGAAAGTGGCGGTAGATTTGGTAAGTCTCAAACCACAAGATACTTACAAGGGTCATGGACTGCGTAAAGACCTTGCCGAGGCCATTGCCGACCTGAAGCCTCGCTTCGTGCGCTTCCCTGGCGGCTGCATGCTCCACGGTCAGGGGCTCAAGAACATTTACCACTGGAAGGAGAGCGTGGGTCCGCAGAAAGATCGCAAGCCAGCCTACAACATCTGGGGATACCATCAGACCCGCCAGCTGGGTTTCTATGAGTATTTCCAGTGGTGCGAGGATATGGGAGCCGAGCCGCTGCCTGTATTGGCGGCAGGTGTTCCTTGTCAGAACTCTGTGGCAGATGAGCGCGGAGTGGCTGGTCAGCAGGGCGGAATCCCGATGAGCGAGATGCCGCAGTATATTCAGGACGTGCTAGACTTGGTAGAATGGGCGAATGGCGACCCTGCCACCTCTAAGTGGGCTAAGATGAGAGCCGATGCGGGTCATCCGGCTCCGTTCAACCTCAAGATGATAGGCATCGGCAACGAAGACCTCATCTCTACCGATTTCGAGCAGCGCTACCTGATGATCTGCAAGGCAGTGAAGCAGAAGTATCCTCAGCTCGAGGTGGTAGGTACCGTAGGTCCGTTCCACTTCCCGTCTTCCGATTATATTGAGGGTTGGAAGATTGCCCGCGAAAACAAGCGCTGGATTGATGCCGTAGACGAGCATTATTATGAGCAGCCGGGCTGGTTCCTGAACCATCAGGATTATTACGACCATTACGACCGCAAGGCTCCTAAGGTTTATCTGGGCGAATATGCATCTCGCGGTGCCAATGCGGCAGACAATGCGCTGGCTGAGGGCATCCACCTCTGCAATGTGGAGCGCAACGGCGATGTGGTAGAAATGACATCCTATGCTCCTCTCTTGTGTAAGGACGGATACAGCAACTGGCAGCCGGACATGATTTACTTTGATAATAATAATGTACGCGCGAGCGAGAGCTACAAGATGCAGAAGATGTTCGGTCAGCATGCCGGTGACCTCTACATCTCATCCGTGCTCAGTCTGCCTGAAGCGCTGAAGAAATATGTGGGCACCAGTGTGGTGAAGGATTCTAAATCGGGCAAAACCTGGCTTAAAGTGGTGAATGCCTTGCCTCGCACGCTGAAACTCTCGGTTTCTGGCTTGGGCAACAAGCAGGTAACCATCGCAGGCAGAAGCGCTCAAGTTTTCGAACTTTAGCTTTCTTCAGAAGATGTTTTCTGATAGAAACGGATAGAACCAATAATGGCTCAGATTATTCATTTTGAGTAAAATAGAATGGAGAAATAGGATATTAAAATGTTCTTTTTCTCCATTTTTTATGTTTTACAGCATAAAATATGGCCAAAAATTTGGTAGTTAATAATTTTTTTTATTATTTTGCACCCTGAAAATGAAGTTTTAAGTAATTTATATAAAATCAAATTTTAGAGAGAAAATGAAAAAGTTAGTATTAATGTTTGCTGCTGCCGTAATGGCAGTATCTGCATCTGCTCAGACTACACAGGAGAGCAAGTTCTTTGACAATTGGTATCTTGGTGTAAACGTTGGAGCTGCTACAAAGACTACTCACAATGCATGGTTCAAGAACGTAAATCCTTCAGTAGGTGTACGTCTCGGAAAGTGGTTTACTCCAGTTTGGGGTGCTGCTGTAGAGGCTGACCTCTATGCTCGTAACCGCAACCTGCCTTTTACACATAAGACTTTGGTTCGTGGTGCAAGCGGTAAGTTCATCGGTACTATCAATGCAACAAACCTCTTCTTGGGTTACAAGGGTGAGCCACGTAAATTCGAAATCATCCCATTGGCAGGCATTGGTGGTTACCACTCTTTCAACCTTCATAATGGCAACCTCAATGCCCTCACAGCTAACGCAGGTGTTGACTTCGCATTCAACCTTGGCGCAAACAAGGCTTGGCAGGTATATGTAGAGCCATCTATGAATTGGTTCCTTCACGACAACAAGAGTGCTTGCAATGGTTGCCAGTTTGATGTTAACAAGTCTGCTTTCCAGGTTAAGGTGGGTGTTAACTACAAGTTCAAGGGTTCTAACAACTCTCACAACTTCACTATCGTAACTCCACGCGACCAGAACGAGATTGATGGTTTGAATGGTCAGATCAACAACCTCCGCAACGACTTGAATAGCAAGGATTCTGAACTCGCAGCTAAGGACAAGCAGATCAAGGATCTCCAGAATGCGCTCAATGAGTGCCAGAAGGCTCCTAAGTATGTAAAGCCAGCTACTGCTACCAATTTGCAGCCAACAGTATTGTTTACTGTAGGTAAGTCAAAAGTAGAGCGTAGCCAGATGCCAAACATCGAGATGATTGCTCAGTATATGAAGAATCATCCAGATGCTAAGGTTGAAATTAAGGGTTATGCATCTCCAGAGGGTTCTAAGGAACTTAACCAGAAACTTTCTGAGGCTCGTGCCAATGCTGTAAAGAACATTCTCGTTAAGACTTACAAGATTAGCGCAAATCGTCTTCAGGCTAAGGGTATGGGTGCTACTGACAAGCTCTTCAAGCAGGTTGAGTTCAACCGTGTTGCTACATTCAATGATAACAATGCAGCTGAATAAAGAAATAAGTAGTTTCAGATATTTGGTCTTGTGACCAGGTCCTCCTAAACTTCGGTTTAGGAGGATTTTTTTTCTTCTTACCTTTCTTACATGTCTGGCCGCCTCGCTTTATACTTTTTCGTCAGGTAATCTTAATAAGATAAGAGTTCAGTGTGGTTAATAAGCTCTTTCTTTTTTTGCACAAAATCAGCAGAAATGAGTATCTATCGTGATAAATTGTAAGCATTTTATTTGTTTTTCTAACAAAAAAACGAAGTTTTCTGAAATTTTATACGAAATTAGTTGGCTATTACATAAATTCTCTGTATCTTTGCAGGCAAATTATAACAAATGGGCTCGAAAGAGCCCTTTTAAGCAAGGAAATAAAAGAAAAAAAGATATGAAACATCCATTAAGAAGTAGCGTCTGCACTGAAGGCAGAAGAATGGCAGGTGCCCGAGCACTCTGGGTAGCTGCAGGTATGAAACACGAGCAGTTTGGTAAACCAATCATTGCTATCGTGAACAGCTTTACTCAGTTTGTGCCAGGTCATACCCATCTTCATGAAATCGGTCAGATCGTCAAGAAGGAAATCGAAGCTATGGGGTGCTACGCAGCCGAATTCAATACCATCGCCGTTGACGACGGTATCGCAATGGGACACGACGGAATGCTCTATTCCCTCCCAAGCCGTGACATCATTGCCGACTCTGTAGAATACATGGTCAATGCTCACAAGGCCGACGCCATGATCTGTATCTCAAACTGCGACAAGGTAACCCCGGGTATGCTCATGGCATCTATGCGACTGAACATTCCTACCGTGTTCTGCTCAGGTGGACCTATGGAAGCCGGACGCTGGAAGGGTGAGAACGCCGACTTGATTACAGCTATGATTAAGGGTGCTGATACAAGCGTTTCTGACGAGGAGATGACGCAGATTGAGCAGTGCGCCTGCCCAGGTTGCGGTAGCTGCTCAGGTATGTTTACCGCCAACTCAATGAACTCACTCACCGAGGCCATCGGTCTGAGTTTGCCAGGCAACGGAACCATTCTTGCTACCCACAAGAACCGCATCCAGCTCTTCAAAGATGCTGCACGCCAGATAGTTAAGAACGCTTATGCATATTATGAGGACGGCGACGAGAGCGTATTGCCACGCAATATAGCTACCCGCGACGCATTCCTCAACGCCATGACCCTGGACATCGCCATGGGCGGAAGCACCAACACCGTGCTCCACTTGCTGGCAGTAGCTCAGGAAGCTGGCGCAGACTTCAAGATGGAAGACATCGACCAGTTGAGCCGCAAGGTGCCTTGCCTCTGCAAGTTGAGCCCTAACACCCAGAAATACAGTGTACAGGAGTGCAACCGCGCAGGTGGTATCCTCGGTATCCTGAACGAGCTGAACAAGGGCGGTCTGATCAACGGCGCCGTAAAGCGTGTTGACGGCAAGACACTCGATGAGCAGATGAAGAAATACGATATTACCGGCACAGAGATTGATGCCGAGGCTGACAGAATCTATCATTCAGCACCGGGCAGAAAGTTCTCTACCCAGATGGGTAGTCAGGACGCTCAGTGGGAGAGTCTCGATACCGACCGCGCCGAGGGTTGTATCCGCGACCTCGAACATGCCTACACCAAGGATGGCGGACTGGCAGTGCTCTTCGGCAACATCGCCCAGAACGGTTGCGTAGTAAAGACAGCCGGCGTAGACCCAGTGCTCTGGCATTTTGAGGGTCCAGCCGTATGCTTTGATTCTCAGGAAGATGCATGCGAAGGCATCCTTGGCGGAAAGGTTAACTCAGGCGACTGCGTAGTCATCACCCACGAGGGTCCGAAGGGTGGCCCTGGCATGCAGGAGATGCTCTACCCAACCTCTTACATCAAGAGCCGTCACCTGGGCAAGGAATGTGCCCTCATCACCGACGGCCGCTTCTCAGGCGGTACATCAGGCTTGAGCATCGGTCACATCAGTCCTGAGGCTGCAGCAGGTGGTAACATCGGCAAGATTAAGGATGGCGACATCATCGTCATTGATATCCCTAGCCGCTCCATCAATGTGAAGCTCTCTGACGAGGAACTCGCAGCACGCCCACAGCAGCCGCTGAAGCGCAACCGCGTGGTTGGCAAGGCACTGCGCGCTTATGCCCAGAGCGTAAGTTCGGCAGATAAGGGCGGTGTGAGAATCATCGACTAGTCTTCGAGAGTCTTTGAAAAGACAGTTTTTAGAGTCTTTGAGAAAAGAAAAGTTTTTGAATTATTCAGAATAATAACATATAAATGGCAAAAGAAGTAATAACAGGAGCCGAAGCACTGATGCGCTCCCTGAAAAACGAGGATGTTAAAACTATCTTCGGATATCCGGGCGGCAGCATCATGCCAGTGTTTGATGCACTGTACGGTTACACGAGAGGTGAAAAGAAGATGTTTGACCACATATTGGTACGTCACGAGCAGGCTGCTGCTCACGCTGCACAGGGTTATGCCCGAGTCAGCGGCGAAGTGGGCGTCGCTCTTGTCACTAGTGGTCCTGGAGCTACTAATACATTGACCGGCATCGCTGATGCCATGATGGATTCTACACCAATCGTAGTCATCGCCGGACAGGTAGGCGTAGGTGCCCTGGGTACCGATGCTTTCCAGGAGGTAGACCTCGTGGGTGTTACCCAGCCAATCTCCAAGTGGTCTTACCAGATACGCCGTGCCGAGGATGTGGCATGGGCTGTGAGCCGTGCTTTCTACATCGCCCGCAGCGGACGCCCGGGACCTGTGGTGCTCGACTTTACAAAGAATGCGCAGGTGGCTACATGCGAGTGGGAACCAGTGAAATGTGAGAAGGTTACATCTTACAACCCTTATCCTACGATAGATGAAAAGGCGGTGGCTGAAGCTGCCGAACTCATCAACAATGCCAAGAAACCATTCGCCCTCGTGGGTCATGGAGTAGAGCTTGGCGGTGCACATAATGAACTCATCGAATTCCTCGAGAAGGCAGATATCCCTGCCGGCAGAACCCTGCTCGGCCTTTCTGCCCTGCCTAGCAACCACCCGCTCAACATGGGTATGCTCGGCATGCACGGTTCTTATGCTACCAACATGAAGACCCAGGAGTGTGATGTGCTCATCGCCATCGGTATGCGTTTCAGCGACCGTATCACAGGCGTGCCTTCTAAGTATGCTCCTCAGGCAAAGATTATCCACCTGGACATTGACAAGGCTGAGATTGATAAGGTTATCAAGACCGATGTGGCTGTTGTGGGCGACTGCAAGCAGAGTCTGCCAGCCATTACCCGTCTGCTGAACAAGAATGTTCACCGCGAGTGGAGAGATTCCTTCGAGGAATACCGCCAGCAGGAACAGGAAAAGGTAATAGAGAAGGATATCCACCCTACAGAGGGACCGCTGCTCATGGGCGAGGTGACCAACGTGGTAACGGAAGCTACTCATAATGAGGCTGTTCTCGTAAACGACGTAGGTCAGAACCAGATGATCAGTAGCCGCTACTTCAAGTTTACCAAGAAGCTGAGCATCGTAACCAGTGGTGGCTTCGGAACCATGGGCTTCGGCCTTCCGGCAGCCATCGGTGCCACCTTCGGAGCTCCCGACCGCACCATCTGCTGTTTCTTCGGCGACGGCGGTTTCCAGATGAACATCCAGGAACTGGGCACCATCATGGAGCAGCAGGCACCGGTAAAGATGATTCTGCTGAACAACAACTATCTGGGCAACGTTCGCCAGTGGCAAGACCTGATGTTCGGCGGCCGTCACTCCTTCACCCACATGATGAATCCTCATTATGCAGAGATTGCCAAGGCCTACGGCATACCATACGATGTGGTAATAGACCGCAAGGACCTTCAGGCTAAGGTGGAGAAGATGATCAGCACCAAGGGTCCTTACCTGTTGGAGTGCGCCATCAAGGAGAATGAAGACATCGTTCCGATGACGCTGCCGGGCAAGAGTGTAGATGAGATGCAACTCGAGTTGAATTATTAAAAGCTTTCGGCTATATATAATAAGGTGTAAATTCCTTCATGAGGGAGCATCCTCCGAAAAGGAAAAACTCCGAAAATTAACCGATTATTTTAAAATTTGGAAAAATGGAGAATAACAACGAAAAGAAATTATATACATTGCTTGTTTACTCAGAAAACATTGCCGGTATCCTGAATCAGATTACTGCCGTGTTTACTCGCAGACAGGTAAATATCGAGAGCTTGAATGTTTCGGCCAGCAGTATCAAGAATATACACAAGTATACCATCACGGTTTGGAGTGATGAAGAGCAGATTGAGAAAATCAACAAGGCAATAGAGAAGAAGATTGACGTGGTGAAGAGCGATTACTACTCTGACGACCAGATCTTCATCCATGAAGTGGCTCTCTTCAAGATTTCCACTCCGGTATTGCTCGAAAATCCAGAGGTTTCGCGCACCATCCGCAAGCATGATGCCCGCATGATGGAGGTGAATCCTACTTACAGCACCGTGCTCCTGGCAGGACTTACCGAAGACATCGCCGATCTCTTCCAGCAGCTCAACAGCTACAACTGCCTCCTTCAGTATACCCGAAGCGGCAGAATCGCTGTTACGAGAAGTTTTGACGAACCCATCTCTGATTATCTCAAGCAGAATTCAGAAGATTAGATTTCTTTCATATTTTGATGCCCTTTGTTCCCCTGGCTTCAAACTAGTGGAGCAGGGGGCTTTTTCGGTTTAAAACAACAAGACAAACAACAAGATAAAAGGACGAGACAGATATTATGGAACAGAAAATATTAGATAAGGTAGGGCGTTACGAATTCCTATCTGAGCCTTTCCACTGCGATTTCAGCAGCCACCTCTTTATGGGGCATCTCGGAAATCATCTGCTCAATGCTGCCGATTTTCACAGCAACGACCGCGGGTTCGGTATGAACTACCTCATGCCCCGACACAAGACATGGGTTCTCAGCCGACTGGCCATTGAGATGACAGAGATGCCGAAGTCTTACGACCGCTTTGTGGTAGAAACCTGGTGCGAGAGTGCCATGAAATATTTCACATCCCGAGATTTCAAAATCTGCTGCAAGACATCATCATCAGAAGAAGCCAAGGTTTACGGTTACGGCAAGAGCGTGTGGGCAATGATTGATACGGAGACCCGACAGCCTGTTGATATTTTTGAAATTCACGACGGGCTCATCAAAGAATATATTGATTCAGAAAAACCTTGTCCTATCCAGGCAAGTTCGAGAGTGAAAATGGGCAAGAATGCCAAGCTGGTGAGAACCATTGATACCTATTATCATGATGTAGATGTTAACGGGCACATCAACTCGGTAAAATACATCGAACATATTCTCGACCTCTTTGATCTGGATTATTACAAAAATCACTTTTTGCAAAGATTTGAGATAGCTTACGTAGCAGAAAGTCACCAGGGAGACCAACTTCATTTCTATTTGGAAGAAACAAGTGAGGCAGAAAAAATGCAAGAATACTGCATAAAGATAACAAAAAACGGCAAAAATGACGCAAATGAGGTGGAAGTTGTAAGAAGTAAGGCTAAATTTATTAAAAATTGAAAGAAAAATTTGGTAGTTTCATTTTATTTGCTTACCTTTGCACTCAGAAAATATAAATAAACCCAGAGCCGCCTTCTTGGATAGGGGGTGGACGGATCAAACAGGCTCTCTTTGGATAAGAATACAGCTCGCATCCGTATGGACAAGTATAACCCGCGGCTCCACAAACGGCAAGCCGCACAAAAAAAATAAAAATTATGGCAGAAATGAATTTCGGTGGCGTAATGGAAACTGTTGTCACCAGTCATGAATTTTCATTGGAGAAAGCACGTGAAGTATTGAAGAACGAAACAATCGCAGTTATCGGTTATGGTATCCAGGGTCCTGGTCAGGCTTGTAACCTTCGCGATAATGGTTTCAACGTCATCGTCGGACAGCGTCAGGGTAAGACCTATGAGAAGTGTCTGAAGGATGGTTGGGTTCCTGGTAAGACATTGTTCTCTATCGAGGAAGCTGCTGAAAAGGGTACTATCATCTGTATGTTGCTTTCTGATGCCGGTCAGATTGCATGCTGGCCAAAGATTAAGCCACACCTCACAGCAGGTAAGACTTTGTATTATTCACATGGTTTCGCTATCAACTGGAGCGACCGCACAGGCGTTGTTCCACCAAAGGATATTGATGTAATCATGGTTGCTCCTAAGGGTTCTGGTACTTCTCTCCGCACTATGTTCTGCGAGGGTCGTGGTTTGAACTGCTCTTACGCTGTATACCAGGATGCATCTGGCAAGGCAGAGGAGAAGACTATTGCCTTCGGTATCGGTATCGGTGCCGGTTATTTGTTCAAGACAACATTCCAGCGTGAGGCTACTTCTGACCTCACAGGTGAGCGTGGCTCATTGATGGGTGCAATTGAGGGATTGTTGGAGGCACAGTATGACGTGCTCCGCGAGAATGGTCACTCACCATCTGAGGCTTTCAACGAGACTGTTGAGGAGCTCACACAGAGCCTTGGCCCTCTCTTCGGTGCTAAGGGTATGGATTGGATGTATGCTAACTGTTCAACAACAGCTCAGCGTGGTGCTCTTGACTGGGCTCCTCGTTTCCGTGAGGCTATCAAGCCTGTAATGGAGTGGTTGTACTACTCTGTAAAGACTGGTAACGAGGCTCAGATTTCTATCGACAAGAACTCTCAGGCTGATTACCGCGAGAAGTTGAACGCTGAACTCGAGGCTATGCGCAACAAGGAAATGTGGCAGGCTGGTGTTACAGTTCGTAAACTTCGCCCTGAGAATAACTAATTTTTTTCTCGTACATAATGTTGAAAAGGGAATGGCCCGAGAGGTGTCGTTCCCTTTTTTCTGTTTATATGGGGGTATAAGTTGCTGGCATATACAAATCTCGCTGCTGGCGTATGCGAAATCCCAATGCTGGCATATACAAAAAGCCCTGAAAAGGCAAAAGCATCTCTCTTCTGAAAAGCTTTTACTCCTTCAGGACTTATAAGATATTAGGTCTTCATTTCCGGTTTCGGTTCAAGCCGGATTTCATCTTCCTCAACATTCATCATATTCTCCACAACCATTTCTTCAAGAACTGCAGCCATATCTTCTGAATCATATTTCAGTTGGTTTAATTCTGTAATGTCATGTGGCTTTCCGTCTTTCAGCAAGTCTAGAATTTCTGATATAATAGTTTGCTTCTGGGGTATTTTGTGGTCTATGCAGACATCACATATCCCGCAATCGTCCTTCATTTTCGTTTTTTCGCCAAAATAACTCAGAAGCTGGCGTGAACGGCAGATGCTGTCGTTCTTTGCATAACTGATAATGCTCTTGATGTGGGCAGTAAACTGTTTCTTGCGTACTTCCCATACCTCCTCAGGGATGATAACTCTGAAACCATCTTCCCTAGGACGCGTGTAGCTGATATAAGGTGTCTTGCGGCGGGGAATGAAGTCGATGATGTGGCGGGCACTCAGATTTTTCAGAATCATGTATACCTGCTGACGGTTTAGTTCGCTTACACGCTCTATCAGCGACTCATCAATGTAAACATAGTCGGTAAACAGACCGCCGTAATTACGCAGAAGCCCCGTAATAACAGACTCTTCCTTCTCCGAAACATTCTCTAGCAGATAGAGATCATTTCGGCTGATGTTAAATCTGATTCTTGCTTTTCCATCAGGATTGTCCTCGTAGTGGATATAGCCTGAGCGCTCCAGAATGCGCAGAGCCGAGTCTACGCGAGTAGGGAAGTACTTGTAGGTGAAGCAGAACTTCTCTATCTCGAACATGAAAGTCTGTCCCATTCCGCTTCCAACTGCCACCTGGAAAAAGTAAGCAAGATGCTCGTATACGTCTTTGATGAATTCTTTGTCTGGGAAGGTTTCGTCTATGCGTTTCATGAGTTTGTTTTCATCGCTCTGGTTGTAGAGCAGCACAGCATAAGCCTTTTCGCCGTCTCTTCCGCCTCGTCCCGCCTCTTGAAAATAGGCTTCCAGTGAGTCTGGACAATCTATATGAATTACCATTCTCACATCTGACTTGTCTATTCCCATGCCGAAAGCATTGGTTGCTACCATTACCCTTATCTCGTCATTTTGCCAGTTCTTCTGTCGGATATCCTTCACGTCGGAATCCAGTCCGGCATGGTAAAATGTAGCAGAAATACCTTGTTTGTTCAGAAGTTCTGCCATCTCCTTGGTTCGTTTTCGGCTTCTCGCGTAAATGATTGCTGAGCCTTGGGTACATTGTAGGATATGAACCATTTCGGTCAACTTGTCGTTGGTGGTGCGCACCACATAGGCAAGATTCTTGCGGGCAAAACTCATTTTAAATACGTTTTGCTTCTTGAAGTGAAGCTGGTTCTGGATATCTTCTACTACATCGGGAGTGGCCGTAGCCGTAAGAGCAAGGACTGGTACACCGGGCTTCATATCTCTTATTTTTGCAATTTCGAGATAAGACGGGCGGAAATCGTAACCCCACTGGCTGATGCAGTGAGCTTCATCTACCGTGATGAAACTCACCGGAATGTGGCGCAGTTTAGTTTGGAACAATTCTGAAGAAAGACGTTCTGGTGAAACATACAGAAACTTGATTTCACCGAAAATACAATTTTCCAATATTCGGAGAATCTCTTGGCGCGACAATCCTGTGTAGATGGCTTCAGCCAGGATGTTGCGGGCCTTGAGATGCTGTACCTGATCCTTCATCAGCGCAATGAGTGGAGTTACCACAATACAGACGCCCTTTTGGGCAAGGGCTGGAACCTGGAAGGTGATGGATTTACCGCCACCTGTAGGCATAAGACCGAGGGTATCCTCACCTCGGGCTATACTCTCGATGATGTCTCGTTGTATGCCGCGAAAGTCAGGATACCCCCAATATGTACGTAGTATTTCTTGATATTTATCTGCCATTTTTTGAAACTTTTGCCCTTGCAGATTTCGATGCTTTTGCGTCCTGACGGATTTGCTCTACAAATCCGTGTAATCCGAGTAATCAGTGCCTAATCCATGCATAGGGCTAAGTACCTCATCCTTCGTTTGGACGGATGTCTTCTATCTGAAGTTGAACTTGGTTTTTCTTAAAAATATTCTCTTCTATGGTGAAGGCTATGTCGAAACTTCGCTTACTCTTGATGTAGCGGGCAGCTGCACTCTGACCGAAAGCGATGCCGTTTAAGACCGTGCTCGATTTTGAGTCTACCAGTTCCAACTTGATGTGTTCCTGTTCTCTGCCCACCACCTTGCTGGTACCATAATCATATACCCGGTTGGTGCAGAAAATAGGTTTCTGGTTACATGGACCGAAAGGAGAGAAGCGCTTCAAGTCGGCCTGCAGATGCTTGGTAATGTCTTTAAAGTCAATTTCAGCATCTATGTTGAGCATCGGTTCTGTCTGTTGAGGCGAAATATGCTCTTCTACATAATGCTGGAACCTGTCTCTGAACTCTCTAACCTTATCCCACTTCAAGGTAAGTCCGGCAGCATAGGTATGACCACCGAAATTGAGCAGGAGGTCGCGGCAACTCTTGATGGCTGAGTAGATGTCAAATCCCGTTACGCTACGTGCTGAACCTGTAGCCATATCACCATCCCGGGTCAGAACAATGGTAGGGCGGAAGTAGATTTCGGTGAGTCGGGAAGCAACAATGCCAATGACTCCCTTTTTCCAGCCTTCATCATAGAGCACGATGCTGGAATTGTGTTTCATGCTTTCCAAACGCGATACGATGCCGTTGGCTTCTTCAGTCATCTGCTTGTCTATGTCTTTGCGCTGCTCATTGTACTCATTGATGTGTCTGGCCATGCGCAGGGCTGAGGAATAGTCTCTTTCTACCAGCAGATCTACGCTCAGCTTGCCGTTCTCCATTCTGCCTGAAGCATTGATACGGGGACCAATCTTGAACACAATATCGCTCATAGAGAGCTCGCGTCCGTTCAGTCCGCAGATGTCGATGATGGATTTCAGACCGATACTTGGATTGGTATTCAGCAACTTAAGACCATGAAAGGCGAGTATTCTGTTCTCATCTACCACCGGCACAATGTCGGCAGCAATACTCACGGCGCAGAAGTCGAGCAGAGGAATGAGCCTGGAGAACGGAATGTTGTTGTTCTTGGCAAAAGCCTGCATAAACTTGAATCCTACACCGCATCCGCAGAGATGCTTGAATGGGAATGGATCGTCAGGACGCTTCGGATTGAGTATGGCCACAGCAGGTGGCATCACATCGTCAGGAACGTGATGGTCGCAGATAATGAAGTCTATTCCTAGACTTTTGGCATATTCTATCTCCTGAATAGCCTTGATTCCGCAGTCTAGAATAATAATCAGTTTTACACCAGTCTGATGAGCAAAATCTATTCCTTTCTTACTCACTCCGTAACCTTCGTCGTAGCGGTCGGGAATGTAGTAGTCGATGTTTGAATAGAATTGCTGCAAGAATTTGTACACCAGGGCAACGGCGGTGCATCCGTCTACGTCATAGTCTCCGTAAACAAGGATACGTTCCTTTCTACCCATAGCATCGTTCAGGCGGTCTACGGCAATATCCATGTCTTTCATCAGGAATGGATTGATGAGATCTGAGAGTTGTGGACGGAAGAACCGTTTGGCTGCAGACTCTGTCGTAATCTCGCGCTTGATGAGCAAATGGGCAAGAACTGGGCTCATATTTAGCTTGGCGCCTAATTCTTCAGCTGCTTTTTGCTGTTCAGGTGTTGGTGATTCGTAATTCCATTTAAAATGCATTTTAATTATTTTTTATTTCTGCCCCCAAAGTTACGAAAATAAAATGACAAAAGGAAATGTTTAGGGAGGAATTTTATTAAATTACCTAGAAATAAGTAAAAATAAGACTTGTTGGCAACCCAAAATAAGTGAATAAGAGATTTTCTTGGCAACAAAAAAGGCAGCAAACTCATCGGTTTGCTGCCCCTTGAATATTTTTGTTTAGGAGAATGTCCATAGAAAACCTATAGACTGTTAACTATAACTTTTAACTATTAAAACTCTCCTAGATTCCGAGCTTCTTGCGGATGTCCTTAGGAAGGGCGTTCTTGTTAACCATGAAGTCCATAGTCTTGTAAGCTACGAAAGCCTTGGTCATGTACCAGGTTCCCTTGTAGTCACCATACTCGCCCCAAGAGTTCTTAACCATGTAGTACTCCTTGCCGTTCTGATCCTTAGCGATACCGTAGATGTGCATACCGTGGTCATCAGTTGTCTCCCAATTGTCGAATGCTTCCTGACGCATAGCCTGTGTAGGAACAATCTCAGGAGCATTTACGCCGAGAGAATCAAACTTCTCCTTCTTCTCGTCCTTAGAGAGCTTGAACCAATGGTCAGCATCTGTACCGGCCATAGAGCGAACCTTCTTTACGTCGTAAGCGATACCGAGACCCTTGCGAGTGAAACCATCTTCTGTTACGTCACCGCCCCAAGCTACTGTGTAACCGTTGTTTACAGCGTTGTCGATGATCTTGCAGATGTCTTCCATAGGAACGTTGTAACTCAAAGGCCAGCGCCAGTTATCCTGTACCTCAACAGCAAACTTGCTCCACATTGGGTGGTGGGTGTAGCTGGTAATGGTTACATAATCATCAAGATTCAAACCGAGGCTCTGGCAGAAGCTCTGTGGAGTATACTGCTTGCCCTCGTATGTAAACTTCTCAGGAGCCTTACCGATGTAAGAGTCGATGATGCCCTGAAGACCGCTCTTCCAGGCTGGAGAAAGCTTCTTAGCTGTGCTCTTTGCTACTGCCTCTACGTATGGAGTCATTACATTGAAGAACTCACCGAAGTTAGCCAAAGAGTCACCTGTCAATGAACCTGGTGCAGGCATGGCAGACTCAGGTACAATACCATAGTGCTGCAAAGCATAGAGTACATCGTAGGCGCTACCACCCTCAGAGAAGCTCACGTCGCCGTGCATTCTTACAGCCACTGTGGCGCGGTCCATATAAGTCTTGTTGGCTACGAACATTTCGCTGAGGTCGTAGGTCTTGCCTGTCTTCTTCAAGATTTCGCTCTCGAAGTAGCTGAGGGTAGAGTAAGCCCAGCACGTACCACTGCGGTTCTGGTCCTTGATGCTAGTGATAGGATTCTGCTTTACTACAGTAAATACAGGTTTGTTCTTTGCTACTTCTGCAGAGTCTGCAGCTTTCTTCGCATTTGCTCCTGTGGCTACCAAAGCCATCAAGGCTGCAACAATCATAGTTTTCTTCATGAATTCTTTTCTCTTTATATTAATGTTCTTGTTATATCTTCTCTCTGATTCCTTTTTCTGAAATGATTTCTCTTTCAGGAATTTTATTCCTTGTTGGCTGCCATGAACTCCTCAACATCTTTTGGATGATAAGGTATGCGGTCTTTGCCCAGGAATCTGCAACTATCTTTGGTGATGAGTACATCGTCCTCAATTCGGATACCACCGAAATCTTTATAGGTCTCAATCTTGTCGAAGTTGAGGAATTCTGCACAGTGACCGGATGCCTTCCAGTCGTCGATGAGGGCAGGGATGAAGTAAACTCCCGGCTCGTCGGTTACCACGAAACCTTCCTGCAGACGGCGACCCATACGCAGGCAGTTGGTACCGAATTGCTCCAGATTAGGGCGTACCTCTTCGTCGAAACCAACGTTAATCTGGTCGAGGTTCTCCATGTCGTGAACATCCATTCCCATCATGTGGCCCAAACCATGAGGCAGGAACATGGCGTGTGCTCCAGCCTTTACAGCCTCTTCTGTATCACCCTTTGCAAGTCCGAGTTCCTTCATGCGGTCGAAGAGCAGGCGGCAAACAGAGAAGTGTACGTCAGCCCATTTTACGCCTGGCTTGGCTACATCCAGTGCATGGTCGTGGCATTCTTCTACAATAGAGTAGATTTCCAACTGGCGCTGGCTGAACTTTCCGCTCACCGGCATGGTGCGGGTGTTGTCAGAACAGTAGTTGTTCATAGTTTCTGCACCTGCATCACAGAGTGCCAGTCTGCCTTCTTCCAGTACATTCATAGATGGATAACCATGCTGAATTTCACCGTGCTGACTGAATATGGTTGGGAAACTGACCATGGCTCCGTAAGAGTGGGCAATGCCGCTTACCTGACCTGCAACATATTTTTCTGTCACACCCGGACGTACGAGCTTCATCGCTGTGGTATGCATCTTGTATCCGATGACAGCAGCACGCTCCAATTCCTCGATTTCTTCCTGGGTCTTAGTAGAACGCATCTTCACAACAGCCTTGATGAGGTCCATGCTGGCCTCTTCTTTCTGCTGGTTAGGATGGATGCCCAGAAGGTCGAATACCTGCAGCTTGATGTCGTAGCGGTAAGGTGGCAGGAAATGAATCTTGCGCTTCTTCGACATGGCGTCGTTGCAGATAGTCTTGAGCGTTTTCATAGGTGCTGAGTTGTGAACGCCTACCTGCGCTGCAAGATTGTGAACACTGTCAACGCTTCCGTACCATACGATGTCTACGAGGTCGATGTCGTCGCCAATCAGGGTTTCAATATCGTTGTCTATATCTATCACACCTACCAGACCGTCGCGCTGCAATCCGAAATAATAGAGGAATGTCGAGTCCTGACGGAAAGGGTAATATCCGTTATTAGGGAAATTACATGGTGAATTGTTGTTTCCGAAAAGTATAATTACGCCGCTTTTCACAAGCTTCTTCAACTCCTGTCTGCGGCTGATGTAAGTCTCTTTGCTGAACATATTTTTAGTATTTTACATTATTTTGCTTGCAAAGTTAGCAATTATTTCCCAAAAAATACGTATCTTTGCAAGCAAAATTGAATAAAACGCGTAAATTTATAAATAATTAATATAAAAACGGCTTTTTGCTAGACAAAATGTAAGAAAATTGTCTATGCTGCGAGCAAAATATAATTATTTTCAGAATTTTAAAAGCAGAGAGTGTGTTATGAAATTGAATTTGAAAACAACAGGTTTGGTTCTTGAGGGAGGAGGCATGCGAGGGGTCTTCACCAGTGGGGTACTGGATGCCTTCATGAAGCATGATGTTCATTTCCCTTATACGGTGGCAGTATCGGCTGGGGCATGTAATGGCATGTCGTATATGAGCCGCCAACCTCGGCGTGCCCGTATCTCTAACATCGATTATCTGGCCCGATACCAGTATATCGGTATTCGCCATCTGGTGACTCAGGGGTGTATCTTCGACCGCAAATTGCTCTACGATAAGTTTCCGAACCAGCTCTTGCCTTTCGATTTTGATACCTATTTTAAGTATGCCGATGGTTTCGAGATGGTTACTACCAATTGTCTTACGGGCAAGGCTATGTATCTTTCCGAGAATCATGACAGGCAGCGTGCACTGGATGTTGTGCGTGCTTCTAGCAGTTTGCCATATGTGAGCAAGATTGTGGAAGTGGATGGCATTCCGATGTTGGATGGTGGTATTGCGGACAGTATTCCGGTGCAGCACGCCATTGACATGGGGTGGCAACACAATGTGGTTGTCCTGACTCGCAACAAAGGATGGCGTGATATGGGCAAAGACCATAAGATTCCTTATTTATATAAGAACTATCCTCGCCTGCGTGTGGCTCTGAGTCACCGTCATCGGGCTTATAACGAACAGATCCAGCTTGTAGATGATCTGGAGGCTGCGGGTAAGATTACCTGTATCCGTCCAATCCGTCCGTTGGAAGTTGGCAGAATAGAGAAGGATACCGATAAACTGGAACGCCTCTACGAAGAAGGTTTCATGCTGGGTGAGGCTTTCTGCGAAAAATGCGTAGAAAAAGAATAATATTAATAAGGTGTAGAGTTTTAGTATATGGCTTGAGAATGAGTAGAACGGTGATTTTTAGGAACGGATTACACCGTGCCTAAAAATCACCGTTCTGGTATGATAGTAATCAGCAATGATTTCTTCTTATTTCAGCAGGTCAGGGCGCAGGCGCTTGGTTCTTTCCATGGCCTGGTCGAATTCCCACTGGCGAATCTTGGCTTCGTTGCCACTGAGCAGAATCTCCGGAACCTTCCATCCCTTGTAGTCGGCAGGACGGGTGTAAATAGGGGCAGCAAGAATGTCGTCCTGGAAACAGTCGGAAAGTGCACTCTGTTCGTCGCTGATAACACCCGGAACCAGTCGGATGACGGCATCTGAGATGATGGCTGCGGCAAGTTCGCCACCCGTTAGCACATAATCACCTACACTGATTTCTCGGGTAATGAGATGGTCGCGCACACGCTGGTCAATACCCTTGTAGTGACCGCAGAGGATGATGAGGTTACCCTGCATCGACATTTCGTTGGCTATCTTCTGGTTGAAAGTTTCACCATCTGGCGAAACATAAATCACGTCATCATACTCGCGCTCTGCCTTCAGTGCAGCAATGCAGCGGTCTATTGGTTCACATTGCATCACCATGCCGGCACTTCCGCCGTATGGATAGTCGTCCACACGCTTCCATTTATCTAATGTGTAGTCACGCAGGTTGTGCAGATGAATCTCCGCTAGACCCTTCTTCTGCGCACGTGCCAGAATGGACTCATTGAAGAATCCCTCCAGCATCTCTGGTAATACTGTAATAATGTCTATTCTCATAACATCTGCAAAAATAATAAATAATGCGGAGAGCACCAAAAATTTTTGCTTTTTCTTTCATTTTTACTTCTCTTTTCTTCACTTTCCTTTCTTTTTTCTCTGTTTTCCTGCCTTTCCGTAGCCATTCTTGTCTTTTCATATCATAATCCTGTTTTTCCGGAAAAAGAGAGTGATTAACGTATAAATATGCAACAAAATTATCAAAAAATAGAAAAATCATATCAAAATGATAAATTTTCGATAAAACATGCTACTATTTGTAGAAAAAGTTGTATTTTTGCAAACAGAATAGCTCGAAAGAGTGTATAATTAATTAAAATTGTGAACAAGATGATATTGGACATTGAAATGCTGAGAAGCTTTTACGCTTCGTATTCGGAAAGTGTAGCCCAGGCTAAGGCTACGGTGAAACGACCTCTTACTTATGCCGAGAAGGTGCTCTTTGCACATCTTTTCGACCCAACACAGTTGCGACCATATAAAAGAGGTGTGGAATATGTTGACTTCCGACCTAATCGCGTGGCGATGCAGGATGCGACTGCGCAAATGGCACTCTTGCAGTTCATGAATGCGGGTAAGGACAAGGTGGCCGTACCTGCTTCCGTACATTGTGATCACTTGATTCGTGCCGATGTGGGCGCTACGCAAGACCTTCCTGAGGCATGTAAGACTAATAAAGAGGTATATGACTTCCTGAAGTCTGTTTCTCAGAAATATCATATCGGATTCTGGGGACCTGGTGCCGGAATCATCCATCAGGTAGTGCTCGAAAACTATGCATTCCCTGGAGGTATGATGGTGGGTACCGATTCGCATACTCCTAATGCTGGTGGTCTCGGCATGGTGGCCGTAGGTGTAGGTGGTGCTGATGCCGTAGATGTGTTGACCGGTCAGCCTTGGGAACTCAAGATGCCACGTCTCATTGGTGTGCATCTCACAGGTAAACTCTCTGGTTGGGCCACTCCTAAGGATGTGATTCTCGAAATCCTCGGCATCCTTACCGTAAAGGGCGGAACCAATGCCATCCTCGAATACTTCGGCGAGGGATTGGACAGCATCTCTACCACCGGCAAGGCTACCATCTGTAACATGGGAGCCGAATTGGGTGCCACATGCTCTATCTTCCCATTCGACCAGAATGCCAGCGAGTATCTCCGCAAGACAGGCCGTGAAGAAATTGCATCTCTCGCACAGATGAATGCAGCCGAACTCCGTGCTGATGATGAGGTGTTGGCAGATCCGTCTGCTTTCTACGACCAGATTGTTGAAATCGACCTTTCTAAGGTTGAACCTCATCTTAACGGTCCGTTCACTCCAGATGCAGCCACACCAATCTCTCACATGAAGGCAAAAGGTCCTGCCAACGATTATCCGATGGTAGTAGAAGTAGGATTGGTAGGTAGCTGTACCAACTCTTCTTATCAGGACTTGGCCCGTGCTGCCAGCATTGCCCGTCAGGCTTATGAGAAAGGTATTGAGGTGAAGGGACAGCTTATCATCAACCCGGGTTCAGAGCAGATTCGCTATACAGCCGAGCGTGATGGTATCCTCGATGATTTCAAGAAGATTGGAGCCCTCATCATGACCAATGCCTGCGGTCCTTGCATCGGACAGTGGAAGCGTCATACCGACGATAATACGCGCAAGAATGCCATCGTTACCTCTTTCAACCGAAACTTCCGCCGCCGTGCTGATGGTAACCCTAATACGTTTGCCTTCATCGGCAGTCCAGAGCTCACCGTGGCTCTCACCATTGCGGGCCGTCTCGACTTCAATCCGGCTACAGATACCTTGCTGGATAAGGATGGCAACAGCGTGATGCTCGATGCGCCTACAGGTTTCACCTTCCCACCTAAGGGCTTTGCCGTAGAGGATAAGGGATTCATTGCTCCAAGCGAAGAAAATGCCAATGTAGAGGTAGTCATTTCGCCTGACAGCAACCGACTCCAGAAACTTGCTCCGTTTGCTCCATGGGATGGAAAAGACCTGACAGATATGCCGCTTCTTATCAAAACCGAGGGCAAATGTACCACCGACCACATCTCTATGGCGGGTCCTTGGCTGAAGTTCCGTGGACATTTGCAGAACATCTCCGACAACCTTTTAATGGGTGCCGTTAATGCCTTTAACGGTGAGAGCAATAAGGTGAAGAACCAGTTGGATGGTGCTTATGTCGAGGTTTCTACCGCTGCTAAGGCTTACAAGGCAAAAGGCATCAGCAGCATCGTGGTGGCAGAGGATAACTATGGTGAAGGTTCTTCCCGTGAGCATGCAGCTATGGAGCCTCGTTTCCTCAACGTGAAGGTGATTCTCGCCAAGAGTTTCGCCCGCATCCACGAAACCAACCTGAAGAAGCAGGGTATGCTTGCCCTCACATTCTGCAACAAGGATGATTATAATAAGGTGCAGGAGGACGACCGCATCTCTTTGACAGGTTTGAAGGAGTTTGCTCCAGGTTCTAAACTCACCGTCACCCTGAAGCACAAGGATGGTTCTGAGGATAGTTTCGAGGTTGAGCATACTTATAATGATACACAGATTGCATGGTTTAAGGCTGGTTCTGCATTGAACTTTGCTGCAAAGAAATAATAGTTGTAGCCATGCAGCTAAAATAGTAACAGTTATGAATAAAGAATATTTAATATATAAATTAAGCGATGAGGTAAAAAACTCATGCAAGATTGATAAGGATGCATTCAAGAAGTTCAATGTGAAGCGTGGACTTCGTAATGAGGATGGCTCTGGTGTGTTGGTCGGACTGACCAATATCGGTAATGTAGTGGGTTATGAGCGCGATGCAGAAGGTAAGTTGACCCCTACAGAGGGTAAACTTTATTATCGTGGTTATGAACTTGATGACCTGGTAACTCCTCTCTTGAAGGAGAAGCGCTTCGGATTCGAGGAAGTAGCCTTCCTGCTGCTCTCGGGCCAGTTGCCTGATAAGGAGGAATTGGATGCTTTCAGAGAACTCCTGAACGATAATATGCCGCTTGATCATCGTACGATTACCCATATCATCGAGCTGGAAGGCAGCAACATCATGAACATCCTGGCCCGTTGTGTGCTTGAAATGTACACCTTCGATCCGAATCCGGATGACATCAGCCGTGACAATCTGATGCGCCAGAGCATAGAGTTGATTGCCAAGTTCCCAACCATCATCGCTTATGCATACAACATCTACCGTCACTCTGTTCAGGGTAGAAGTCTACATATTCGTCATCCTCGTGAGAATCTCTCTATTGCAGAGAACTTTCTTTATATGATGAAGCATGAAAACTATTCCGAACTGGATGCCCGTATGCTCGACCTTCTCCTGATTATCCAGGCAGAACATGGTGGTGGTAACAACTCAACCTTTACAGTACGTGTAACATCTTCTACCCGTACAGATACTTACAGTTCTATTGCTGCTGGTATCGGTAGTTTAAAGGGTCCTTTGCATGGTGGTGCCAATATCAAGGTTATCAATATGTTCCACCACTTGAAAGAAGCTATCAAGGATTGGGGTAATGTAACTGAACTTGATACTTACCTTAAGCGAATGCTTAACAAGGAGGCTTATGACAAGACAGGTCTCATTTATGGTATCGGTCATGCGGTCTATACTTTGAGTGACCCACGTGCCGTTGAACTGAAGCGTCTGGCAGGTGAACTTGCCAAGGAAAAGGGGAGAGAAGACGAGTATAATTTCCTGAAGTTGATAGAGCAGGAAGGTATCAAATGTCTGCAGGAACACCGTGGAGGCAGCAAGCCAGCGTGTGCGAATCTTGATTTCTACAGTGGCTTTATCTATGAAATGATTGGTTTGCCACAGGAAATCTATACACCTATTTTCGCCATGGCACGTATCGTGGGTTGGACAGCCCATCGTATTGAAGAACTCAATTTCGAAGGCCGTCGTATTATCCGTCCTGCATATAAGAATATTCTTGGCGAACTGGAGTATAAGCCACTTAATGAGAGATAAAATTCCTCTTTGTTATTATACAAGAAAGGCAATGCCCGTCGTTGGGTGTTGCCTTTTCCTGTCTATATACAAGCAGGCTATTGTCAAGTGATGCAGTGAAGTTTTTGTTTTGACCATTAGGATTAATATACGTTAAATATTCAAAGTAGTATGTTGTAATTTTGGAGAAATGAATAATTATTCTTATCTTTGTAGCCGAAAAGTATAAAGAAAAGTATAAGTATTGAAGTTTTAACCGTCTAGTTTTAAGACAAAACAGTAAATGGATTGCATGGAAAAAGAATTTGAAGATTACTGGAATAAGCACCAGAAAAGATTAATCTTGAATGCTCCAAAAGCGCTACGCGATGAATACATCGAATCTACTAAGCTCGACAGCCCGATAGATTGGGTCTGTTTTATCCTGCCTGTGGCTTTAGGTATTGGTCTTCAGCCAATTTTGGATATTCAGAGTGAGATTCTCTCTTGGGCAGTAGTATTGCTTATTGTGGTAGTTTGTTTTGCTGTGATGCAGCTGGTCAAGCCTATGTTGCAGAAAAAGAAATCTACCATACAAGTGGTCAAGAGCATTAAAGCTTTTTATTATGAAGTATACAAGAAAAATGGTTTAAAGAAATTAGAGCCTTGGAATTAGATTCCAAGGCTTTTTTGTTTATTGAAACCATTATATAATCATGAAATCACTCATCACATCATCCGATATGTAAAGACCTTCCCGAGTGAGGGAGAGCCTGCCGTTCTTTATTTTCATCAGCCCCCGGCTGATATGCGACTGGGCTTCCTGGAGCAGTCTGTCTGCCAGTTCTTTTCCGAATTCCTGCTCCATCTTCATGAGGCTTATTCCGTCGCTTGTTCGCAAGGCGGTTGTTATCAGATCGTTGTATCGGGTGGAAATATCTAGCTGTTCACTCTCAGAAGGCAGAATGCCATCGCCGATGCTTCGAATATAAGTCTGGATATTTTCGATATTCCAGCTGCGCTGCTTCCTATTGTAGGAGTGGGCGGCTGCTCCTATTCCGATATATGGTACCTCGTGCCAGTAACTGCTGTTGTGGCGTGATCGGAAGCCCGGACGGGCAAAATTGCTGATTTCATAATGTTCGTAGCCTGCTCTAGTAAGCTGGTCTATCAGGGTTTCATACATCTTGCGACTGGTTTCTTCATCTATTTCGCTAATCTTTCCCTGTTTCAGCATATGGTAGAGGGGAGTTCCCTCTTCGTACATCAGACTGTAGGCAGATATGTGTTCCACATCCAGCTGTATGGCGTGCCTGATATCGCTCATCCATTGGGAAAGAGATTCTTCGGGGAATCCGAATATCAGGTCGATACTGATATTGCGGATGCCGATGTTGCGGAGCCGGTCGACGGCTTCTTCTACCTCTCTGGCGTTATGACGGCGATGCAGAAAGTGTAAGCGCTCATTGCTGAAGGTCTGCGCTCCCATGCTGATTCTGTTGACGGGGAGTTGCTTCAGCGTCTCACAGAAATCACCGGTTACATCGTCCGGATTGCATTCCATCGTGATCTCCATATTCTCTGCTAGCGTATAGTTTTTTCTGATAGCAGAGAAAATCTGGTTGAGTTGGGAGCCGTTGAGCTGACTCGGGGTTCCACCGCCCAGATAGATGGTTTCGATAGTTTCATTGCTTCCGAGAGCGGCTTTTGCCGGGCGCATCTGCATCTCCCGGCAGAGAGCATCAGTGTAATCATCCCTTAACTTGAGGGAGGTGGTACTGTAAAAACCGCAGTAGATGCACCGGCTTTCACAAAAGGGGATATGTATGTATAGTCCTGCCATATTTCTGAACTTCTTTTTCTATATATAATAAGGTGTAAAGACAAAAACATGTCTAAACAAAGTGCAAAAGTACTAATATGTTTTAAAAAACAGAAGTTTTTTGCCCAAAACTTTTGGCAATGTGCGATTTTTTTTGTACTTTAGTAGCATGAAACAGAAAAACCGGAGGTTTGACTGTGGATTGCAACTAGCAAATTTAAGTATAACCCTTAAAAATCTATAAGCGTCATGAGAGTTTATCAGACTAATGAGATTAAGAACATTGCGCTGTTGGGCAGTGCGGGTAGCGGCAAGACTACACTTGCCGAGAGTATGTTATTTGAAGCAGGCGTTATCAAGCGTAAAGGCTCTGTAGAAGCGAAAAATACGGTGAGCGACTACTTCCCAGTTGAGTTGGAATACGGCTACTCTGTGTTCCCTACAGTTTTTCATGTAGAGTGGAACAACAAGAAGCTTAACATTATAGATTGCCCAGGTAGCGATGATTTCGTGGGAGGTGCCATTACATCTCTCAATGTTACCGATCAGGCAGTTATCCTTATTAATGGTCAGTATGGTCCAGAAGTAGGTACACAGAACAACTTCCGTTATACAGAGAAGTTGGGTAAACCTGTTATCTTCCTGGTAAACCAGCTCGACTCAGACAAGTGCGACTTTGATAATATCATAGCCACCATGAAGGACATTTACGGTTCTAAGTGTGTGCAGATACAATATCCTATCGAGACCGGTTCAGGCTTCAATGCTCTCATTGACGTCTTATTGATGAAAAAATATTCTTGGAAGCCTGAGGGCGGTGCTCCTATTATTGAAGATATTCCAGAAGAGGAAATGGAGAAAGCTATGGAACTTCATACGGCTCTTGTTGAGGCTGCAGCCGAGAACGATGAGGGACTGATGGAGAAATTCTTCGAAAGCGAGAGTCTGACCGAAGATGAACTTCGCGAGGGCATCCGCAAGGGATTGGTTAGCCGTAGCATCTTCCCTGTGTTCTGCGTTTGTGCAGGTAAGTCGATGGGCGTTCACCGCCTGATGGAGTTCCTGGGCAATGTGGTTCCTTTCGTAAGCGAGATGCCGAAACTGCATAATACACGTGGTGAGGAAATTACGCCAGACAGCAATGGTCCTGAGAGTGTTTACTTCTTCAAGACAGGTATGGAACCTCATATCGGCGAGGTAAGCTACTTCAAGGTGATGAGCGGCTCTATCAAGAATGGTGACGACCTGACTAATGCTGACCGTGGCTCCAAGGAGCGTATCGGACAGATTTATGCCTGTGCGGGTGCCAACCGTGTGCCTGTAGAGCAGTTGAATGCCGGTGATATTGGCTGTACCGTGAAGATGAAGGACGTGAAGACGGGCAATACCCTTAATGGTAAGGGGGCTGAGTGGCGTTTCGACTTCATTAAATATCCTAACCCTAAGTATTCACGTGCTATCAAGGCTGCCAATGTTCAGGATACCGAGAAACTGATGGCTGCACTCCTGAAGATGCGCCAGGAAGACCCTACTTGGATTGTTGATCAGAGCAAGGAATTGCGCCAGGTAATCGTAAGAGGACAGGGTGAGTTCCATCTCCGCACGCTGAAGTGGCGTCTGGAAAACAACGAAAAACTCAATGTAACTTTCGAAGAGCCACGTATTCCTTATCGTGAGACTATTACCAAGAAGGCTCGTGCTGACTACCGCCATAAGAAACAGAGTGGTGGCTCTGGTCAGTTTGGTGAGGTGCATCTCATTGTTGAACCATACGCAGAAGGTATGCCTGATCCTACGTCATTTACCTTCAACGGTCAGGAGTTCAAGATGAATATCAAGAGCCGTGAAGAGGTTAGTTTGCCATGGGGTGGTAAGCTGGTATTCCTCAACTCTGTGGTTGGTGGTGCCATTGATGCCCGCTTCATGCCAGCTATTCTGAAGGGTGTTATGGACTGTATGGAACATGGTCCGTTGACGGGCAGTTATGCACGTGATGTACGTGTCATCGTTTATGATGGTAAGATGCACCCAGTAGATAGTAATGAACTTTCGTTCATGCTTGCTGCCCGCCATGCGTTCAGCGATGCCTTCAAACAGGCTGGTCCGAAGATTCTGGAGCCTATCTATGATCTTGAGGTTTATGTGCCTGCTGATTTCATGGGTGATGTGATGAGTGATCTCCAGGGACGTCGTGCTCTCATTATGGGTATGGACAGCGAGGCCGGTTACCAGAAGTTGAGTGCCAAGATTCCTTTGAAGGAACTTGCCAGCTATTCCATCTCTCTGAGTTCATTGACAGGTGGACGTGCTTCATTCACTACCAAGTTTGCCAGCTACGAGTTGGTTCCTTCCGACATTCAGAGTAAGCTGATTGCGGATCATGAGGCAGAATTGGAGAAGGATGCTGAATAGCAATTGTTAGGTTAGAGAAAAATCTCTCTTATATAAATTAAAATTTTATGTTGATATGACCAATATGGGGAAGTGTGCATGTGATATGTATACTTCCTCTCTTTTTTTATGGAAAATGAAAATATAGTTTTATATACGAAACTAAAAATACAGAAAAATGTTAAAAACTAGAAAGAGTAAATAATTAATTAACGATTTTAAGTTAACTGATTAAGAAATTTCTTATCTTTGCCCCCATGAAGAAGAAAACGATTTGGACCATAGCCATTATCATGGGCTTTTCGTTCCTTGCGCTGCTTTACTTGCAGCTCAGTTACATCCAGGAGATGGTAAACATGAAGAAGGAACAGTTTGACGAGTCGGTCAACAGAGCCCTGTATCAAGCTTCAAGAAATTTGGAGCTTAATGAAACTCTGCGCTATCTCGAAAAGAATGTCAACGAGACAGAACGTAAGGCCAATAAAGATAAGAACAAGGGAACGGCAGTTTATTCAACTTTCGAGTTGAAGACAAATGCCACACATCCTGGCAATATGCCGAAGGCGATGATACTGCGTAGCGATAAGAATTCGCTGACAGAAACACAGAAGTCGCTTCAGGAAATCGTGAAGAACCGCTATGTCTATCAGAAAGCGTTGCTGGATGAGGTGGTATATTCTATCCTTTATTCGGCATCAGACAAGCCGCTGAAGGAGAGAATCAACTTCAAGCAGCTCGATCAGGACCTCAAGGCTGAGATGATGAATAATGGTATCAACATACCTTATCATTTCACCGTGACAACCCAGGATGGACGAGAGGTTTACCGCTGTCCTGACTATACGGACGAGGGTGAGGAATACAGCTACTCACAGGTGCTCTTCCGCAACGACCCACAGTCGAAAATGGGTGTAGTAAGGGTACATTTTCCGGATATGAACAGCTATATCTTCTCCAGTGTGCGCTTCATGATTCCTAGTGTCATCTTCACGCTGGTACTGCTGATTACCTTCATCTTTACCATTGTGGTTATCTTCAGACAAAAGAGATATACTGAGATAAAGAACGACTTCATCAATAATATGACCCACGAACTGAAGACGCCGATTGCCAGTATCAGTCTGGCAGCGCAGATGCTCAATGATACCTCGGTAGCAAAGAGTGAACAGATGCAGAAACATCTGGGTAACGTGATCAACGATGAATCGAAGCGTCTTCGTTTCCTGGTAGAAAAGGTATTGCAGATGAGTATGTTCGACCGCAAGAAGGCGGTGTTCAAGAAGAAAGAACTCGATCTGAACGAGATGGTTGAGAATATTGCCAATTCCTTCTCGCTCCGCGTTGAGCATACTGGTGGTAAGGTCTATACCGATATCGAAGCCATCGATTCGGGGCTCTATGTAGACGAGGTACATTTCCAGAATGTCATCTTCAATCTGATGGATAATGCCGTGAAATACCGCAAGCCGGACGAGCCGCTTAACATTACGATGAAGACCTGGAATGATGAAGAACATCTGTATCTCTCGATTACGGATACCGGTCTGGGTATGAAGAAGGAGAATCTGAAGAAGATATTCGACAAGTTCTACCGCGTACATACGGGCAATGTCCATGATGTGAAGGGATTCGGACTGGGACTGGCTTATGTCAAGAAGATAGTAGATCTTCATGATGGTGAAATTAAGGTAGATAGCGAATTGGGAAAGGGTACAACCTTTACCATCAAGTTGCCGGTGATTCACAGTTAAGACTTAAAGAAACAGAATAAAGAATTAAAAGAATATTAATAATTTTAAAGAATAAAGATATGGAAGAGAAAATTAAAATCTTGCTTTGCGAGGACGATGAAAATTTAGGTATGTTGCTTCGCGAATATTTGCAGGCAAAGGGATTTACCACAGTTCTGTGCCCTGATGGCGAGGTAGGTTATAAGGAATTCAATAAGAATAAGTTTGATATTGCAGTACTCGACGTGATGATGCCAAAGAAGGACGGCTTTACCCTGGCACAGGAAATTCGTCAGACCAATGCCGACCTCCCAATCATCTTCCTTACTGCCAAGACATTGAAGGAAGATATCCTTGAAGGTTTCAAGATTGGTGCAGATGATTATATCACCAAGCCATTCTCTATGGAAGAGCTTGTGTTCCGTGTTGAGGCTATTCTCCGCCGCGTACGTGGCAAGAAGAGCAAGGAGTCTACCATGTATCACATTGGTGACTTTACCTTCGATACACAGAAGCAGCTTCTTACCATTGGTGAAAAGCAGACTAAGCTTACCACCAAGGAGAATGAACTTCTTGCTTTGCTCTGCGCTCACTCTAATGAAATTCTGCAGCGCGATTTTGCTCTGAAGACCATCTGGATTGATGACAATTACTTCAATGCACGCTCAATGGATGTTTATATCACCAAACTCCGTAAGCATTTGAAGGACGATCCTCAGATTGAAATCATCAATATCCATGGTAAGGGATACAAACTGATTGTTCCTAACGAGGATTAAATGTTTCAGAAATAGGGAAGAGATTCTCTAAGATATAAAAAAAAGGATAAGTCGATGACCGGCTTATCCTTTTTTTAATGAATATACAAATCCGGCTACTCCCGCCAGAATGAAAAAGAGGCCAGCGAAGAGCACGCTGTTTCCCGGGATGGAAAACGCAAAACTGGCAACCATCAGCAGGACGCCTAAAACAATGAAAGCCATGCCCATAGATGGTAGGGTATGGAGCAAACTAATCAATTTCTTATTCATTTTTGCCATATTCTTTACAGTTTAGAGGTTGTTTTTGTACTATTAACAATTATTTTGTGCAAAAGTACGAAAAATATTTGGTTAATTCAAGAAAAAGTCGTAATTTTGCACCGCAATTCGTGAAAAGGCTGTGTTTTCGCACACATTTTCCGGTTTGCACGAGAATTTTTATATTAATATTTAATCATTTAAAGTAGTATGAATCAATACGAAACCGTTTTCATTTTGACTCCCGTTTTGTCTGATGAACAGATGAAGGAAACGGTCGCTAAGTTCGAGAAGGTACTCACCGATAATGGTGCTGAGATTCTGAACAAAGAGGCTTGGGGTTTGAAGAAGTTGGCTTACAACATCGAGAAGAAGACATCAGGCTTCTACAGCTTGGTTGAGTTCAAGGCTGAGCCAACTGTTATCGCTAAGCTCGAAACAGCTTATCGCCGCGACGAGAAAGTAATTCGTTACATGACTGTTAAACTTGACAAGTATGCTGCCGCTTACGCAGAGAAGCGTCGTGCAAAGCTTGGTAAAAAAGAGGAGGCTTAATCATGGCAGATCAGAAATCAGAAATCCGTTATTTGACTGCTCCTTCTATCGACACAAAGAAGAAGAAGTATTGCCGTTTCAAGAAGAGCGGTATTAAGTACATCGACTACAAGGATCCAGAGTTCTTGAAGAAGTTCTTGAACGAGCAGGGTAAAATCCTTCCACGTCGTATCACAGGTACATCTTTGAAGTATCAGCGCCGTGTAGCACAGGCTGTAAAGCGTGCTCGCCAGATCGCTTTGCTTCCTTACGTAACCGATTTGATGAAGTAATTTAAGGAGGATAAAGAAGAATGGAAATTATTTTGAAGCAAGATATTATCGGTCTTGGATATAAGAACGATATCGTAAATGTAAAGAGTGGTTATGGTCGTAACTTCCTTATCCCTACAGGTAAGGCTGTTATCGCATCTCCATCTGCTAAGAAGCAGTTGGCTGAGGATTTGAAGCAGCAGGCTCACAAGCTTGAGGCTATCAAGGCTGAGGCTGTTAAGAAGGGCGAGGCTCTCGAGGGCATTGTTCTTACTATTGCTGCTAAGGTGAGCGCTACTGGTCAGCTCTATGGCTCAGTTAACGCTGCAACTGTTGCTGAGGAACTCGCTAAGAAGGGCATCGAGGTTGATCGCAAGATCATCACTATGAAGGATGCTAAGAAGGTTGGTGAGTACGAGGCTACTGTACACTATCACAAGGAGGTTGAGGTTAAGGTTCCAGTTAACGTTGTTGCTGAGAACGCTCCTGTTGCAGCTCCTGCTGCTGAGGAGGCTCCAGTTGAGGTACCTGCTGAGGCTGTAGCTGAGGAAGAGGCTCCTGCAGCTGAGTAATCTTCGCTCAATCAATTTGTATGAAGTACGATAATTTTCGCACTGTAAAGCAAATTAATATAAAGATCCCTTTTGCCGCAAGGCATTAGGGATTTTTTTGTTTCTATTCTGCGTTCTGAATGGAAAGTTTTTACCATTCTTGTAGTAATTTAGAATATATAACTTTATTTTTTAATATTCTCTGCTGATTCTCAGAATTTTATTGTACCTTTGCAGTCGAATTCAGAGAATTCATATTTATTACAGAATATTATTTATAAACTAAAAAATATAAGGATAAAATGAAAGCATTTGTTTTCCCTGGACAGGGTTCTCAGTTCGTAGGTATGGGTAAGGACCTCTACGATAACAACGCATTGGCAAAAGAACTTTTCGATAAGGCCGACGAGATTCTCGGCTTCAAGATTACTGATATTATGTTCGCCGGTACCGACGATCAGTTGAAGGAAACTAAGGTTACCCAGCCTGCTGTATTCCTCCATTCTGTTATCTCTGCTCTTTGCCTGGGTGAGGAATTCAAGCCAGCTATGGTTGCTGGTCACTCTCTCGGTGAGTTCTCAGCATTGGTTGCTGCCGGTGCTATGGCTTTCGAGGATGGTTTGAAACTTGTTGCTGCCCGTGCCAACGCTATGCAGAAGGCTTGCGAGGCTAATCCTGGTACCATGGCTGCCATCATCGGTTTGCCAGATGAGAAGGTTGAGGAAATCTGCGCTGAGGTTAGCACAGAAGGCAACGTGGTTGTTGCTGCTAACTACAACTGCCCTGGTCAGCTCGTTATCTCTGGTAACGTAGATGCTATCAATGCAGCTTGCGAGAAGTTGAAGGCTGCCGGTGCTAAGCGTGCATTGCCTCTGAAGGTAGGTGGTGCTTTCCACTCTCCATTGATGCAGCCAGCTAAGGATGAACTTCAGGCAGCTATCGAGAAGACTACATTCTCTGCTCCTAAGTGTCCGGTTTACCAGAATGTAGACGGTAAGCCTCATACAGATCCAGCAGAGATTCAGCAGAACCTCATCGCTCAGCTTACAAGTTCTGTACGTTGGACTTCATCTGTACAGGCTATGATTGCTGATGGTGCTGATGACTTCACTGAGTGTGGTCCTGGCAAGGCATTGCAGGGCATGATCGGCCGCATCGACAAGAATGTTGCCGCTCACGGTATTGCTTAATCAACAATAACACTATTCAACGTTTTATCTTTTCGGCAAAGGCGTTGTTGGAAAGGTAAAACGTTTCATTTTTTTTAGTAAAACCGCTAAATGAAGGAAAAAGTTATTATATACCAGGTTCTCCCACGACTCTTCGGAAACCAGAATACAACCTGTAAGGAAAATGGTACCATCGAAGAGAATGGTTGCGGAAAGCTGAATAATTTCTCAGATGAAGTTCTGGCTCGCATCCACGATATGGGATTTACACATATTTGGTATACGGGTGTGATTCGTCATGCCACTCAGACAAACTACTCTTCTTATGGAATTCCTACTCAGCATGCAGAGGTAGTGAAGGGAAAAGCAGGTTCGCCATATGCTATTACCGACTACTATGACATCGATCCAGACTTGGCTGTGAATGTCAGTATGAGAATGAAAGAGTGGGAGCAGCTGATAGAACGTACTCACAAGGCAGGTATGAAAGTAATCATGGATTTCGTTCCGAACCATGTAGCCCGAGAGTATCATTCCATTTGCAAACCAACAGGTGTACGGGATTTGGGAGAAGATGATGATCCGAACATGCACTTCTCTACCAGGAATAATTTCTATTATGCATGGGGCGATTTGGATTTGAATGAAATCCGTCATTCCAAACCAGAGTTCAAGGCTTTTTCTGCGAAGGATGCCAAAATTTATGAACCTTATGCCGAGAGCCCGGCCAAAGCTACAGGAAACGACCGGTTTGATAACCGTCCTGGCTGTAACGACTGGTATGAGACCGTGAAGCTCAATTACGGTGTAGATTACTGTGATGCAGGAGGCAGAAGCTATCATTATGAACCGGTGCCAAACACATGGGGCAAGATGACGGATATCCTCCTCTTCTGGGCAAGCAAGGGTGTTGATGGCTTCCGCTGTGATATGGCAGAAATGGTGCCAACGACATTCTGGTCATACGCTACAGGAATATTGAAGGCGAAGTATCCTCACATCGTGGTTATCGGCGAGGTTTACGATCCTAACCAGTACCGCAACTTTGTAAAGGCTGGTTTCGATTATCTTTATGACAAAGTAGGAATGTATGATTGCCTGCGTGGTGTGGTTCGTGGTGAGCGTCCGGCAGCCAGTATCACTCACGAGTGGCAGGTAGTGGATGATATCCGCGACCACATGCTCTATTTCCTTGAGAATCATGATGAGCAGCGCATCGCCAGCGATTTCTTCTGTGGCTCAGCCATGAAGGCGATTCCTGCTGCAGCCATGAGTCTCTTCTTCCAGAAGAATCCTTTCATGCTTTACAGCGGTCAGGAATTCGGCGAGAAGGGAATGGATAAGGAAGGATTCAGCGGCACGGATGGCCGTACTACGATATTCGACTATTGGAGTCCGGAAACTCTGACACATGCCTATCAGGATTCATCTGACTCGGCATTGAGTCAGGAGCAGAAGTATCTGGCAGCCACTTATCGTCAGCTTCTTCGCTTCGCCAATGAAGAGAAAGCCATCCGCGAGGGTGAGACCTTCGATTTGATGTATGTGAATCCGGGTTCTGAGAATTTCGATCCCCGTACCAATTTCGCCTTCCTTCGCAAGAAGGATGATGAAGCCATGCTCATCGTACTTAACTTTGCTCAGGAGGCGCGCCAGTTGCAGGTTTGCATCCCTGGTCATGCTTTCGATTTCTTCCATATTGCTGAAGAGAAAGTGCTGGTAACAGAACTGTTCTCGGGTGGTAAGAAGAAGGTTGAGTTGAAGAAGGATGGCGTATTCCCGATATCAATGGATGCTAACGGAGTAAGAATCTATAAATTCAATGTCAAGATGGAGGAAAGTGATATCATATTGAATGAGCATCATAAGGAGGAGTTCCCTCCTGCTCATACGGCTGAGCATCTGCTCAATCAGTTGATGGTTCGCCTGTTTGGCTGTGAGCGCAGCCGTAATGCACATATTGAGCGCAAGAAGAGTAAGATGACTTTCTTGGTCGATCATAAGCCTACACGTCAGGAGGAAAAGGCGATTGAGACGGAGATGAATCGTCTGATAGAGCTTGATATGCCTGTTACTTACGAGTTTGTGGATCGTGATCATATTCCAGCTAACGTCAAGTTAGACCGTCTGCCGGATGATGCGAGCGAGACCTTGCGTCTGGTTCGTATTGGTGATTATGATGTTTGTCCATGTATCGGCAAGCATGTCCGTTCTACAGCCCAGATTGGCAAGTTTGTGCTGTTGGGTACCAATTGGGATGAGCATGCTCATTCTTTGCGTATCCGCTTCAAGATTGTTCAGTAAAATAAAATAAGCAGCAATGGAGTAGTAGCCATTGCTGCTTTTTTCTTGTATCATCATCGCTTCCTTTCTTCTTTCTTTCGCGCACATAAAAGTTGTTTTTCTCGAAAAAAGTCTCAAAGTCTCATTGCTCGTGGCTAAATCCACTGTATATTGTTGATATATAGTTGTTTATAAAAATGAGACTTTTCTGTTTATTTTGCAAAAAGTATCATAGAAGTATCATAAATCGCACAGAAGTATCATAAAATACAGGTAAATTGCTTGCAAAAAAAACTTTTTTGAGGATTTATGTCTAGAAATACAGGCGCAGAAACTAAGAAATGTCTAGTATTTCAGTTCTATAGAATTGATAATGTCTACTATTTCCGTTTTATAAAACTGATAGTGTCTACCTTTCTAGTTTATAAAGTATGCCAATATTAACCAGGAATAAGATGGAAAACAGATAACTGTAGTTAGGAAAATAAGCACATTGGCTGGTCTCTTAGTGCCCGTCACACGGTCACTAAGAGACCAAGTGACGGTCATCGATAGACCAAGTGTTGGGTACTCATTGCCCGTGCTGCGGGCATTGAGTGCCCATTTCGCGGGGTGCTTTTGGGGCACTATTTTGAGCAAGCAAATTGTAGTTTTTCTATATTTAATTGACTCTAATTTCGTGTTTTCTTTTGATGCATCATGGTGATTTAATGATACTTCTATGGAATTCATGATACTTCTATGATACTTCTTTGTAAATATATTTGGAAGTATCATTTTGTAATCCGTTATGTATCAGTGATATACTTGTAAATAATGATACTTTGAGACTTTTTTTCAAGAAAAAACATTTATGTGCGAGGATAAAGGGATGGGCGAATCTGCGTCATTTGTAAGCGACTCCTCGCATCATTTTTCTGAAAAAGAATGACTAAAAAAGCAAAAAATAGCAGATTTGGGCTTTTGTTTTGAGTTTCAAGTGGTTGTGGCAGTTGTTGGCTTTAAGTGACGTTCGTGAGGAAATGCGAAAATAGCAGATTTGAGAAGTGAAAACGCTTTCAATTCATTACCTCAGAAAAACGCCCTAATGAGCTTTTTTAACGGTGTCGGTTCTTGTTTCTCCATTCTGCACAGGTTGTGAATTTGCCATGCAGCTCTCATAGTTTAATTTTGCACTGAACAAAAAGCAAACAATTATGAGAAGTACATTCAAGACGGTCTTCTATGTAAATGGAAGCAAGGAGAGAAACGGAGTTGTCCCTATCATGGGACGAGTGACAATCAACGGAACTATCGCACAGTTCAGTTGCAAGCTGAGCGTGACCAAGG
>JAJVTK010000021.1:39866-65775 GCA_021622245.1 Segatella copri | reverse complement strand
CCGAGTTCTACAGAGAACACGGCATAGCGGCTGTTGCTATTGATAGTAAAACGCCAAGTTCTTTACGAAAAGAACTTATTGAAAGATTCAAAGCTTCTAATACTTCTTTTTCGAATCACCCCGTTCCTCTTTCCAAAGAAGGGATTTTTTCGAATCACCCTGTCAATTTTTCTAAAATCACCCCGTCCCTCTTTACCATTAAAGAGGGCTCCACCTCTCACCCCGACCCTCTCACCCTCAGGGGAGAGGGAGGAAACCGCCCTACTCGGTGCTCGGAACCGCTACGCTCTAAGGATGGCGGACCATCAAAGGTCTCGCCAGATTGTGCGGGATGGGACCGCCTGGGTGCTGCTTGCTTGCGGCCTACTGAGGGACTTGAGGACCGCTTGGGAATGAGTGGAGCATCAAAGGTCTCGCCAGATTGTGCGGGATGGGACCGCCTGGGTGCTACTTGTTTGCGGGCTGCTGATGGGGCTGCTGATGGGCTTGGTGCTACTTGCTTGCGGGCTGCTGATGGACTTGCTCCTATCCAAGTGCTGGTGAATGTGGATATATTCTCGGAGGGATTTGACTGCCCGGATGTGGAGTTTGTACAGTTGGCTCGACCTACATTGTCACTTGCCAAGTATCTGCAGATGGTGGGACGAGGATTGCGAGTGGCTAAGGGAAAGAAGAACTGCGTAATTATAGATAATGTGGGACTATATCGGGTGTTCGGATTGCCTTCGCAAGTATGGAACTGGAATGCGATGTTCGAGGGAAAGCTGAAAGTTGGCAAGAGAAAGGAGACTCCGAAGGATAGAGAGTTTTTCCTGATGAACGAGAAGCAAGACGATATTCAGATTCATCCAGACTCGGAAATGATGATGGTGATGAGCCATGAAGAATTGCTCCAAACACTACAGTATCGTGAGTTTGTAGATAGCAAAGGGGAGTTTGCCATCATCAAGCTGCCTGATGGAAAGATGACGGTAGTGAACCGACAAGGAGAACAGGTCTTGGAGCCAGGCGATTACTATGACATGAAGCTGCTGGATGGCAACATCCTGTTCTTCCGACCTCGCAGAAAGGCGAAATGCTATTATGACCTGTTGGCAAAAGCTGTCATCGACGATGGCACTAACGTAGCAGAAACTCCCCATGTTGTCAACATAAAAGGATGGGAGTTTATAGAATATAACGACATCTTCATGTCTCGAACCCAAGAAGATTTTTCTCTACCTTATCGTCCTTCACAATATGATTTTCTGAATTATGGGTACTATATGATATTCAGATTCAGACCTTCTGCTCCCGGTTGTCAGGTATGGTACTATTGTGAGGGTGATGAAGGGAAGATGCGCATGAGCAATGAAGAGAGCAGGAATGTATGTTTCCTGCGTAATGATTACGAACATGTGTATTGGTTATGTGCTGTCCTGTATGGTGAACGTATCGTTGTCATGGACAGCAAAGAGGACTACTACCTGGTGGATTCAAATTTGAAGAAGACTTATATAGGATGCAATCATCCAAAGAATGAAAATGAAGATTTGAATTTTGTGATGCCTCGCCTTGGCAAGAAATACTATCATGAGGCGATGTTGCAAAAGAAGGAAATGGAAGCAAACGAGATGCTTCTTTTGCATGAGAAGTCGGAGGCAGGACATGTGGAATTGTATCAGGCTGGAAAGAAATGGGGTGTGAAAGTAGATGGTAAAGTTATCGTGCCACCCCTCTACTGCAGTATAGCGCAACCTGTCGGAGCCTATTGCGCCTTTGAAGAGATTCCCAGACATTGGGGCATTATGACATTGAAAGGAAAAGTGATTGTTGATGCCAAATACGAGAAGGTGGAGATTCGTGACAATGGAATCGCCATCGTAACAGGTATCACGGGAAAAACACAGACAATCAATCTTTTAAAGGTAAAAGGGTAAAAAAGTAAAAAGGTAAAAAAGTAAAAGAGTAAACAGGCCGATGTGAACAAGCGTTCATGTCGGTCTGTTTTTTGTTTATGTAAATCAGGAAATAAAAAAGCGGAGCGTGATTTCACAACCACACTCCGCGCAAACTTAAACAACCAATAAAAGAAATAGATTGATCGTTCAATTGTTATATCTGATGAAGAGTAGCTCTTTTTAGAGCTTTTCTCCTCCATCTTTGGAGCTATCGTGTCATGATAAGCTATCGCCTTATCGTGCTCATTCTCAATCTGCATTATTTATTGGGTGAATACTCTGGTGAAGATGGATATTCCCGATTTTTGACATTTGTGTCAGTTTTCGGGAATGAATATGTAAGATGCCACTGACATCTCAGTATTTTTTGCTTGAATGGTATGAGGTTTTGAATGTAAAACCACATAAAAGACGATTCTTATTCCCGATTTTTGTCATTAATGACACTTTTCGGGAATAAAATTCTTTCTTTTCCGATAAAAAACGTATCTTTGCATTCCCGAAAGTTGACACTAATGTCACTTTTCGGGAATGGCTATGATTATAAAAAGAGATTATTATTTACAACAACTTATATCGAGCAAGTCAAACAATCTCATAAAGATTGTAACAGGAATTAGAAGAAGCGGCAAATCGTTTCTTCTCTTCAACTTGTTTCACAATCATTTGATTGAAACAGGAATAAGTGAAGACCATATAATAGAAATTGCATTGGATGATCGCCTTAACAAGAATTTGCGTGACCCTGATGTCATTCTTCAACATATTCATGAACGTATTGTGGATGACAAACTCTACTATATCATATTGGACGAAGTGCAAATGATAGATGAGTTTACGGATGTGCTGAATAGTCTTTTGCATATCCGCAATGCGGATGTATATGTCACAGGAAGTAACTCCAAATTTCTATCCAAGGATGTGGTTACAGAGTTTCGGGGACGTGGTGATGAAATCCATCTGTTTCCATTGTCTTTTGCTGAATTATATAACTCTATAGGAGGTGACAAGTTTGAATTGTGGAAAAGTTATTATACCTATGGTGGACTACCTGGTATATTGGAATTGGATAGTGAGAAGAAGAAAGCTGCTTACCTCCGCTCTTTACACGAGACAGTGTATCTCAAAGATATAATAGAGAGAAACAACTTGAAAAACAGCGAAGAGTTTATGGAATTGATGCGTGTGATGGCTTCATGTATAGGCTCTCCATGTAATCCCAGCAAGTTGGAAAATACATTCAAAAGTGTAAAGAATGAAACGCTTGACAGAAAAACCATATCCAAATATCTTTCCTACATGGAAGATGCTTTTCTTATAGAGAAGTCAATGCGATATGACATAAAGGGCAGAAAATATATAGGTACACTTTCAAAATACTATTTCCAAGACATCGGATTACGCAATGCCTTGCTGAATTTCAGACAGGTGGAAGAGAATCATATCATGGAAAATGTCATATACAACGAGTTGCGCTTACGAGGTTTCTGTGTTGATGTTGGTATGGTAGAGGCAAGGACTGCAAAAGAACGCAAACAATTGGAAGTCGATTTCGTTGCAAATATGGCAGACCGTAGGTATTATATTCAATCAGCATTTGCAATGCCTGATGATGACAAAAGAGAGCAAGAAAGTGCTTCATTAAAAAGAATCGATGATTCCTTTAAGAAGATAATCATAATGCGCGATGACATAAAACCGTATCATGACAACAATGGATTTTATATTGTTGGTTTAATGGATTTCTTACTTAAGCCAGATTTGATAGAACAACTATAAAATGGACTGTGGGAGAAATACGACAAGCGACTTCATGAAATACAGGGATAACAAAAAAGCGGAGCGTGATTTCACAACCACACTCCGCGCAAACTTAAACAACCAATAAAAGAAATAGATTGATCGTTCAATTGTTATATCTGATGAAGAGTAGCTCTTGTTAGAGCTTTGTGTTTTTTATCTGTCAGAAATATGTCTTATCTATTTTGAAGACATTGCTGATTAGCGGATGAACAGGAGTTCACGATACTTAGGCAATGTCCAGAGTTCATCGGCTACAGCCAACTCCAACTTGTCGATCTGATAACGAATCTCCTCCATCTTTGGAGCTACCGTGTCATGATAAGCAATTGCCTTATCGTGCTCACTCTCAATCTTGTTGGCTACCTTGCGGGCATTTACCAACTCCTCAACACCGGTCTCGATGATCTGAGTGCGCTCAGCAATCTTCTTGATAATCTTGATGTTGCGGGCTGTCAACTTCTTGCCTTCCTCGTCACCGAAGATGTCAATCATGTTCTCCACATTCTTAGCCAACTGGCTCTGATAGTGAGTAGCCACAGGGATGATGTGGTTCATGCTCAAGTCGCCCATCACACGAGCCTCAATCTGAATCTTCTTGGTGTAGGTCTCCCATTTCACCTCGTTACGAGCTTCCAACTCGTTCTTCTTCATGACACCCATATCCTCGAACATCTTGATAGATGCAGGGTCGAGATAACGCTCGAAAATCTTTGGACAGCTCTTCTCGCAGTCCAGACCACGCTTGGCAGCTTCCTCTACCCACTCATCTGAGTAACCATTGCCGTCGAAACGGATAGGCTTGCAGGTCTTCAAATCCTGACGAACGATATCGATGATGGCAGAAGTCTTGTCCTCACCCTTGGCAATCAACTCATCCACACGCTTCTTGAAGTCGGTCAAAGCCTCGGCTACGGCTGTGTTCAATACAATCATTGCTGATGCACAGTTAGCCTCAGAACCTACGGCACGGAACTCAAAACGGTTACCGGTGAAGGCGAATGGAGAAGTACGGTTACGGTCGGTGTTATCAATCATCAACTCAGGAATCTCAGGGATATCCAACTTCATGCCCTGCTTGCCAGCCATGGTGAAGAGATCCTTCTTATCGGCTTTCTCAATGTGCTCGAGAAGGTCGGTCAACTGCTTGCCGAGGAATGAAGAGATGATTGCTGGAGGTGCCTCGTTGGCGCCCAGACGATGCGCATTGGTAGCGCTCATGATAGAAGCCTTGAGCAAACCGTTGTGCTTATATACACCCATCAAAGTCTCTGTGATGAAGACTACGAAACGGAGGTTGTCCTCTGGTGTCTTGCCTGGACCATGAAGCAGAATGCCGGTATCTGTAGCGAGACTCCAGTTGTTGTGCTTACCGGAACCGTTGATGCCTGCGAATGGCTTCTCATGGAGAAGTACGCGGAAACCGTGATGGCGAGCCACCTTCTTCATCAAGCTCATCAGCAACATGTTGTGGTCAACGGCAAGGTTGGTCTCCTCGAAGATAGGTGCCAACTCAAACTGGTTTGGTGCTACCTCGTTGTGACGGGTCTTGCAAGGAATACCGAGTTCGAGAGCCTGGATTTCCAAATCCTTCATGAATGCCTGAACACGCTCTGGGATGGCGCCGAAGTAGTGGTCGTCCATCTGCTGGTTCTTTGCAGAATCATGACCCATCAGGGTGCGGCCTGTCAACATCAGGTCAGGACGTGCTGCATACAAGCTTTCGTCTACCAGGAAGTACTCCTGCTCCCAACCGAGATTGGAAATAACTTTCTTGACATCAGGGTTGAAGTAGTGGCAAACCTCTGTTGCTGCTACGTTTACAGCGTGCAATGAACGGAGCAATGGAGCCTTATAGTCGAGTGCCTCACCTGTGTAAGAGATGAAGACGGTAGGGATACAGAGTGTATCGTCGATGATGAATACAGGAGATGTTGGATCCCATGCAGAATAACCACGTGCCTCGAAGGTAGAGCGGATACCGCCAGATGGGAAAGATGAAGCATCAGGCTCCTGCTGAACGAGCAACTTGCCTGAAAATTCCTCGATCATACCACCCTTGCCATCGTGCTCGATGAAGGCATCGTGCTTTTCGGCAGTACCTTCTGTCAATGGCTGGAACCAGTGGGTGTAGTGGGTAACACCATTCTCGTCAGCCCACTGCTTGATGCCTTTGGCTACGGCATTGGCGATGTTACGGTCGAGACGTGCTCCGTTGTCGATGACGTCTACCAGTTTCTCATAGACATCTGCAGGGAGATACTTGTACATCTTCTGTCGGTTGAATACCTTCTTACCGAAGAATTCACTTGGTCGCTCGCTAGGAGCGGTTACCTCAACAGGCTTTCTCTTGGAAGCCTCTGAAACAGCTTCAAATCTTAAGTTGCTCATACCTTATATTTTTTAATGTTTAATGTTCAATGTTAAGTGTTGAATTATTTTCCTAACCATTTGGCAATTCTCTCCATGGCTTCCTTGCAGTCCTCGTGCTCGCCGAAGGCGGTGAGTCGGATGTAGCCTTCGCCCGATGGACCGAAGCCAACACCAGGTGTGCAGACTACGCTGGCACCATAAAGCATCTCTTCGAAGAATTTCCAGCTAGGTGTATTGTTTGGCGTCTTCACCCAGAGATAAGGTGCATTCTCGCCACCATATACTCTCAAGCCGAGTTTCTGGAGTTCAGCTCTCATGAAGTGGGCATTCTCCATATAGTAGTTGATGGTTGCCTTTACCTGTTCCTTACCCTCTGGGGTGTAGATGGCTTCGGCAGCACGCTGGCTGATATAGCTTGTGCCATTAAACTTGGTGCACTGGCGGCGGTCCCAGATAGGATTCAATGCCACTTCCTCACCTGCCAATGTCTTTGCCTTCAACTCCTTAGGAACGATGGTGTAACCACAACGCACACCGGTGAATCCGGCAGTCTTCGAATAACTGTGGAATTCTATCGCTACCTTTCTGGCTCCACGAATCTCGTAGATAGAATGAGGAATTGATGGGTCGGTGATATATGCCTCGTAGGCTGCATCATAGAGGATGATGCTCTCGTTCTTGATAGCGTAGTTTACCCATTTTCTGAGTTCCTCTTTCGAGATGACCGTACCCGTTGGGTTGTTTGGATAACAGAGATAAATCATATCTACACGGTGGTCTGGAATCTGAGGGATGAACTCGTCGCTTTCATCGCAAGGCATGTAGGTTACATTGCTCCACTTGCCATTCTCAAAGACTCCCGCTCTACCTATCATCACGTTAGAATCTATATAAACCGGATAAATCGGGTCAGTAACGCCGATGTTGTTATCCCATCTCAAAATCTCCTGGATATTTCCCGTATCGCTCTTGGCTCCATCGTTTACGAATACCTCGTTGGCGTCGAGATGAATGCCACGTGGCAGAAAGTCGTTCTTGATGATAGCCTCGCGGAGGAAGTCGTAGCCTCGCTCCGGACCATAGCCTCTGAAAGAAGCCTGCTCAGCCATCTCGTCTACAGCCTTGTGCATCGCCTTGATGACGGCAGGGCAGAGAGGCTGGGTTACGTCACCGATGCCCAGACTGATTACACGCTGCTTGGGATGTGCAATCTTGTAGGCGTTCACCTTCTTTGCGATGTCGGCAAACAAGTAGTTGTTGGCCAACTTCAGGAAATGTTCATTAACTAATGCCATATTTTGTTTCTCCTTTTATTTGTGGTCATTATCGACCATTTGTTATTTAAGTTTGCGTTCTCTTTTTAAAATGTTGAGTGTTGAGTGTTGAGTGTTGACTTGGTGGGTGCAGCTAAATTCAACATTCAACATTCCACATTCAACACTCCAGAGACTTTGTGGGTGCAGCTAAATTCAACATTCAACATTCCACATTCAACACTCCAACTGGATTTCTCCTTCGAATGAGAAGGCTGCAGGCCCTGTCATGTAAACATGATCATCAGCCTCGCTATATTCTATTTCCAGCGTTCCGCCATCCATCACGATACTGCTTTTTCTGCCAGTACGCTTGGTAAGGGCTGCGGCTACGGCTGTGGCACAGGCTCCTGTTCCGCAAGCCATTGTTATTCCGCTTCCCCTTTCCCAAACTCGTGTCCTTATGGCGTCTGTGTCAGTTACTTGTGCAAATTCTATGTTGCATCTCTGGGGAAATGCCTTGTCTCTTTCCAGAATTTTACCATAGTGGGCGATGTCGATGGTGTCGATGTCATCCACGAAGGTAACGAAATGCGGATTACCCATGCAAACATAGGTGCCTTCAAATTTTCTGCCGTCAGCTTCGAGCACCGAAGGGCCTATGAATTGCTCGGGATTTTCAAGTTTGGGTTTCAGCATGTCTACTGTTACCGATTCCACAACTTTCTTATTATCCTGAAGATGAAGTTTCAATATCTTGATACCCGAAAGTGTTTCCAGTCGGATGGTGTCCTTTTGGGTCAATCCTTTTTCGTAAAGATACTTACCGATGCATCGGCTAGCATTGCCGCACATCATCGCTTCTGAACCATCGGCGTTGAAGATGCGCATCGAATAATCTGCTCTTCTGCCGTCTTGCGGCTTTCCGATGAGAACCAGTCCATCGCTTCCTATGCCAGTGTGGTAAGCACTCCAGGCAATGGCCGCCTTCTCTGGGTCAGGGATATCGTATTGTTGGGTATCTACATATATATAATCGTTACCCGCTCCCTGCATCTTTGTAAAATGAACTGTTTCTTTCATCTGCGTTGTTCTTTATGTTTGAATACTCTTCTTTTATCTCTCATGTCTTATCTCTTTTGAGATTTGACTTTTTGCTAGCCTTTCGAATATTTCGATGACTATTTGTTTGATTTCGGTTGCAAAGGTACGACGATTTGTTGAGATATGCAAGAAAATAAATGCAGAAATCTTGATTATTTTTCGCTATCTTACAATTTGTATCATAAAATTGCTTTCTGCCTTACAAATTGTAAGGAGAATAGGATAAGCCTGGATAAATTTAAAATGTCAGTCGAAAAGTAAAAACGAAATGTTTGTTATTTCTTTAAAATACTGACAGAATGTATTAATTTTGCAGCCGAAAACGAACATAATGTAAAAGAATGGCTTGATTTGAATAACAACCAATGAAAGTCCGTTTTCAGAAAGAGACAATCAATAGAAGTATTAACACATTATTAATTATTAAAGGATTATGAAGAAGATTGAGGCAATTATCCGCAAGTCTAGATTCGAGGATGTCAAGAAGGCGCTTTTAGCAGCAGACATCGAGTGGTTCTCTTATTATAATGTAAGAGGAGAGGGAAAAATGCGCCAGGCTCGCATTTACCGTGGTGTGATGTACGATACCAGCAGCATCGAACGTGTGCTTCTGAATATTGTGGTTCGTGATAAGAATGTGGAGCCTACCATCGCTGCCATCCAGGGTGCTGCACAGACCGGTGAAGTAGGAGATGGTCGAATCTTCGTGATTCCTGTACTCGATACGGTAAGAATCAGAACCGGCGAACGAGGCGACATCGCATTGTATAATGCTGAGAAAGAGGAATAATTTAAAATGTTGAATATTAAGTGTTGAATGTTGAATTAGGCATTCTTACTTATCTTTAATAAATATTATTTAGTATTCTAATTTAACTATAAGATATAAATATGAGCAGTTTATTATTGACAACACTCGATACGGGTAACACAGCGTGGATGATCATGGCAACCATCTTGGTGCTTTTGATGTCAATCCCGGGTATAGCACTTTTTTATGGTGGTTTGGTGCGTCAGAAGAATATCCTCAGCATCCTGATGCAGACGGTATTCATCGTGGCAGTAATCAGTCTGATATGGGTAGCCTTCGGATATTCCTGGGCTTTCTCTACAGAATATGCCGATTCGGGCAATCCTCTGGCTTGCGTCATCGGTGGTTTCGATAAATGTTTCCTCCACGGCATCGGCTTGGATGCTATCATGCCTACAGGCATTCCGGAACTCACCTTTGCAATGTTCCAGTGCATGTTCGCCCTGATTACTCCAGCCTTGATTCTCGGTGCTTTTGCCGAGCGCGTGAAGTTCAGCGGTTATGTACTTTTCACCATCCTCTGGGTTATCATTGCCTATCTTCCAATGGCCCACTGGGTATGGGGCGGCGGTTTCCTGCAGGAGATGGGAGCCATCGACTTTGCGGGTGGTACCGTGGTACATATCAATGCCGGTGTAGCAGCTTTGGTCATGGCGCTTTGTGTAGGCAAGCGTGATGATTACCGTGCAGGTCATCCTATCACTCCTCACAACATCACCTTCGTGTTCATGGGCATGTCATTCCTCTGGTTGGGATGGTTCGGATTCAATGCCGGTAGCGGTCTGGCTGCTGATGGTCTGGCAGCCAATGCCTTCCTCGTAACCCATATCGCAACAGCAGCGGCAGCCACCACCTGGATGCTCATCGACTGGATTGTCAACAAGAAGCCAACCACAGTAGGTGCTTGTACCGGTGCTGTAGCCGGACTGGTAGCCATCACTCCAGCAGCCGGCAGTACCGATATCTTAGGTGCTTTCTGCATCGGTATCATTTCCACCATCGTCTGCTTCTTCATGGTAGCGGTAGTGAAGGAGAAGTTCAAGTATGATGATGCCCTCGATGCCTTTGGTGTTCATGGTATGGGTGGTATCCTGGGTTCTATCCTCACCGGTGTCTTCGCCACAAGATATGTAACCGGTGCCGAAGGCGTTGAAGGTGCCCTTTATGGCGATTGGCATCAGCTTTGGGTTCAGGTTGTAGCCACCGTGGTAAGCATCATCTACAGCGTAGTAGTTACCTACATTATCTTCAAGGTAGTAGATAAGAGTGTAGGTGTACGTGTTGACAAGCGAGTAGAGGAGGAAGGGCTCGACATCTACGAGCATGGTGAGAGTGCTTATAGCAACTAAGATAGAGAATGAATATATGTATAACACCTTGACTGTATGTTTTGTATGGTCAAGGTGTTTTCTATTATAATAATGTGTAAACCTGATTTTGCCTAAATTCTTCTTGTTATTTTATCATTTGCCTGCTTTTTTATGTTAAATCTTATAAATACTTAGTTACAAAATCAATTCTTTTTCTTATATTTGTCAACAAAATAAAGAGTAGACAATTATGATTAATGAATCATTTTCTATAAGATTGCGGGAAGCGCGACAGATGATGGGGCTCAGCATGGATAAACTCGTAGAGCGAACCAACGGAACCATCACCAAGCAGAGCATCTCCCGATATGAGAAAGGCATTATGCGCCCTAAGCGTGATGCCCTGCAAGCCATAGCCAAAGCCCTCAATATCAGCGAGGAATATTTCGAAGGAACCAATCTCAAGATAGATATGCCTATGCTCCGCACCACCTCCAATGGCAAGTTGTCCGAAGACGAGTTGCAAGCCCTTGAAGCAAAACTCTCTTTTTGGGCGGAGCAGTATCTTGCCAAGGAGAAAGAAGCAGGCTTTCCTACCCGGTTCAAGAATCCGATAAAAGGCACCAGGATATCAACGCAGGAAGATGCCATCCATGCTGCCGACCTTCTTCGTGAGAAGTGGCATTGCGGTGATGGTCCCATCGCCAGTATCCTGAGACTCTTGGAAAGAAAAGGTATCATGATACTTGCTGCTAATCTTCCAGAGTATGTCTTCGGAATGAGCACCTGGGCTGATAAGAAGCATCCGCTGATGATTCTCGATTTCAATCCGGAAAAGAGTAGCGTAGAGAAACTTCGTTTCACGGCAGTTCATGAACTGGCTCATCTGCTTCTCCTCTTCCCGGAAGATAGTCCGCTGAGGCTGGAGAAGCGTTGTGATCTCTTTGCCAGTTTCTTCCTTCTTCCCAAATTGGCGCTTATCGAAGAGTTGGGCTCCAAGAAGCGTGAGAAGATAACGCTGGAGGAGATGATCGACATCAAGGAGCTATATGGCGCATCTCTAGCCGCTTCCATCATTGCCGCCAGAGATTACGGCATCATCACCACCGAGTATAAACGGGCATGGTATGCCGAGCATATAGAGCCTAATCCCCGTGAAATAGGTAATGGCCACTATGCATTTCCCGAGACATTGGGAAGGGAGAAGAGAGTCAACTCGATAGTAGATTCGTGAATGTTGAATGTCGGTGTAAATGTCAGCATTTGATGATATTTAAAATAGGAAATACTAATTCTTAACAGTATTAGATATGAAGGAAAAAAATAATGAGCAAATTTTCTTCGATATGTTCGAAGAGGTAGCAACCGAAAGCATCGCTGAGGCTCGGAATGCATACACCTATGAAGAAATTGATGGGTGCTATCAGGAGGCGAAAGAGATTGCTGTGATAAGGCAAGGAACCATCTGAGAGAAATTTTATGATAAGCAAAAAATATATTTATAAAACGAACATTTTTTTTAAATATGAGAATTCTTTTAAAAACTTCACCGAATACTACACCAGTTCCTTTTGATTATCAACAGAAACTGGTTGGTACTATTCATAAATGGATTGGAAACAATTCTATTCATGATACGATTTCATTGTATTCTTTCTCTTGGTTAAATGGAGGAAGAAAAGTGGAGGATGCACTCCAGTTTTCACAGGGTGCAACGATGTTTATTAGCTTTTATGATGAAAGTATCATTAAGGTTATCATCAGAACAATTCTTGAAGATCCTGAGATGTTTTGTGGTATGTTTGTAACTGACATAACTATTGGTGCTGAACCTCAATTTTCAGAGCGGGATTTGTATTATTGTGCTAGTCCGATTTTTATAAAGAGAAAATTGGATGATGGAAGCATTAAACAGTATAATTTCAATCATGCAGAGGCAAACCAATATCTTAAGGATACTCTTTTGTCAAAGATGAAAGAGGCAGGATTGGAAGAAGATGAAACGTTGGATATTTGTTTTGATCTTTCTTACACCAAAAAGAAGTTGAAGTTGGTTCGTTATCATGGTATTGGCAATAAGGCAAGTCTTTGCCCGGTTGTCATCAAAGGTAAGCCTGAGACGAAACAATTTATATGGAATGTTGGTGTAGGCAACTGCACGGGTATCGGATTTGGAGCAATTTACTAATTATTAAAGGATTTGATTATGTATGTCGTAACATATAAAGGACAGTTCGGTTTTATTAAACCATGGACCGCTGTTCGTGATGAAGAAACATTCAGTCAGCAGTTTCTCACCCCTTCTATTATAGAAGGCATAGAGAAAAAACTGTTTCCAGAACTTTTGAGCGTTCCAGGAATCCATAAAATTTTGAGGCACAAATTAAAGTATGATTCCATGGATTCTCAACAGGAAGTAACACATCCAAGAGGGTGGGAGAAATATAGGACTTTCATTAAAAATCGTTCTGTATTGAAGCGTTCTGTTCTTTTGCATCCGGTTTTATATATTGCTTTTGAAAACGAAGAAGATGCTATTATTGCATCAAAGCAACATGTATGTGTATGCAGAAATGAAGATATTCTCTTGCCGGAATCTGAAATCAGTGTAATGGAAGAAGAACAATTCAATCAATTACCTGGTTTTGAATTGCGCTTTGGAAATTCTGAGCAGTCTTTCCTTGTTGGCTATAATCGTTTTAACGATAATCAGCCAATGTTTGGCTGGATAGAGTATAATGGTCAATCTTTACTTTAATGATGTAACTATATGAATATTCATCAAGAAATATTAGCTAAAAGCGAGCAGAATGGACATGTTTGTTTGTATCAGCATCTTAAGAATGTTGCTGATACCGCTCGTGTAATGGCTAAACATTTAGGATTTGATGAACAGATTGCGGTAGAAGGAGCTTTATTGCATGACATCGGAAAGGTAAGTCCAGTGTTCCAGCAATCGCTGATTTCCCCAAACAAGAAGAAGCCTGGCTCTGTTTTTCGCCATGAAATAGCTTCCTTGTTCTTTCTGTCGTTGGTATGTCAGGAACATAGAAAGGCTGTGATAGATATGATTGTAGCTCATCATAAATCTATGTATAAAGATGTTCGGGATTTGGGCATTTTAGATTTAGATGATGCATCAGATTGCTTCAAGGAACATTCAAAGTTATTCTCGGAATGGAGTCATATAGCCATTGATATTCTTGAAAGCCTTGGCTTGGAAACTCATGAGGTTTCTTTGGAAGAGGCAAAAGAAAATTACGAATATGTCATAGACTATTGTGATGGTAGAAAAAAGGGGTGTTCTGAATGGAGAGGGTTGTTGATGGCGGCAGATCACATGGCTTCTGCTATGGAGACTGCATTTGAAATGCCGCTTGATAAACTCTTCATCAAACCTGATCTGTCTTTTTACAATAGGCAAAGTGAACTCTATCCTTTATCATTGATTTCTTCGGATAGTAAGAAGATGCATACGTTGGTAACGGCTCCAACTGGAGCTGGAAAAACTGATTTTTTGTTGAGGCGTTGTCGTGGAAGAGTTTTCTATACACTGCCTTTTCAAGCATCAATTAATGCTATGTATGATAGAATAAAGAATGATTTGAGTAATACTAATGCTCAAGTTCATCTTCTACATGCAGCCTCTAATCTGAAAGTGAAAGACGGTAAGATAGAGGAAAGTATCATGCAGCGTCATGTTGGTGCATCAGTGAAGGTCCTTACTCCACACCAGATGGCCTCTGTAGTTTTTGGAATCAAAGGATATGAGGCTATGGCTATGGATTTAAAAGGTTGTGATGTGATTCTCGATGAGATACACACCTATTCTGATGTTATGCAGTCTATAGTTCTACGCATTATAGAAATTCTTGTTGCGCTGGAGTGTAGGGTACATGTTGGTACGGCAACAATGCCGACAGTATTGTATCAGAAGATACTTCAACTATTGGGTGGAGCTGATGCAGTTTATGAGGTAAAGTTGGATTCTCTGACGCTTCAATCATTTAACAGGCATCAAATCTACAAGCTCGATGATAAAAAAGAATCTTATGGTGTGATAGCCTCAGCAATCGAAAGCAATTCTAAAGTTCTCATAGTATGTAATCAAGTAAAAAGAGCACAGAAACTATATGAGTTTATTGAGAAATTATATCCGGATGTGAAGAAGATGCTTGTGCATAGCAGGTACAAACGAAGCGACAGGGCTAAATTGGAAACAAAGTTGCGTGAAGACTTCAATCAATTAGAAAACGTTCCATGCATCGTAGTTTCCACTCAAGTAGTAGAGGTCAGTCTTGATATCAGCTTTGATATAATGATTACTGAGTGTGCTCCAATTGATGCTCTTACACAGCGTTTTGGACGAATTAATCGCAAGCGTACAAGAGATACCATTGGACACTACAAGCCGATATATGTCATAGCACCATCTGAAGATGATAAAGAAGCTCTTCCTTATAGTCTGGATGTTCTGAAAGATACTTTCAGTGTCCTGCCAGACAGTGGTGACATCATGGAGGAATGTCATGTTCAGGAAATGATAGATAAGGTATATCCAAAGATAGACTTTCAGAATATAGACTTTACTGGAGTGGCGTTCTTGGAAGGAAAATGGGTGTTAAAGGCACTTTGTCATCATCCGAAATCAGCGTTACTGGAAACGCTTGACATCAATTCTGCTGTTTGTATTACAGAAGAAGATAAAGACAGATACTTATGTGCCAATGGATTGGAAAGAATTGAAATGGAAATACCTGTAAGCTATCATTCCATTGCACATAGAAATCTTGATCAGCTCAATAAGGGGTCGCATCCTTTTGTCATTCCGAACAAAGGATATGATAAAGAAAAGGGATTGTTACCCGATTTGTGTAAAATAGAATATTATCAATCGTTTGAAATACTGTAAAATATGATAACATCAAATATTGGAAAGATATTCCTGGATGCTTACAATGAAGAATATGGCACCAGCTATGATGCCCGAACTTTATTCTTGGAGCAGTTCTATCCCTTGTTTTTTGATCAAAACAAGCAGATGATGTATGCAATAAACTCTCCATTTGTACAACAACTACCAAGTTGTCGTGATTGTATAAAGGGAATTAAAAGCTTTGAGAATATAGAACAAAGAGCAAAACGACTTAATGCATTTATAGAAAAAGTTGAAAATAATGATGCTGATATGAGTATTGCTATAGGTTATCCTTCTATTGAAGTAAATGCCAAAACTTCAGGACAAGTGACCGATTTGAAAATGAATACTTCTAAAGAAGATATATTCTTATCATGGATAGGTGGTGCGTTAGGTATTACTGTAAGTGGAGGAGTTTCTATTCTTTTTACTCATAAGAACATTCTACTTGATATATTTAAAGGATGGAAATTTTATCGCAAAGCTCTAAATGAGACATTAATGTTGGATGGCAATAAAATAAATAGTTGGAATGGTCAATGGCTTTTTCATTATTATGATCAAAGAGAATATGAGAAAGAGAATCCGTTAGCGAATTTTGCTCCCTATAAGGTGGATAAAGATGGAATAATTGGTATTGAAACCCAAACATGGACAAAGATCCTTATAGCCATATCTCGCAAATATGATGTAGTAAAGCTTTTGGCGTATATTTACATTTTGAGTAAATCAAATACAACCATAGGTTTTATCCCTTTTGATTTGACTCAAATACGCCGTCCAATTCATCTCTATGAAAAGATATTTGGGATGAGCAATGGTAGAAATGCAGAGTCTTTATGGGGAACAGCCATTGGATTCAAAACGGCTTGTACTTATGGGGCTATAGGTATAAAAGCCATGGAGCCTAAAGGGCTGAGAGATTATGTATATAAGGGAAAACAGCCAAAGGCACATAATTATGATAATATTAATTACAATGTTTATATAATTTGGATATACGCTATGTTGAATAATGATGAATTATGGGAGAAATCCCAAGAGTTGGCTAAGTTGTTGAACGAAGCCTCTAGTGATAAAGATAAGTCTATCAGTACCAAACGTAAAAATTTAGTTGAGACAATGCTCAATGCAACTAATAAGAAACAGTTCATAGCAGCTGCTGCAGAGGTTGTTTCATTCATTGGTAAGAAAGATGAGTTTAAAGGAATCGTGAAGGAGATTCATGGTATGCCAACAGACAATGTACCATACTTCTTAACACTTTTGCGTTTCCAGTATAAGACATTATAATAACAATTTAAAATACAAGATTATGAAAGAGAATTCTTTTATTTATTTACGTGGTTTCAAACATGCTGCGTTTACTGTGTTCTGTGTAGATGATGGTCAGAAGTCATATTATGACCCACAGTTCAACGTACGAGTTCCATTCTCAAGTGGTCAGCAGGTTAAGCGTTCTATCATGGAGCAGCTTAACGATGTTTTAGGTGTTCAACCTTCTCCTGCTGAGTTTTATTTTGATGTAGATAAGAAAGGTGCGCTTAAAGAAGGTGAGGTCCTTTCGTCTTGCGATCCACATTATATCGACCAGCTTTTAGGTGGTTGGATGAGAGCTGTTAAAGATGGTAAGGAAAAAACGGTAAAGCGCAGAAGTCCTTTAAGTATTTCTGCGATGACACCTTTGCATCCGCTTTTGGCTGCATTTCCTAAGGAGAACATTTCATTCGATCGTTCTGATAAGCCTAACGTACATAAAGTTGTTGTGCGTGATGCAAATGGAAATCGTTTGACAGAAGAGCAGATTAGTAACCTCTTGGCTGGAAACGATAGAAGTTTGTATCGTAAATGGATTACTAAGAATAATAATCGAGCAACTGGTCTTTTTGTATATGATGTAGCTATTGATTTGCGACGTTTGTTCTGCGTTTCAACTAATCAGTTGGAACCAGAGATTACATCAGATATGGTAGAGAAACTGAAAGAAGATGGATGGAAGGTAATTACTACTTCTTTTGGTGAATGCTTGTTGATGCCGAAAGAACAGCGTGAGCAGATTATTCCAGCTATAGCCGATGCTCTGATTGATTGGCATATCACATCCAATCAGGCAAGAACCTTCAGTTTGATGGAGACTTTAGCTATTGCTATTAGTGATAATGCAAATACTTTAGCTGCAGCTATTCGTGCTAAACTTGTTGAGGAAGAGGAATCTGTGCTAAAGGCAAAGCCTATCGTTGACGAAAATGCTGGTGCCAAGACATTTATAACTCTTCCATGTGCAAGTTATGTCGTGACTGAGACGGAAAGCGCAGATGCTTTGGCTAAGGCTAAACAGGAGTTGGTTGATAGAATGATGGCGTTTGATTACGAGAATCAGATTTAATGTAAATAAAGAGACTCCTGGTTTTTACCTGGAGCCTCCTATTGGTTTTTCTCTATGGTTATAACAGGTACTCATTTCAACTATTACCAGCTTTGCCATCGCAAACTATGGTTGTTTGCCAATGGCATCAACATGGAACAAGAATCAGACTTGGTCTATGAAGGAAAGCTGGTGCATGAATCAAGTTATCCGCAACGTACATCAAAGTATGAGGAAGTGGAGATTGATGGTATCAAAGTGGATTACTATGATGCCAAGAACAAGGTCATCCATGAGATAAAGAAATCTAATAAGGTGGATAAAGCTCATGAATGGCAACTGAAATATTACATGTATGTTTTCGAGCAACATGGAATAGATGGCGTGAAGGGCATCTTGGAATATCCTCTTTTGAGAAAGACAAAAGAAGTAATCTTGACAGATGTTGATAGAGATGACATTCAGGTTATATCTAAGGACATTATTAAGATAATCTCTCAAGATGTTTGCCCGTCTAAAGTTAAGAAAGGCATCTGTAAGAATTGTAGTTATTTCGATTTTTGTTATATAAACGAGTTGGAGGAAGAAGAATGAAAAGAAGTTTCTATCTGTTCAATCCAGGCATCATGGAACGCAGAGATAATACGCTGAAGTTCACGCCTGTTATCGTGAATGAAGATAATGAAGAAATCAAGCAGCAACCTCGATACATTCCTATTGAGGATGTTGCGGAACTGTATGCCTTTGGAAGTCTGCGGACAAATAGCGCTTTGTTCAACTTTCTGGGGCAGAAAGGTATTCCAGTCCACTTCTTCGACTATTATGAGAACTATACCGGAAGCTTCATGCCAAGGGAAAGTCTTCTTTCTGGCAAGGCATTGTTGGCACAAACATCTGCGTACCAAAATAAGAAGAAAAGGGTAGAATTGGCTCGTAAATTCATTCAGGGAGCAGCTTGGAATATGGTTATGAACCTCAACTATTATAATCGTAGAGGAAAAGACCTGCAAGATATTATCGATACTATTAAAAGATTGAGTAATACTTTGCCAGATGCTAAGGCTGTAGATGAGATAATGGGAATTGAGGGAAATATCAGACAGGCATATTATGCTGCATTCGATATCATTCTCGATGATTTCAACATGGGATCAAGAACCAAGCAACCGCCAGAGAATGAGGTGAATGCTCTCATATCTTTTGGCAACATGATGTGTTATACTGAAACTCTCCGGGCAGTTCATCAAACTCAGCTCAATCCAACGATAAGCTTTCTGCATACTCCAGGAGAAAGGCGTTTTTCGTTATGTCTTGATATATCCGAGATCTTCAAACCTATTATCGTGGATAGAGTCATCTTCAAGGTACTCAATAAGCATGCTTTAAGCACCAGTCATTTTGATAAGAAACTCAACAAATGTCTTTTGAACGAAAAGGGAAAGAAGATTTTTGTAAAGGCCATGGAAGAGCGTTATGATGAGACATTCCGTCATCGTTCCTTAGGACGTAATGTAAGCTATAAGCATCTTATAAAGTTGGAATGCTATAAGCTACTAAAAGATATTTTAGGAATAGAAGAATATAAACCTTTTAAAATGTATTGGTGATATGTATGTGATTATAGTTTATGATGTAGGTGAGAAGCGAGTAGGCAAAATGTTGAAGCTTTGCCGCCAATATTTGTGTTGGATTCAGAACTCAGTATTGGAAGGAGAATTATCTGAAGCTAAACTTCGGGAATTGCAAATGAAGATGAAAGCTATCATTGATGAATCCGAGGATAGTGTCATTGTTTTCACCAATAAAATGGGGTATAATATGAACAAACAGATTCTTGGAAAAGAAAGAATGTCTACCGATAATTTCTTATAAAGAGTTGTCGATGTGGTTCTATTTTCCCGTTTCTAGGTTCGGAAAAACCTCCGAAAGTGTTCTTTGACTTATTGAAACCTCCATAAATAGGCAGGTTGTCGTAAGGCCGCAGAAAAAATATCTTTAGGCATCGACATTTTTTCTGAAGATTTTTTGTATCTTTGCACCCACAAACCTATTGATTCTTCGAGCATCTATGCCTAAGGATTAACGGGTTCTAATTGTACCTTTATGGAATTGAAATATGGATGCTGCTGCGCCTACTCCGATTACGGAACGTTCTAATTGTACCTTTATGGAATTGAAATTACAATGATGAGTTTCAAGCTTTCCGTGTTGGTGAGTTCTAATTGTACCTTTATGGAATTGAAATAGACGAAGAACGAAATCACGCAAAGCCAAGTTAGCGTTCTAATTGTACCTTTATGGAATTGAAATTTGACAACCAACACACACTATCAATCAGCTTGACAAAGTTCTAATTGTACCTTTATGGAATTGAAATCTTTTTCGAGCGACCGAGGGGGCGCAGAGAGAGTGAAGGTTCTAATTGTACCTTTATGGAATTGAAATCACCGATGACGGTACAGAAAGTAATGAGGTCGTTGCGTTCTAATTGTACCTTTATGGAATTGAAATAAAAAAGTTAAAGGTTTCAGATAATATTTTATTGTGTTCTAATTGTACCTTTATGGAATTGAAATGCAAAAATGCAAAGTCGGGTAAATTTCCCCGACTTGTTCTAATTGTACCTTTATGGAATTGAAATGTCTTCGCACCTTTGCTCGGGCTCTTAATGGGCATGTTCTAATTGTACCTTTATGGAATTGAAATAAGAAGGAAAAGACTATCCCTCATGTTATCAACTGTTCTAATTGTACCTTTATGGAATTGAAATTCACGGATAAGGCAAATATATATGAACGATATCAATTGTTCTAATTGTACCTTTATGGAATTGAAATTGACTTTGTGATAAGCTGGTAGCGAGTTTCAGACGTTCTAATTGTACCTTTATGGAATTGAAATTGCTGAAACTGCTAAGCTTTTGCAGCTTCTTGGTTAGTTCTAATTGTACCTTTATGGAATTGAAATTAGCGAGAAAGATTTCTCGTCGCATAACACATATTGTTCTAATTGTACCTTTATGGAATTGAAATAGAAAAATGAATCAAGACACTAAAGACAAAATAGAATGTTCTAATTGTACCTTTATGGAATTGAAATGTGCAACAATTGACAAATTTCATAGTGAAATATGGTTCTAATTGTACCTTTATGGAATTGAAATAAATTTACTTGTTCAGGTAAGATGTCTTTTGAGCAAAGTTCTAATTGTACCTTTATGGAATTGAAATAGCGTTAGTTGTCGTTAGTTGTCGTTAGTTCTCAGTTCTAATTGTACCTTTATGGAATTGAAATACAGAGTTATAATCTGCATCTGGAGAAACAGAAAGTTCTAATTGTACCTTTATGGAATTGAAATTGCAAGGTTGCCTCTTAGAAGCTGAATCAGTATGTGTTCTAATTGTACCTTTATGGAATTGAAATTTGCTGATAGCGAGAGTCAGTTAAATCCATTTTCTGTTCTAATTGTACCTTTATGGAATTGAAATACTTTTAACGCTATCGTATATGAATGTAAAAAACCGTTCTAATTGTACCTTTATGGAATTGAAATCTCTTTCGAGGGCTACTCAAGCGGTATGCAGTGTAGTTCTAATTGTACCTTTATGGAATTGAAATGAAGAAAGTTTTGTTTCAGCTATCAAAAAAGGTGAGTTCTAATTGTACCTTTATGGAATTGAAATTATGATGCTTCTTTATGCAATATCGATTATATGGTGTTCTAATTGTACCTTTATGGAATTGAAATATAGAGAAGTTAAGACCAATCGGGCGGAATACTCCGTTCTAATTGTACCTTTATGGAATTGAAATGTATATACATATAGTCCAAACCGTCACGTATTGGTGTTCTAATTGTACCTTTATGGAATTGAAATGTAACACCATTAATAGAAGCAGAACCGGAAGCAGAGTTCTAATTGTACCTTTATGGAATTGAAATACGGAAATGTGAAAAAGAACATAATTTAGACGTTGTTCTAATTGTACCTTTATGGAATTGAAATAGCAACTGCAACAACTTAGCAGATGCAGCAGAACGTTCTAATTGTACCTTTATGGAATTGAAATTTGAAATGGCAATACATTAAACACTTTGATAGATAAGTTCTAATTGTACCTTTATGGAATTGAAATTGGCATACGCATTTTTAGCTTGAGCATAATTAAGATGGTTCTAATTGTACCTTTATGGAATTGAAATTGTACTATGCCTATCCTTCTGAAGATGGTGTATACGTTCTAATTGTACCTTTATGGAATTGAAATGTATCTTTATAGATACAGAGAAAAACCGCCTGGTGGGTTCTAATTGTACCTTTATGGAATTGAAATATTGTATGTTGGCATGGTTAATATGTGTTATGCTGTTCTAATTGTACCTTTATGGAATTGAAATACTGATGCATGAAATCCTTAGTCTTCTCAACCTTAGTTCTAATTGTACCTTTATGGAATTGAAATATATCAGAACATTTTAAAGGACGTTGGAGCACCGGTTCTAATTGTACCTTTATGGAATTGAAATTAGCATAAGCAGAACGAGCAGATGCATAGTTCAAGTGTTCTAATTGTACCTTTATGGAATTGAAATGTCGGCACTGAGCTCATTTTAAATAATGGTCCGATGGTTCTAATTGTACCTTTATGGAATTGAAATTTCTGAGCAAGTGAAGAAAGTAGCTGCTAGGCTAGTTCTAATTGTACCTTTATGGAATTGAAATATAGAATCCAACTCCGGAATAACGAAGTCAGAGGCGTTCTAATTGTACCTTTATGGAATTGAAATAACTTCAAGTGTTTACATCTTGCCGGGTTATATTGTTCTAATTGTACCTTTATGGAATTGAAATACAAATGTTGAAAGCAGAAAATCCACAAAAATAGAATGTTCTAATTGTACCTTTATGGAATTGAAATAATCTTGTCCTTCATATACTTGTTGGCCAAGTCTGTTCTAATTGTACCTTTATGGAATTGAAATTTGCTGATAGCGAGAGTCGGTCAAATCCATCTTCTGTTCTAATTGTACCTTTATGGAATTGAAATAGATTAAGATTAACAACACTCTCAGAACCAAACTGAGTTCTAATTGTACCTTTATGGAATTGAAATTCTTGTCAACAAAATCATTATCGAAAATATAAAAATCGTTCTAATTGTACCTTTATGGAATTGAAATTTCCAAATTGCTTATCAGTTGATATAAGGCACCGATAAGTTCTAATTGTACCTTTATGGAATTGAAATCCGTTAGCTACAGTGTAACTCAGAGGGTTCACACGTTCTAATTGTACCTTTATGGAATTGAAATTAGCGAGACAGACGTCTAATTACATAAGCCATATTGAGTTCTAATTGTACCTTTATGGAATTGAAATTCGGTAACAGGAGAAGCATCCTCCATGGCGGTTGTTAGTTCTAATTGTACCTTTATGGAATTGAAATAATAGAGAATATCCCCGATGGTTGCGCCCTTGGAGATGTTCTAATTGTACCTTTATGGAATTGAAATTGATATTTATGATTATTTGCGTTTTGCATATTATGCGTTCTAATTGTACCTTTATGGAATTGAAATTAAGGATTCCCTTCACGTCTTCAGCATTGAATATCGTTCTAATTGTACCTTTATGGAATTGAAATCAATATCGGCGGAAGTATCTAGATAGAACTTTGAGGGTTCTAATTGTACCTTTATGGAATTGAAATTCGTAACAAAGCTAAAGAAGGAGATGGCTAAGGAGGTTCTAATTGTACCTTTATGGAATTGAAATAGCAGACAAAGAACCACCAGAGCAAAACTGACCATGAGTTCTAATTGTACCTTTATGGAATTGAAATACTTAAAGATATTGATTATGATGAATTTTGGAAAGTTCTAATTGTACCTTTATGGAATTGAAATCGGAGAGACCATTGCCATAATAAAGGGCGAGAAATGTTCTAATTGTACCTTTATGGAATTGAAATCTTACAATGTGTGATAATGAGAACTTTATACGTAGTTCTAATTGTACCTTTATGGAATTGAAATATGGATGCTCATTGCTATCGTTCTACTTATCATAGTTCTAATTGTACCTTTATGGAATTGAAATGATACTGACTTGTGAAATTGCCAATAGGCAAACCTAGTTCTAATTGTACCTTTATGGAATTGAAATGGGAGATCTCTTGTCTCTCCAGCAGACACTACAGGTTCTAATTGTACCTTTATGGAATTGAAATAATTGACTTGTAGGCAACACACCAGAAAAATAATGTTCTAATCGCACCTTTATGGAATTGAAATTACCCTGCGAGTGCAAGCAATCTCTATCAACATTACCGTTCTAATCGCACCTTTATGGAATTGAAATCGGCACAAGCGACCCTTCTAAACAAGGACGTAGAGTTCTAATCGCACCTTTATGGAATTGAAATAGAGGGCGACCCATTCGCAGGGGAACTACCTCCTGAAAGTTCTAATCGCACCTTTATGGAATTGAAATCAGCCTCAACACGAGGAGACCAACGAGGAAATAGAAGGTTCTAATCGCACCTTTATGGAATTGAAATTGATGTTGAATGATTACGGCCTCAACCCTACTCTTGTTCTAATCGCACCTTTATGGAATTGAAATGTAACAGCGGCGAAGGATGGAGATAGCATCGGCTTTGTTCTAATCGCACCTTTATGGAATTGAAATGGGTTAAGCTCAAACACAGAACAAGGAATCAATTCAGTTCTAATCGCACCTTTATGGAATTGAAATGCGCGAAAATAGAAGGCTCTAGGGTGAATGACTGTGCAGGTTCTAATCGCACCTTTATGGAATTGAAATGGGCAAACAGGCAAAAGCACGTAATAAATGAATTGTTCTAATCGCACCTTTATGGAATTGAAATCTACATCAAATTGATGGATAATGAATGGCACGTCCGTTCTAATCGCACCTTTATGGAATTGAAATAATTAAAATGAAAAAGTCAAATTCAAACGTTTTAGAGGTTCTAATCGCACCTTTATGGAATTGAAATTTAAGAGTTAATGTCTTCTTTTCCCTAGATATATGTTCTAATTGTACCTTTATGGAATTGAAATAAACTATCACGATAAGCAGAAAAAGGGCGAGGGCGTTCTAATTGTACCTTTATGGAATTGAAATTAAGTATCAGACATATCAGGGATATCAGAACCACCAGGTTCTAATTGTACCTTTATGGAATTGAAATAGCAACTGCAAAAGTTTAGCGGTTTCGGCATGGCGAGTTCTAATTGTACCTTTATGGAATTGAAATTCATGCACAAAAAGTGATTTTTAATTTTCATATTGTTCTAATTGTACCTTTATGGAATTGAAATTGTCAATGTCCTCGCTTTATTCGTCCGTTCTGGGAGGTTCTAATTGTACCTTTATGGAATTGAAATAATGCGTCTTTGAAACTTGTTTCATCTTCGATTTCTGGTTCTAATTGTACCTTTATGGAATTGAAATTACTCTCTTACTCGCAAGGATGAGAATGGCGTTACGTTCTAATTGTACCTTTATGGAATTGAAATTACGAGGGCAAGTCTTGCTGGATGTTCATGGACGTCCGTTCTAATTGTACCTTTATGGAATTGAAATAACAGCGAAACAGTTACTTGCACCGTTAAATCCGGTTCTAATTGTACCTTTATGGAATTGAAATTTCAGAAAATCAGTGATGACGCATTCGAATCGAAGGTTCTAATTGTACCTTTATGGAATTGAAATGGCAATACCGATAATAGAGCTTGTAAGGAGCAAAAGTTCTAATCGTACCTTTATGGAATTAATTCAGAAGTACTGATAGCTTTAGTATTAGATACCGCAAACTCTAGTTATAAGTGTTCAGAATGTGTCTCCTCCAGCCACAGCATTCGTCTCCTTCGGTCACCGCATTCGACTCCTTCGGTCACCGCATTCGACTCCTTCGGTCACCGCATTCGACTCCTTCAGTTATCGCATTCGACTCCTCCAGCCACAGCATTCGTCTCCTTCGGTCACCGCATTCGACTCCTTCGGTC
>JAJVTK010000021.1:0-39766 GCA_021622245.1 Segatella copri | reverse complement strand
CCTTCGGTCACCGCATTCGACTCCTTCAGTTATCGCATTCGACTCCTCCAGCCACCGCATTCGACTCCTCCAGCCACCGCATTCGACTCTTTCGGTCACCGCATTCGACTCTTTCTGCTAACTCAGCCGTCTCATTCTGCCAACTCAGCCGTCTCATTCTGCCAACTCAGCCGTCTCATTCTGCTAACTCAGTCGTCTCCATCAGCCACCGCAGCCGTATGTGTCAACTCAATTAAGTAGATGAACTCATGAAATGAAGTGGATGAACTCGTGAAATGAAGTGGATGAGTTCGCATAATGAAGTTCATGATTTCGGCACAATTGCCAATACATGCGAATGGTAAAGCAAAAAGTGGTTGTTCGGAATTCCGAACAACCACTCTACATGGTGCTGTTTTTCTATTCTTATTGCCACATCTGTCACCAATACCTTAACTCCTTGATTATAAGTGAATAATGCGTGGCAGTAAGCGGTATTTCTGTTGCCACCTAATGCCACGCATTGCCACACTCTTTTTATAAGGGAATGAGATGGAAAGTGAGTAGGTTATTTCCTAACTACCAGATACTCAGTACCAAATCTTGTTCTTCGGTTCCTCAAACCTTCTATATTCTGAAGCTCTCTGCCCAATTTCTGTATACTCGAAACCTGGAGAGAAGAGCCGAATTTCTGCTTCAAAATGTCGAAAATAGCGGCTGCCATCAGATATTCGCCATTTTCCGGGGTACTTGCAGGCTCAAAAACCTGCAGAAAACATTGCTTGATAGGGGAAATCTGTTCAAATTGTCTGTTATGTTGCATGATGATGGCGGTTTCCTTGGCGTCGAAATAGGATTTTTCGCCACGCTCCAAAGCTTGCATCGCCTGCGCATAAAGTTGCTCATAGTTCAGTCTGCCACTCACATCGATAGGTCCCGTCAGTTCTACTCCCAGGAAACGGCGGTTGCCGGATGGGTCGGAAAGAATATCGGTCATGTTGCTCGTGGCGATGAAGGAGGCTAGACGAGGAAATTCCTGTACATGACTTCCGTATGGCGGCTTGATTTTCACCGTAGGCAACTGCAGCAGATTCTTCAGAAATCCCTGCTGCACCTGTGGTGAAATCTGATTGAACTCATCGAGATTGATAAGCAGAAATTGTGACATCGCCTGCAATACCTGACGCTTTTCTGAGAGAATCATGTTGTCGCTGAAGCCCCACGATAATTCGGTAGGGATGAGACGGCGGCAGAAGGTGCTCTTGTTGTAACCTTGCTTGGAAATGAGAAGCGGCATGGTACTGTTGCCATATTGACGGCGATACATGCCGCGCCACTGGTCAACCATTCCCAGAAACCAGGTGTAAAACCAGTCTTCCCAATGAGGATTGTTGGTGGGTACGGTTCGTGCCAGGGTACGGATGCGGTCCTTGCCGTCCCATTTTCCCAGACAGTCATAGAGATAGGACTCTATTGGGCTGTAGTTTCTGATGCGGTCTGACTCTAGAAAATTCCTTACATCCTTGATGCTTACGTGGATGTCGGCTATCTGAACATCCAGCGTCATGCTTTTCTGCACACGGGCATCCACCGGTCTGAAATCGCCAACCCATGAATTGTTCGGGCGGTATTCGGTATATTTCATCACGGTATTGTAACGGAACTGGTACCGGCTCTCCAGATATCTGATCATCTGCAGAATTTCGGCACGGCCTTTTCTGCCTGAGCCTGATTTCTCCGTCTTCCTGTCTTTGGAATGGGTATCGTAAGCTGTGCCCACTATCTGGCGGAGTTTCTCTTCTGTCACATGTCCCCAGTTGTTGCGGCGGATATGGATGAAAGCTTCTTCTTCGCTGAGGCCCATGTTGCAGAGCTTGATGGCGATGGCTGAGAAACCGGCAAGGAACCGGTCTTCAGCGTTCTGCCATGAGATGTTGGCTTTTTTCATCTCTTCCTTCGTCTCTTCTGCTGCCTTGCGGTAGAGAAATTCATAGTCATCGTATGTCTTCAGATCGTCTACATTCTTAGGGGCTGAGGCTACTTTCTTCATATTTTGGGGGATGCGCATCGCCACTGCCTTGCTGTTATAATAAGGAGAGACATCCAGCGTAAGCATGAAGTTGGATGCCAATGATGGCTTTTCGGGTTTGATGGCTGCCTGTACCTGCGACTGGTAGAGCGTTTTTACCTGTTCGTAGGCAGACTGGTAGAGTAAGTCGGCGTCGGCTTCTTTTGTCGGGATTTTTCCTTCTTCGTTGCAGATGCTTACGAGCACGATGAGGCTTCTGCCGTCGGCTCCTTCGAAGGCAGCAAAGGTCATCGGCAGCAGACTGACCGTCTTCTTGACGGCATCTTTTTCCTGGTCCGACATGAGGTTGATGAAGTGGAGCATCACCAGTCCGTTTGATTTCTGGAAGACGAGATTGCCGCTTTCATCCTTGTTGAATTCTGCGGCTGGATAAACGTGCTGCCATTCCTTGATGCCTTTGTAGTACTGGTAGTCGGCCTCCATGAGTGGCACACTCATTCTGAAATTGGTGACACTCAGTTTGGCATCATCTTTAGCGATGCGCTCCAGAAACCGTTCTACGGTTTTCGAACTGACCATCAACTTGTTCTGCTTGTTGATTCTTGTAATAGTAAACTTCATATTTCTGTTAATTTATTGATAGGGTGATACTTAGGATTGCCGATGGTTTTGCCCAGCTTTGCCCAAGACGTTGGGCAAATGTGCCCGACTATGCCGGGCACTCGTGCCCGTCGTCTCGGTCATCCGTGCTCATCGTGTTGGTCATCCGTACCCGTGTACATGGGTACGGATACTCATGTACACGGGTACGAGTGACCATGTACGTGGGTTAAAATCTTTATCGGCGTGCGGCTGTTAATAGTTGACCTCTTCTGCATAGCGGTCGAACCTCATGTTGGTGTATCCATGTTGCTGGCACCATTTCAGCACGTACTGCTGCTGTTCAGGCACGAGTCCTGTCTGTCCTAATTTATAGCGATAGTATGAAGTCTTGCTTCCGAAGTAGGAAGTCATGTGTACTCTGAAACTGGCTTCGTCTTTACGCTTCAGTTCTTCAAGAATATTCATAAAGCCGTATGCCATTTTCATCATCTGCAGCTGCAGGAAATGTTCGCACTTGTTGTCGTGGTAGGCATCGGGATAGATGGCGTAGCCTTTGGTCTGTTCCGGTTTTTTGTAGGTTACGGACAGATAGTGTGCACATTCCTGAGCCAGTGGACATTGCTGGTTGAAGCAATAGTCCCATGAGTTGTAAGCACTTTCTTTGTTGAAGTATAGTCTGACTAAATCTGCTTGTGTCATAGGTTTTTGGAATTAAAATTGTATAAAAAGTGGTTTCACAGGAGTCGTAAGCTTCTAGGTGGAATCGGCAGGAATTTTTCCTGTTGGTTGCAAAAATACAAAAAAATGTTCGAAACCGCAAGCCTTTTTCTCCACTTTTTTAATGTTTTTCTGCGAAAACAATAAGTATTTCTCTGCTTTTTCGCTGAGAATCCCCCGTTTTTCGCCCGAGTGTGGCAATAGGTGGCAATAGGTGATAATAGAAAATGCCCTTGTTGCAACGCTTAAATATCTAAAAACCAATTGGTTAACTTGAAGTGTGGTAATAGTGGCATTAGTTTTAGAAAAACTTTCTCATACACAGGCTTTCCTCTTTTACTAATAAATGTTATATTCCCGCCATTCCTTTTCCAAATCATTTGTTTTCTCCCGAATTTACAGTACTTTTGCAGTAAGTATCTAATTAAAGATTAAAAGTGCGATTTAAAATAAGGTATAGATTATGCAATACAAGAATATCATATTTGATTTGGGAAATGTCCTGGTGAAGCTCAATCCGGAAGGATGCATCGGGGCTTTCAAGGCGATAGAAATGGGGAAACTGGCTAATCCGAATCCCCAGAGTGAAGGGATGAAGCTGATGAGTAAACTGGGTGTTGGAATGATTACCACCGAAGCATTCTGTGATGCAGCCCGTGAGTTGACTGGAGCTGATGTGACGAATGAAGAGATCATCGATGCTGCCAACAAGATGCTGGTGGAGATTCCTGATGAGAAAAAGGAGCGACTCCTGCAGTTGAAGAAGGCTGGTTACCGCCTCTTCCTCTTGAGCAATACCATTGATATACACTGGGATTATTGCGTGGAGCATCTCTTCCCTTATCAGAACCATGGGGTAGAGGATTATTTCGAGCACTGTTTCCTCTCTCAGCGAATGCACTTGGCTAAGCCTGATGCCCACATCTATGAGGAGGTAATCAGGCAGGCGAACATCAATCCCGATGAAACCCTCTTCATCGATGATCTGAAGGAAAACTGTGAGGCTGCCGAGAAACTGGGCATCCATACCTTCCAGAACGTGAAGTTCGATGATTGGCTTTCACTTCGATTCTGACTTCTTATCATCTGACAGGAAGCCCTATCTTGTTACACACATAATAAAGCGAGAAAAATGATATATATAAATTATTGCCACAAAAATAACATATCCGATAGCAAAATGTCATTTTCAAGGCTAAAAACAAGTGGTTGACCCATATCAAGAAAAACATATTGCAATGATATTTCTCGGCAAAAGATGCCGTTATTCGATAAAAAAGTGTTAACTTTGCACTCGTGTTTAAGGAATAACAAATAATAAATTTTAAAAAGGTTAATAATTATGATGACTATTTTTACAATGGCTTTCGCCGCAGTTATGTTTTCAGGTATGGTTCTTTGCATGGGCATGTTCTTGAAACACGTAGTAAACTCAATTCCAGAAATGACTAACATGAGCCATTCTGTTAGCTTGAGCAAGTAAGAATAGAACATACGATATACATAATATATATATGTGAATCACTTTAGAAATAGAGAGAGATTTATATAAAGATGAGGGTGTGTCATAAGTCTGTGACACACCCTCTTTTATTTTTTATTTATCCTTTCTGAATATCTTATCCACGACTATAGCAATGGCGCCATCGCCGGTTACATTGCAGGCGGTACCGAAACTGTCCATCGCAATATAGAGGGCTATCATAAGTGCTTGCATATCAGCATTGAAACCTAAAACTGAGGCTAGCGGACCTAGCGCTGCCATGACGGCTCCTCCCGGAACTCCCGGAGCTGCTACCATGCAGATGGCGAGCACGAAGATGAAGTTGAGAAAGAGGGGGAGATTGCAAGGCATACCATTGATGAGACAGATGGTGAGCGCACAGCAGGTAATCTTCATCATCGAACCCGAGAGATGGATGGTGGCACAGAGCGGAATGGTGAATCCGGCAATGCCATCGGTGACGCCGTTTTTCAAGGTCTGCTTCAGAGTTACCGGAATGGTGGCTGCTGATGATGATGTGCCAAGTGCCGTGAAGTAGGCTGGCAACATGTTGAGCAACAGCTTAAAAGGATTCTTGTGGGACAAGCCGCCAGCCAACAGATATTCATAAAGTAAGATGACGATATGAAGTACGAGAATCACGAGGATAATCTGTGCGAAGACCAGCAGGATATGGTAGGCTTCGCCCGAGAAAGTCATGCCCAGGAAGATGCCGAAGATGTAAAGGGGCAGTAGGGGAATGATGACTTTGGCAATGACACCTGATACGATTTCCTTGAATTCCTGAAAAACGTTCTGCATGGTGCGGCTGCCTTTGTGGGCAATGCCCAGTCCGGCAATGAACGAGAAAACGAGGGCACTCATCACATCTACCATGGCAGGTATCTTGATTTCGAAGAAGGGTTTGAGTTCTTCAGCCTTATCTACTGCCACATGGGCAGAATTGGCAATCATGTGTGGGAATAGTGCCGAGCCGGTGCCATAGGCAAGCAGACCCGCCAGGATGGTGTCGGCAAAGGCGATGCCCACAGTGGCAAGGAGGAGTTTTCCGGCTCCGTGACCGATGTCGGCAATGGCTGGTGTTACGAGACCGATGATGATGAGCGGTATCATAAAGCCCAGAAACTGGCTGAAGATGCCGTTGAAGGTGAGAAACGCTCTGACGGCCGCTTCATTGAAGAAATTGCCGAAGATTACACCCAACAGGATGGCAATGATGATTCTTGCCAAGAGTGGCATTTTGATTCTTTTCATATTCGTAAAATTGCTTTTTGCCTGCAAAGGTACGATATTTCTGACTTTTTTCCAAGTATTTTGCTGTTTTTTTAGAATCTGTCATGCTTACTGTACAACTTTCATGATGTTCGAAGGTGGGCGCTGCGACATGAGTTCCTGCTTCATGTAATCCATGTAGGGCGCTACATGCTGATAATAATGGTAATAACCCGGACAGAGATAGTTGAGACCGGAATCGCCATACTTATCTTTCATGAAGCGGTTCTTTGGGCATTCTCCATGACAGGCAAACTCCATGTCACACTCCTTGCACTGGCGGGGAAGAGAACTGTGTTTCAGACGGCTGAACTCCTGCTGCTGCTCACCATAAAGCATGTCGATGAGCGAATGGTCACGGATATTGCCCAACTTATACTCCGGAAAAACAAAGTGGTCGCAGGAATAAACATCGCCATTGTGCTCCATCACTCCCGCATGACCGCATTCCTTGGAATAAGCACAGATGCCGGGAGAAACACCCATCCAGTTTGCCAGCGTGCAGTCGAAAATCTCAACGAAGATTTTGCCCACATCCTTCCGAACCCATTCATCGAAAATTGCACAGAGAAAGTAGCCCCACTGCTCCGGCGTAACTGATGCCTCGCTCAGCGGAATCTCATTCTTGTCGGCAAGACTTGCCAGGGTACGGCCATCCTCATGTCGGGTCTGTCGCTCAACGATAGGTGTGAACTGCAGAAACTGACAGCCGTTTTCCTTGAAGAAACGGTAGAACTCCAGCGGATGATTGGCATTATAGGCATTTACCACCGCCATCGCATTCCATTCTACCCCGTGTTTCTTCAGCAGTTTGATGCCTTGCATCACCTTCTGCCACGATGGTTTTCCCGCAGCCGTCAGCCGGTAATGGTCATGATCAGGCTGCGGACCATCGATAGAGATGCCTACCAGCCAATGGTTCTGGGCAAAAAACTCGCACCATTCATCGGTCAGCAACGTGCCGTTGGTCTGAATTACGTTGTCGATGCGCCTGCCTCCAGCATACTTTTGCTGTAGGGATAAAGCCTTGCGGTAGAAGTCGATGGAGCGCAGCAGAGGCTCGCCACCATGCCAGGTGAAGAGCACCTGGCTCATGGTTTGCGCCTCTATATATTCTCGGGTAAACTGTTCCAGCATCTCATCGCTCATCAGATGTCGCTGAGCAGTGGGATAGAGCTTGTTCTTCTCCAGATAATAACAGTATTTGCATGCCAGGTTGCAATGGGCACTTGCAGGCTTCAGCATTACATAGAGTGGCTTGGCAAAGGGATTTGCTATGTTGTCGTTCATCATTTTTTCTTGAATCTAGTTGTAATCTCTATCTCTCTGTAACCGGGAGAGAAAATCAGAACTTTGGCAGCGTAATTTCGAAATCCTTGCTGTCTCGATGCTCCTTTCTGATGGCAGCCAGGAGTTCGGTAAGAATCTTAGGATGTTCTGCCGCCACATTATGGTCTTCGTGGATATCGGAAGCCAGATTATAGAGCCGCGGCTCGCCTTTTACTACCACCAGTTTCCAGTCGCCCTTTCTCACGCCAATCTGGTCGGTTTCGTGAAATTCCCAGTACAGGTAATCGTGATGTTTCTGCTCTGCATCCTTGCCTAGAAGAGTAGGAGCGATAGAGATTCCGTCGAAACCATCACCAGCCAACTTTCTGTTGGTATAACGCTTGGCAAAGTTTCTGATGCCAGCCAAATCGCAGAAAGTAGGCAGCAGGTCGTAAAAGGCAAACTGGGTATCGTTCACCGCTCCTGCCTTGATATGCTCAGGCCACCAGGCGATAAATGGTATGCGGATGCCGCCTTCGTAGCACTGGCGCTTCAGACCTTTCAACTTACCGTCGCGACCGAAGAACTCCGGGTCGGCACCACCTTCTTCATGTGGTCCGTTATCTGAAGTAAAGATGACAATGGTGTTCCTGTCGAGTCCCTTCTCCTTCAGCTTGGCGAAGATTTCGCCCACATACTGGTCCAGTCGGGTAATCATTCCGGCAAACTGTGCATGGGTATGAACCGCAGCGTTGTATCTCGAATCTTCCCATCCGCCCCAGGTTTTATCGGTAAAGAACTGTTTCTGGTAATTCTCTAGAATAGAGTCTTCCGGCTGGGCTAGTTCGGCATGCGGCAGGGTATAGGTAAGGAATCCTACGAAAGGATGTTCCTTATCCTGTCTGTCTATCCATTCCAGTGCCTTGTCGTGGATGATGCGGGCAGAATACTGTTTGCGCTTGAAATAATCCTTGCCGAACATCGGATGCTGGATGTTCTGTTCCATCACCTCTCTTACCACCGCTGTATCTCCCATTGCACGACTGTAGCGGTTCAGAAAGTTAGGATAATAGAGATGAGCCTGAAACTGGCAGATATAGCCATAGAATTCGTCCACGCCACGCTTGTCGGGAGTAGAAGCTGAACCTTCATATCCGCCAGCCCATTTCCCGAATACGCCGGTTCTATATCCTTTGTCCTTCATGATTTCGGGCAGAATCTTATGCTGCGGGTCGTAAGGTTCCTGTCCTACGACAGAATACTCCTCGTTGTTGCCATATTTTACCATTGGCACACCTCTCCAGTATTCCTTGTTTCCACGCACATGTGTATGTCCCGTATGCTGACCAGTCATGAGGGTAGCTCTCGACGGAGCCGAGACGGGAGAACCGGCATAAGCCTGGGTGAATCTCATTCCCTCCTGTGCCATTCGGTCTATATTAGGTGTGTGGATATAAGGTTGGCCGTAACAAGCCAGATCGCCATATCCCATGTCGTCACACAGTATGAAGAGAATGTTGGGCGGGGTGTTCTGTTTTGCACAGAGCTGGGTAGGAAGGCACGCCAAACCTACCCCTGTAAGCCATATCGTCTTGTTCATATCAATATTATTTTGTTCGGTTTCTTTACTCATCTACCTTCAGATTTCTGCGATAGGTAGCGAGGAGTTTCTTCATTTCCTTTTCTACCTTCTGCATGCCAGGCTTGCCGTAGAGGTTGTGCAGCTCGTTCGGATCAACCTGGATATCATACAACTCGTAGTAGTCAATATCGGCATCATCGGTGATGTAGTTGATGGATTTGAGATATTCGAAACACCAGTTTTCAGAAGTTCCCGGTTGGCACTGATACTTGTTTTCTGGAACGGCTCTTTCACCACCCTTGCCGTAGAAATGAATCAGTTTGTAGCGCTCGGTTCTCACACCATCGTGCTTGCGTACCAGATGATAATTAGGGTAGTCATAATAATGGTAATACAGACTCTTACGCCATTTTCTTACAGGCTGTCCGGCAAACAATGGTTGGAGCGAAGTGCCCGGCATATAGGCAGGCTTCTTCAAGCCCGCCAGGTCGAGGAAGGTAGGAGCAAAGTCGATGTTCTGTACCATCTGGTTGCACTCGCTCTTAGGCTGGATATGCTTAGGATAGCTGATGATGAGCGGTGTATGGAATGATTCCTCATACATGAAACGCTTGTCAAACCAGCCGTGTTCGCCCATGTAGAATCCCTGGTCGGAGGTGTATACGATGATGGTATTATCCGTGAGATGATGCTCATCGAGATAAGTCAGGAGTCGGCCTACACTCTCATCCACCGAAGCAATCACTGCCATATAGTCGCGGATATAGTTCTGGTATTTCCATTCTACCAGTTCCTTACCCGTGAGATTCTTGCTCAGGAATTCTCTGTTTCTCGGCATGTAATAGGCATCAATAGCCTCGCGCTGCTGCGGTGTCATGCGGTTCATCTCTCCCATGAGTCCGGCATACGAGTCTCTGCCTTCCGGTGTAGAAGGGTCGTACATTTCGGGCACTTTCAGGTCGCGTACCATTTCCATATATTCACCGATAGTCATCTTCTGGGTGGATGCAGCCGAGCCTCGGGTCGCATAGTCGTCCCAGAAGGTTTCAGGTAGCGGGAAGTTTACTTTGCCGTATTTCCCAACATACTTGGTGCTAGGCATCCACAGACGGTGGGGTGCCTTATGATGAACCAGCAGACAGAATGGCTTGTTTCTGTCTCTTTGGTCGAGGTATTCGATGGCATGGTCTGTGATGAGGTCGGTGGCATATCCCATTTCCTGCTTGTATTCTCCGTAATGGTCTGTTGATGCGAAGGTCGGGTTGTAATATTGTCCCTGGTCGTTGAGGATGTGATAGAAATCAAAACCTTTAGGGCGGCATGACATGTGCCATTTTCCCACTACTGCCGTCTCATAGCCTGCCTTCTGCAGCATTTCAGAGAAGAAGGTTTTGGTGGAATCGATGCCCTCTGCCAGCATGCGCTGTCCGTTCTGATGACTGTAGAGACCGGTCATCAGACAGGCACGGCTTGGTGTAGAAAGCGAGTTTTCAACGAAAGCCTCGTTGAATTTCATTCCCCTTTCTGCAAGTCGGTCGATATTTGGGGTAGGCGCCAGTTGGGAGATGGCACTGCCGTAGGCGCTGATAGCCTGTATGGCGTGGTCATCGCACATGATATACAGGATGTTTGGTTTTTCGCCTGTATTCTGGGCGAAGAGAGATAGCGGCAAGGCTTGAAGGGCAGCCATCGCCAGCAAAGATCGGTTGAAAGATAGATAATTATTAGCCATAATGTTTAAAATATTTATCAAAACAACAAAAAGAGGGATGCCAACTCACTTGGCATTCCCTCTTGATGTTTTAACATGAGTCATACTACCTGAAAAGTAGACAAGTCATGTGACTAGCTTATGAATTGATTACTTAAAAAGTTTACCTCTTCAAGTTTGGGTTCTTCTCAACCTCAGTTGTTGGATAAGGGCAGTAAATACTATTCTCACCCTGCCAAGTGCTATTCTTAACAGACACACTTTCCTTAACCTTAACTTCATTGCCCTTAGCATCCTTTGCAACAACGATAGGAGCATTAGCAACGCGGTAGTCGAAGTTTTTCTTGAGTTCGTCCATACGGAGCTCGTCTGCACGGCGGGTAACCATCTGTGTCCACTGACCGGCAACCTCCCAACCATGCTCAATGTAGCAAGCATCAGCAAGCTGATCAGCACTCATAGCGTCAATCTTAACAGTTGTACCATCGCTAAGAGTTACGTTCTCGTAGTCTGTAACGGCACGTTTACGAACCTGCTTTAAGTACTTCTTTGCATCTGTCAAGTCCATACCTGCACGGGCTGCACTCTCAGCATACCAAAGTAAAACCTCAGAATAGCGGATCAGACGGTGACGGCGTCCGTTAGTCATGTTGGTATAGTTAGGCTTCGTATAGTCGTAAGGCTGCTTGAGCTCTACATTAGAATCAGAAGGGTCGCAATTGGTCGTGTAGATAGAGAACATAGGGTGGTTAGCTTCTACGAAAGGCTTGCCCTTGAAGAATTTATGTTTTTCGTAAATACCATTTTCCTTTCTGATAGTTCTGTCACCTTCCTTCATGTCACCGGCAGCTATCTTGCCAGACTCTTCCTTGATAGTTGCGTCAAGTTTCTTAATCTGTTCCTCTAATTTCTTGGAATCTTTTTCCATTTCGATAGCTTCCCAAACATCTTCTGGAGAGATCTCCCACCAATAAACCGACTTGTAAATCTCAGTACCTTTTTGGAAAGTTACCTTTGGTGCATAGATAGCATCCTTACGAGGACCTTCTGGGAATTTTGTCCAGAATTTGATTTCACCCCAAGAGTCACCCCAGCCGCCGTCACCGAGACCTTCGAAACGGTTGCATGATGTCAACTCAGAATCATGATCCCAAGAACCGTTTGCCCAGTTGTTGTCAATACCAACAAGAGTTTCCTTGTTGTAGTTGTGGGCAATAGAATATACATGGCTCCAGTTATCATCGAGATAGAAACCATATGTGCTGTTGTTATCGATTACAGCCTTAGCTTTTTCTGCAGCAAGTTGGTAATAGGCTCTGCCTTTATTGAGAGGGTAACCTGCCATTGCCATATATACAGCAGAAAGGGTAGCTTGTGTAGCCTGCTTTGTAACCCATGCATCAATACCATCGTGATTACGTGGTGCTGATTCGTATTTGATAGGTAGCAACTTTTCTGCTTCCTCCAAATCCTTTGCAATCTGATCATATACTTGCTCTACGCTTGAAAGTCCGCAGTCCTGAACTGAAAGACTAGTGGATGTAATCAATGGTAAAGGGCCAAAGACACGAACGAGATAGAAGTAGCCGTAAGCACGCCAATAAAGCGCATTACCACGGGCGATGTTCTTCTCTACTTCTGATGTAGGGGTTTTGTCTGCACCTTCAAGAACGAAGTTACATGCCTTGATAAGACCATAGTGCTGATTCCAAGCATCTGTAACACCCTTGTTGGCACCATCAGAACTGAAACCATCGAGGGCTGCTACTGCCTGCTTGTTTGAACCTGGATTGGCGGTCATATCGTCACCCTGCCACTGTGGGTACATAGGGTTGGTCCAACTCTGTGTCTGGTTCAGTTTCTCGTATATGGTGTTGATACTATTGTCAAGGTCAGCCTGGCAGGTGAAGTAGTTGTCTGGAGCCATCTGGCCTTTAGGATCTTCATCAAGAAATCCGCTGCATGAAGTGGTTGCTGCAAGCAATGACGCTGCAAGAAAACAGCCTAAATATATCTTTGTTTTCATATTTTATTCAATATTTTGGTTATTAGAATACTTTATTTTATCATACAAGCTCCGATTAGAAGTTCATACGAACACCAAAGGTGAAAGTACGTGGGTTAGGATAAACACCCATATCAATACCATTGTTGTTATCGACGTTCTTGTCGCTGAATGAAGCTCCAGCTGGATCCATACCCTTATAGCTTGTGATGGTGAAGAGGTTCTGGCAAGAAAGTGTCAGGCGAAGGTCTGCAAACTTAAGCACTGAACGTGGGAAAGTATAACCAATGCTGATATTCTCGCAGCGGAAGTAGTTAGCATTCTCAAGCCACTTGTCTGAATTGCCATAGGTTTTGTTCTCTGCACCGATTGTTGGCATTGTAACACCTACATTATCGAAGTAATCCTTATCGGTAACGAACATGGAAGCACCAACCTCGGCGTTCATTACGTAGCGAACGATATTCAGGCGCTTTGCACCAAAGGCTGCGTTGCAGAACATGTTGAAGTCCCAGTTCTTGTAGGTTACCGTATTGTTCCAACCGAATGTGAAGTCAGGATTTGAGTGACCGAGAATGAAACGGTCGGTACTTGCATCAGGATCAGTTGTAATTGTACCATTGCTCTTGTAATATGTATCTACCCACTGGCCCTTGTCGTTCTTCTGCAAACCTGCCCACTTGAAACCGTAGAATGTACCAATAGCTTCACCTTCCTGGATGATAGTACATGGGTCAACGGTACCTGGTGCAGGTTTCTCACCATAGAGGCGTGGAGTCTGTGCAGATAGCTTTGTTACCTCATTCTTCAGGTAGCTGGCATTGAGGCTAGAACTCCACTGCAAGTCCTTGGTCTGGATAATCTGGGCATTAATATTGATATCAAAACCCTTGTTGCTTACTTCACCTGCGTTGGTCCAGTATGTAACTCCACCAAGGTATCCTGTAGAAGACTGCTGGAGGAGAGCATCTGTAGTCTTCTTTGAGAAGTAGTCGATACCTACGCTCAAACGGTTGCCGAGGAATCCGAGATCAATACCGAAATCAAGCTGTTTAACCTTCTCCCATGTTAAGTCTGGGGTAGCAATGCCGCCTGCCCAGTAACCAGTATAGTTGGTGTTAGTACCATAGTTGAAAGAAGTTGCTTTAAGACTTGCCAATGTTGAGTAAGGAGTAATGTTCTGATTACCGATAATACCCCAGCTGGCGCGGATCTTCATATATTCTACTGCATTTCTGATAGGTTTCCAGAACTTTTCGTTAGAAACGGTCCAAGCACCTGCAATTGATGGGAAGTACCCCCACTTCTTGTTGGTGAAACGGCTGGAACCATCGGCACGGAATGTACCGGTCAGCATGTAGCGGTCGGCATAGTTGTACATGACGCGGGCTACTCCAGAGAGCATGGTCCACTTACTGTAGCCATTGTCTGCATCACGGTTTGATGCATTCTTTACATTCCAGTAACCAAGAACTTCCTGTGCTACATTCTTACCTTCGATATTCATGGTGCGGGTTTCGTTACGAGTAGCCTCCCAAACTCCCGTTGCTGTCAGATTGTGCTCGCCCCATTTGCCCATGTAGGTCAAATTATTGGTACTTTGGAGAGCTATCACCTGTGCATTATTGTTGCTCATGTTGGTGCTACCTAATACCTTGGCTGATGACATATCATACCATTTGTAGTCGTTATAATCGACACCATTTGTAGTGGTGAATGTCAAACCTGGAAGAATGTTGAATTTCAAATCAACGTGTCCTGTAACCATATTGCGCTGGCGGTCGTTCTGATTCTGGTGAATCACACCATATGGGTTTTCCTGTATACAGTTGTATGGATCCTTATTGTAGTTACCTGCTGCAGTATACATTTCCATGGTAGGAGAGTAATTCAAACCTATCCAAATAGGGTTAGACTGATTCTGACCGAAACCTACACCGCTATTCTCTGTGCGAGCTAAGTTTGCATCAGCTGTTAATTCCAACCAATCGAAAAGTTTATTATGAATGTTCAGTTTTACTGCGTAACGTCTTGACTTGGTATCTCTTACAACACCTTCCTGATCCATATAGTTGGCAGAAAAGTAGGTCTGAGTCTGTTCGTTACCCTTAGAAACAGCTATCTTATAGTTCTGAGTAATACCGGTATGGAGCAACTGGTCCATCCAGTCGATGCCGGGATTAGCACCACTGATATAGTCTGCAAGTGCATCAGAGTCTGCACCCTTATATTGAACCAAAGCATTTGCATAGTCCTTGGTGCTCATCACTTCTGGTACATTATATGCATTAGAAAAACCGAAACTTGCATCGAATGTTACCTGTGTTGCGCCTGCCTTACCTGTCTTGGTCTGTACCATGACAACACCATTGGCACCGCGGGCACCATAGATGGCTGTAGAAGAAGCGTCCTTCAATACCTGGATGCTCTGGATATCTTCAGGGCTGATACCCTCAAGACCTGTCTCGCGAACGATACCATCTACTACGTAGAGAGGGTCGTTGCTCTTGTTTACGGAACTGGCACCACGTACACGAATCTTCATGGCTCCACCAGGAACACCGCTTGACATTACCTGCACACCAGACATACGTCCGTTGAGGGCATCCTCAACACGTGCAACAGGCTGGTCCTTGAAACTCTTGCTGTCCAAAACTGCCACAGAACCAGCCAAGTCAGCCTTCTTTACTGTACCGTAACCGATGACTACGGTCTCTTCAAGCATGTTGGCATCATCCTGCAAAGTGATGTTGAGCGGACTACCGCTCCATGTGAGGGTCTGTGATTTGTAACCCACATAAGTGATGGTAAGTTTGGCACCCTTTTCGATGTTGCTGAGGGTGAAGTTACCATCCAGGTCAGTTACGGTTCCACCGGTCTTACCTTCGATTCTGATGGTTGCGCCGATGATAGGTTCTCCGGTAGCGTCTTTAACAGTACCTGTACATGAGTTTTGCTGCTGGGTAGCTGTAGCAATGGTAGAATTGCTTTGAGCAGCCAATGCAGAAACAGTGCAAAGAGGTGACATCGCACCTAAAAGCGCTGCAAAATACAAATTTGCTCTTTTGTTCATAGGGCTATTATTTATTGTTAGTTAAAAATTTTTTCGTACTTCTTTCTAGTTATTAGAATGCTGAAACAGAGTTTATACAAGGGCATCCCTTTGTATCGTCGATTACGATGCGGATGCCACTTGTAGTAATCTTATCGAAGCGAAGTATTCGCTTGTAGCCGATAGTGGTAGTCTCTTCCTTAGGGTCGAGCCTTACCCAGTTTTTGCCTTGTTGGTAATAGATTGAGAAGGCTTTTACGCGCTGCCCCAGAGGTATGTATTCCTGGAGCATGAGGCGTGTGATAGATTTTGGTTTTCCGAGTTGAAACTCGATATAGGCATCTTTTTTCTTTTTAGAAGCCCAGAAGGTGTCATACTGGCCGTCTGTGATATTCTTGCCAATGTGCTTGCCTTGCTGGCTGTCTACTTTAGGTGTGATGCCTTTCAGTAGATTGACAGATAATTCTTGTCGGATTTTCCTGTGGAAGTTTACTGCATTTGCAGAGTCGATAGGGTGGATGAGTCCATCCTTGTCTACCGGGAAGTTGAGTAACATGGTAGCGTTGTGTCCTACACTCTTGTAGTAGAGATCGCACAGGTCTTCAACGGTTTTTACCTTACTGTCTTCTTTCTCATGGTAGAACCATCCCGGGCGGATAGAGACATCGCACTCAGCTGGTGTCCACTGGTCGCCGTCTTCCCATCCAAACTGCAACTGTTTGTAGTCTTTGAAGCCTGGATAGACGGTGTTGGATGGTATTGTAGACCAGCAGGTTTCGCCTGCAAATCCATTTTCATTTCCTACCCATCGGCATCCCGGTCCGCCATCACCGAAAATAGTGGCATTGGGTTGTAAACTGTCAACAATTTCGAAAATCCTAGGGAAATTGTAGTAGTTCTTTCTGTCGATGGTTCTGCTTTCTTCGGCGCCTCCGTACCAGCCGTCTCCTCCGTTGGCTCCGTCAAACCATACTTCGAAAAGTTCGCCGTAGTTGCTCAAAAGTTCCTTGAGCTGGCGCTGGTAGAGCTTCAGGTAGTACGGAGAACCGTAGCTTGCCTGGTGTCTGTCCCAAGGCGAGAGGTAAACTCCGAATTTCAAACCGTATTTCTTGCATGCTTGGGAGAGTTCTCCTACCACATCACCTTCACCATTCTTATAAGGCGTGTTGCGGATGCAGTAATCTGTGGTGCGTGTAGGCCAGAGGCAGAAGCCGTCGTGATGTTTGGCTGTAATGATGACTCCTTTCATGCCCGCAGCAACCAGGGTTCTTGCCCATTGTTCGCAATCCAGTTTCTTAGGATTGAAGGTTTTTACATCCGAATTTCCGTATCCCCATTCCTTATCATTGAAGGTATTGAGGCCGAAATGGATAAAAGCATAGGTTTCCAGTTTCTGCCATGCCACCTGCTTGGCGGTTGGCACAGGTTGGATGGGGTCTACCTGGCTGTAGTTGCGCTGGGCGGCAGCTGTTATGGTTGCCAGCCCCAGGCATAGTGCAAAAAGAAGAGACTTCTTCATACTTAAAATAGGTTTTGTATTGGTTGTTTAAATTCCTTATTTGTCGATGTTCTCATTCAGAAGCCGGTATCTTGCCATCAGGCAGGCTCCCGTGATTCCTGCAAGACCTTTCAGACTTGAGGTAACGATTTTAGAATCCTCATTCATGATGTTGAGAGAGAATTTCTTGATACCCATCTTTACCGGTAGCGTGAGGTAGTCGCCTGTAACCGACATTTCACCTCCGATGACCAGCATTTCTGGGTTGAAGATGTTGATGACTCCTGCCAGCTGTTTGCCAAGTTCATCTGCTATGCGCTGCAGTGTGGCAAGGCTCAGTACATCTTCCTTTGCTATGGCGTCCAGAATATCCTGGAGTGATAGGTCTTCATTCTTTTTCAGAACTTTTTCAGAGAGGATGGAAGTCTTTCCTTCCTTTATCTTCTCGATGAGTTTCCTTTTGAGTGCTCTGCCCGAAACTTCTGTTTCTATGCAACCAATCTTGCCGCAGTGGCAGATGATGTTGTTGTTGTAGGCAGTCATGTGACCGAATTCGCCAGAATATCCCGACTTGCCGTAATAGAGTTTGCCGTCGATGATGATTCCGATTCCGATGCCCCAGCATACGTTCACGAAGATGGCGTCTTTCAGGCCTTTGCACTGTCCCTTAATCAACTCAGCGAAAGCCATGCTCCGGGTATCGTTCTCGATACATACAGGTAGCTGTATGAGCTGGGTCAACTTGTCGGTCAATGATTCTTTCAGGAAGGTGAACATGTTGTAGGCATTTCCCTGTACAGGATTCACGCGCTCAGCCACGTTCACGCAAACTTGAAGTATTTCTTCTCTTGAAACAGGAAGGCTTTCGATAAACTCATTGATGATTCTGCTTATCTCTTCCAGGTTTTCAGGAGAGTTCTCATATACGTAAGGCACTCTTGTTTTTTCGGTAATCAGATTGCCTGCGAAGTCGCTTGCTGCAAGTGCCAGGCAGTTCATCTCAGGATTGACGCCGATGAAGTAGCCTGCTGTTGGAACGAGGTCGTAAACCATCGGGATGCGTCCCGAAGAATTGTCTTTCTTTCCAATCTCTCTGGCGAGTCCTTCTTTTATCAACTCGTTGAGGGCACTTGTTGTTGTCGGTAAGCTAACTCCGATAGCCTTCGACATCTCTGGGATGGTGGAGGCTCCGTGAGAGATAAACTGCTCCAGGAGCTTGCCCTGAACTGAGGGCTTTTTGTTTATCTTTCTAAGATATTTTATTAAGTCAGCTTTCATAACTAATATTTTTTAGTTGCAAAGATAAGGTTTTTCTGTATTGGTGCAATATTTTTGCTGTTAATAAAACTTAAATGGCGAAAAATAGTATACTTTTCGTCGTTTTCGGACATCCTGTTTTCTTCTATACCTTATTATATATAGAGAGGTTGGATACGTAAGTGCACAAAAGGGGGTTACACTTAATCGGCATCAGAAGCGAGCGAAGTGCAGGTATTTCGGCCATAAGAAGGCTCAAAGTATAAAAAATGTTTCTGTTTTAGAAATATTAACGCTATTTTCGTTGCAGTGTTTGATAAAACTAGTAACTTTGCAAAATAAAATATTTTAGTAACGAACTGAGCGTTAATAAAGAATTTAATAAATAAAAGTTTGTATCGCTCATCGTTATTTTTTGATTTTAACCTATTAATTAAAAGAAGTATGGAATACGATGTAAAGTCTTTAGTGATTGGCTTGGATTTGGGTGGAACCAATTCCGTTTTCGGCATCGTTGATGGGGACGGAGAAATAATAGCTACAACCTCAATCAAAACCCAGACATTCCAACGCGTAGAACAATACGTAGAGGAGTCGGTAAAAGCTGTGATACAGATAGTAGAACAGGTAGGTGGTATGGAGAAAATTCGTGCCATGGGCATCGGTGCGCCTTGTGGTAACTATTACAAGGGGACCATTGAAAATGCAGCAAACCTGGTATGGGCTAAGGGTATTGTACCGCTGGCTGACATGTTTGCAGAGAAACTGGGCATTCCGGTTGCTATTACCAATGATGCAAATGCGGCTGCTATGGGAGAAATGAAATATGGTGCTGCGGTTGGCATGAAAAACTTCGTAGAACTCACTCTCGGAACAGGCGTAGGATCGGGTATAGTGGCTAACGGGCAGCTGATTTATGGTTGCGACGGTTTCGCCGGTGAGTTGGGACACATGGTAGTGGATCCTGACGGTAGACCATGCGGCTGTGGCAGAAAGGGCTGTCTGGAAACCTACTGCTCGGCTACAGGCGTGGTCCGTACTACCTTGGCCATGCTCGAAACATCAACCGGGGCAACTGAGCTGAGAAATATTCCAAGGGAAGAAATTACATCTTATGTGGTTTATAAGGCTGCCATGGCAGGAGATACACTGGCACGGGAAGTGTTCAGACAAACCGGTACAAGAATCGGCAAGGCCTGTGCAGAGATAGCTACCTTTCTGAGCCCGGAGGCTTTTATCTTCTTCGGAGGATTGGCACAGGCTGGCGATCTGCTCTTCCGTCCTATCGAAGAAGCATATAACGAGCATGTGCTCTCATTATATAAAGGTAAGGCTAAGTTCCTGATGAGTGGACTGGATGGTGCCAAGGCGGCCATCCTGGGTGCTGCGGCAATGGCATCTGAACTCTAATCCGTCATTTAAAAAAATATAACCTATTTAAATATAGATAAAGATATGAGACTCAATCTTAGTTCGCAAATCGTACTCAATAAAGTACCTGTAGAGTTCTACAAGCCAAAGACGACTGTAGAATACTCTGAAATCTCCAGAATGGAGAAGATTCATACAGATATCTTTGCCTCTATGGCAGAAGGTGCCAGTCATGTAGCTGATAAAATAGAAGCTGGCATCAAGGCGGCACAGCAGGAAGGCAAATTCTATGTGATGGCGCTGGGTGCCGGTTCTTCTCTCTATTCTGTATACGATGAACTCGTTCGCCGTTACAACGAGAAGACCCTGAGCTTCCGCAATGTTATTGTATTCAATGCATACGAATATTATCCGCTCCAGAAGGACAGTTCTCTCCGTACCATCAACCAGTTGAAGGATCGTTTCCTCAATCATGTGGATGTGACAGAGCAGAACATCTTTACACTGGATGGTTTTGTGGCACAGGATGCCGTACAGGACAGTTGCCGTCTTTATGAGCAGCGTATCAAGACCTTTGGCGGTCTCGATGTAGCTCTCATAGGTATAGGCCGTTCGGGTAATATTGCTGCCAACGAGCCAGGTTCGGGCATCCAGTCGATGACACGTATCATCCTCATCGGCAATACCTCTCGCGAAGAGATGGAGAACAGCGAGCAGACCAAGGAAACCATTCCTCCATGTTCGCTCACCATGGGTATCGCTACCTTGCTCTCAGCCAAGAGCATCTATCTGACAGCCTGGGGCGAAGAGAAGGCAGAGATTATGCAGAAGGTGGTGGAGAACTCTATCACAGATACCCTGCCGGCATCATTCCTTCAGACTCATCCGAATGCTCATGTTGTCATCGACCTGGGTGCTGCTCATCATCTGACACGTATTGAGCATCCATGGCTCGTAACTTCATGCCAGTGGAGTGATAAACTGGTGCGTTCGGCACTGGTATGGCTCTGCCAGAAACTCGGTAAGCCTATCCTGAAGTTGACCAATAAGGATTATAATGAGAACGGACTGAGCGAACTTCTGGCTCTCTATGGCTCAGCCTATAATGCCAATATTAAGATTTTCAATGATTTGCAGCATACCATTACCGGATGGCCAGGTGGTAAACCGAATGCCGATGATACCTATCGTCCGGAGCGTGCAACACCATTCCCTAAGAAGGTTATCGTATTCTCTCCACACCCAGACGATGATGTTATCTCTATGGGAGGAACTATCCGCCGACTGGTACAGCAGAACCATGATGTGCATGTAGCTTACGAAACATCAGGAAACATTGCTGTGGGTGATGAGGAAGTAACAAGATTCATGCACTTTATCAATGGCTTCAACCAGCTTTTTGCAGACTCAAAAGACAGCATCATCTCTAATAAATATAAGGAAATCAAGACCTTCTTTGCCAAGAAGAAGGAAAGTGACTTCGATACGAGAGATATCCTGACCATCAAGGGACTGATCCGCCGTGGTGAGGCTCGTACCGCTTGTACTTATAATGAAATTCCGCTTGACCATGTCCACTTCCTCGACCTGCCATTCTATGAGAGCGGCAAGATAGAAAAATTGCCAATGACCGAGAAGGATGTGGAGATAGTGAGAGCTCTGTTGCAGAAGGTGCAGCCGCATCAGATTTATGTTGCCGGCGACCTTGCTGATCCTCACGGAACCCACAAGAAGTGTACCGATGCCGTTCTGGCAGCTATCGACGAAGAGAAGAAAGCGGGTGCTGAATGGTTGAAGGACTGTCGCATCTGGATGTATCGTGGTGCCTGGGCAGAATGGGAGATTGAGAATATCGAAATGTGTGTTCCATTGAGCCCTGAGGAGTTGCGGGCAAAGCGTAACTCTATTCTCAAGCATCAGTCGCAGATGGAGAGTGCTCCTTTCTTAGGCAACGACGAGCGCCTGTTCTGGCAGAGAGCCGAAGACCGTAACCGTGCTACTGCATCGCTCTACGACCAGTTGGGTCTGGCATGCTATGAGGCCATGGAGGCTTTCGTGGAGTACAAACCATTGTAATACCTTATTAATATATTTAAATCATGGCAAAGTTCAATCGTTTATTAGGCTCGTTTGTAGCCTGTGCAGCGATGCTGGGTGGTATCTCCTCTCCGGCATCTGCTGCCGATATTAATATTATCCCGATACCGGTGAAGACTCAGGTACAGAAAGGGGAGTTCGTATTGCCACAGAAGGTGGTAATCGCTTATCAGACGGCTGAAGGCAGAAATATCGCCCAGTACATGGCTGACAAACTGAAGGCTTCTACAGGTTATGAGGTAACGGTAGGTGGAAAGAAGGGGAATATCTCTATACAGATTTCTCCTTCGCTGAAAATTGCCGAGGAAGGTTATCGCCTTACCGTAACCGTCAAGGGGGTTGTTATCAAGGCGAAGACCGCCAAGGGCGCCTTCTACGGTATGCAGAGTTTCATGCAGTTACTCCCTGCCCAGATAGAGAGCGCAACCCGGGTGGATGGAGTGAAATGGGTAGCACAATGCTGTGATATCCGGGATGCTCCACGCTTCGGCTACCGTGGATTCCATCTCGATCCATGCCGCCATTTCATTTCTGTCGAGAATGTGAAGAAGCAACTGGACCTGATGTCTATGTTCAAGGTGAACACCATGCACTTCCATCTGACGGAAGACCAGGGTTGGCGTATCGAAATCAAGAAATATCCTAAACTTACTTCTGTGGGCAGTATCCGTACCGAGGGCGATGGCTCTCTTTATGGCGGTTTCTATACCCAGGAGCAGATTAAGGAAATAGTGGATTATGCTGCCAAGCGCTATATTACCGTGATTCCGGAAATCGACCTTCCTGGTCACATGATGGCAGCTATCTCTGCTTATCCTTATCTTTCATGCAAAGGTGAGCAGTGGTCGTTGAGAACAGTTTGGGGTGTAGAGGATATCGTGATGTGTCCGGGCAAGGAAGATATGTTCCGCTTCCTGGATGACATCTTTAGTGAGATTGTTCCTCTCTTCCCAGGTAAGTACTTCCATATCGGTGGCGACGAGTGTCCGAAGACCAGTTGGAAAAACTGCCCTACCTGTCAGAAACGTATTCAGACAGAGGGCTTGCAGGCAGAAGGAAAGCATTCGGCAGAGGAAAGACTGCAGAGCTACGTTATCAAGCGCATAGAGAAAATGCTGGAGAAGCGTGGCAGAAAAATTATCGGATGGGACGAGATTCTGGAAGGCGGATTGAGTGAGAATGCTACCGTGATGTCATGGCGTGGAACGGAAGGAGGTATCGAGGCTGCCATGCAGAAGCATGATGTCATCATGACGCCGGGCAGCGACGGTATGTATCTCGACTGGTATCAGGGCGACAGCAAGGTGGAGCCTGTAACCATTCCTAGTCCTCCTAGATATCTGGCTTCTACCTATAATTATAATCCGGTACCTGATACCATCAAGGCATTAGGACTGGCTCATCATATCCTGGGCGTTCAGTGTAACAACTGGTCGGAATATATGTATTCCAATGCCAAGATGGAGTATATGATGTATCCTCGTGCCATTGCTCTCTCTGAGATTGCATGGTCGCCAGTGAGCAGGAAAAACTTCAAGGATTTCTGCCGCCGACTGGATGCAAACAGTGTTCGTCTGGACGAGCGCCATATCCGTTATCATATCCCATTGCCTGAGCAGCCTTTCGGTTCTTGTGATAAGGTGGTCATTACTGGGGATACTGCGGTAACCTTTACCACCTCGCGTCCTATGAAGATGGTTTATACATTGGATGGAAGTACACCAACTCCTTCTTCTTCGGCTTATGCAGAGCCTATCAGGGTGAGTGGAAACACCATCATCAAGATAGCAACCATATTGCCTTCAGGCAAGATGAGCCGTATCAGAACCATTGATGTTGAGAAGCAGACTTATGCTCCTGCTGTTAAGGTGGAGGGCGCAAAACCTGGGTTGCAGATGAAGCGCATTAAGGGCAACTATCTGAAGGTTGACCAGCTGGAATGGGCTGATGCTGCCTGGGAGTGTGCAAACATCGAGGGCTTGGAGCAGATGAAGATTCAGCAGAAGGATGATGCTGCTACCTTGCGCGGTGCCAATAATTATGCTGCCATCGCTGAGGGCTACATCAATATTCCGGAGGATGGTGTCTATTATCTCTCTTCCCGTCTGGAGCAGGTTTGGATTGATAACAAACTCATGATTAGCAATGAGGGGGATGTGAAGGCTGGTACCAATCATGATACTTCTGTAGCATTGGCTAAGGGATTGCATCCTTTCAAGGTGGTTTTCCTCAGCAATATCGTTGGCGGCTGGCCTTCTTGGTGGAGCAGTCTCGGCATTGAAATGCGCAAGGACAGCGAACAGAAGTTTACACCAGTAGATAACTCTATGTTTTTCAGAAAATAATAAACAGATATGAGCATCAGAAATATAGCAAATGTATCGCTTTGCCTCGCCTTGCTGTCTGTCGGCAATGGCGTGGCGGCTCAGAACGAGTCGCGCTGGCATAATGTGGATATCAACCAGCAGAACCGCGAACCTCGCCGTGCTGCTTTCTTCGCATACGAGACCCTTGACAAAGCACAGAGTTTTGACAAGAAGAAGTCGGCCAACTATCTTTCGATGGAAGGCATGTGGAAGTTTAACTTCGTGAAGGATCATAACAAGCGTCCAGCCAACTTCTTTGCAGCCAACTATGACGATTCGGAGTGGAAGGATTTCCCTGTACCGGGGCTGTTCGAACTGAACGGTTATGGAGATGCTACTTATAAGAATGTCGGTTATGCCTGGGCTACCCAGTTTGACCCAAATCCTCCTTATATCAGCGAACTCAACAACTATACGGGTTCTTATCGTCGTACCTTCGAACTTCCTAAGGACTGGAAGGGCAAGGATGTCTATTTCCATGTAGGTTCGGCTACCAGCAACCTGACCCTTTGGGTAAACGGCAAGTATGTGGGATATAGTGAAGACAGCAAGGTGGCTGCCGAGTTTAATATCTCCAAGTATCTGAAGCCGGGCAAGAACCTGATAGCTATGCAGGTGATGCGCTGGTGCGATGGTTCTTATTTCGAGGATCAGGACTTCTGGCGCTTTACTGGTATAGCCCGTGAGGTTTATCTCTATGCACGTCCGAAACTTCATGCTGCCGATATCCGTCTTGATGCCGGTTTGATGAATAATTATAGGGATGGTATCCTGAACTATCAGATAGCGCTGAAGGGCGGCAAGACTGATGTGACTGTAGCCTTGTGCGATAAGGATGGCAAGCAAATAGCATCGGCTACCGGAGCTCAGGGTGTAATCAAAGTACCGAAGGTGAAGGCTTGGACTGCTGAGACACCTTATTTATATAAGGTATACATCTCTCTGAAGAATAAGCAGGGGGTAGCGGAGGTGATTCCGCAGAAGGTGGGCTTCCGCAATGTGGAAATCAAGAACGCCCAGTTGCTGGTGAACGGCAAGCCTGTACTGATTAAGGGTGCCAACCGGCATGAGATAGATCCGGATGGTGGATATGTGGTAAGTGTAGAGCGCATGATTCAGGATATCAGAATCATGAAACAGTTGAACATCAATGCGGTTCGTACCTGCCATTATCCTGACGATCCTCGCTGGTATGAACTCTGTGATGAATACGGACTGTATCTTACTGCTGAGGCTAACCTCGAATCTCATGGTATGGGATATGAGGAAAAATCACTCGCTAAGTTCCCTGAGTATCTCCAGACTCACATCGAGCGCAATGAAGGTAATGTGAAAAGTTTTATCAATCACCCTTCTATCATCGTATGGAGTTTGGGTAATGAGTGTGGTTACGGCATCAACTTCGAAAAGACCTATGACTGGGTGAAAGCGCTCGACAAGACCCGTCCTGTTCAGTATGAGCGTGGCGGTTATGACAGCAAGACTGATATTTACTGTCCGATGTATATCGACTACGAGGAGAGTGAGAAATATTGCAAGAGTGATGGTGTAAAACCATACATCCAGTGCGAATATGCTCATGCTATGGGTAATTCGGAAGGTGGTTTCAAGGAATATTGGGACCTCATCCGTAAGTATCCTAAGTATCAGGGTGGCTATATCTGGGACTTCGTAGATCAGGGCATTCGTGACAAGAGTCCTGTCACCGGTAAGGAAATCTTTACTTATGGTGGAGATTACGGCCGCTATCCGGCAAGTGACTATAACTTCAACTGTAATGGTATCATTGCTCCAGACCGCCGTCTGAATCCTCATGCTTACGAGATTCAGTACTATCATCAGAATGTATGGATCAAGGACCTGGATGCTGTGAATGGTGCTTTCAAGGTTTTCAACGAGAACTTCTTCAAGAATATTGATGACTTGAACCTGACAGCTACGGTTTATGCCAATGGTGTGAAACTGGCTACAGTTGAGATTCCTGAAACAAAGGGTATTGCTCCTCAGGCTACCAAACTGATCAAGAGTGATGAACTGAAGTATGCGGTGGCTGAGGCTGAATCGAAGCATGCAAAGGAGGAGATTGTTCTTAACTTTGCTTTTGCAAGCAATGGCACACAGCCGCTGGTAGACAAGGGCCAGGTGATGGCTCGCCAGCAGTTTATCATCAGTGATTATCAGTTTGCCAAACCGGCGGTTCCTGCTGTTGCTGCTGCGCCAACCAAGAAGGGTAAGGTGCAGCAGACAAGCAGTATGGAGGTGGAGGAAACCAACTCTTATGTGAAGGTCAGCGCACAGAGAATGTCTGTTACCATAGGCAAGAAGACGGGTATGATAGATTATCTCGATGTAGATGGGGAACCGATGTTGAAGTTCCGTGAGAGTATGACTCCGGAATTCTGGCGTGCTCCTACCGATAATGACTATGGAGCATCTCTGCAGAAGGAGATGAGAGTATGGAAGAACCCGCAGATGACTCTGAAGTCTTTCGACAAAAATGTGAGTAAGGACAATGTGGTGCTGACAGCTCTCTTCGATATGCCTGAAGTGAAAGCTCAGCTGATGCTCCGCTATGACATCAGTGCTGCGGGCGAGGTGAATGTTACCCAGAAGATGACTACCGACAAGGAGGTTCAGGTTGCCGATCTGTTCAGATTCGGTCTGCAGTTGCAGATGCCTGCTACTTTCTCTAAGCTCGAGTATTATGGTAGAGGTCCTGAAGAGAACTACGTAGATCGTCATTCTTCTGCTTTTATCGGCAAGTACGAGTCTGACGTGAAGGATGAATATTATCCATATATCCGTCCGCAGGAGAGTGGCAACCATACCGATATCCGCTATTTCTCTATCTTTAATCCAACCACCGGCAAGGGGATTACCTTCGAGGGGTATGAACCTATGGAGTGCAGTGCCATCCCTTATCTGGTAGAGGATTTGGATTCTGGTATCGAGAAGACGCATGCATGGGGACAACACAGTGGTGATCTGGTGGATAAGGGACTCGTGCAGTTGCATATCCAGAAATGCCAGTATCCTTTGGGCTGCATCGACAGTTGGATGACCAAGCCTATGGAGAAGTATCGTCTCCATTATGCTGATCGTGAATTTACATTCAAAATAAAGGCAAAATAAAATTTCCGTTATAAAACTCAGATATATGCGGAAATACGGGTATAAGATTAAGTTTAAATAATAAAGTGACCCTAGTTTTAGGGTTGAAAGTTTGTTTTTAGGTTTGCCGCTTGAGGGGTCTTTGGGGCCTTTCAAGCGGCTTTTTTATTGCTTGTTTCAAAATGAAACGAATAATGTGTAATTTGCTTTCATTTTGTTCTGTATTTTAAAAAGAACTATGCAAAATAATAACTAAACGAAAATAATAACATCAAAAAGTAAGTAATACTGCAAAATATTTAGCAAAATGTCGTACCTTTGCACCAGAAAATAAACAAAATGTAAATTAATTAATAGGAGAGATTAACATGAAAAAGATTGAAGCAATCATCCGTAAGACTAAGTTTGAGGATGTAAAGGAAGCATTGCTTGCCGCCGACATCGAGTGGTTCTCTTACTACGATGTAAGAGGAGAGGGCAAGATGAGACAGGCTCGAATCTACCGTGGTGTCATGTATGATACCAGCAGTATCGAGCGAGTGTTGTTGAATGTTGTCGTGCGCGACAAGAACGTAGAGAAAACGATTAATGCCATCCAGGAGGCTGCCCGTACAGGCGAGATTGGTGATGGTCGAATCTTTGTAATTCCTGTGGAGGATACCGTAAGAATCCGTACAGGTGAAAGAGGCGACATCGCTCTCTATAATGCTGAGCAGGAAAAATAATATTTAATGTTAAGTGTTTAATGTTAAATGTTAACTGATTTGGATGAATTAATAGTAAAATCGGAATGTTTGGGAGTTAGGTGAGAGTATCGAGTGTTAAGTGGACGTATGCTAACTTAACATTTAACACTTAACATTTAACATTCCTTCTTAAAAGGTAAAGATTATGAGTGTACAGGATTTAGGAATTTCAGTAGATACCGTATGGATGCTCTTGGCAGCCATGTTGGTCTTTTTCATGCAGCCGGGATTTGCCCTCTGCGAGGCGGGCTTTACCCGTAGTAAAAATACAGCGAACATCTTGTTTAAGAACTTTGTCGATTTTATGATCGGTTCCGTTCTCTTCTGGTTCGTAGGTTTCGGATTTATGTTTGGTAGCGATGGCACCGGTTTCATCGGTATGCCTAACTTCGGCGATTTGTCTTTCTATACAAATGCAGCCGGTCTTCCTACTGAAGGCTTCCTGATGTTTGAAACCGTATTCTGCGCTACTAGTGCTACCATCGTTTCAGGTGCTATGGCAGAACGTACCAAGTTCTCCATGTACTGCGTTTACTCATTCTTCATTTCATTGATTATCTACCCTGTAGAGGGTCACTGGACATGGGGTGGCGGTTGGCTTTGCAACAGCGAGGCTGGTTCATTCATGATGAACACCTTCGGTGCAGCCTTCCATGATTTCGCAGGTTCTGCCATCGTACATAGTGTTGGTGGTGTTCTTGCCTTGGTTGGTGCCATCTGCTTAGGTCCTCGTCTTGGTAAGTATCGCAACGGCAAGAGCACGGCTATCCCAGGTCACAATCTGATGGCTGCTGCCCTGGGTGTATTCATCCTCTGGTTCGGATGGTTCGGATTCAACCCTGGTTCTCAGCTCGCTGCTTCTGGTGAGGTTAACCGTGTTGCTATCAGTCACGTATTCCTGACAACCAACTTGGCTGCAGTCTGCGGTGGTTTGGGTACCATGTTCACATCTTGGATTAAGTATGGCAAGCCATCATTCTCATTGACATTGAATGGTATCTTGGCTGGTTTGGTAGCCATTACTGCTGGTTGCGATTTGGTTAGTCCATTGGGTTCAGCCATCATCGGTCTCTTGGCAGGTATCATCTTGGTATTCTCTATCGAGTTCATCGATACCAAGCTTCATATTGATGATCCTGTAGGTGCAAGTTCAGTACATGGTGTATGCGGTATCTTCGGTACCTTGATGACCGGTCTTTTCGCCCTCGACGGTGGTGCTTTCTATGGTGGTGGCTTCGGATTCTTCGGTGCTCAGTGCTTCGGTATTCTCTGCATCGACCTTTGGGCAGCCGTAACAGGTATTATCCTCTTCTGGGGTATCAAGAAGATTGCTGGTCTCCGTGTTGATAGGCGAATCGAGGAAGAAGGTCTCGATATCTACGAGCATGGTGAAAGTTGCTACAACTAATGGTACTTTCATATAGCGAGCGAGAGAGATTTTTCAGCAGAAGTTTTGGCGAGCAGAGTTTTATTAGTACCATTGAATAAGGTACGCTGCATCTCAACAATATAAATAAATCGCAATTTATTTTGTGTTGTCTTCGATTTGCAGTACCTTTGCTGCCGAAACTTTTAAAAACAAAAATGTATCATATAAAAATAAGAGAATATGAAGAAGATTTTTGATATAAAGAAGATGGGTGCCCTTGCACTCGGTTTGGTTGCTTTTGTTCCTGCTGCTTCTGCGCAGGATGAGGTGGAAACAACAATCGCTGCAGATGTCGTAAACCAGTATATCTGGCGTGGTCAGGATCTCGGTAACGTATCTCTCCAGCCAACACTTGGTATTGGCTATAAAGGTTTCTCATTGACAGGTTGGGGTAGTGTAGGCCTTTCTAAATGGGATGATACCAAGGAATTCGACCTGACTGCTGCCTATACAACAGGAGGCTTTACCATTGGAATTACCGACTACTGGTTTAATTCTGGTGATGGTCGCTACTTCGAGTACGATTCTCATAAGACAGCACATGTTTTTGAAGCCAATATTGGTTACGACTTCGGTCCTGTAGCCTTGAACTGGTATACCAACTTTGCGGGAGCAGATGGTCTTAACAAGGATGGTGACCGTGCTTATTCTTCATATGTTGAGGCTACAGCCCCATTCAAGTTGGGCGGTTGTGATTGGGCAGCAAGTATAGGCGCAGTTCCATTTGCTACATCTTTCTATGGTGATGCCAATGGTTTTGCAGTTACCAATGTTTCACTGAAAGCTACCAAGGATTTGAAGATTACAGATTCTTTCTCTGTTCCAGTCTTCGCTCAGGTAGCTGCTAACCCTAGCACCGAAAAAGCTTACCTGGTAGTAGGTTTTACCTTGCAGCCATAATAGGCTCTTAGGTTTTACGATATAATCTTACGTTGGTAGGTTTAAGTTTTTATTTTTTTATTTTAAATGCCGATAGTTCCACCAAAGAGCTATCGGCATTTCTTTGTGTATGGTGTGGGGGTAGAAAGTTGTATGTGATGTAAAATGTGCTCTGGAAACGCTTTATTTATCTTAAAATCGATTGTGTTTTACAGATTGTAATCAAATTGTGTGTTTTTCTTTTCAATTTATCGTATATTTTAATCCAATATGTGTTGATATGTTATTGTTGTGATAAAGTAAAGACAAAATGCTACTAATCTTTTCTTTATTCTAACAAAAAGTTGTAATTTTGCACCCGAAACATAGCAAAAAGTAATTTTAAGCTTTGTTTTTGCTTGGTTTGCTCCTAAAAGAATGGATTGGACATGCCAAGGTGAATAAGAGAGAATAATAGTTAAAAATAACCGTAAAAGAAAGGAAAAGATTTATGTGTGGAATCGTATCTATCTTCAATATTCAGGAGCAGACTCCTGAATTGCGACAGCAAGCGCTTCGTATGAGCCAGAAGATTCGCCATCGCGGACCAGACTGGAGTGGAATCTACTGTGGTGGTTCTGCTATCTTGGCACATGAGCGTCTGAGTATTGTTGACCCTGAAAGCGGTCGCCAACCTTTGTTTGCACCAGACAAGAAACAGGTGCTTGCCGTAAACGGTGAGATTTATAATCATCAGGATATCCGTACCCGTTTTGCCGGAAAGTACCAGTATCAGACGGGTTCCGACTGCGAGGTGATTCTTTCTCTCTATCGTGAGATGCGAGCAGATTCCAACTTTGATTCCTTAATATATAAAGGTGAGGATGCGCTCCACGCCCGTATCTCCAAGATGCTTGAAGAGCTGAACGGTATCTTTGCCTTCGCACTTTACGATGCCGAACGTGATGAGTTTCTCATCGCCCGCGACCCTATCGGCGTGATTCCTCTTTATATTGGTTATGATAAGGATGGAAAAGTGCTGGTGGCAAGTGAATTGAAGGCTCTGGAAGGTCTGTGCGACCACTACGAGCCATTCCTCCCAGGTCATTATTATTATAGCAAGAACCCTGGCATGAAGCGATACTATACACGCGATTGGTTTGAGTATGCTGCCATGCAGAAAAAATATCAGATTGATGATGCCAAGAAGGCTGAAGAACAGCTGAAGGATGCTGAACCTCAGGAGAAAGCGGCAGTGAAAGAGATTCATGATGCTTTGGAGGCTTCTGTCAAACGTCAGTTGATGAGTGATGTTCCTTATGGTGTTCTTCTCAGTGGTGGTCTTGATTCTTCTGTCATTTCAGCCGTAGCCGAGAAATATTCTTCTACCCGTGTGGAAAATGGGGGAGAGACCAAGGCTTATTGGCCACGTCTGCACTCCTTCGCTGTTGGTTTGAAGGGTGCGCCTGATCTGGCAAAGGCACGTTTGGTTGCCGAACACATCGGAACTGTGCATCACGAAATCAACTACACCATTCAGGAAGGTCTGGATGCTATCCGTGATGTCATTTATTTTATCGAGACCTACGATGTGACTACCGTCCGTGCATCTACCCCGATGTATCTTTTAGCGAGAGTCATCCGAAGCATGGGTATCAAGATGGTGCTTTCGGGAGAGGGTGCTGACGAGGTATTCGGAGGTTATCTCTACTTCCATAAAGCACCGGATGCCAAGGCATTCCATGAGGAAACCGTACGAAAGTTGGGTAAACTCTATCTCTACGATTGTCTGAGAGCTAACAAGAGTTTGGCTGCATGGGGCATCGAGGGCCGTGTGCCTTTCCTCGACAAGGAGTTCCTGGATGTAGCGATGGGTATGAACCCGGTTTTGAAGATGTGTCCGGATAAGACCATCGAGAAGAAGGTGGTTCGTGAGGCATTTGCCGATTTGCTTCCAGAAGAAGTGGCATGGCGACAGAAGGAGCAGTTCTCCGATGGTGTGGGCTATTCATGGATTGATACCCTGAAGCAGATTACCGCATCTGCCGTCAGCGATGAGCAGATGGCGCATGCTGCTGAGCGATTCCCTATCAACCCTCCACAGAATAAGGAGGAGTATTATTATCGTTCTATCTTCGCCGAGCATTTCCCAAGCGACAGCGCTGCCAAGAGCGTACCTAGTGTGCCTAGCGTAGCATGTTCTACAGCTGAAGCCCTTGCATGGGATGCCTCTTTCAAGAATCAGAACGACCCTAGCGGTAGAGCCGTAGCGGGAGTTCACGAACAGGCGTATAAATAAGTGAAGAGTGAAAAATCACTTTGCACTTCATATTTAAGTAATAAAAATAGTTAGAAATAACCGATATAAAACGAACAAGAAATGGAAAAAGGATTGTACAGTTCAGCCTATGAGCACGATGCGTGTGGCGTAGGTATGGTGGTGAATATCCACGGTAACAAGAGTCATGAGCTGGTTGATAACGCCTTGAAGGTACTCGAGAACATGCGTCATCGTGGTGCAGAGGGTGCCGATAACAAGACGGGTGATGGTGCCGGTATCATGCTCCAGATTCCACATGAGTTTATTCTTCTTCAGGGTATCCCAGTGCCAGAAAAAGGTAAATATGGTACGGGTCTCGTCTTCTTGCCTAAGGATGAGAAGAAACAGCAGGATATTCTCTCTATCATGATTGAGGAAATTGAACGCGAGGGATTGCAGCTGATGCATCTTCGCAATGTGCCTACTAACCCTGATTGTTTGGGTGAGGCTGCTTTGAGCAACGAACCAGCTATCAAACAGGTGTTTATCACAGGTGTTACAGATGATAAGGTGCCTGTCTTTGAGCGCACCCTCTATCTTATCCGTAAACGTATTGAGAAACGTGTCAGCGATCCTGATTTCTATATTTGTTCGTTGTCTAATTCGAACATCGTATATAAGGGTATGTTGAGCAGCCTCCAGTTGCGCCAATATTATCCTGACTTGACCAATAATTATTTCACAAGCGGTCTGGCTCTGGTTCACTCCCGCTTCTCTACCAACACCTTCCCAACATGGAGTCTGGCTCAGCCATTCCGTCTCCTTGCCCACAATGGTGAGATTAACACCATCCGTGGTAACCGTGCCTGGATGAAGGCTCGTGAGAGTGTGTTGAGCAGCGAGGCTTTGGGCGATATCCGTGAGATTTCTCCTATCGTTCAGCCTGATATGAGTGACTCTGCCAGCCTCGACAATGTATTTGAGTTCTTCGTGATGAGCGGTCTGTCATTGCCTCATGCCATGGCTGTGATGGTGCCTGAGAGCTTCAACGACAAGAACCCTATCTCTGAGGATCTGAAGGCATTCTATGAGTACCACTCTATCCTGATGGAGCCATGGGATGGTCCTGCCGCCCTGCTCTTCAGCGATGGCCGTTATGCCGGTGGTATGCTCGATAGAAATGGTCTGCGTCCTGCCCGCTATACCATCACCAAGAACGATATGATGGTAGTCGCATCTGAGGTAGGTGTGATGGATTTCGACCCAACCGAGATTGCCGAGAAGGGTCGTCTGCAGCCTGGTAAGATCCTCTTGATTGATACCCAGGAAGGCAAAATCTATTATGATGGTGAAATCAAGGAGCGTCTGGCTGCCCAGCATCCATATCGCCAGTGGTTGAACACCAATCGTATTGAACTGGAGAAACTTCGCAGTGGTCGTAAGGTGGAAAATGGTGTGGACAACCTCACTCGCAAGGAATTGGAATTCGGTTTTGGCGAGGAAGATATCGACGGTACTATCATCCCAATGGCTACCAAGGGTCAGGAACCTACTGCTTCTATGGGTAATGATACTCCGCTTGCTGTGCTTTCCGACCAGCCACAGATTTTTTTCAACTACTTCCGTCAGCAGTTTGCTCAGGTTACCAACCCTGCTATCGACTCTATCCGTGAGAACCTCGTTATGAGTCTTACCGAATATATCGGCCGTGTAGGTTCTGGCATTCTGAACCCAGACGAGAGCAACTGCAAGATGGTTCGTCTGCCACATCCTATCCTGACCAATACTCAGCTGGATATCCTTCAGAATATCCGCTACAAGGGATTCAATACAGTCAAACTCCACATGCTCTTCGAAACCGCCAAGGGCGAAGAAGGACTGCATGAGGCTCTGGATGAACTCTGCAAGCAGGCTGCACAGAGCGTGGATGATGGTTACAACTACATCATCTTGAGCGACCGTGGCGTGGATGAGACCCATGCCGCCATTCCATCTCTGCTCGCCGTGAGTGCCGTACATCATTATCTGATTGATGCCGGCAAGCGTGTGCAGACTGCCCTCATCGTAGAGAGCGGTGAGATTCGTGAGGTAATGCATGCAGCCCTCCTGTTGGGTTACGGTGCATCAGCCCTCTGTCCATACTTGACATACGCCATCCTCGACGACCTTGTAAAGAAGGGAAAGATTCAGGAGGATTACCATACAGCCGAGCAGAACTACATCAAGGCTGTGAAGAAGGGCTTGTTCAAGATTATGGCTAAGATGGGTATTTCTACCATCCGAAGCTATCGTGGAGCCAAGATCTTCGAGAGCATCGGTTTGAGCGAGAGCCTCCTGAAGAGCTACTTCGGAACAGAGGTGAGCACCATCGGCGGTATCGGACTCGAGACCATCGCCCGTGATGCCATCCGCCTGCACGACAAGGCATTCGAGACCAAGAAGCTCGAGTTCCTGCCAAGTATGGGACAGTTCCACTACCGCAAGGACGGTATCAAGCACGCTTGGAACCCAGAGACCATCGCCACCCTGCAGCTCGCAACCCGCAAGGGCGATTATGATCTCTTCAAGAAATATACACATCTCGTTGACGATAAGCAGGAGCCTATCTTCATCCGCGACTTCTTCACCTTCCGCAAGAATCCTATCTCTATAGATAAGGTGGAGCCGGTAGAGGAAATCGTGAAGCACTTCGTTACCGGTGCGATGAGTTTCGGTGCCCTCTCCAAAGAGGCTCACGAGGCAATGGCACTCGCCATGAACGCCCTCGGTGCCCGAAGCAATACCGGTGAAGGTGGTGAGGATAACGAGCGATTCCATTCTACACAGGATGGCATCAGCCTCTCAAGCAAAACTAAGCAGGTGGCTTCCGGTCGATTCGGTGTGACTACAGAATATTTGGTAAATGCAGAGGAAATCCAGATCAAGGTGGCACAGGGTGCTAAACCGGGTGAGGGTGGTCAGTTGCCTGGCTTCAAGGTTAACGAGGTCATCGCCAAGACCCGTCACTCTATCCCTGGCATCAGCTTGATTTCTCCTCCACCTCATCACGATATCTACAGTATCGAGGATTTGGCTCAGCTCATCTTCGACCTCAAGAACGTAAACCCTAAGGCGGCTATCTCTGTGAAGTTGGTTGCTGAGAGTGGTGTGGGTACCATCGCTGCCGGTGTGGCTAAGGCAAAGGCCGACCTCATCGTTATCTCTGGTGCTGAGGGCGGTACAGGTGCCAGCCCTGCATCAAGTATGCGTTTCGCTGGTATCTCTCCTGAAATCGGACTTTCTGAAACCCAGCAGACACTGGTGAAGAACGGTCTTCGTGGTCAGGTTCGCCTGCAGGTAGATGGTCAGTTGAAGAGCGGTCGTGACATCATTCTGATGGCTTTGCTCGGTGCTGAGGAATTCAGTTTCGGTACTGCCGCCCTCATCGTATTGGGTTGTGTCATGATGCGTAAGTGTAACCTGAATACCTGTCCTATGGGTGTTGCCACACAGGATCCTAAGCTCCGTGCGCACTTCCGTGGCAGCTACAAGTATCTTATCAACTACTTCCTCTTCCTCGCTGAGGAGGTTCGTGAGTATCTGGCAGAGATGGGTTACACCTCATTGAACGATATCATCGGCCATACCGAGCTCATCATCCGCAAGAAGGATGAGGAGATTGTTCCTACCGAGGGTTCGGATGCCGTAGAGCCAGAGGTGGCCAAGAGCATCAAGGAGAAGGCCGACTTGCTCGATTTCTCTCGTCTCTTGCATCGTGAGACAGGTCATTGCTCGCTCTATCATACTACCGAGCAGATTCATGACCTCGACAATGTACTCGACCAGCAGTTGATTCGTGGTGCACAGCGTGCCATCGAGAACCAGGAAGAGGTGAACCTCGATTTTGCCATCAAGAATACCGATCGTGCTGCCGGTGTGATGCTGAGCGGTATGATTGCCGAGAAATATGGTGAGGCTGGTCTTCCAGACAAGACCGTGAACGTGAAGTTCAAGGGTTCTGCAGGTCAGAGCTTCGGTGCCTTCCTGGTTAAGGGAGTGGATTTCAAACTCGAAGGTGAGACCAATGACTATTTCGCCAAGGGACTTTCAGGAGGTCGTGTTTCCATCCTTCCTCCTATCCGCAGCAACTTCTCTGCTGAGGATAACATCATCGCCGGTAACACCGGTCTGTATGGTGCCACAAGCGGTGAGTTGTATATCAATGGTAAGGTAGGCGAGCGCTTCGGTGTTCGTAACTCCGGTGCCATCGCCGTGATTGAGGGTGCTGGCGACCACTGCTGCGAGTATATGACGGGCGGTAGAGTAGTAGTGCTCGGTGAAACTGGCCGTAACTTCGCCGCTGGTATGAGTGGTGGTGTTGCCTACGTATGGGATAAGAACCACAACTTCGATTACTTCTGTAACATGGATATGGTGGAGATCAACCTCGTGGAGGACAGCACCTATCGCAAGGAGTTGCATGAGCTGATCCGTCAGCATTATCTCTACACCGGCAGTAAGCTTGCCCGTACCATGCTCGACGACTGGAACCACTACGTAGAGGATTTCATCCAGGTAGTGCCAATCGAGTACAAGCGAGTTCTCCAGGAGGAGCAGGTAAAGAAGTTGCAGCAGAAGATTGCGGATATGCAGCGAGACTATTAATAAAGGTAAAAAGGTAAAAGGGTAAAAAGGTAAAAAGAACCTTATCCCCTTTCCTTTGCCTTGAGTCCGGTAAAATGCGAGTAACAAATAAATTAATAATAAAGGTAACATAAGGTTTAAGTAAATAGCAACAAGCAGCAAGCAAGAATGTTCTTTTTACCTTTTTACCTTTTTACCCTTTTACTTTTAAAAAGATGGGAAATCCAAAAGCATTTTTGACTATACCTCGCAAGGAAGCAGGTTATAGACCAATTCACGATAGAATCCTCGACTTCAGCGAGGTAGAACAGACATTGAATAGCAACGATCGCCGACAGCAGGCTTCACGTTGCATGGATTGTGGTGTGCCTTTCTGTCACTGGGCTTGTCCGCTGGGCAACAAGGCACCGGAGTGGAATGATGCTCTCTACAAGGGCGACTGGGAGCAGGCTTATCGCCTCCTAAATTCCACCAACGACTTCCCTGAGTTCACAGGACGCATCTGTCCTGCACTCTGCGAGAAGGCGTGTGTATTGAATCTCATGGATCATGAGCCAACCACCAACCGTGAGGATGAGTGTGCCATCGTGGAGCACGCCTTCTCTGAGGATTATGTACATGTTGAGATTCCTGAGCGTAATGGCAAGACGGTGGCTGTCATCGGTGCCGGTCCTGCGGGATTGGTAGCTGCCAACCAGTTGAACCATAAGGGCTATAAGGTAACTGTATTCGAGGCACGTGAGAATGCCGGTGGTCTGTTGCGTTATGGTATTCCTAACTTCAAACTCAACAAGAGCATCATCGACCGCCGTCTTCGTCTTCTCGAAGAAGAGGGCATCGAATTCAAATACAATCAGCAGATTGATGTTACCAAGTTGCCAGAAGGCTTCGATGCCTACGTGGTATCTACCGGTACACCGACAGCCCGCGACCTGAAAATTCCTGGAAGAGAGTTGAAGGGTGTTTATTTCGCCCTCGAGCTGCTTTCTCAGCAGAACCGTATCCTCGCAGGTATGGAGTTCTCTAAGGACGAACTGGTTAACTGCAAGGGCAAGGATGTATTGGTAATCGGTGGTGGTGATACGGGTTCCGACTGTATCGGTACTGCTCATCGCCAGGGGTGCAAGAGCGTGACCCAGATAGAAATCATGCCTAAGCCTGTAGAAGGCCCTGAGGATCCTAAGAATCCTTGGCCAAATTGGCCTCGCACTTTGAAGACCACCTCAAGTCACGAGGAAGGCTGTACTCGCCGCTGGAATATTAACTCTCTGGAGTTCCTCGGAAAGAATGGCAAGTTGACAGGCGTGAAGGTTCAGCCTATTGATTGGAAACCAAACCCTGAGGGTGGTCGTCCGTTGATGGTAGAGGCTGGTGAGCCAGAAATAATCAAGGCTGAGGCTGTATTCCTAGCAATGGGCTTTCTGAAGCCACAGCAGCCTGAATTTGCCGAGAATGTATTCGTGGCAGGCGATGCAGCAAGCGGTGCCTCTTTGGTAGTACGCGCCATGGCAAGCGGCAGAAAGATTGCTGCCCAGGTAGATAAATTCCTGAACAAATAAATCGGTTATTTTTAACTATAAGTGTAGGGAGGTTGACCTCAGTGATGAGGTTTTCCTCCCTTTTTCTTTCCTCCCTCTCCTTTGTCTTCTGAGCACAATGAAAAAGAAATTATCAGCTGTTCTCTTGGCGTTGGCAGCCTCTATGCCAATGACTGCACAGAATCTTGTAAAGGGAAATTATGGTTATCTCTATTGTCATATGAGCGATAAGGGGGAGTGGACAGCCTACGCTATTTCCCGTGATGGTTACAACTATCAGGACATCAATGGCGGCAACCCTATCTTCAATCCAGAAGAGCATGCCCGCATTAAAGGCGGAATCCGTGATTCCTACATCACCCGTATGCATAATGGTAAAGGATACATCATGGTTACCACCGATATGTGCGTGCGCAAGAGTCACAAATGGGACAACTATGGTATCGATCTCCTGAAGAGCGATGGTCTCTACCACATGCTCATCAAGAAAGAGGGTGGAAAGAGTGGTAAAAACTATTGAAATGGAATCAAGAATTAAAAAATATAGAAAAATAAGTGGATTTATTGTTAAGTGCATAGCTGGATAGAATGTTTAGGGGGATGCTTGTGTAGGTTTAGATAAGATAAAAAATATGTTATTGCGCGCGTACATTATAATAATAAAGAAGGAAAATTCGTATGCATGTCTCTCTATTCTACATGCTCCTAGTTAAATCTATCACAGGTGTATTTCCTAATTTGAAATGTAGTTTTTATTTAGTCCTTTAAAATAGGCAGAAATAGCTTCTAAAACGGGTTTGTTTGTTTATAGATGTTAAAATACGGCTAAAATCTCAACTTTTTTGCGAAAAGATTTGGTGGAATGAAAAATAGTTAGTACTTTTGCACT
>JAJVTK010000020.1:0-68992 GCA_021622245.1 Segatella copri | reverse complement strand
AGCATACTGACCGCTATCGCTACTACGCTCGGAGTAACGAGCTGCATGGGATAAAAAAGATAAAATAAGGTTAAATCGAGTTCGCCCTGCCAACAAAATCCATCCATATAATCAACTTTCTGAATATTTTTTGTATTTTTGCAGATATATTGCCTAATATGGGAGTTGAGCATGGCTTATCCTCCTAGATTGTAGGCGCATAATTATTAAAAGATTAGAGAATGAAGAAAATATTTATCATGAGCATTTTAACCATGCTATCAAGCCTGTCTTCTTGTCAGGCGCAAAATAAGGGCTATAAGAGTCTGTCGGCAGATGACTATGAGAAAGCCATCGCTGACACCGCAGTAATCCGTCTCGACGTACGAACCGCAGAGGAGTTTGCCAATGGGCATATTCGTGGCGCAATCAACATTGACGTACTGAAATCAGACTTCGAGCAGAAGGCCGCTGCCACTCTTCCCAAAAGCAAGACTATCGCCGTGAACTGCCGAAGCGGCAAGCGAAGCAAAAATGCCGCAGCTATATTGACAAAGAACGGCTATCAGGTAATAGAACTCGATTCCGGCTTTATTGGCTGGCAGGCAGCAGGAAAAGAAATCGTAAAGGAGTAAAGTTAAACTAACTGAACTTCCCCACATGCGAAAGTTTCGTTAGTTATTATAAATTTTTAATTTGTAGCGTATGAAAAGAATTTTGCGAATTTTGATGATTGCCATCTGCTGCATGGTTTCATGCAATATGGTGGCGAATGCGGGCAACGACAAGCCTATCCCTGTAAATGCACTTCCTGCCAAGGCTCAGACCTTACTTAGCCAGCATTTTAATGGTCAGAAGGTGATGCTTGCTACCATTGAGTCGGGCGTTGTGAGCAGAAGCTACGACGTGGTTCTGCAGAATGGCACGAAGCTGGAGTTCGACAAAAAGGGAAATCTTATAGAGATTGACTGCAAGCAGGCCACCGTGCCAGCCAAGCTGATTCCGCAAGCCATCAGAAACTACCTGAAGGAGAATTATCCAGCGCAAGCGGTAAAGAAGATTGAAATGAACAAGAATGAATACGAGGTAGAACTGGCTAACGGATTGGATTTGACCTTCAACAAGCATTTCCAATTAATAGATATTGACTGATTATCAAGTTAACTGAACTTTCGCATATCAGGAAGCTAAGTTTAGCAAATGGTTTAACTACGGGCTGAAAGCCCAAAAGCAAAAAAAATCCCAGTCAGGATAAAACCTCGACTGGGATTCTTATTTTAAATCTCTCTCTTATTTTTCACATCTAATAGATGATTACTTCAAACCACGGTTGATAAGGGTTGTGTTGAGAAGCATCACGTACTTACGATACTGATTGTTGTTCAAGATAACGTGCATGTACTTGAGATCCTTCAAAACTGCCTTGTCAATCATTGCAGCACGATCCTCACCAGTTGCTGTTGCTGCGTTCATCATATCTGCGGTGAAGTTCTTGTGTACATCAGCTACAGCCTCAACCTGGTCGATGTTCAAGCTCAAAGCATCTGCCAAGCTAGACATCTTAATGTTCATGTTGTAAGCAGCTGTTGCATTTGTCTCCTCTTCTGCTGCGAAAGTAGCTGTTGCCATAGCGAACATTGCTACTGCTAATACCATAATCTTCTTCATAATCTTTTTACCTTTCTTTACTTTGTGAGCCTTACACATCCGTAGACGGCGGCTCTGTTAAACATTATCCTATAGTCTTTTTCTTTAAGACGCTGCAAAGATACGAACTTTTCTCTGTGCACACAAACATTTCTTGGGATATTTTCGGTTTTTCGTCTATTTCTTGACTTAAATCAACAAGAATATGATAGAATAGGCATCAGAACGTTAGAGATATTACATTTTTACTATCATTTTGTAATATCATCGAAAAAAAAGCCCGTTTTCTTCGTTTATACCAATTATTATTTGTACCTTTGCAGAAGATTCAACCTATAAAACAAGCATAATGGTACAGGAAAATCATATAGACAAGGCACTCGCCTTTATGGAAAGTCTCGAGAAACTGGGCAACCAGCTCAAGGCGGCTGAGGAACATCAGAAACAGCTCATCGCCCGAATGCTGGATCTCAAGAAAGAGAATCTGACCGACGGCGAGGAATATGCTGAACTCTCGCAGAAGAGCAAAAGTCTGCAAGACATCATCGACAAATGGCGCCCTATCTATCTGGAGCGCATGGAGATGGTAAAGAGCTTAAGCATTCAGAAAAGAAAAAGAAATAATAAAAAATAAAGATAAAAATGGAAACAAACAACAAGAACAAGTTTATTGTAGTTTCATACGCATTGTATGATGTAACTAATGGTGACAACGGCGAAGAGATGCTCATTGAGCGCACTACCGACGAGCGCCCATTCATCTTCATCAGCGGCATGGGCGTTACTCTGCCAGCTTTCGAAGAGAAGGTAGTAGACCTGGCTAAGGGTGAAGAGTTCGACTTCCAGTTGGATCCAGAGCAGGCTTACGGTCAGCACTATGATGAGCGTGTGCTCGAACTCGACAAGCAGATCTTTACCATCAACGGCCAGTTTGATGCACAGCACGTACAGGTTGGTGCTATCATCCCATTGCAGAACGAAGATGGCAACCACTTCAACGCAGTAGTAAAGAACATCAGCGATACAAAGGTAACCTGCGACCTGAACCACCCATTGGCTGGCTTGAAGCTCAACTTCTGCGGTCAGATTCTCGAGAGCCGCGAGGCTACTGCTGAGGAGATTGCCAAGATGGCTCAGATGATCAGCGGCGAAGGTGGCGGCTGCTCAGGTGGCTGCGACAACTGCGGCGGCGACTGCAAGGATGGCAACTGTGAAGGTGGTTGCGAAGGCGGCTGCAACAAGTAATAAACACCTTTATAATATATAAGGTAATGAGGAATACATTTGGCAATCTTTTCACTCTCACTACATTTGGAGAGAGTCATGGAATAGCTGTAGGAGGCGTTATTGACGGATTTCCTGCAGGCATAGAAATCGACATGGACTTTATCCAGAGCGAGCTGAACCGCCGACGCCCGGGACAGAGCCACATCACTACCGCCAGAAAGGAAGCTGACAAGGTAGAGTTTCTGAGTGGTGTGTTCGAAGGCAAATCAACAGGAACCCCTATCGGTTTTGAGGTGCGTAACCAGAACCAGCATTCTCAGGACTATGAGAACATGCGCTGTCTGTTCCGTCCTTCTCACGCCGATTTCACCTATCATGAGAAGTATGGCGTACGCGATCATCGTGGCGGCGGCCGTTCTTCAGCCCGCATCACCATTGCCCGATGCGTAGGCGGAGCCTTGGCTAAACTTGCCTTGCGCCAGCTGGGCATCAGCATCACGGCTTATACATCACAGGTGGGCAGCATCGCGCTGGAGAAAGATTATCATCTGTATGACCTCAACACCATAGAAGATAATCCGGTGCGCTGTCCTGACCAGCAGAAGGCGAAGGAGATGGAAGATCTCATCGCCCAGGTTAAGGCTGACGGCGATACGATAGGCGGAATCATCACTTGCGTCATCAAGGGTTGCCCGGTAGGATTGGGCGAGCCTGAATTTGGCAAGCTTCATGCCCAACTGGGTGCTGCCATGCTTGGCATTAACGCCGTGAAGGGTTTTGAATATGGCGAAGGATTTGCCGGAGTTACTGCCCGCGGTAGTGAGCAGAATGATGTCTTCATCCCGAAGTCTGATGCTGCTGAGGCGCCGGAAGATGCTGCCGTGAATCAGGATGTTGCTGCCCGTATTACAACAAAGAGCAATCATAGCGGAGGAATACAGGGCGGTTTGAGCAATGGTCAGGACATCTATTTCCGTGTTGCCTTTAAGCCGGTTGCTACTCTGCTGATGGAGCAGAATACGGTAGATTTGGAAGGAAATGCCACCACGCTGACAGCCCGCGGCCGTCATGATCCTTGCGTTTTGCCAAGAGCCGTGCCGGTGGTTGAAGCCATGGCTGCCATGGTTATCCTGGATAATTATCTCTTGAATAAAACAATAAAACTTTAATTAGTGATTAATTAGTAGTGATTAGTGATAAACAAACTAATCACTACTAACTAATAACTAACTGAACTTTCGCATGTGGTTTAAGTACGGGCTGAAAGCCCAAAAGCTCCTAGCCCAGGGCATCGCCCTGGGTATAATAGCAATCAGCAAGGCGCCCTGTAAGGGCAAAAGCCTTATGTTTTGCCTGGAGTTTTAAAGCTTTTGCCCTTACAGGGCGACAGGTTTGCGTCCGTAATTACCCAGGGCGATGCCCTGGGCTAGGAGCTTCTGCCCTTTCAGGGCGTGTGGAACTTACGTGAGAAACTTGAATAACTATTAACTATTTCTAAAGCTTACTGTCCTTTAATCGTTTAGGGCAATATTCATTAAAAAAGCATTTATCGCAGAGCGGTTTCGTACTCTTGCAAATATATCTGCCATGCAGCAGAATCCAATGATGCGCATTCGGAATATCCTCTGCCGGAATGTGTTTCATCAGATAATCCTCTACCTTACGGGGCGTATCGGCAGTACGAGGAACCAAACCCATGCGATGGCTCACACGATAAACATGCGTATCCACCGCCATCGTAGCATGACCGAACCATACGGCACGAATCACATTCGCCGTCTTGCGCCCCACTCCAGCCAGTTTCTCTAAATCATCCGCAGCCTCAGGAACCTCACCTCCGAACATCTCAACCAGCTGGCGAGACATTTCAGCCAGATGCTTCGCCTTGGCATTCGGATAACTCACCGAACTGATCAACTCATAAATATCTTCCTCGCTCGCCTGTGCCATGTGCTGCGCATCAGGATAACGGGCAAAGAGAGCAGGTGTAACCATGTTGATGCGTTTGTCGGTGCATTGCGCAGAAAGCAAGGTAGCCACCAGAAGCTGAAATGCGCTACCGAACTGCAACTCGGTAGTTACATTCGGCAGCGCACTTCTGAAATGATTCAATATAAAATCGTATCTTTCCTTACGAAGCATTTCTCTTACTTTTTAGCAGGAGCAGCCTCCTCTTTCTTCAGCTTACCCTTGTAAGCCTTGTTCAAGCCGGAAATCACCTCTTTTGTAATATCGTAAGCCTTGTCAGCATAGAGCAGATTATCGCCGCTCTTAGAGAAGATGATGCTGTACTTCTTGTCCTTATTGTAGCGGGCAAGATAATTGGCAATGCTGTCGTGGAGCGCCTTGTTGTACTTCTCTTGTTCAGCAGCAAACTCGTTGCTCAAGCGCTGCTGCAAGCCCTGCAGGTCGTTGTTCTGCTTCTGCAGTCCAGCCTGGATAGCCTCAGCCTGCTCGCGGGTGTAAGCATTCTGCTGAATCTTCTGCTGGAAGTTGGCTGCTGCAGCCTGGAGCTGCTGACCCTTCTGCGCAATAGTAGCCTGAATGTTCTGACCCTTCTTCTCCAAGATAGAAGAATACTCCTTAGCAAAGGTATACTGAGTCATGATAGAGTCTACCTCTACATAAGCAATCTTCAATTCAGCAGGAGCCTTGCTCTCTGACTTAGCCTCTACCTGAGGCTGAGATTTGTTGCATGATGCCAATGACAGGGCAGCAACAGCTGCAATTGCCACTGAACTCAAAATGTTCTTTCTCATTTTTTCTATCATATTATATTATTACTATTTTCTAATAAGCCTTGTTGGCTTCCCTTGCCTCGCGGTCCTGATCCACCACACAATGAATGCCCTGCTTGCGCAAGCCCGGATTGTCGTGCACATGCTGGGAAGAGAACTTGCCATTTTTCTTAAAAATCAACTTTACGCAAAATAATGCCATGCAGATAGCAATTATTAACACGCTTAATAACATTAATTTTATCATTTTTATTACCTTTGCAGTGCCTTAGTGCACTTTTGGGTGCAAAGGTACTATTTTTTTGGGAATAACCAAAACAAAATAGCAGAAATAAATGTTTTATCAAAACAAAATAATAGAAAATAAATGAATAAAAGTGAATTGAAGCCTGCTCTCGTGTTCGAGCAGTTCGCAAAAATCAACGAAATACCTCGTCCTTCCAAGCACGAGGAGAACATGATTGAGTTTTTGAAATCTTTCGGAGAGGCTCATCAGCTCGAAACGCTGGTAGATGAAACCGGTAATGTGCTCATCCGTAAAGCTGCCACTTCAGGCTACGAGCATGCTGAAACCATCATCCTGCAGAGCCACATGGACATGGTTTGCGATAAACTGGTAGATGTTGATTTCGATTTTCACAAAGATGCCATCCAGACTTACGTAGACGGAGAATGGCTTAAGGCAAAAGGCACTACATTGGGTGCTGACGACGGTATAGGCTGCGCTATCGAGCTGGCTATCCTGGCAAGCAACGATATTGAGCATGGTCCTATCGAGTGCGTCTTTACACGTGATGAAGAAACCGGACTGACCGGTGCTCACGGCATGAAGGCGGGCTTTATGACCGGAAAGATGCTCATCAATCTTGACTCAGAGGATGAGGGCGAAATCTTTGTATCCTGCGCCGGTGGTCAGACAACCCATGCCACTTTCCACTTCTCACGCGAAGAGGCTCCTGCTGGTTATTTCTTCATGGAAGCTTCGCTGAAGGGTCTCAACGGTGGTCACTCGGGCGATGACATCAACAAGAAGCGCGCCAATGCCATCAAGATTCTTGCCCGCTTCCTCTTCCTCGAAAATGAGAAACTGGATGGAAGCCTGCGCCTCGTAAGCTTCAACAGCGGCAAAATGCACAATGCGATTCCTCGCGACGGAAAGATTGTTTTCGCCGTCAAGAATGCTGATAAGGAACAGGTTCGTGCCGACTGGAACATCTTTGCATCAGAAGTAGAAGATGAATTCCACGTAACCGAACAGACTATGCAGTTCAATATGAGCAGCAGCGATGCTGCACCTGTTATCAAGAAAGCTGTAGCTGACAAGTTCGTAATGGCTCTCCAGGCTGTAGACAACGGTCCGCTTACTACCTGTCAGGATGAGGCGATTGCCTGGATGGTAGAAACCTCAAGCAATGTGGCAAGCGTGATGACCGATGAAAGCAGCATCAACATCGTAGCTTCTCAGCGAAGTAACGTAATGAGCAATCTGGCGAACATGACCAACACCGTAAAGGCAGCCTTCCTTCTGGCTGGCGCCGAGGTAACTGTAGGCGACAAGTATCCTGCCTGGAAGATGCGCGCCAACAGCGAGCTTACCGACCTGGCTGTGAAGGCTTACGAAAAACTCTTCGGCAAAAAGCCATTGGTAAAGGGTATTCATGCCGGTTTGGAGTGTGGTCTTTTCTCAGAGCGTTATCCTGAGCTCGATATGGTAAGTTTCGGTCCTACCCTTCGCAATGTTCACACCCCAGACGAGGCTCTTCTCATCCCTACTGTAGAGATGGTTTGGGACCACTTGCTGGAGATTCTCCGCAGCGTGGCTAAATAAGCAAGTGGGCTGAATAAAACAGCACGCTAAATATAAAGAAGATGCCTATGATGAAGAAAATGAAAATGATGTTTGTCATGGTTTCAGGACTTGTGCTGATGTTCACCTCGTGTGGCGATCAGCACAAGGCTCAATCTCTGGTCAAGGATTTTCTTGATGAGAACCTCGTAGATCAGGACTGCAGCTATGAGCGGTTCTCCCGCCTCACTCCTACCGCCATGATCAGTTTCGACCAGATGAAGGTAATGCGACAAAATGTCAGCAAGCTGCCTTACGTCAAGAAGAATATTGATTATAATGATGCAGCTTATCCCGACACCTTATTATATTTAAGGGCTACGTACAAGCTGACTGACCATCAGGGTAAGAAGCAGGAAGTAACTCAAACCTTTTATCTTGATAAGGGTTTGACAAGAGTAATCGGGTTTAAGGAAAACTAAAAGACAGTTAAGAATTGCCTTAAAGCAAGGCAGCAAGAATAAACAGAAAGAGTTGACTAGCATTTTAACTAGCCAACTCTTTTTTCATATAATCTCTTATTTCTTTTCTAGCCAGAGTCAGACGATTCTCAGCCGCTTTATATCCGAGGTTCAGACTTTGTGCAATCTCGCTCACCTGCATTCCTTCGAAGAGATTCAGGCGGTAAACCTTGCTTCTCTTCTCCGTGAGCCGGGCAATGCCACGCTCCAGAATCTCGTTGATCTGCTGGGCAGAGAAGACCGATTCGCCATCAACATCATATCTTCCCATCCAGTCGCTAGCACCAAGGAAGTGTTCATACTCCTCAATCTTATGCTTGCGCCGGTAATAATCGATAATCAGATTCTTGGCAATGGTGTATACAAAACAAGGTAAGGTAACAGGCGTAATCATCTTATCGCCTCGAAGTAATCGCACAAAAATATTCTGCACGATGTCTTCAGCCTCGTCTGCCGGAAGCGAACGGGACATGACATACAACTTCAGCTCGTTGTAGTGTTCAGAGTAATAATCAGCTATGATGCTGTAGTTTAAATTTGTTTGTTCCATGATGGCGATTGTTTTAATCATGTTTTTCGTTTATCGATATTGCAAAGGTAATAAAAAAAAGGAAAGCCACCAAAGGAAAGCGAAAAAAAATGTGCTAAATGTTCGTTTTGAAACATTTAGCACATATGATAGAAACAATTTGTAACATGAAATGTTACGCCTCGCAAAGTTTTATTTCTGAAACCAAGCCTTTATCCAGCTTTTATTTTTCCTTTTTACAGGTTGGATTACTTAATCATGTCAACGCTTCTCTTGAGGAAAGCGTCGAGTGAAGCACCCTTCAACATGCCGTTCTGAAGCAGAGCCAGGTCGATGAGCTGGTGAACAATGTTGTTGTTCTTTGCATAGCCCGAGATGATTTCGTTGCGCTTAGCCTTCTCATCGCTGATTGCCTTCTCTGTGTTGTGAACATCATCCTTCTCCTGCTGGGTAATCTCCTCTGGCTTCTTCTTGTTCTGCTCCTGATGGAGTACGGCAAGGCGAGCTTCCTGACCCTTGATTTCTGCTAGGATTGGCTTCAATGTTTCGGCTGTATTGGCCTCAGCATCTTCCAATACCTTCTTTACCAGAGCATGGTCTGAGTTCAGTACGATATTGTAGCTGTCTGGCATCTGACCGTAGAAGTTCATGCCTGCCTGGAACTGGCTCATCGCCTTCATACGGCGCATGTATTCGTTCTGGGTGATGAGCACTGGCTGGTTCTGTTCGCCCAAAGCCTGAATCTCAACGAAGAATTCTGTCTTGTCGAGCTGAGGCATCTGAGAGCGGAATACTTCTGTCAAGTTGTCAGACTGCTCCTTGCTCAAATCTGTCTTCTTAGCATCTTCCTTCACGATGAGGCGGTCGATGATGTCGGCGTCAACACGTGTAAAGCGGCTCTTCTCCAACTTCTGCTCCAGCATGTTTACCATCGGCGTATCGAGCTGACCTTCCATCAGGAGTACAGAATAACCCTTCTGCTTGGCAGCCTCGATGTAAGAATACTGCTCCTCCTTGTTGTTGGCGTAGAGATAAACCAGGTTGCCGTCCTTATCGGTCTGGTTGTCTTTGATCAGCGTCTTGTACTCCTCGAAAGTAAAGTACTTGCCCTCAACATCTTTCAGGAGTGCGAAGTCCTTGGCGCGCTCGTAGAAATCTTCCTGAGAGAGCATTCCGTAGTTGATGAAGAGCTTGAGATCATCCCATTTCTCTTCAAACTCCTTGCGGTTCTCCTTGAAGATAGAGTTCAAGCGGTCAGCTACCTTCTTGGTGATGTAGGTAGAAATCTTCTTCACGTTGCTGTCGCTCTGCAAATAGCTTCGGCTTACGTTCAGCGGAATATCCGGTGAATCGATTACACCATGAAGCAAGGTGAGGAATTCCGGTACAATGCCTTCTACCTGGTCGGTAACGAACACCTGGTTGCAATAGAGCTGAATCTTATTGCGCTGCATATCGATGCTGCTCTTGATGCGTGGGAAGTAGAGAATACCCGTGAGGTTGAATGGGAAGTCTACATTCAGATGAATCCAGAACAACGGGTCGTCCTGCATTGGATAAAGGGTGTGATAGAACTTCTTGTAGTCCTCATCCTTCAAGGTGCTAGGAGTCTTGGTCCAGAGAGGCTCCACATTATTAATAATGTTATCCTCATCAGTCTCCACATTCTTTCCGTCCTTCCACTCGGTCTTCTTGCCGAAAGCTACAGGCACTGCCATAAACTTGCAGTACTTGTTCAGAAGTTCCTCAATCTTGCTCTTCTGCAGGAACTCCTTGCAATCATCAGCAATATGGAGGATGATGTCTGAACCACGCTCAGCCTTGTCTGCATCTTCGATTTCGAAAGCAGGTGAACCATCGCAACTCCACTTTACAGCCTTGCTTCCCTCTTTGTAGCTCTTAGTGATAATTTCTACCTTGCTGGCTACCATGAAAGAAGAATAGAAGCCGAGACCGAAGTGGCCGATGATGGCGTTGGCATTCTCCTTATACTTGTCGAGGAAGTCAGTTACGCCAGAGAATGCAATCTGGTTGATATATTTATCGATTTCCTCCTCAGTCATACCTATACCATGGTCGCTGATAGTCAAGGTTCCAGCCTTCTCATCGAGAGAGACACGAACGGTTGTGTCGCCTATCTCGCCCTTGAAATCGCCCTGAGCTGCAAGAGTCTTCAACTTCTGTGTAGCATCTACGGCATTTGAAACCATCTCACGGAGGAAGATGTCGTGATCTGAATATAAGAATTTCTTGATGACAGGGAAAATGTTCTCTGTCGTTACACCAATATTACCTTTCTGTGCCATAATATAAAATGTTTTTATTCGTATTTACTTTATTATTGTTTGGCAAGGGGGCTTACAAATAGCGTGCCAAAATAAAAGCCCTCTTACCAAACTGAATAAAATAGCTGAAAAAACATTTTATGATTCAGCAAAGCATTTTATAATCAAATGTCTCTTGGGAATCCCTTTGCCAAACCGCCTTCGCTTGTTTCCTTGTAAAGCGAAGGTAGGTCATGACCCGTCTGTCGCATTACTTCAACTACACGGTCGAAAGATACGGTATGATGGCCATCTGAGAAGGAAGCGTAGAGGTCTGCATCCAAAGCTCGGGCGGCAGCAAAGGCATTTCGCTCGATGCAAGGAATCTGAACCAGTCCGCAAACCGGGTCGCAGGTCATTCCGAGATGATGCTCCAATCCCATTTCGGCAGCATATTCTACCTGAGCCGGACTGCCTCCGAAAAGCTGACAGGCTGCAGCCGAAGCCATGGCGCAGGCAACACCTACCTCGCCCTGGCAACCTACATCAGCACCACTGATAGAAGCATTCTGCTTTACGATGTTGCCCACCAATCCGGCTGTAGCCAAGGCTCTCAAGATGCGCTGTTCACTCATATCATGAGAAGTAAACATGTGGTAGAGTACAGCTGGCAATACACCACAGGCGCCACAGGTAGGAGCTGTAACGATGGTGCCACCCGAAGCATTCTCCTCGCTCACAGCCAGCGCATAAGCATAAACCAAGCCGCGGCTCTGCAGGGAAGCACGGTAACCCTTCGCCTTTATATAATAGGTGGCAGCCTTACGCTGTAGCTTCAGCGGACCAGGCAAAACACCTTCATGGTCCAAACCATTCCTGATGCTCTGCTTCATCGTTTGCCAAACCATATCGAGATAATCCCAGATATCATCCGATTCGCATCTCTCAACATACTCCCAGAATGAGCGTCCGTTATCATAGCACCATTGCTTGATGTCGGCGAGCTTGTTCAGATCATAAACATCCTTGGCGCCCAGCTCTTCGTTGCCGGCAGTACCATCTGATATGGCTCCACCACCAATACTGTAAACGGTCCATTCATCAATAATATCGTCGTTCAGATCCTTGCCCACAAATTTCATTCCGTTGGGATGATAAGGCAGGAAAGTCTGTGGCTGCCAGATAATATTCACAGTTTTATGAGGTCTGAGCACTTCTTCTATTGCCACATCAGTCATGTGTCCCTTACCTGTAGCAGCCAGACTTCCATAGAGGGTTACTTCATAATAAGAAGCGTTAGGGCAACGCTCCAGAAATAGTTTGGCTGCACGCTGAGGCCCCATCGTATGACTGCTCGATGGTCCCTTACCTACTCTATATAATTCCTTTAATGACTTCATTTTTCTCGTATTTAATATTTTTACTTATCGATTTTTCCCTTTTAATGGGCTCAGTTACTTATTTCTTCAGTTTACCATCAGAAAGTTACTTCATCTGCTTGGCTTTCAGGATGATGACATCCGTGAGAGGTCTGTCGTTGTTCGCCTTATCGGTAGCCACATTCTGAATCTTATCAACCACATCCATGCCTTCAAGCACCTCTCCGAATACAGTGTAGCCGTTGTCAAGGTGAGGAACACCACCATGCTTGATGTAGCCCTTCTGCAACTGTTCTGAAGGAATGGCGTAATACTTGCCGTCCCGTTTCAGTTTTTCTACATAATATTCCATCTGCCGTGGAGAAAAATTTCTGCCCCAGGTAATGTAGAAATCAGTAGGTGCCGAAGCTTTGGTCGGATTTTCATCATCTCCTTCGCGAGCAGCACAGAGCTGTCCGCGCTTATGATAATATTTAGGATAGATGATTTCTGCCGGAACCGTATAATTTACATCAAACTTCTGCGGCTTTTCCATGTTCACCTTTCTGCATGAATAATCGCCACCCTGAATCATGAAATTCTTGATGACACGCTGAAAGATGCAACCGTCATAATAGCCCGAATTGACAAGTTTCAGAAAATTATCCCGATGCTTGGGTGTATCGTTGTAGAGAGCCACGAGAATGTTGCCCATCGATGTTTCCAGCAACACCTGAGGGCAAGTTGGATCGTGCGGTGTTTCCCAGTCTAGCAGAGAATCGGGCTTAGACGCCACAACTTTTCCGGCTGGTTCTGATGTGTTCTGATTGCCTTCACTCTGAGCGAATGTCGTAACAGGCACCGTAAGAAGAGCGAGTGTCAATAATCTGATAATCTTCTTCATATTTTTGTATAATTTTACATCTATTTATGTTATCGGATGCAAAGATAATGATTTTATTCTAAAAAATTGATTTTTTATGCGGGAAAAGTTACTTTGTTTCATACATTCTTCATATCTTTGCAGCAGAAGACAGAAAATGCAATCAATTATGAAGAAAAAAACATATATTATCATCGCTTTTTGCACTTTCCTCACTACAGAAGCAAGTGCTCAGCAACAGGTAAGCTTCGGACCATTGCACAGTCCGGACAGTCCGCGCGAAGACTGGTTGCTGCCTGGCGATACGGTTTACCAGGCAGGAAAACCTATGATTTATCAGGGAAAACCGGTGAAGAATGCATATATGACTCCTGCCCGACTATCAGATAAGAAAGAAGCTCTCGGCAAAAATGGATTGCTGGGTGATGCTTCGCTAGACAGCACCTATTATAATAATCCCATCTCCAACCTTACCAACAGCTTGAGTTATCCGTTGGGCTATGGCTGGGGGCTGCACAAAGGATTGAATCTCTCGGTAGATCTTTCTGCCTTTGCCACATTCGGCAAGAATGTGCCTCACAAAGGCGGTTTCACCCAGACCATCGATGCAACCTACCTAACGCCACTCACCAAAGACAACAAACTCTGGCTGGCTCTTGGTACTTATATCAACAACGTAAACTATGGTGGAGACAGTTATCATGACGGTGGAGTCTACGGCATTCTGGGCTACCAGTTTAATGAGCATTGGGAGGCTTACGTTTACGGTCAGCTTAGCGTAGCCAACAATTACAATTCTCTCTACGGTCGTTATGGCGGCTATGGCTATGGTCCCTACGGCTATTCACCTTGGGGCTACGGAATGTATCCTTGGGGAATGGGAAGAGGAATCATGCCGGGTGGTTACGGAATGGGAGTACCTGGCGCCAACGTTTTAGGAGCCGGTGTAAGATACACTAATTCCAAAAAGACTTTCTCTATCGGCTTAAACGTAGAAGGAGTATGGTATGATAATAAGACGCCGTCCTATTTCAAGCAATACGACTATCCTGTGCCAAAGGCGCCTGAAAAAGATTAAAGGCTAGAAGAAAAATGGCTTTGGTAAAAAAACAGATAAAGAGATAAAGGATAAAAAGATAAAGGATAAAAAGAAAGAGGTTCACTTTTCAATATAATCATATTGAAGTGAACCTCTAAGTTTATTCTGAAAAGAATCAGTTTACATAGCATCATCTCTCTCCATGAGATTATACCTATGAGTTTAGATTCTATTCAGCGAGAATCTGGACTATTCTTTCTGCTGAGCGGCCATCCCATCTGTCAGGAATGCCCGCTTTCTTCCATTCACCCTTCAGAAGTTTCTGCATAGTTTGCTTCAGTAACTCCGGATCTTCAGCAACCAGTTCGTTTGTACCCACCTTTACGGTTTCAATATGCTCAGTATAGCTGTTGAGCGTAATGCAAGGAACCCCATTGAAGGTAGCTTCTTCAGCCACATTACCCGAATCGGTAATCACACCTTTGGCGTGAGCTGTAAGATAAGCAAACGACAGATAATCGAGCGGCTGAACCACCTGGATTCCACTCTGATGATTACTCTCTTCCTGATAAGCCTTGAATGCGAGCACGAAGCCCAAGGCTTTACCTCGAAGCGGAGCAATCACCTTCACTCCAGCCTGGCGCGCCTCTTCATCTATGACAGAAATGAGCGATTTCATCTCATCAATGTTATTGACGATGGCCTTGCGGTTCAAGGTCAGAACCATATATTCGCCTTCTTTCAGATGAAACTCGTCCATGACTTCCGGACGCTGCATTTTAGACTGAAGGAAGCGGATGTTGTCGATAAGTACATTTCCTACCATGTAAACCTTAGACAATTCTGCACCTTCCTTGTTGGCGATGCTGTTGTTAGAAATGCCTGCGGTAAAAAGAATATCTGACAAGCCATCAATCACCAGACGGTTGATTTCCTTTGGCATGGTAATGTCAAAACTGCGGGTTCCGGCTGCAATATGAGCAAGCTGCACACCCTGCTTCTTGGTGACAATTGCCACAGCCATGGTTGAAGCCAGATCATCAACCACTATGACAACGTCTGTAGCATTCTGCTGTAGATAGCGCTCAAACTGCCCCATCACCTGTCCGGTAAGTTCGTTCATGTTTGGACAGTCTACGCCGAGATAAGCATCCGGTTTCTGAATGCCTAAGTCATCGAAAAGAGAAGATTCCAATGTCGGATCATCCTCTTTTCCTGTGTAAACCAACTGATAGCTGATTTCGTTATCAGCTTCCTGAGCATTACGAATTGCTCTAATTACGGGCGCAACCTTGATAAAGTTAGGTCTTGCACCTGCAACGATACAGATTTTCTTCATTTTTATCCTGTTTAATATTTTTTACTTACTGAACTTGCAGTTTACTGATATTCAGAGTGCTTTATTTCTTTTGAGCCAATCTTGAGCCTAAGGGCATTATCCATTGACTCAGAGGTCTTTATCCCTTGAAAAGGTCTTTGATTCCTCCTATAGAACCCAAGAGATTGGTTGCCTCGTATGGCAGATAAACCACCTTATTATCCTTACCCTGAGCCACTTCCTGCATCATGCTGATGTATTTCTGGGCCAGGAGATAGTTGGCTGGATTCGTACTCTGTCCTACAGCTTCCGTAATCTTCTGAATGGCAATAGCCTCGGCCTCAGCCTTACGGATGCGGGCAGTAGCCTCACCTTCTGCATTCAGGATAGCCTGCTGTTTGGCAGCCTCAGCCTTGTTCACGATGGCAGCCTTCTCACCTTCTGAGAGCAGGCGCTGCTTTTCCTTCTCACCTTCTGAAGTCAGGATGGTAGCTCGCTTGTTGCGTTCAGCCTGCATCTGCTTTTCCATCGCCTGGAGCACACTCTCAGGAGGTGTAATATCCTGCAACTCTACTCGGTTTACCTTGATTCCCCACTTATTGGTTGCATCATCCAAAACTGCACGGAGTTTGGTGTTAATCGTATCGCGGGAGGTAAGAGTCTGGTCAAGTTCCATCTCACCTATTATATTACGCAAGGTAGTTTGGGTCAGTTTCTCTATTGCGTTTGGCAGATTGTTGATTTCATACACACTCTTGAATGGGTCCACAATCTGGAAATAGAGCAACGCATTTATCTGCATCTGGATATTATCCTTAGTGATTACGTTTTGACGGTCGAAATCGTAGACCTGTTCACGAAGGTCGATGCTGTTTGTATAAACGTATCTTCCGTTTCTCATCGCCACAATATCCTTTGCATGGTCAATGAAAGGAATGATGATATTAATACCCGGCTTGAGCGTGGCATAATATCTACCGAGACGCTCTATGATTTTCGTCTCACTCTGAGGGATGATAACGATGGTTTTCTTAACCACTACGAGTGCAAGTGCTACTAGAGCAATCAGCACGTAAATTCCTATGTTCATGATGTTTATACGATTAAGTGAATAATGTTGATTTTAAACTTTTCCTACCTAAACTTTTTCTACCTTGAGGATGATAGATTCGTGGCCTAAGATTCGAACCTTATCGCCTACGGCAAGCGGTTCGGCAAGATGAGGAGCTTCAGCTTTCCAATCATCTCCATCCAGTTTCACTCTGCCGAAACCTCCGGCAGGAATCATCTCGGTTACTTCCCCTATCTGTCCTGCCAGCGCATCGGCATTACTGCGTCGGTCTTCTCCACCCTTGTGCAGCGCTTTCAGCAGATGCGGACGAACCAACCAGATGCTAAGCATAGAGCAGATAGCCCAAACCACTACCTGCACCCAGAAAGGTGCTCCTACCAATGCCACAGGAATGCTGATGAGCGCACCTATGGCAAAACACGTTACATAGAAGTCGCCCGAAGACAACTCTAAGATGAGGCAGATGAACATCACCGATGTCCATACAAGCCAAAGGTTATGAGATAAATACTCCATACTTAACTATTTTAATTTGATTCTTCTGATTCGAGAACCCCGAAAGAGAAGATGATTCCATTTCTACTGATTCGGGAAAAATCCGAAAAAGATTCCTTATCTTCTGCGGGTTGTAGTCTTCTTTTTGCTACTGGTCTTCTTGGTTGTAGAAGTCTTGCTCGTAAAACCTACCTTATAAGTTGCCTGAGGTTTATAATACTTCAGCGCAGTAGGCATTTCCTTCTGCAAAGCAGCAATACGCTTGGCGTCTGAAGGGTGATCGCTGAAAATATCACTCTGATTGCTGCTTGAGCCCTGCGACATTCTCTGCCAGAAAGGAATGGCCTGCTGAGGATCGTAACCTGCCATGGCTGCGAAGATGAGACCCATGTAATCAGCCTCGGTTTCATTATCGCGGGAATACTTCAGATTGCGGAATGAGAAGTACTGTCCGGCAACTGCACTAGCCACATTTCCAACACCATTACCTACGGTCTGGTTCAATACTGTTCCCAAAATGCTTGTACCTGTTTGCTGGTTCTGCTGCTTGGTGAGCTGCTCGGCACTATGCTTAGCCACAGCATGAGCTATTTCGTGACCTAATACAATTGCCAAACCGGTTTCATTCTGAGTGTAAGGCAAAAGTCCTTCATAAACCACGATTTTACCGCCAGGCATACAGAATGCATTGGCAGACTTATCTTGTACAAGATTGAATTCCCATGAATAATTCTTCACATCGGCTTCAAATCCGTTCTGCTTCAAATAGAGTTCAACAGCATTGGCAAGTCTTTTTCCTACTCGCTGAACCATCGCCGTATTGGCTGCATTGGTCGACTTCTTGGCAGAAGCCATGTACTTTGTGTATTCCTGATTAGACAGACTGAGAACCTGCTCATCGGATACTGAGATGCGATGAGTGCGACCGGTTAGAGGCACCGTCTGGGTAGTGCCGCAAGATGACAGCGCAAGAGCTGCCACAACCGTCAGAACTAAAAACTTAAACTTTTTCATCTTAACTTACGTATATTATATATTTATTCATTAAGTTTATGTGCTGTTTGAAACATTTTTCTCTGCAAATATACTATTTCTTGACGAAACCACCAAAGAAAAATGAGAAAAACGTAAAATATAACCTAAAAATAACACAAGATAACTGACAAAAAGGGGTGTATGAAAAAAAGATGGCAAAAAATAAAGGTGTGGCACAATCTTTGCAGTTTCGCAAAACCGTCAGCCTGCCGGATAACAGCTGTCTGAGAAAGTAGCGTTATCAGCAGGCAGGATTTAAGAAGTATAACATTAAAATATTTTAATATGAACACAAAGAAGGAAGTGCCTGTATTGCTTTTGACAGGCTACCTGGGTAGTGGAAAGACAACCCTTCTCAACAAGATTTTAGCTAACGAAAAAGGTATTAAGTTTGCCGTCATCGTCAACGATATTGGTGAAGTCAATATTGATGCAGCCCTGATAGAAAAAGGTGGCGTAGTAGGTCAGAAAGATGATTCGCTCGTTTCTCTCCAGAATGGTTGCATCTGCTGCACATTGAAGATGGACCTGGTAGAACAGCTCAAGGAAATCGTAGACATGAAGCGTTTCGATTACATTGTCATCGAGGCTTCCGGAATCTGCGAGCCTGCTCCTATTGCCCAGACCATCTGCTCTATTCCATCCCTCGGTCCTCAGTACATCGAGAATGGCATTCTACGCCTTGACAGCATCGTTACCGTAGTAGATGCTTTGCGCATGAAGGATGAATTCTCCAACGGCAGCGACCTGATGAAGAAGAATATTGATGAGGAAGATCTAGCTTCGCTCGTCATCCAGCAGATTGAGTTCTGCAACATCATTCTTCTGAACAAGGCAGCTGAGGTTGAGCCTAAGGAGCTGGAGCACCTTAAGCAGATTATCCGCGCCATCCAGCCTAAGGCAGAAATCTTTGAATGCAACTATGGTGACGTTGACTTGAATCTGATTGTCAACACCAAGAAGTTTGATTGGGAAACCGTATCCACTTCAGCCGGTTGGATTCAGGAGATTGAATCAGAAAGAAACGAAGAGCATGAAGATGATGAAGAAGAAGCACATGAACATCATCACCATCATGACGAGGAAGACGAACATGAGCATCATCATGACCACGATGACCATGACCACGAGCATGACGAGCATGAACATCATCATCATCACCATCATCACGACCATGACCATGATCATGAAGGCGGAGAAGTTGAGGAATATGGAATCGGCACATTCGTTTACTACCGCCGCAAACCTTTCGACCTGGGTCTCTTCGATGATTTCGTAGCAAGAAAATGGCCTAGAGACGTGGTTCGCGCCAAGGGAATCTGCTATTTCGACGATGAGCGTGACATGTGCTACGTTTTCGAGCAGGCTGGCAAGCAGAAGACGGTGAAGCAGGCTGGCCAATGGCTGGCAACCATGCCGAAAGACGAACTCGCCCAAGTATTGATGAACAACCCACAACTGCAGAAGGAATGGGATCAGGAATTGGGCGACCGCATGATAAAAATCGTATTCATCGGTCAGCATATCAAGGAGCAGAAAGATGCTATTATTGCTGAACTCGACAAATGTCTGGCATAAAACAGATTAAAGAAGTAGACAAGCAGAACAGAAGTTTATCTTCAGAACTGATATTGTAGAATCTTATTCTGCCCAATTCCAAGCAAAAAGCAATGGAAAAATAGCTCAAAATGAGCAGAAAACACGAAAAACGGAGGAAAACGAACAAAAAAGTGAAGTTTTTCCTCCGTTTTTTAGTTTAATTCGTTTTTTTTTGTTAATTTTGCACCCGAATAATAAAAGCGTAATTAATATGAAGACAAACTTCAGACAGGCGTATATTAAGGACTTTGCTGCTTGCTGGAAAGTCATCGACCAGGCTCGCCAAAGTATGATAGAATCGGGACGTCACCAATGGACTGAGGAATATCCATCAGAAAAAGACATCAGAAAAGACATAGAAAATGGCAATGCCTTCGTTCTAACTGTAAACGAAGAGGTGGTTGTCTATGGAGCAGTCATATTGAATGGTGAACCCAAATATAAGAAATTAGTAGGCAACTGGATTACCGATGGCGATTATTATGTAATACATCGCTTTGCCACGTTGCCTAGTTTCCAGCGTGAAGGTTTAGCGCGTATTTTCATCAGTAAGGTGAACAGCATGTGCGAGGTAGAAAAAATACCTAGCATCAAGGTTGACACCAACTTTGACAATACGCCGATGATCAACCTTCTGTCTTCGATGGGTTTCTGCATCTGCGGACGTGTAAACTATGGAGGAAACAGAGGTCAGCGTTTCGCCTTCGAGAAACTCTCCATAGCCATGGAACCTGCAGAATAATTTCTGGCCATCGAAAAACACAACATTTGATTAACATCCTCAAACATTCATTATGGAAGAGAAACTATTGCAGATGAAGAGCTTGGTTGAAAGACTCAACCAAGCTTCGGATAGTTATTATAACGGAAAAGGCGAACTCATGACCGACTATGAGTGGGACGCCCTTTTCGACCAGCTCAAGAGATTGGAAGAGGAAACAGGCGAAATTCTGCCTGACTCCCCTACTAATAGCGTGTCAGAAGATTCTATCGTAGGAAAGAAAGAGGAGCATGAATTTGCCGCCCTCTCTCTGGCAAAGACCAAACAGGTAAATGATCTTGTAAAATGGGCAGAAGACCGCCCTATCTGGATTTCATGGAAACTGGACGGACTTACCCTCGTAGTAACCTATGACGGCGGAAAACTAACCAAAATCGTTACCCGCGGAAACGGACACATCGGCACAAACATTACCCACTTGGCTCCAGCCATTTCAGGCATTCCTGCTACCATTTCAGAGAAAGGACATCTTGTAGTAAGAGGAGAAGCTGTTATTTCGTATGCTGATTTCGAACAGTTCATCATCGAAAGCGAAGGCGATTACGCCAATCCACGAAACCTCGCTTCAGGCTCACTCACGCTGAAGGATATTGAAGAGGTGAAGCAGCGCCACATCCAATGGATTCCGTTCACCTTGGTTTATACTGAGCGGGAACTTACCTCATGGGGCGAACGCATGCAGATGCTGAAAGACCTGGGAATGAATCCTGTAGAACGTGAGCGTATTGACCACCCTACCACAGAAAATATCCAGCTGGAAATAGACAAGTTTACGGAGAAGGTGACAAGCAAGAAGAATCCTTTCCCGGTAGACGGATTGGTAATTTGCTACGATGATACGGTTTATGCTGCTACCGGTTCGGTTACAGGCCATCACGCTACGAGAGCAGGTTTTGCCTTCAAATGGCAAGACGAACATGCTGAAACCGAACTCGACCACATAGAATGGTCGTGCGCAGCCAGCACCATTACGCCTGTAGCTGTTTTCAAACCGGTAGAACTGGAAGGAACCACCGTGCAGCGCGCCTCACTCTGCAATGTTAGCGAATGTGAGCGTCTGGGCATTGGCGACAAGGGAACCAGACTGCAGGTAATCAAGGCCAACAAAATTATCCCGAAGGTAATCAATATTACCGATGTGGTGGGAACCTTTGTCATTCCAAACGAATGTCCGGTCTGCCATGCGCCAGCCGTAGTGCGCGAGAGCGAGAGTGGCACCAAGACGCTCCATTGCACCAATGCAGCCTGCCCAGCCAAACAACTTAAGAAATTTGCCCGTTTCGTCAGCAAAGAAGGAATCAATATTGACGGAATCTCAGAACAGACTGTCTGGAAATTCATCAATCATGGTTTTATCAGGGAATATGCAGATTTCTACAAACTGAAGAATTATGCGTTCGAGATTTCCTGTTTCGAGGGATTCGGAAAGAAGAGCGTAAGCAACCTTCTGGAGAGTATAGAGAAAAGCCGCCATACTGACGGCCGCCATCTGCTCTACGCCTTGAATATTCCGCTCTGCGGCGGCGATGTGGCTAAAAAACTGCTCAGCCGTTACAAGGTGAAGGAACTGATAGAAACGGCGCGCCTAAGCATGTTTGACGATGAGTTTGCAAGCATTGATGGCATTGGACCAGAAAAGAGTGCCAAGTTTATCGCCTGGTTCAAGGACGATATTCATTTCCAGCATGTGCAGCATCTGATGTCCGAGCTGATTATCGAGGAGCAGGAGCCTGTAGAAATGGGAAATAAATGCCAAGGGCTGACTTTCGTCGTAACCGGAGATGTGCATCATTACAAGAACCGCAACGAGCTGAAGGCTTATATTGAAAGCCAGGGCGGCAAGGTTACGGGTAGTGTAAGCAAGAGTACTAACTATCTGATTAACAACGATGCAGCTTCGCAGAGTTCGAAGAACAAGAAAGCCCATGAACTCAATATTCCGATTATTACAGAAGAGGAATTCATAGAAAAGTTTCAGGAGCAAGCAAGCGAATAAAACAAGATAGAAAAAAGCGAAAGTCAGATTCCGGATTACGGACTTGGCTTTCGCTTTTTCTAATTTTAAGAACCTGCAAATTCTCTGTTATTATTCTCCCATGAACTGACCCATGAAGAGAATGGCGCCACTGTTACGTTCGGTAATGAAATAAACGAATGGACGGTTGGCATGAAATTCTACACGCTTCATCTCGTTAGGACCCAGTGAGGTCAGCATCACAGCAGCTGTTACGGCAGCAGCCTTTGTTCCACGCTCGCTTACCTCAATCTTTGCCTTCTGCAACATCTTCGATACGTAGAAGCTGCCATTGGCAAAACGGCTGAAATCTGCCGTGCCTGGCTGGAAGATGCTCGGAGCGCCCAATTTACTGATAATCTGGTTGAGCGACAGGTCCATCTCGGTAGTGAACTTAGGGAATTTCAAATCCACCTGACAACGGTCCATATCATTACTCAACTTCTGAAGTTTATCAGCATTCATCTCCTTTATCACCTCGCTGATGCTCTTGCCAGCCTTAGGAAGAAGAACGGTCATCTGATAACTTCCGTTTCCGTAAGGCAACTCTACAGCCTGCAACATATCGTTTTCTGTATAAGCAAACTTCTTGTTCAGGTGCATCATGTTCACCTTCTTAATATCGCGTGTGTAACCGCTGAAGTTTTCAAGGCGGGTATTCTTCGCATCAAACTTCTCCTGCCAGATTCCATTAAAATAAATAGCATTCAGAAGGTAAGAAACGGCTGCAGGGTCTACCTGGTCGATGATGCTAGGAATCATGCCTTTAGTCTGCTTCTTGCACCAGTCATTAATGCGAGTGGCAGATTTAGGAGAGGTAAAGTCCATGCTCTCCACGCCAGCCTGATAAGAATCGGCCACGGTGTGAGCGAAATCACTGTTCAGTCTGAAATTCTTATTGATAGCGATAAAGTTGGCAATATTTACGGTTGTCTGCTTGTCAAGTTTGCCAGCCGAATGCATCAGCGCCTTATAACAGTCGTTGAGTTCCTTCACGCTCACGCCCTCGCAACCGATTGCCTTCAGAATCTCCTGCTGAGTCTTGCCGTCGGCACCATTTGCAAGCATTCCCATCAGATAGGCGATGCTCATAGGTGAAACCACCTCAGAATCCATACCGCTGACCTGCTGATAGAGTTTGAAAGCGAAATCATTGTTCTTCTTCACGATGTTCTGCTGAGCCTCTGAGAGGACAAGATAACCCTCATCCAGATCCTCATCAGCTGACGGACGGGCAGCCTCTGCCTCCGTTATCTTCTCTATCTTTGTTGCATTCTCATTCTGAGTATTCTTGCTTGAACTGCAAGAAGTCATTGTCATTGCAGCAGAAGCTAAAATAGCTGCACTAAATACTTTCTTATTCATATTTCTCTAATTTATTGGTTCATTTTAATGCCTCAACGCTCCTGAACCCAAAGGGACAGTTCCTCTTTAAAAGGCAGTTCCCGAATCGGAATCTGAATCGTGAGTTCTGAAGATAAAATGAAAAATCGGCTAATCCTTGCACGGAAAAAGCCGATTTTACTATTTCTTAACAAAAACATCTATGTTCTTTACAAAAAATCAATGCAGCGGCGCCTCTTCCGAAGGTCTGCCAGGCTTTATTCTGAGATGATATCTGTTTCCATCATATTCCACACGCATGATGTTTGTCCTGTTGGTCTTCATCTCATCGCTCGAATTTGCAAGAAGATGTTCGTAGAGATCAATTGCCACATGGCCCATGGTCCTGCGCAGATTAATCTCGATGCAAGGCACAACGCCCAGACCGGTTCTGTTTACGTCCTCACCTTCCTGATTCAGCACAGCCTCGCAGAATTCATCCTTCTCCCCTTTGGTGCAGATCATCATGTCAACACCAAACGGACCGCTGTAAATATCCTTCAGCGCAGGCTCCATAACCTCGATGATGCGCTGTCTGATTCCGGCAAGCTGAGCCTCGCTTATGAGCGGTTTCATCATTTCCACCTTATCATCTTCAGAGCAGAGCACATTGCCCGAATAGGCATTCTTGATTGTGTCGAAGAGCGATAGACCGCGATAGAGCACCTTACCGTCCTTCATTTCAAACTCCATGGCGAAATCTCTCACCTTATTATATAAAGGTTCTACGGTTACGCCGCCTTGATGATAAATCATGTTTGCCACCCATCTTTCGAAGGTAGGATAATCTCCGGAAGTCCTAAAATCCTCAGCACTTACATATTTCACTCCCCTTCCACTACTGCTCCAGGGAGCCTTGACAACAGCTTTGCCGTGCTGTTGAATGAGTTCTTTGACACGGGCCGTCTCAGTAACATATTCCACGCCACGCTGCAGATGGAGGGCAGCCCATTGCCTGCTGCTCACCTCGCGTACCTTATTTAATATAGCATCAACGGGCAGCATGATTTCCGGCAATCCCAATCGCTCCAGTTCACCCTTCAGCGACAAGTTCCATCCCCAGGGATGAACACTGTCCAGGAATTCAGTCTTCAGCAGATGCTTCAGCTGAGGCTTGGTGATGAATTCTACCTTGCTGTTCAGTTCAGCCCCAAAATGGCGCGCCCTGTTCTTCGCAAAATCAATATCATCCACAAGCACGAGGTCGCCCTCTTCCGCCCAAAGAGCCGGAATGAAAGCAAGATCACTTCTAAGTTGTCTTCCCGCATGAGGTGCGGTAAACTGTTTCAGATTTGCAGCCAAAGCCAAATCATGTTCTGGATTGAAAATATGTAATTTCATGGTGCAAAGATATAAAGAAATGTGCAAAAAAAGGCAGAAAAACCCCATTTTTACTTAGACAAGTGCTAAATAATGAAAAAAAAGTTACTTTTTGCTATCTAGAGTTTGCAAATTAGAAATATTTAATTACCTTTGCATCGTAAAAACAATTTAGAAACGATATTGAACTCATGGAAGAAGCATTCTTCAGAACACATACATACCTCGTAGAGCATACGAACGCACCAGTAAGACGCACCTTGATGGACGAAATAGACTGGAGCGACCGTATGATTGGCATTAAGGGAACACGCGGTGTAGGCAAGTCTACATTCCTTCTCCAATATGCCAAAGAGCACTTTGGCCCTACTGACCGCAAGTGCCTGTATGTGAATATGAACAATTTCTATTTCCAAAGCAGAGGAATCGCAGATTTTGCAGGCGACTTTGTCCGCCACGGCGGCAGAACCCTTCTCATCGACCAGGTCTTCAAACAGTCAGATTGGAGCAAGGAGCTGCGCAAATGCTACGACCTCTACCCAGAGCTGAAAATCGTGTTCACAGGTTCCAGCGTGATGCGACTGAAGGAAGAGAATCCAGAACTCAATGGAATCGTGAAAAGTTACAACCTGCGAGGTTTCTCTTTCAGAGAGTTTATTAATCTGCAGACTGGCAACAGTTTCCAGCCATATACACTCGATGAAATCCTGCGCAACCACGAGCACATCATCAAGCAGATTCTGCCAAAGGTGAGCCCGATGAAATACTTCCAGGACTACTTGCACCATGGATTCTATCCATTCTTCCTGGAGAACCGCAACTTCACAGAGAATCTACTAAAGACAATGAATATGATGACCGAGGTAGACATCCTCCTCATCAAGCAAATCGAACTGAAATATCTCACCAAGATCAAGCGGCTCTTCTATCAGCTCGCTGTAGAAGGTGCCAAGGCTCCAAACGTGAGCCAGCTTGCCGAAGAGATCAACACCAGTAGAGCTACGGTAATGAACTACATCAAGTATCTTGCTGATGCGCGACTCATCAACATGATTTACCCTACCGGGCAGGAGTTTCCAAAGAAACCATCCAAGGTGATGATGCACAACTCCAACCTGATGTACGCCATCTATCCTATCAAGATAGACAAGCAGGAGGTGATGGAGACATTCTTCGTCAACTCGCTCTGGAAAGACCACAAGGTGAACCAGACCGGCAAGGACCACTACTTCATAGTAGATGGTGAGAAGAAGTTCAGAATCTGCGATGCGCAATCTCCTAATAAGGTGCGCAACAATCCCGACATCATCTACGCCCGATACAATACCGAGGTAGGTAAGGACAACAGAATACCGTTGTGGCTTCTGGGTTTCCTTTATTAGGGAATGTTGAATGTGGAGTGTTGAATGTTGAATTGCCTAACGGCATCAGCATGAAGACACATAAGGGCGCAAGCCTAACTCAACACTCAACATTCAACACTCAACATTAGAATAAGAACATTAGAATAAGAATGAATTAAATACAAAACATTTTTAATATTTTATCTAAAAGTAAAATGGCTAAAGAGAAAAAATTTATCACTTGTGATGGTAACACAGCTGCCGCACACGTAAGCTACATGTTTACAGAGGTTGCTGCTATCTACCCTATTACTCCATCATCACCAATGGCGGAGCATGTAGATGAATGGGCTGCCAAAGGTCGTAAGAACCTTTTCGGTCAGCGAGTTTCTATCCAGGAAATGGAATCAGAGGCTGGTGCTGCCGGTGCAGTTCACGGTTCTCTCCAGGCTGGTGCCTTGACTTCAACTTACACTGCTTCTCAGGGTTTGTTGCTGATGATTCCTAACATGTACAAGATTGCTGGTGAGTTGCTCCCTTGCGTGTTCAACGTATCAGCTCGTACATTGGCTTCTCACTCACTTTGTATCTTCGGTGACCACCAGGACGTAATGGCTTGCCGCCAGACAGGTTTTGCTATGTTCTGCTCAGGTTCTGTTCAGGAGGTTATGGACCTCTCTGCAGTTCCACACTTGGCTACATTGGAGACAAAGGTTCCTTTCATTAACTTCTTCGACGGTTTCCGTACTTCTCACGAGTACCACAAGATCGAGGAGATGGATATGGAAGACATCCGTCCATTGGTTAAGGAAGAGTTCATCGAGGACTTCCGTAACCGTGCATTGACTCCTGAGCGTCCTGTTACTCGCGGTACTGCTGAGAACCCAGAGACATTCTTCACTCACCGTGAGGCTTGCAACCCTTACTACGATGCAATCCCTGAGGTAGTAGAGAAGTACTGCCAGGAGATGACTAAGATCACTGGTCGTGAGTATCACCTCTTCAACTACTATGGTGCTGAGGATGCTGAGAACATCATCATCCTGATGGGTTCTGCTACAGAGCCAGCTCGCGAGGCTATCGACTACTTGAACAAGCAGGGCAAGAAGGTTGGTATGGTTGCAGTTCACCTGTATCGTCCATTCTCTGTTGACTTCCTGAAGAAGGCTATCCCAGCTACAGTTAAGCGTATCGCTGTTCTCGACCGTACTAAGGAGCCAGGTGCAGAGGGTGAGCCATTGTACCTCGATGTTAAGTCAGCTCTCTACGATGACGAGCGCAAGCCATTAATCGTTGGCGGTCGCTACGGTCTCGGTTCTTCAGATACAACTCCAGCTAAGATCGTTGCTGTATTCAAGAACCTCGAGTTGCCACAGCCAAAGAACCACTTCACTGTAGGTATCGTTGATGACGTTACATTCACTTCTCTCCCAGAAGAGGAGGAGATCCCAATGGGTGGCGACGATTTGTTCGAGGCTAAGTTCTATGGTTTGGGTGCTGACGGTACTGTTGGTGCTAACAAGAACTCAGTTCAGATCATCGGTAACAATACCAACAAGTATTGCCAGGCATACTTCTCTTACGACTCTAAGAAGTCTGGTGGTTTCACCTGCTCTCACTTGCGTTTCGGCGACAGCCCTATCCACAGTGCTTATCAGGTAAATACTCCTAACTTCGTAGCTTGCCACGTACAGGCTTACCTCCACATGTACGATGTAACACGTGGTTTGCGTAAGAACGGTTTCTTCCTGTTGAACACTATCTTCGACGGCGAGGAGTTGGTTAACTTCATCCCTAACAAGGTAAAGCGTTACTTCGCTCAGAACAACATCACTGTTTACTATATCAACGCAACTAAGATTGCTCAGGAGATTGGTCTCGGCAACCGTACCAACACCATCCTCCAGTCTGCATTCTTCCGTATCACAGAGGTTATTCCTTTGGATCTCGCTGTAGAGCAGATGAAGGCATTCATCGTTAAGTCTTACTCTAAGAAGGGTCAGGACGTTGTTGACAAGAACTTCGGCGCTGTTGACCGTGGTGGTGAGTACAAGCAGTTGACAGTAGATCCAGCTTGGGCTAACCTCGCTGACGATGAGGCTAAGGAGGATAACGCTCCAGCATTCGTTAAGGAGCTCGTTCGTCCTATCAACGGTCAGGCAGGTGACCTCTTGAAGGTTTCTGACTTCGTTAAGCACGACACAGTTGACGGTACATGGCAGAATGGTACTGCAGCATTCGAGAAGCGTGGTGTTGAGGCATTCGTACCAGTATGGAACGTTGAAAACTGTATCCAGTGTAACAAGTGTTCATTCGTTTGTCCTCACGCAGCTATCCGTCCATTCGTATTGACCGACGAGGAGCTCGCAGGCATCGAGGGTCTTGAGACTCAGGATGTGAAGGCACCTAAGGCTTTGGCTGGAATGCACTTCCGCATCGAGACTTCAGTACTCGACTGTCTTGGTTGTGGTAACTGTGCTGACGTCTGCCCAGGTAAGAAGGGTGAGAAGGCGTTGACAATGGTTCCATTCAACGTTGACGCAGAGGATATGGTTAAGGAGGCAGCTAACTGGGAGTACCTCGTACATAAGGTTGCTTCTAAGCAGGATCTCGTAGACATCAAGCAGAGCCCTAAGAACTCTCAGTTCGCTCAGCCATTGTTCGAGTTCTCTGGTGCTTGCTCTGGTTGTGGTGAGACTCCATACGTTAAGTTGATTTCTCAGCTCTTCGGTGATCGTCAGATGATCGCTAACGCTACTGGTTGTTCTTCAATCTACTCAGCTTCTATCCCATCTACTCCATATACAAAGAACGCTAAGGGTCAGGGTCCTGCATTCGACAACTCATTGTTCGAGGACTTCTGCGAGTTCGGTCTCGGTATGGTAATGGGTAACAAGAAGATGAAGGAGCGCATCGCTCACTTGCTCGAGGAGGCTAAGGCTCAGGAGCATGTTCCTGCTGAGTTCGTAGCTGCTGCTGACAAGTGGATGGCTAACATGAACGATTCTGAGGGTTCTAAGGAGGCTGCTGCAGAGTTGAAGCCTCTCATCGCTGCCGGCGCTGAGAAGGGTTGCCCTATCTGCAAGGAGCTCAAGACTTTGGATCACTACCTCGTTAAGCGTTCACAGTGGATCATCGGTGGTGACGGTGCTTCTTATGATATCGGTTACGGTGGTCTCGACCACGTATTGGCTTCTGGTGAGGATGTTAACATCCTGGTACTCGATACTGAGGTTTACTCTAACACTGGTGGTCAGTCTTCTAAGTCTACTCCACTCGGTGCTATCGCACAGTTCGCTGCTCAGGGTAAGCGTATCCGCAAGAAGGATCTCGGTTTGATGCAGACTACATACGGTTACATCTACGTAGCTCAGGTAGCTATGGGTGCTGACAATGCTCAGACATTGAAGGCTATCCGCGAGGCTGAGGCTTATCCAGGTCCATCACTCATCATCGCTTACGCACCATGTATCAACCACGGTTTGAAGCGTAAGGGCGGTATGGGTCGTTCACAGCACGAGGAAGAGTTGGCTGTTGAGTGCGGTTACTGGCACTTGTGGCGTTACAACCCACTGTTGGCTGATGAGGGTAAGAACCCATTCACCCTCGACTCTAAGGCTCCTAACTGGGAGAACTTCCGCGACTTCCTGCTCGGTGAGGTTCGTTACCTCTCTGTACAGAAGGCATTCCCTAAGGAGGCTGATGAGCTCTTCTCTCAGGCAGAGAAGATGGCTAAGCTCCGCTACCAGACTTACGTTCGTAAGAGCCAGGAGGACTGGAGCGAGCAGATCTAATCTAGCGAGATTTCAATAGGTTAAATATATCATCTCCGAAGACCTTGGTTGCGTTCTGCAATCAAGGTCTTTTTTGTTTAAAAAACCAAAAGAGGCAAAAATCAGTGCTTTTTAGTGATTTTTCGAATGAAAAACGCAAAATATGAGGGTTAGAAAGGTGTTTTACCTCCTCTACAAAGGGTGAATAATGCCCATCCTCGACTTCAAAACCCTTTCGATTTTAGAGATTTTTGACCGAAACAAAAGCGAAACAAAAGGTAAATAGAGGACATTAGAGTACGAATAAGGCATAATCATATAGTGACAGATATAGATTAGGTTACACCAATGCTATTGAAGTAATTCTATATATAAATTCCGTATAGTGCTAACAATTAACACTTTAGCATATCTCACCTTTCATCATTTCACATAGTCTCAAATATTATAATCCGGTCATTTCCGGTCATGGTCATTTTCGGTCATTTTTATTTCGGGGGAGAAAATGGTCACCTATAGTATAATATAAATAATATTTATATTTACTATAGCTCAAAATGACCAAACTCTTTTTTGAAAATGACCGAAAATGACCATGACCGAAAATGACCGCTTGCCACTCTGGTTCTCAATGCCCCCATTCACCCCCATTTACGTTAACCTGTAATAAAGTTCAGCTAAAAAGCCAATAGAAATCAGTATCAATCAAACACTTACACTACTTCTCCGAAAGAAAGTCAGGGTAAAAGCTTGCATTCTGCCCAAAAATGTTGTATCTTTGCACCGGCAATCGAAAGAACAGCCTTTTGCACCTTGCTTAGGTCTTCTCTTAAGACCAACACGGGTCATAAATGATGGCAGGCGCTGGTCATCAATGAAGACCCCGAAAACGGCAGGAACGGGGCATTCTGGGGAGTTGCTTAAAGAAACAAAAATTTGAACAAGAAGAAAATAATATGATTACAGTTGATGGATTGACCGTAGAATTTGGCGGCACCACCCTATTCAAAGACATTTCCTTCCAGATCAACGAGAAGGACCGTATAGCCCTGATGGGAAAGAATGGCGCAGGAAAGAGCACATTGCTCAAGATTATCGCCGGTGTGAGAAATGCTACTCGTGGCACCGTTTCCGCTCCCAAGGATTGCGTCATCGCCTATCTGCCTCAGCATCTGATGACCGAAGACGGCAGAACCGTATTCGAGGAAACCTGTCAGGCGTTTGCCCATCTGCATGAAATGCAGGCTGAGATTGACCGCATCAACAACGAGCTCACCACCCGTACAGATTACGACAGCGATGATTACATGCAGCTCATTGAGAAAGTATCCTCTCTCTCAGAGAAATTCTACGCCATCGACATGACTCATTTCGAGGAAGATGTAGAGAAGACGCTGCTCGGTCTCGGTTTCGAGCGCTCTGATTTCAACCGCCCTACAAGCGAGTTTTCGGGAGGATGGAGAATGAGAATAGAGCTGGCAAAACTGCTCTTGAAATCGCCAGACGTACTGCTGCTCGATGAGCCAACCAATCATCTCGACATTGAATCTATCGGCTGGCTCGAAGACTTCATCATCAACAGTTCGAAAGCAGTAGTTGTCATCAGCCACGACCGAAAATTCGTTGACGACATTACAACAAGAACCATCGAAGTAACCATGGGCCGCATCTACGACTACAAAGCCACTTACAGCCAATATCTGGAACTGCGCAAGGAACGACGCGAACAGCAGATGAAGAAATATGAAGAACAGCAGAAGATGATTGCTGAAACCAAGGACTTTATAGAACGCTTCAAAGGCACTTATTCTAAAACCTTCCAGGTGCAGAGCCGCGTGAAGATGCTAGAGAAACTGGAACTTATCGAAGTGGATGAAGAAGATACAAGTCGCCTTCGACTCAAGTTCCCGCCGAGCCCACGAAGCGGTGCTTATCCGGTTCAGATGAGCGATGTAGCGATGTCGTTTGATGACAAGAAGATTTTCAGCGGCGTAAATCTTACCGTAGAAAGAGGCGACAAGATTGCCTTCGTGGGAAGAAACGGAGAGGGTAAGTCAACGCTTGTGAAATGTATCATGGGCCAACTTCAGAACGAAGGAAAGTTGGAATTGGGACATAATGTGCAGATAGGTTATTTCGCCCAGAACCAGGCTTCTCTGCTCGATGGCGAACTTACCGTATTCCAGACCATTGATGAGGTTGCCAAAGGTGAAATCCGCAACAAGATACGCGATTTGCTCGGAGCATTCATGTTTGGCGGAGAGGATTCTACCAAGAAGGTGAAAGTATTGTCGGGAGGTGAGCGCACCCGCCTTGCCATTCTCAAACTGCTGCTGGAGCCGGTGAATCTGCTGATTCTCGATGAGCCTACCAACCACCTCGACCTGAAGACCAAGGATGTACTGAAACAGGCCTTGCTCGATTTCGACGGAACGCTCATCGTGGTTAGTCACGACCGCGATTTCCTCGATGGTCTTGTCAGCAAGGTTTATGAGTTCGGTCATGGTCGCGTCCGCGAACATCTCTGCGGCATTTACGAATTCCTGGAATCGAAGAAGATGGAAAATCTTCAGGAACTGGAGAAGAAACAATAACCCCTATTCTATTGTTTCCTTATCAAAAAATATTTCAAGCATAAAACAAAAAGTCCTGATGTTTCAAACATACGAAACATCAGGACTTTATTTTTTCTATCTATTCGAGGAAACCATTCCCGAAAAATTCTATTCGGAAAAACTTCCTTCCGAGAATTACCAAAGCTCCAGGCGCTGGTTCTTAGGAATGAACAGCTTGTCGCCCTTCTTTACACCAAATGCCTCATACCATGCATCGATGTGAGGAAGCGCACCATCAACACGCCACTTGCCGAGAGAATGAGGATCATCCTTTACGCGGTTGCGGATTTCCTTATCAGTAATGTTCTGTCCCCAAACACCTGCATAGGCGAGGAAGAAACGCTGGTCAGGAGTGAAACCATCCTTGTTCTTCAATGGCTTCTTGGCTGTAGCATTCTTGAAGGCATTGTATGAAACCATCAAACCACCATGGTCGGCAAGGTTCTCGCCGAGGGTGAAACGGCCGTTGGCATTCAGATCAGGCAACACCTTGATGTTGCTGAAGAAATCAGCATACATATCAGCACGCTTGTTGAAACCTTCTGCATCAGCAGGAGTCCACCAGTCCTTCAGATTACCGCTAGCATCATACTGACGACCCTGATCATCGAATCCGTGAGTCATCTCATGGCCGATTACTACGCCGATAGCACCATAGTTGAATGCTGCATCAGCCTTAGGATCGAAGAAAGGATACTGTAGAATACCGGCTGGGAAGCAGATTTCATTGGTAGTAGGATTGTAGTAAGCGTTCACGGTCTGAGGAGTCATGAACCACTCATCCTTATCTACCGGCTTTCCTGCCTTCTCTGCTATCTCCTTATCGTTAGCAAACTTGCGGCAAGCCAACACGTTCTCATAATAGCTCTTAGATGGGTCGATGCTGAGCTTGCTGAAATCAGTCCACTTGTTAGGATAACCAATCTTTACATAAAACTTGTCGAGCTTGTTGTGAGCAGCTTTCTTTGTAGCATCGCTCATCCAGGTCTGAGCATCGATACGCTGACCGAGGCTGATCTGAAGATTCTTCACGAGTGTCTCCATCATCTTCTTAGAGCTTTCTGGGAAATAGCGCTTGCAGTAGATGCGACCGAGTGCCTCGCCCAACTGAGCCTCAACCTGAGCAGTAGCGCGCTTCCAAAGAGGATAATCCTCCTTACGGCCACTCATAGTCTTGCCGAAGAATTCGAAACGGGCTTCGCGAATCTCATCGCTGAGGTAAGAAGCAGAACTACTGATGACGTCCCACTCCATCAAAGCCTTCAATGTGCCTGCACATTCTGCAGCTGCCACCTTGTCATAACCGGCGAAAAAAGCAGGCTGACCTACGATCATCTCCTTGAGATTTTCGCTCTTGATTCCCTCGGCGTTGGCAAGTGCCTCGAGAGGAATGTTAGGATAATTCTCCTTGAATTCTGCCAAGGTCATCTTGTTATAGTTTGCCTGAGGATCACGAAGTTCGGTACGGCTCTTAGAGAAAGTAGCGAGCGTTGTTTCGTGAAGGAATACGGCAGAAGCCTTCTTGGCAGCTTCATCAGCAGAGAAACCATAGAGCTGGAACATCTTGCTGAGGTAAGTCTTATAAGCCTCACGGATAGCTACAGTTGCAGCATCGTTGTTGAGGTAATAATCCTTGGCACCGAGAGTAAGACCGCCCTGCATCAGGTTGTAGATGTTCATGGTTACGTTCTTCTCATCGGCAGCGAAACCTGCGCCATAGCTCAAACCGAGCCCCATCCATGCATACTTAACCTGAAGCTTCTGAAGCTCCTCCTTGGTCTTGGCAGCTTCAATCTCATCCAACAGAGGCTTTACTGGAGCGATTCCAGCCTTGTTGCGGCTGTCAACATCCATAGAGAGTTTGTAGAAATCAGACAATTTCTGCTCGATGGTTCCAGCCTTGTAAGTCTTCTTCTGGAGTTCAGAAAGAATGGTGTTGATGCGCTTGTTGTTGTTCTCAGCCAGCTGGTCAAAACTGCCATAACGGCTGTAAGCGGCAGGAAGAGGATTGTTCTTCTGCCATCCGCCTGTAGCAAACTGATAGAAACTATCTGCTGGCTTTACTGTCTTGTCGAGATTGCTCATGACAAGACCCGATTTGTTCTGTGCATCAGCGCCTAATGGCAGAGCTGCGATCAGCATCATCGGTAAGATCATCTTCATTTTCATTTTCTTCTCTTTATTTTATATTAATGTTACTGTTATTTCGAAACTTCTTCCAGTTCTTCCGAAAGGAGCATCCAGCGCTCGTTCTCCTCATCGAGACCCTTCATGAGTTCTGTGTATTCGGTCACGAGTTCCATGTTGGTTGCATTTTCCGGTTTCATCAGGAGTTCATCAATCTCCTTCTTTCTCGCTTCCAGTTTCTCTATCTTAGCCTCACATTCCTTCACGGCTTTCTCAGCCTTACGGATTTTCTTCTGCTGTTCCTTATGTTCAGCGTAGCTCTGCTTGCCGGATGTGGCAGAGGCAAGACTGTCGGCTGTAGAACCTGATGCGACAGAAGAGCCGGAAGTATTGGCAGAAGGCGAACCGGCAGAAGCCATGCTCTGGTTGGCAAGAGCCTGATTGATGTTCTCGGCATTATGGGCACGGAGATAATCGTAAATACCACCGAGATGCTCACGAACCTTGCCGCCGCCAAACTCATAGACCTTATCAACCAGACCATCGAGGAATTCACGGTCGTGGCTCACGATGATGGCTGTTCCATCGAAAGCCTTGATGGCTTCTTTCAGCACATCCTTCGACTGCATGTCGAGGTGATTGGTAGGCTCATCGAGAATGAGGAGATTCACCGGTTCGAGCAGGAGCTTGATCATCGCCAGTCGGCTGCGTTCGCCTCCACTCAGAACCTTGACAAACTTTTCTGAAGTCTCGCCGCCAAACATGAAGGCGCCCAGGAGATCGTTCACCTTCAGACGCATTTCGCCTGTTGCCACATTGTCAATAGTCTGGAAGATGGTAAGATTCTCATCCAAGAGCTGCGCCTGATTCTGGGCGAAATAACCAATCTGCACATTATGACCAATCTTGAGAGTTCCGGTGAAAGGAATCTCACCCATGATACATTTTACCAGGGTAGACTTACCCTCGCCGTTCTTACCCACGAAAGCCACCTTCTCGCCACGCTTGATGGTAAAGGTAACATGGTCGAAAACGGTATGGGCACCATAATCCTTGCGCACCTCATCACAGATGATAGGATAATCGCCACTTCTGAGACAAGGAGGGAATTTGAGGTGCATCTGCTTGTTGTCAACCTCATCCACCTCGATAGGCACGATTTTCTCGAGCTGCTTGATTCTGCTCTGCACCTGAACCGCCTTGGTAGGCTTGTAGCGGAACCGCTCGATGAAATCCTTGATGTCGGCAATTTCCTTCTGCTGGTTTTCGTAGGCACGGAGCTGCTGCTCGCGGCGTTCAGCACGCAACACCACATACTCATCGTATTTCACCTTATAGTCTTCTACCCTTCCGCAAGTAATTTCGAGGGTACGGTTAGTTACATTGTTGATGAAAGCACGGTCGTGGCTCACCAGAACCACAGCCTTGGCACTCTGCGCCAGGAACTGCTCCAACCACTGGATACTTTCAATATCAAGGTGGTTGGTAGGCTCATCGAGGAGCAGGACATCAGGCTTCTGCAACAGAATCTTGGCAAGTTCGATACGCATTCGCCAACCGCCGGAAAACTCCTTGGTAGGGCGCTCGAAATCATCGCGCGTAAAGCCAAGACCGCTCAAGGTGCGCTCTATCTCAGCCTCATAGTTTTCGCCACCCATCATCATGTAGCGTTCATGTTCCTGGGTAAACTTCTCTACGAGCTGAGCATAACTTTCGCTCTCATAGTCGGTACGGTCGGCCATTTCCTGCTGCATCTTGTCCAGACGCGCCTTCATCTCGGTATTATGGGCGAAAGCCTTGCGGGTTTCCTCCTTCACGGTCGTATCGTCCTGCAGTTTCATCACCTGTGGCAGATAGCCGATAGTGGTTTCGTTAGGAATAGCCACAACGCCAGCAGTAGGTTTCTGCAAACCGCAGAGAATCTTGAGCATCGTAGATTTTCCCGCACCATTCTTACCCACCAGGGCAATGCGGTCGCGGTCGTTGATGACGAAACTTACATCATGAAAGAGAGGCTTAACGCCAAACTCTACTTTCAGTCCTTCTACTGAAATCATCTATTTTAATTTATAATTTACAATTAATAATTTACTGAACTTTCGCACGTGGTTCAAGTACGGGCTGAAGGCCCAAAAGCTCTTAGCCCAGGGCATCGCCCTGGGTATAATGGCAGTCAACAATGCGCCCTGTAAGGGCAAAAGCTTTGTAAATTGCCTGGTACTTGAAAGCTTTTGCCCTTTCAGGGCGACAAACTTGCGTCCATGATTACCCAGGGCGTTGCCCTGGGCTAGGAGCTTCTGCCCTTTCAGGGCGTGTGGAGCTCACTTGCGAAACTTGAATAATTTATAGTTTTCCTAACTCCTTTTACGGAATGAGCAGGGATGAATCTCCATAGCTCAGGAAACGGAAATCATGCGAAAGAGCATAATCGTAAACCTTCTTCCAGTCGCCCTTGAGGAAAGCACTCACCAGGAGCAGGAGCGTACTCTGAGGCTGATGGAAATTGGTGACCAGCATCTTCACAATCTTATACTGATAGCCAGGAGCAATGATAATCTGCGTGCTGGAATGGAGAGCCTCCAAGCCGTTGCGGTCCAGATAATCGATGATTGCCTGGATAGCCTGCATCGGAGTGATTCCATCTACCAGATTGCCATCTTCAGAAAGTTCGTAAGGATCCCACTGTTTTACGTGCAGATCTTCTTCATTTGCCTCAGGATGCTTCAGCAGATGAACGCCCATGTAATATAGGCTCTCGATGGTACGGACGCTGGTGGTTCCTACGGCAATGACCCGGCACTCATGCTTGATGAGTTTTTCCAGACTGCGGCGATGAACAACTATGTATTCCGTATGCATCTGATGGCCTTCGATTTCAAGACTCTTCACCGGTTTGAATGTGCCGGCTCCTACATGCAGGGTTACTTCTTCGCGGTCGATTCCATGCGCATCAAGATCCTTGAGAACCGCATCGGTAAAATGAAGTCCGGCAGTTGGAGCAGCCACACTTCCCTTGATTTTAGAATAAACCGTCTGATAGGTGGTCTTGTCGCTCTCCTCAGTCTTGCGGTTGAGATATGGAGGAATAGGCAACTCGCCTACTGCTTCGAGAATCTCTGCGAAAGACACCTTGTCGTTGTCCCAATCGAAGTCAACCCAATAGTTGGTTCCTCCGCCTTTGGCAACCATTTTCTGCGCCTCAGAACCGAGAGCATCTCCGCGTCGCATAGTGGCGCTGAGCGTAAGCTTGTGGTCCTTAATTTCAAAATCACGCTTCAGGGTGCCCTCTTTCCATTTCTTCAGATTACCGATCATGCAGAGCCAGGAACAATGTCCGGTGGTCTGGAACATGAGTTCATAATCAGTAGGTTCTGCAGGCTCCATCAAGAAAACCTCAATAAGCGCACCTGTTTCCTTGCGGAAGTGCAGACGCGCTTGTATCACCTTGGTATTGTTGAATATCATCAAGGCTCCTTGAGGGAGATATGTGGGAAGATGATGGAAAACATCATCGCTTACCTCGCCGTGCTTATAAACCAGCAGTTTGCTGTGGTCGCGCTGGGCGATAGGGAATTTTGCGATGCGCTCATCCGGTAAATCATAGTTATAATCACTAATCTTAATGTGTTTTGTATCCATTATTTATTTTACTTTTTGAACTTTCTATTTTGAACTTTTATTTCTGTACTAAAGATAAGCCATCTGACAGGTGGCATAAAACACAACCATGATAAGGGTAAATATCACTACGGTCATGATTTTATCTACATCATCATAGTCGTACCCCGTACTCGTATACTGGTTGGAAATATACTTAATCTTTGGGGAGATGCGGTAATACATCTTGTTGTAGATAAGATAAACGACAACTCCTACCACAGCTCCGATAGCCAGACCGCAAAGAATGTCGACCGGATAATGAACACCCAGGTAAAGACGGGTCCAACAGTTCACGAGCGACCATAATAACAGGGTCCACGTAACCAGTTTGCTGCGGATGAGCAACGAGAAGAAGATAGCTAACGAAAGCGTATTAGCCGCATGAGCCGAACAGAAGCTGAAACTCTTGAGGCGCATATTGTCAACCACCTGAACCGTATACTTGAACATCGGGTCGCTGGAAGGTCTGCATCTTTCAGCCAGCGGTTTGATGATTCCATCCACCAGTCCATCAGCCAGAAAGATACAGAGCACCGCTCCTCCAACCACGAGCGCAATCTGCCCCATCATCTCGTTGTTTCTTATCACAACAACGAAGAGGACGATATAAAGCGGAATCCATGTCCAGCCCGACGTAAGCGCCATCGCCATCTGATCGAGCCAGACATTCTCGCTGCCGTTAAACACATGCAACAGCTGCATGTCAAAATCTTGTATCCTACTAAAATCCATTCTCTTTATTTTAATCAGATTTTATCTTAATCAGATTTCCTCTATAGCCTTGGTTTCAATCCAGCCTTCTCTGCCGTCTCCTACCTTGATTTCACGCCAGCCTTTCATCGCCTTATCGGTAATGTCAACTCGGGTTCCTTCATGCAGCAGGAAGAGGTCAACGCTCGTCTTGGCTGGAGTCTTCTTCACATTGACAGAAGGAGCGATGATGATGGCTCCCGTACGGTTGATGAGCATCTGTCGCTGCTGGTAAGCAAAGAGATTGCTCAGCAGGAAGACTGCCACGAAGAAGATTCCACCGAAGAAACCAATCTTGCGCAAAACGATATGCGAACCGAAGAGATAAACCAAGACCAGAACCAGCGCCATGATGATGGCTATGATGCCTGTCTTTGCCCAACAGTCAACACTCGTAAAGTTAACCAGCGCCTTCCACCAGGTTACGAAGAACATCTCGCTTTCCGGAGTAATCTTATCGATGGTCTTGCTACGTGCAAACTGCAGGTTGAAGCTGATGTCTTCATCGCCTGGCGAGAGCAGATGGGCACGCTCATAATTGAGCACAGCCTTGGTAATATTGTCTGTACGGTAATAAGCATTGCCCAAGTTATAGTAAACTTCGGCTGAAACACCATAGTTGTTCAATATTTCCTCATAGTCGCGTATGGCCTGCTGATAGTTACCTTTCTGATATTCCGTATCAGCATTGTTCTTGGTCACAGCGCCTGCAGAAACCGAGCAGCCCAACAGCATCATGATCATCAAGACGAACGAATATCCGGTTGCACTCTTCTTGCGCTGCTTACGCGTTGCATTGATAGCATTTTCTATATCCATAATAGCAGTCATTGCTGATTCGAATGTACGGTTCATATTGCCGGCAGGGTCGCCCGGCGCATAGCGTTCAAACTCACATTCATCGAGCGCAGTTGTAAACTTCTCGATAGTTCTCTCCTCTACACAATGTTTTTCGAGCATAGCCTGAATGTTTTCACGTGAGAGCTTTTCAGCAGGCATGTTGAGCTTGTAGCTTACATAGCCCCACAAAGCACGGAGCACTTCATCGTAGAATTCTTCCTGCTTGCCACCGAGCATCAGCAGATGAGCCTTCTTCAGGCGCTTGGTTGCTATCTTGTTTGCCTTGTTGGAACGAACCTTTACAAGGTCGGCATTCTCAAGAGCACGGCGACGGAAGACGATGAGCAGGGCAAAGAAAGCTGCCAATGGAACCAACAGACTGGTCCAGTAGCCGAAGCTTCCGTAGAACATATCGTCAATATCATGGAGCTTAGACTTGCCCAGTTTCAGCGCATGAATGTCCTTATCCTTGTTGCTGAAATCTGAGGTTTCATTGTCTGAAGTTCCATCGCCCTTATCTACATTCAGCGTAAACGGCTGGGTCTTGATTGTCTTATACTTGTTAGCCGAAGTATCATAATAGGTGAATTCTACCGCAGGAATGGTATAATTTCCCTGATTACGAGGCACAGCCAGGAAGTCATAAATCATATTGCCTTCTACGCCATTGGCTGTAAGGCGGGTCTTGTCTGTCACCTTCGCATCGTACTTGTCAAAATCCTTAGGGAAGGTTATGACAGGCTGCTTGAGCAACTTCAGGTTTCCGATTCCTCCTACCACTACACGAATGGTGATTGGTTCGCCAGCCTTCACTTCCTTCTTGTCAATGGAAGCACTAATGTTGAATTTACCTACACCGCCCGAGAAGTTGGCAGGGCGCTGAGGCAATGGATCAACCTGAATATTCACACTAGGAGCTATAATATCTTTCTTTACTTCAACATAGCCAGAACCGCCATTGAAGAAAGCTTCCATCGGGTCAACGTTTCTGTTCTGCTGAACTACGATTCCCTTGAAGGTAATGGCTGGAATAGTGAGGCTTCCCGTCATCTGCGGATACATGACATACTGGCTCCATGTAACGCATCGGTAAGGTCGGCCGTTTACGGTTTCTGTATGGAAGGTCTTTTGCTGAGGCAGCGGAACTTCCTGGTTGTGGAATCCCTTGAGGTCAGGCATCTTGCCTTCCAGCTGGGTAAGGTCTACCTGCGTGTAAACCTTATAAGTAAGGAGCACCGGTTCCTGTTCGTGAACACGTCGCTTGTTGGCTGTAACCTTGATGAAGAGGTCTCTGCCTGATATTCTTGATCCGGCTGTTCGCATACGTGGTTCATTATAATCATCCTGTCCGTGCATGGAAGGTGCGCCGTTGTTGCGTGCAGCATGGCCAGAAACCGTAATCTTAACCGGATGGGAAGAGAGTTTCTTACCATTTACGATGGCATGAGAGGCACCAATGCCAAAGGTTCCGTTCTTAGCTGCGTAGAGCGTATAGGTAATGGTTACCGACGATGAAGAGGAAGTATGACCATTGATCATCTGATAACTGGACTGCGATGAGGTGTAAGGACCTGCGATTACCTCAAGTCCTTCTCCTACTCCGCCCAGGCGGAATTCCTCTACATCACGTGTATTGATGGTATAGGCCACACGGAAGTTTTCTCCCGCCGCCACGTGTGTTGGTGCCGACACACTGATATGCTGGGCTTTCAGCTGCAAACTGAAGCCCAGAAGCATTGCCCATATAATAATAAACCAACCTATATGTTTCATGTTCTAAATTTATTATACTCGTTGTATTATTTTACTTTTTACCAGTTTTTCTCATATTGCTTTCTGCGAGGCTGACTCATCGCTTTCTGCATCTTGCGCTTCGTATCCTTCTCCTGCTGGATGGCAGCGTTCAAGAGTTGTTCAGCATTATCTTTGCTCATCTTGTCCTGATTGTTCTGATTCTGCTGATTGTTCTTATTCTGGTTGTTCTTATTTTTATCGTTCTTGTTCTTGTCTTTATTCTGATCTTTGTTCTGATCCTTGTTCTGCTTGTCTTTGTTCTTGTCCTTGTTTTTATCCTTTTTGTTCTTATCGTTCTGCTTGTTCTGCTTCTGGTTTTTGAGCAGTTTCTTGCAGAGGGCAAGATTATATCGGGTTGCATTGTCCTGCGGATTGCAGCGCAGGGCGTTCTCATAACATCCTATGGCCTGCGCATATTGCTGATGCTGCTGCATGACCACACCCATGTTGTGGTAACTTCTGGCGCGTCGCATCTTGTTCGTTTCCAGTTTCGAAGCATTCTCAAACTGTATCATTGCCATCGAATCCTTCTGCTGCATCATCAGGGCGCAACCCAGATTATAGACAGCCTGCGCATTCTTCTGGTTCTTGGAGATAGCCTTGCGATATTGCGTTTCGGCTGCAGCCCACTTCTGTTTATGATAGGCGCGGTTTCCCTGGCGGATGAAGTTGCGGTCGTTCTGCGCTCCCACCTTCGCCAAGCCCAGCACCATCAGGGCAAAAACCAATATATATCTTAAATATCTCATTCTTATTATATAATAATGTATAAACGTTTATCAGAAAGGCTTCCTGATGTCTTTCTTAAAAAACTTGATGTTTCTGAGCAGAGGATTCTTTACCTCAAGCAGACAGATTTCGATGATAAGCAACAGGATGACGAGAATACCTACAGCCTGGAACTGTTCATCATAGGCGCTGTAAACCACACTCGTTACATCGCCTTTCTGCAATTTGGCAATATCATCATTCAATGCTCTTTCCGCATCGCTGGTATTATCTACATGAATGTACTGACCCTTGCCTGCCTGGGCAAGTTCCTTACACATCTGCTCATTCAGGGCGGTCATTACGGTGTTGCCCGCATTGTCCTTCAGATAAGAGCCGTCGCCCATAGGGATTGGTGCTCCCTTGGTGTTTCCTATGCCCAGGATAAAGACATTGATTCCTTTCTTGTTGGCAGCAGCCGCTGCCTCCTGTGCGCCAGGCTCATGGTTTTCGCCATCAGTAATTACGATGATGGCTCTGCCCACATTCTCCTGCTGGGTGAAACTCTTGGAAGCCAAATCGATGGCTGCTCCGATATTGGTTCCCTGGGTCTGGATAAGACCAGGGGTTATGTTCTGAAGAAACATCTTTGCCGAAACATAATCGGTGGTGATTGGCAACTGCACGAACGCATCGCCTGCAAAGACGATGAGTCCAATCTTGTCGTTGTTAAAGTTGTCGACCAGATTTTCGATAAGCATCTTACTCTTGTCCAAACGGGATGGAACCACGTCCTGACAGAGCATGGAATTTGAAATATCGAGGCAGATGATGGTTTCTATGCCATGTCGCTTATCGTGAGAAATCTTGCTGCCCATCTGTGGGCGAGCTACCATCACGATAAGAAGCGCCAAGGCTGCGAGCATCAGCACAAACTTAACTGTAGGGCGATATTTGGAGATGTTGGGCATGAGCTGTTTCAGAAGTTCCGGATCGCCGAGCTTCTTCAGTTTCGCCTTTCTTCTTCTCCATCCTATCAGTCTGATCAGAATCAGCACTGGTATTATCCACAACAGCCAGAGAAATATAGGATCTTCAAATCTTAACATTTTCTATTCTAATTATATCTTCTATTCGATTATCCGATAATCAGTAAAATATCTCCGATAACTGGTAAAATATCTCCGAAAGATAGCAAAATATCTCCGAAAGATAGCGAAATATCTCCGAAAGATAGCGGAATATCTCCGATAATCAGTAATGGCTCAGTATCCGGATTACGGAATTCTTCTGAACCAGGTGATGCGGAGCAGGATTTCTACCAGCAATACCAGGAGAGCTGCCAAGGCGAATGGCTGATAAGCTTCATATCGCTTAGCGAAATGCTTGACATTAAACTTGGTTTTCTCCAGTTTATCAATATCCCTGTAAATCTTCTTCAGCTCATTATTGTTCGTAGCGCGATAGAAGTTACCATCGGTTGTCTGCGCAATGTCGCTCAGCGTCTTCGTATCAATCTCTACCGGAATGTTGACGTACTGTACTCCTCCTGCCACAGGCATTGGATAAGGAGCCACCTTGTTGGTTCCTACCCCGATGGTGTAAACGCGGATTCCGAAACTCTTGGCAATCTCTGCTGCTGTCATTGGCGAGATTTCACCCATGTTGTTACTGCCGTCGGTAAGAAGAATCACAACCTTTGATTTTGACTTAGAATCCTTCAGGCGGCTCACGGCATTGGCTAGTCCCATTCCCACTGCAGTTCCATCGTCAATCAGTCCCCGGGCGGCAATATCCGTACGGGTTGCCTGCAAGAGGCGCAACAGACTGGCATGATCGGTTGTCATCGGGCACTGGGTGAAGGCTTCACCGGCAAAGATAGTCAGACCGATGTTGTCGTTCGGTCTTCCCGAGATGAATTCTGTTGCCACATCCTTAGCCGCTTCCATACGGTTCGGTCTCAAATCTTCGGCAAGCATAGAGGTGGAAACGTCCATCGCCAACATAATGTCAATGCCTTCTACCGTCTTGTTGTCCCAAGCCGTATGCGTCTGCGGACGAGCCATCGCACAGACGATGAGCACGAAACAGATGCATCTCAGTACCATTGGCAGATGGATGAGACGCACACGCAGGCTCTTCGGAGCATATTGATACTTTTTCGTGTCGCTCATGCGCATGGTTGGCGCATTCTTCTTCCTGTAGAGGAAATACCATAATATATAAGGTATCAGCAACAGGAGCAACAGAAAATAGCCTTTACTTGCAAATTCCATTTCTATATTTTTCTATTTATAGCCAGGCAAAGAGTTTCGGAATAAACCGCTTTGCCCGGCGAAACGTTTCATAAGTACACCCTGCTTTACATCAGCAGCATGACTGACTGGTAAATGATGTAACCCAACAGAGCCAGACCTACGATAGCTCCTATCCAAAGGAGCGACTTGATGAGGCGGCGCTGAGATTGCGTCTTCTGCTCTTCGTTGGTCAGCTGCGGAACCACCTTTTCTTCTGTAGGTTTCTCATCTGTCTTGGTCTGGTCGATGAAGTTGATGGCATTCACCAGGTTTGCATCATTCTCATTCACCAGGGTTTCATATTTGGCAAACTTCACGAGATCGGCAGTCTGGAAGAGTTCCTTCAGTTCATCAATCATCTTCTGGTCGCCTGCTTCGCGCAAACGTTCGATGATTTCCATACTGGTCATTTCCATCGCATTGAATCCGAAACGGCTCACGATGTATTCTCTCAGCGTATTGGTAAGCTGGGTGTAGTAAGCCTTCTGTGTTTCCTGATTCTCTACGTGCTGCTGCTTGATGACGTTGATTTGATTCAGCGCCTTTTCATGAGCAGGAACACGTTTTACGATGCGGATATGGGTGATAATTGGCTTGTTATTCTTCAATCTGTTGCGCAGATAAAGCCATGCGCCACAGAGGATTAACAGCAATAGGCTCAACCAAAAAATCGCACTCCATTCGCTCCAGGAGAAAGGATTGTCCTGAACATCCTTAGGCGGATAAAACTGGTTGGGATGAACCGTATCTACAGGCACGGTGAGCACCTTCAGCGCAAGCTGGTTGCCATGAAAGTTCTTGCCGTTTACCTTCACATTGAGCGCAGGGATCGCATACACCTTTTCATCAAACGAAGTCAGCGTATAGTCGCGGCTCACCACCATGCGGTCGTCGCCTATGTGCGAAGTGTCGCCCTTACTCTGCTCTACCACTTCCACTCCCGGCGTAATTTGCTGCTGCGGCTTGAAAGATGGCAGTTGCACCTTATCGCCCTGCTTGACCGAAGCCTTCAGATGTAGCACGGTCTGCTGTCCTATCAGTATCTGCAGCGAGTCGATGCGTTGCTCTACCTGCTGGGCTTGAGCCAAGCCTGAGCACCCCAGGAGAGCGAGCGACAATATGATATTCTTTACTTTAAACATAGTTTCTTTACTTTGAGCTTTGAACTTTCGTTTTCCAAGCCATAGAGCAATGTGTTCAGATAACTGAGCATCATCAACCCCTCTGCTTGAAAAGCATCAGGAGCGCCTTCGAGAAGTCCTCGTTAGTGGCAATCGAAGTCCAGTCGACCTTGCTTTTGGCAAAGTCGGTTTTCAGATTTTCCTGCTGCATCAGCCATTGCTGTGTATGGGCCATTCGCAGTTTCTTCGAACTTGTATCAATATACATTTCGTGTCCGGTTTCTGCGTCCATCACCTTGAGCAGTCCTACGTCAGGCAGCACCTTGGCACGCGGGTCGTAAACCTGGATGGCTACTACATCATGCTTCTGGTTGGCAATCTGCAGCTGATGCTGGAAATCCTTATGATCGTAGAAGTCGCTGATTACGAAAGCTGTGCAGTGGCGTTTCATCACGCGGGTGAAATATTCCAGGGCGCAGCCGATGTCGGTACGCTGGCTTTGCGGCTGGAAGTTGAGCATTTCTCTGATGATATAGAGAATATGCTTTCTTCCTTTCTTAGGCGGAATGTACTTCTCGATACGGTCAGAGAAGAAGATGACACCTATCTTGTCATTGTTCTGAATGGCACTGAAGGCGAGTGTGGCAGCAATCTCAGTAGCCAGATCGCGCTTCATCTGCTTCATCGTACCGAAATCGAGCGACCCGCTGACGTCTACGAGCAGCATCACCGTAAGTTCCCTTTCCTCTTCAAACACCTTGACATAAGGCTTATGAAAGCGGGCGGTCACGTTCCAGTCGATGTCTCTCACATCATCGCCATACTGATATTCGCGCACCTCGGCAAAGGCCATTCCCCTACCCTTGAAGGCAGAATGATACTGACCAGCGAAGATGTTCTGACTCAGTCCGCGAGTCTTGATTTCTATCTTCCGAACCTTTTTTAAGATATCTTGTGTATCCAAAATCCTAAACTATTAACTATAAACTATCAACTGTTAACTATAAACTGTTAACGATCAAGGCACTTCCACCTTATTAATGATGCGGCTCACGATTTCCTCGCTTGTCACATTGCTTGCCTCAGCCTCGTAAGAAAGGCCGATACGGTGGCGCATTACGTCATGGGCTACAGCTCTTACATCTTCTGGAATCACATAGCCGCGATGCTTGATAAACGCATAGGCTCTGGCAGCCTTGGCAAGAGAAATGCTGGCACGAGGACTGCCGCCGAAGGTGATCATGTCTTTCAGCTCGCCCAGTCCGTAGCGCTCAGGATAACGTGAAGCAAAGACGATATCGGCAATATACTGCTCAATCTTCTCATCGAGATAAACCTCGTTTACTATCTTGCGAGCCTTCAGAATCTCCTCAGCAGATGTTACAGGAGTAACCTCAGGAAGTCCGCCCTGAATATTCTCACGGATAATGAGCTTCTCCTCTTCCAGTGTAGGATAATCGATGATTACCTTCAGCAGGAAACGGTCTACCTGTGCTTCAGGCAACTGATAGGTTCCTTCCTGCTCGATAGGATTCTGTGTAGCCATTACCAGGAACGGACTAGGCAGTTTGAAGGTTTCATCGCCAATGGTAACCTGGTGTTCCTGCATGGCTTCGAGCAGCGCACTCTGCACCTTGGCTGGGGCACGGTTAATCTCATCTGCCAAAACGAAATTGGCGAAGACAGGACCGCGCTTTACATGGAATGCCTCGTCTTTCTGTGAATAAATCTGAGTACCCACCACATCGGCAGGCAACAGATCAGGAGTAAACTGAATGCGGCTATAGTCGGAGCTGATAAGCTGTGACAATGTCTTGATTGCAAGTGTCTTCGCCAGTCCAGGTACACCCTCAAGCAGGATATGACCATCAGAGAGAAGACCGATAAGAAGGCAATCTACGAGGTGTTTCTGACCCACGATTACCTTATTCATGCCCATTACCAGGTTGGTAACAAACTGACTTTGTTGTTCTATCCGGATATTCAATTCGCGGATATCAATAGCTTCTGCCATAATTCTATATTTTTACGTTTAATTTCTTAATTCAAACAATATATTTCCAAAACTAAACGCAAAAGTACTCAAATTAAGCCACAAAAGCGAAAAAACCAATCTAAATAATATTAAAAATGTTTCATAAAAGCTATTTTTAGGTTCTTTTAAAGAATAGCTTTTATGAAACAAACGAGATTTCAAATATTTTATCTGTTTTTATGCTTCATGTACCAAGGATGAACCAAGAAATTGTACACCAGCAACGATACGATTGTAAAAAGAAGTGCATAGTGCAACATCCCTGATTCAACCATATTATATACAGGATGATCTACGTCAAAATGCGCTCTCGCCGGAAGATTATGGAACAGGAATCCGAGACCGAGTCCCAAGCTCAATCCCAATTCCCAAGCCAGGAAGAACGAGTTCACGCTCGTGCCGCGCTGGCAATGTTTGGCAAGCTTGATATAGAAGAGCAGGAAACGGCTTCCGATGATTCCCAAGCTGAAACCCAGCAAGGTTGGAACCACGATTTCTACAGCAAACTCCTGATTTCCGAACGAAATCAGTTCAGCAGAAGCCAACAATATCAGACCTACGATTATCTGACTCTTCAAATCAGCATCAGCAAAGACAAACTTTTCTGCCAGAAACGCCAAGACCAATCCTCCAAAAATCATCAGAAAAATGCCAGAAGAATGAGGCAAAGAAAAGTATAATCCCGCAGAAAAAGTAATCAGGATAATATTGACAAACAGCGGAGTTCCCTGTGGCAGATAGAAGCGGTCGAGACTGAAAACCTTGATTCCTTCGGCAGGCGCCTTGAAAGGAAACTTGGCGCGAGAAACCAGCACGAAGGCTCCCAAAGCCAGCAACGAAGCCGTAGGGAAAACATAGCCCATGCCGAAATAGTTGTAAACAAAAAATGCCAACAAGGGTCCTACAGCTATCGAAAAGCGGGCAAACCAGGAGGTAATATAATTAGCCTCGGTGCGCTGGAACGACTCGCAGGAATCAATAACCAGCGTACTGGCAAGCGTCATCTGAGCCAGTCCCAGAAATGCTCCCAACAGGAAACGGACCGCCAGGAGAATCTCAAAAGAAAACCTGATGTTCCAGAACGTATCCAGATAGTAAAGAACCGAATGACAAACAACCACACTTAAAATGGAAAGCTGACAGACCATATTCCTGCGGTAGCGCTGCACCAGATAAGAGCAGAAGCCGCCAAACAGAAACAATCCCAAGCCGTATGCAAGAAGCACACACCCAATTTGCCACTGCTGGAAATTCTCCTGAATCAGGAAATAAGGAATGGCAAAAACGAGCATGTACACACTCGACATCAGCAAGAGATTGGCAAAGCATAATCGCCAAAAGTCCTTGTGCCACAGCTTGATATGTACCGGTGTATTTTGTGTATCCATTATTCTAAACTCTTTTATGAATCTATCGTATTTATACTCTCTTACACTTCGCTAAAAAGAGAGTTATTGTTAGTAACTCTCTTCAGTGCTAGGATAATCTACGGTCTTCACCGCATCAATATAAGCCTTCACACCCTTGGTCATTTCCTCGCCTACCTGAGCAAAGTGGCGCAGGAACTTAGGCTTGAAGCCCTGTGTCATTCCGAGTGCATCAGCATAAACCAGAACCTGTCCGTCGCAGCCGTTACCAGCACCGATTCCAATCGTTACAGCCTTTACCTTCTTGCTTACTTCAGCAGCGAGCTTAGCAGGAACCTTCTCCAGCACGATGGCAAAGCAGCCTGCTTCGTCCAGCGCAATGGCGTCGCTGATAAGTTTCTGTGCCTCAGCCTCTTCCTTGGCACGAATGCCATAACCGCCAAACTTGTTAACGCTCTGCGGGGTAAGTCCGAGATGACCATGAACCGGAATTCCGGCATTAACCAGCGCCTTAACGGTTTCGCAGATTTCTACGCCGCCTTCCAGTTTCAGAGCGTCTACACCCGTCTCCTTCATCATGCGGCAAGCATTGCGCAGCGCCTCTTCCTTGCTGATCTGATAGCTGCCGAAAGGCATGTCGCAAACCACGAAAGCATGCTGGCAGGCACGTGCCACGCTGCGGGCGTGATAAATCATCTGGTCTACGGTAATCGGCAATGTGTCTGCATTTCCTGCCATCACATTGCTGGCCGAATCACCTATTAATATAGAGTCAATTCCTGCAGCATCTATAATTCCGGCTGTTGTAAAGTCGTATGCTGTCAGCATGGTTACTTTCTCGCCAGCCTTCTTCATTTCTGCGAAGGTCTTGGTGGTAATTTTCTTCTTGTCAGTAGATAAATATCCCATTTTTTATTTTGATTTATTTATTGTTCTGCGTTGAATCTATTTCGCATTCTCCACGATGCGCTGCAAGTCAGCAAAACTGAAACCTCTGTAATCATCTATCACATAATCGGATAGCGGCTGGATGGCTTCTCTGCTGTTCGTTGTGGCAAGACCTAGGGTAAAGGCTCCTGAGGCTCTCACCGCCTTCAGTCCGTTAAAGCTGTCTTCCAGCCCTACACAGTCCTCCGGTTCCACACCGAAATAGGCTGCACCTTTCAGATAGCAGTCTGGATGAGGCTTGCTCTCAGCGAAATCCTCGCTGGTCAGCACGCGGTCGAAATAAGCCTTGAATTCCGGGTGACGTTCATAAACATTCAGCATCTTCTGAACGTTGCTGCTCGTTACCACAGCGCATTTTACGCCATGCTGCTTCAAGTCGCTGATAAAGTCTTCGAACCCTGCAATATATTCATACTGCATGGTCTTTTCAAACTCATCCAGTCGGGCTGTAATTTTAGCCTGTTCCTCCTTTGCGCCTGTAAAACCTTCGATGTGGGCGAAGACGGCTTCATCGGTGAAATACTTGTCGTAAATCTGAACCAGAGTCTGTCCTTTGATGCGATATTCGAAATCGGGCATTTCCGGATGATACTCCCTGCCTATCATTCCCCAGAAGATGGAGTACTGTGATTCTGTATCGAATACCACGCCATCCAAATCGAAGAGTGCTGCTTTTATCATATTTCCTTGTCTGTTTTTATCTATTTTTGCTTAAATTATATTGAAAACGGGTGCAAAGTTACGCAAAAAACTTAATATACGAGCATAATCTAACAGATTTTGATGTTTTTATTACGTGTTTTCCGATTTTTTACACTACCTTTGCAGAAAAATCAGTAGAAATAAAGAAGAATACATATAATTATATGATAGAAATAATAGAGAAATACTTCCCGAACCTCACGGAAGAGCAGAAAAAGCAGTTCGAGGCACTCGATGCATTATACCGCGACTGGAACAGCAAGATCAATGTCATCAGCCGCAAGGACATCGATAATCTGTACGAGCACCACGTGCTCCATTCTCTGGCTATAGCCAAAGCCATCCATTTCCGTCCGGGCACGGAGATTCTCGATTTCGGCTGCGGCGGAGGTTTCCCGGGCATTCCGCTCGCCATCCTCTTCCCTGAATGCAAGTTCAAGCTGATAGATGGAACGGGCAAGAAAATCAGAGTCTGCAGCGAGGTGGCTACGGCCATCAATCTGCAGAATCTCAAGGCAGAGCATCTGCGCGGAGAAGACGAAAAAGGCAAGTACGATTTCGTGGTAAGCCGTGCGGTAATGCAGTTTCCTGACCTGATGAAGATTATCAAGAAAAACTTTAAGCAGAAGGGGCAAAACGCTCTGCCTAACGGACTTCTGTGTCTGAAGGGCGGCAATCTGAAAGAAGAACTGAAGCAATACTTCAAGATTTCAGAAATCACTCCGCTCAGCACTTTCTTCGATGAAGAATGGTTCAGCCAGGACAAGCAACTGGTTTACGTTCCGGCTTAGTAGAAGTGAAGAGTGAAAAGTAATCATAAAGTTCAAAGTAAGAAATGTTACATATAGAAAGATTTCAAGTAAACATGTTGCAGGAAAACTGCTACGTGGTGAGCGATGAGACCAAGGAATGCGTCATCATCGATTGCGGCGCCTTCTATCCGGAAGAGCGCACGGCTATTACTCAATATATTAAGGAGAACCAGCTCAAGCCCGTTCACCTGCTCGTAACCCATGGCCATCTTGACCATAACTTCGGCAACAACACCATCTACCAGGAGTTCGGACTGAAACCTGAAGTATCGGCAGCAGATGAAAACCTGATGAAGGGACTCGCCAAGCAGGCAGAAACCTTCTATCAGATGCAACTCGATTACCAGTTTCCGCCTATTGGCAGATTCTTCGAAGATGAAGAGGTCATCAAGTTCGGCAACCACGAGTTCCAGGTCATTGCCACTCCGGGCCACAGCAGCGGTTCCGTCACCTTCTATTGCGAGGCAGAGCACGTAGCCTTCACCGGCGACACCCTCTTCCACAGCTCTATCGGCAGAACCGATTTCCCTGGAGGCAGCATGTTCCGCATCATCAACAGTCTGCGCCATCTCGGTCAGTTGCCTGACGAAACCCAGGTTCTCCCGGGTCATGGCGAATACACCAGCATAGGCGAAGAGCTCGCTCACAATCCTTATATGGACCGTTAAAACAGCATTTTTAAAAAGTCAGGAGATTTATCAGCGATGATCAAGAAATCGAATACAGAGAAGATCATTCTCGGCATTGACCCCGGAACCAACGTGATGGGCTATGGCGTAATCCGCATCATCGGCAACAAGGCCGAACTGGTGGTGATGGGTGTCATCGACATGCGCAAGGAGAGCGATCCCTATCTCCGGCTGGGCAAGATCTTCGACCGCGTAACCGGCATCATCGACAGCTATCTGCCCGACGAGATGGCCATCGAAGCCCCCTTCTTCGGCAAGAACGTGCAGTCGATGCTCAAGCTGGGCAGAGCACAGGGAGTAGCCATCGCAGCCGCCATTCATCACAGCGTTCCTATCCACGAATATGCGCCGCTCAAAATCAAGATGGCCATTACGGGACAGGGACAGGCTTCGAAGGAACAGGTGGCGGGAATGCTGCAACGACTGCTCCATATTCAGCAGGACGAAATGCCGAAGTTCATGGACGCTACCGATGCACTGGGGGCAGCCTACTGCCACTTTCTGCAGATGAACCGCCCGGAGACCGACGCCAAGCACTACAGCAGCTGGAAAGACTTTGCAACAAAGAATCAGAGTAGAATAAAAAAATAAGAGAGATGCAAAAGATTATTAGCATTAAAAATGGTGTTACCCGTATGCCAGAATGGCGTATGGCAGAACCCGTAAACTTCGAGGCGTGCGATGGTGAACACATCGCTATCGTAGGTCCGAACGGTGGAGGAAAATCAATGTTTGTCGACATCATCGTAGGTCGCCACCCACTCCTGATGCACGACCCTGATTACGATTTCTCACCTAGTCAGAAAACAATGGTGAGCGACAACATCAAGTATATTACCTTCCGCGACACCTACGGAGGCGATAACGACCGCACTTATTTCCTGCAGCAGCGCTGGAACCAGCTCGAGATAGACGAGAACACGCCTATCGTAAAGGACAAGCTGGAAGAAGCTTACCAGATGGCTGGCGAAGACACTCCGGAGCGCAGAGCCCTGCAGCAGCACATCTACGAACTCTTCCACATGCAGCACCTGATGGACAAATACACCATCCTGCTCTCAAGTGGTGAGCTACGCAAGTTCAAACTTGCCTCTACCCTCTTCTCAGAGCCTCGTGTGCTCATCATGGATAATCCGTTTATCGGACTCGATGCTGAAACCCGCGACCAGCTCAAGGAACTGCTCAAGACCCTCTCTTCAGAGCGAGCCCTGCAGATTATCCTCGTACTGAGCAAGAGCGATGATATTCCTGATTTCATCACCCACGTGGTAGAAGTAAAGGATATGAAGGTTCAGCCTAAGGTAACCCTCGCCGAATATCTTGCCGGCAGAGAATCCGTGCCTGCCCATGTGCTGAGCCCGGAACTGGAACAGGCCATCGTAGACCAGCCTTACAGCGACCGCGAATATCACACCCGGGAAGTGGTGAAGATGAACAAGGTGCGCATTCAGTATGGCGAGCGAATCATCCTCAACGACCTCGACTGGACCGTGATGAACGGCGAGCGATGGGCTTTGAGCGGACAGAACGGAGCCGGAAAGAGTACACTCCTCAGTCTGGTCTGTGCCGACAATCCGCAGAGCTACGCCTGCGATATTACCCTCTTCGACAACCCTCGAGGCAGCGGCGAAAGCATCTGGGACATCAAGAAGCACATCGGCTACGTATCGCCTGAGCTTCACCGCTCTTACCAGCGCGACCTGCCAGCCATCCGCATCGTAGCAAGCGGACTGATGGATTCTGTAGGCCTCTACGTAAAGCCGAAGGAAGAAGATATGGACAAGTGCCGCTTCTGGATGAAAGTATTCGGACTGGAAGGTCTTGAAGACCGTGGTTTCCTGAAGCTCTCCAGCGGCGAACAGCGCCTTGTACTTCTGGCACGTGCCTTTGTCAAGGATCCGGAACTGCTGATTCTCGATGAGCCGCTCCACGGACTCGACAACCGCAACCGTCGACTCGTAAAAGACGTTATCGAAGCCTTCTGTCGCCGCCAGAACAAAACGATGATTATGGTAACGCATTATAAGGAAGAATTGCCAGCGTGCATCGACCACAGCATCTTCCTCTTGCGCCACACCAACGATTAAAAAGAATTGATAATTAATAATTTCAGAAAGATGAGATACATAATATTATTATTTGCGCTCACCCTCAGCATAGCTAAGGCAAGCGCCCAGGATGTATTAAACGAGGTGCTCCGCACTTCTGATGCAATCATCAACGACACCACGAAGAGCATGGACGAGCGCCGTACAGCCCTCTTCAAGTTTGACGCAATGACCTACATGCGCAGCAAGATTCTGCCACCGTATGTAATGCTCGACAAGAATCTGAGCAAGGACACCTTGAACATAAAGGTTCGCTATCTCAACGAGCAGGCCTACGCCATGAGCGTTTATATTACGCTCTATCAGAGGCGACTGAAGGAGGCTTCAAGCAAGAACAAGCCGCTCGTAACCCAGTTTTTCAAGCAGGCAACCATCGATCACAAGGCATTTAAGGATACAGATACAGAGTTTACCCTGGCTTATTACAACACCCCGGATGTTCCTACTCCTTTCTGCCTCGACTGCGATTGGGTTTCAACCTTGGCATTTATCCGCAGCATCGACTGGTCAAAGCTTTAAGAACGTTTTCAGTCAGAAAATATATAAAAACAGATTAGCAGCATCCCTTTTGCAGGGATGCTGTTTGTCTATAGGATGGTTATCCAGATACTTTCGTCTCGGTCGCGCGCCGCTGTCATGGCGTTGATGAGCCGCTGCAGCCAGATACGGGAGTTCACCACCATGCCCTCGAACTTGTTCTCTCCAACGAGGATGCAGCCTTGTGTGTCGTCAGGATAATTGCCTGCATGGATGCGGATGCCCTCGAAATTCGGTACACCCACCAGCAATGGCAGCCAACGCTTGAATCTTGGCGAATACGATATGACCATAGGATAAGTACCCTCAGGAATGGCAGTATGGCCAGGTACCTTACGCGCCTTCACGCCGCTCTTGCGGCTATAGCGGGCATCCACTTCCTCTGGCTTTAGCTTGATACCCAACAGATTGCGCCATGTAGGCTCCATGGTATCGCAGAGATATGTATCCTTGGACAACAGCTGGCTGTCAAAGGTATGAATCAATTTGCACTTGTCGTCTTTCTTCTTGCCGGGCAGCGAGTTACGACTTACGCTTGCATCGGTCAGCAGATAGAGTTTGCCGATGGTATAAGTTCCCTTTTTAGCTATACGCTTTAATACGATTTCCATTTTGTTTGAATGTTAAGTGTTAAACTTATTTTACGTTGAAAGCTCTCAGGTCGAGTCCGTCGGAACGGAATAATAGCTTCTTAAAACTGAATAACTGAATACTGAACACCTTTCCGCCCTGCTTTCCGTCAGCTCCGTCGGCATTTACTCCCTTCGGAGGAATTTTCTCGATATAATGGCGGTTCACCCAGTTTCTCAGCATCGTCACCGTACCCTTCTTGCCGAAGTCGTTATGCAGACGTACCATTTCAGCCTGCGTGTAGGTGAATGTGTCAGGCAATTGCTGCAGCAGGTTGGCAGGTCCTCGCTTGCTCGATTTCTCTCCTATCTCATTAGCCTTGGCTATGCTTGCGCCAAAGAAAATCATCTTGCACCACAGGTCGTAGCTCTCGCTCCATCTGATGAACTCTTCTATTTCGGGTTCCCATTTGCAGCCGTTTGCCACGTATAGCACGCAAGCCTTGAGAAAGGCAATTACGTTGCCACGGAAGGAGAGATTCTCGAACACCCTGTTTTGCGACATGCGCGAAAAGTCGGCGTTCTCATCCTTCAACTTTTCTGCCAGGGCGAAAGCCTCAGCACAGTCTATTCTGCCCGACGCCTTGCACAGATTCTCTATGTACGGTCTGAGCGCCTCTCTGAAGGCATTGTCGTATTCGCCGTATACTGGCATTTCGGCACCGATTTCCCGCTCCGGGATGGTACAGAAGTTGATGCGGCTGATAGGTCCGTCGGTGAGCACCTTTGAGAAATATCGCTGCCCCAGCTGGACGGTGGTCGATGCATTCCAGTTGAACCGGATGGTGATGCGCTCGGTGATACTCGATGTGCCCACGCGGGTCTGGCCGTATGAGTTCCCAGGATCAAAGGCAAGACACATAATCTTGAACTGCTGGTTGCCTTGCCCCTTGAGGGCGTCGAACTGATCTATCTCGTTGAGCGTTGTATAGAGGAAATGTTCCTGAGCCTCAGCCGTGCGCATAACGAAGGCTGGATTGGTCATATCGGCGTCTATCTCCTGTATGATGAGGTTTTCCGGACGCTTGCGCTTATCCTTGTTGGCACCCTTGCGTGTCACCTCGTCTTTCCATTCCTTCTCCCGTTGCAGGTTCTCACGGTCGCGCTGTCTGATGTCCTCCATAATCATGTTGATAGGCATCTGCACACAGTTCTTGCCTGCGCCCGTACCCGCCAGCAGACAGCACATCAGGGTAGCCTCGTGCTCCACATTGTCAATATACTTGAAGGTGGTCTTGCAGAGGTGTGTGGCAAGTGGCGGGAAGATGGCGTGTGCCACGGCAGGCTTGTATACGTCCGGTGTCTTCGATAGCAGCAGCTCCACGAGTTTCGGGAGATGTTCGGGCATCGGAGGCGGTACTAATTTATCATCTTCCGCATTGATATCCGTGCCGCCCTCGGAACTCTCGGCTTTTAACGCCACGGCATCCTTCTGGGAGGACTTCTCTGCCTGAGCATTGATGCGGATCACGGCTTGCGACATCGGCTTCGAACTGTCACCATATTTCGCATAGAAGTCGTGGATGAGCTGCTGGCAGTCACGTTCCTGCGAGAAGGCAGGCATCTTCTGTGCCACCACCGCCTTCAGTTCGTCTTCAGGCATCACTCTCGATGCGCCTGCGCTCATAATCGCCAGGAGCGATGAGTGGCGGGAGCCTGGGGTGTTGATATCTACATCCTTCAGACCTGCCGCATTGCGGAAGAGGTCAAAGGCTGCTAGATTCTTGCCGGTTGCCACAGTGCCAGCATCCTGAAGAGCTCCAGCAGGGCTGAGATGAGCAGCATGAGCAGCATTGCTATCACTAGGTTGGGCAGGCTGAATAGCAGAGCCAGCAGAAACAGCGTGATGGCTGTCAGAGCCCGAAAGTCGATTGTCTTGAACATTTTGTTGAGTGTTGAATGTTGAGTGTTGAATGTTGAATGGTTGGGGTTGAGTGCCCTGTTGCTGTCTTCCGTCAATGGTGAGGCCACGAGTCAGGTAGGCTTGTCTGCGCTTCTTCAGCTCTTCCTGTGGCAGCACCTCGTACCAATGAGGCGAGCGATAGATTTCCGACGCCTTGTCGGTGATGAAGAGCATGCGTTCTGGCGTGATACAGCTCTCGTCGTAGGGCACGCCCAGCGCCTCGCAATAGGCTCGCTGCGTCTCCTCGATAGTCATGCCGACGGGCATGCGGATGTCGATGTGCAACTTCTTGCGGGCTGAGTACTCCAGGTGCAGCAGGGCTCCGTTCCAGATGGTATCGCTGCAGTTCAGCTCTCGTGCCTTCTCTATCGCCTCGTCCACATATTCCTTGTCGTCCACGTCAATGGTGGTCTGGAAGAGGAAGCTTTCGGGCACGGCATTTTTCTGCGAGCGTCTGTTGTCTCGGAACTGGTAGTAGTGAGCGCAGCGGAAGGGCAGCTGCTTCTTCAATTCATCGTTACCCCCACGGATGGCAGCTACCAGGTCTGCCATCCAGGGATAAGCGATGGTTTTGTCGTAGACCGAGAGTGGCTGGGAGCTTACGCTCCCCTTATTGCCATTCTTGTACGGATTATATGCTATAATATGTTCCATCGTTCTTGAATGTTGAATGGTGAATTTAATGTTGAATGTTGAGTGTTGAATGTTGAGTGTTGAATTGCCTAACGGTCGCAAGGGCGCTAGCCTAATTCAACATTCAACACTCAACATTCAACATTATCTTTGAATCCGGCAATCAGTTCCTTGTGCTCTACCTTGAGGTAGCGCAGCATGTCCTGCTTGTCCAGGTCACGGCTGAAGGTATAGTTTACCTGCACCGTGCGCTTGGTGGTGCGCACCACGGCATGCTTGGTCTTGAAGATTTCCTCAAAAAGCTTCTCGCCCGTACGCTCGTAAGGCTTGAAGTCGAGCACGTCACCTCCCTTCTCGCCAGAGAAAACCATTCTGCCCGGTATCACCTTAGGCTGTTCGCTGATAACCTCGGTATCGTTCCATGGCGCCTTGCGGAAGGCGATGGTACCGTTTTCCTCACTGATGATGGCTCCGTCCACCTTCTGGGCGTTGAGGAGCTGCTTCTTTGCTGCTTGTTTCATAATCGTAATAACTTGTTTAAAAGATGAATAATGCCCGCAACCAGACTTTACTTGTCTGATTACGGGTGCAAAGATAAGGCAAAAACACCTATGGGAAAAATAGGAAAAATAGGATTAATATTTGTCCCATAAAAAAAATCATCTATGGGCAAAGAAATCAGCCACTTTATCATCCATTTCTTGATTTTTCATGTCCTCACAATGATTGAAGACATTGTAGAACGATTTTATCGTAACTTCTTTTCGTATATGGCAATCATCGGTAAGAAATCGATAAATGGCATTGGCACTAACGATGTGCTGCGGTGCCAAGATACCCCTTCTTCTCCAATATCTGATAAACGCAAATATTGCGATATTCATTGGAGAAGACTTGCTCGCACTGGTAGACATAGAATCTAGGCCATTTAGGGTGAGAAATTCTATAAATAAAGAGGCTTGCTCGGCGGTCGTCTCTTCATCTTTTAAAGAAGATGCTTCATCTGTCACAAAAAGGTACTCTCTTTTTCGGCCGACTCTGGTACCATTCTTTAATGGTTTTCTATTCCTTTGCTCCAGGTATTCATAATAGCCATCCAGAGTAGCGATATAGGCATCAAGCCTAGGAAGTTCAGCTTCAACCAAATGATTGTCTATTCTGTTAAAGGTCTCCAAGTATCGACGTAATACGAGCGCATCATGATAATCTCTTTCCTGCATGGCAACATCTACCAGTAAGTGCATGTGTCCGCTCATATCCATAGGAGGGAACGCCTCAAATTGTTAGTATACTCAATATACTTGCTGTTGCCATTCAATTGAATGACCACGCAAAAAAGGCCGAATCGCCCATACTTCAGTATCAAGCGCAAGAGCTTGATTATAAATCTCCCCATAATTCGAAATTTATAATAGTTAGTAATAAAGTTCTTTGTCGCTCGTTCCTTAGTAGAGGACGTTAGAATTTGTTTGCGCTAACAATTTTGCTGGTACAAGCAAACGCCAGGAGAGCTATAAGGGAATACACCCTTAGGGGACAGTTGGTCTCCGATTTCATCATATTTTACTTTCTTTTTTTTAGGTATTTATTTATAGATTAGAATTAGCCTCAAAATGAGTTCGCTAACACATAGTGAGGCGGAAAAACTCACTTATATTTACTTCATAAAAGCCAGCAAATCCTTTCCCTTATGCATGAGGTTGAGAACCACTGCGGCTTGCATTCCGTAAATTTTCTTATATCTTTCTTTCATCTCATACAGCATGGTAAGCTTGGATTCCCTTTCCCTTACATATTTCTTATAGTTCTCCACCGCCTCTATTTCCTTGTAGAGATAGTAGCCAATGACGTAGCAGATATCCCCTTGCGGTGTAAACTTATTACTTCCCTATTTTCGGCTTTCATCTGTTCTTCCCTATTTTCCAAGAGACTTGAACTTCTTGGAGAAGCACTTTTTATTTCTATATTTACATGCTAAAAGTTATACCATCCTCAGTGTCCCATGCGCGAGGTATCTACCTCCTTGACCTTCTTCTCCTTGTAGCCACCAAACTTATAGATAACTGCGAAGGTGACAGATGCCCAGTTGTAGTTGATTTTCATACGGTAGTCTTGGTTGCCTTGCACGGAACGGGTTTCGTATTTATTGTTGAAGATGTTGTTGCCATTGATGCGCAATCCCCATTTTCCATCATGTGAAGTCCATTGTAATTTGGCGTTCATCTTAAAGATTGGACTTACGTCATAAACTCCTTGTATGACTTTCGACTGAAAGAAAGGGTTGAGTATGAGGCGCAAGCCTTGTGTTTGGCAAAATTTAATAGATGCAGTACCTCCAAGAACAGCCGTCAGTTTCTTGCGGTTGAATGACAAATCGAAGAAATGGTCACTTTTGCTGTGTTTATAGATTCCAACAGCATACACATTGCCATCGAGCCATTTGCCTGCGCTGAATATTGCAGAGGCTTGCAATCCAAAGCTGTTTTCATAGTTAAAGTTGGTTTCCTTCAAAATTACCGCCATGCGATCTGTTGGTTGGTACGGTAACTGCACAAAATAATCTGGTTTCAGACTTGCAAAAGCCATCAGCGTATAACGTCTCTTTATCTGCCACATCAGGTTGACGTTATAATAAGAGTACGGTTTCAAGTCGGGATTGCCATGTATCTCTGAGTATGTTGAAGAATAGAAAACGTTACTCATGGTCGACCAATAACTCGGGAACTCCGAATTGGAACTGAATGATAGATTGAGCAGGTGGTTATCGTTGACGTGCCACAAAGCATTAAGCGTTGGATAGATGCGCCACTTATCCCAAATCGGCGAGTGGTATTGCTCGGCGGCAACGGATGCTTCAAGACTAAGGACCTTGTTTATCTGCTTGCTGAAACCAGCATATATGTTCCATATCCGCTCATTGTTGTCCACGCTACTTGTTCCATTGGGCTGGATGGTTCCATCCTTATCTATTGTGGTCTGATAACTCTTGTTGCTTGTGAATTGCCCTTTCACACCATACGACAATCCCCAGCCGTGTGCCAACAAATGGGTTTGATCGGCTGTGAACATCCATTTGTTGATGGTCTGCTCACTGCCGCTTGTCAGGTTGCGTTCTGTTTCCGACATGCTTTCATCCGTATGCATCGTGCCGTCGAGGGCTTGTTGCTGAGGGGTGCGATAGTAGGTGTACGAACCGTTAAGGGTGAGTCCGAAAGGAAGCGAGTAGTTAACATCCACATTGTGCAGATACTCATGACTGTCATGATGCATTCCGCTAATGCTCGATCCTGTGGTGTTGCTGTTTGAGCACCTCTTGTCCCAGTGTCCTGTATAGGCAACGTCGAGACGATGGTTCTTACTGAAAGCATAATTCATCCCCAGTCGGTAGTTGTGTGTAATGCCAAACGACTTCTGTCCTGTTTCGTCATTATAATAAACACGATTGTTGCCAAGTGGATGATTGGCTATGCGTGAAGATTCACCGTATGAATTGCCGTTTACATATTTATATTGTGCGTCAAGTCCAAACTTGCCTCTTTGCAAGGAAAGATATAAATCGCCAAAACCTTTGGCGTATTTGCTTTGCTTCATGCCGCCAATGACCTGCCCCGAAAGCTGATTGGTACCAGCATAGTCTTTCGTAACGATGTTGATAGCCATACCACGCACATGATAGCGAGCAGGGGCAGACAGCATTATCTCGGCTTTTGCCAACTGTGCGGCAGGCATTGCCTTCAGACGCTCTGTCAGTTGTTCCTGCGTCAATGTGGTGGCTTGTCCGTTGACAATCAGCGTCACCTCATTGCCCGAAAAAGATATGCTGCCAGTAGCATCGCTGATGCCTGGTATGCGTGTCAATGCCTCGTAAGCGTTGTCGGCAGGCAACTGCTTCAATAGCAACGGCATATTGTACGATAGCATACCCCGTTCTGCCTTGACAATAGGGCGCGAACCTTTTACCATTACTTCTGGAAGGTTGTGCATCATATTCTCCATTGTGAGCGAATCTGTATGCGTCAGAGTTTGAGCTTTCACGTTGGCAACAGAAAGCAGAAATAATCCTAAAAGAAATATCTTGTTGACCATATTTTATCTTTTTAAGTTATCTTTTTTATTTCACCAAAACGAAAGCAAACTGCAATTATTTGCCTCATTTTGTATTCCGATTGCAAAGGTATAAATACTTTTTGAAACAAAGTAATTTTAGGAGGATATTTAAATTACATTAAGCAATGTTATACGTGCTTACTCTTTACATAATAACGCTAAAATAACATTTTCACTTACTTTTTTATGGTTTATCTGCATTTCTATTCTATTTGATTCATTAATAAGTTGTCTTGCTACACTATCTTTACAGAATGCAATCTCAATCATTTTGTGGTAGTGATTTACCGCCGAATGTTGAGACAACACTCACATAAAATGCTGATGGTACCTATTTGTTGATACAGTCATACAATGAAAAGTAGAACAAACAGCAAAGGTTAAGAGGAACTTTCCAAGTGCTTGACTACAACATCCTGATGCTTGTGCATCCTTCGAGTGGTGACAACATATTCTATAAGGTGAGGGATGGTAACTGTATTATTCTGATAGACTCGTTCGGTAACGAACCCCAAAAAGAGGTTAGGAAAAACTATATTCTGAAGAAGGAAGGATAAATTGGGAGTGGAAATAAGAGTGTTTGTTGCTTCTTTTGCTTAGGCTGTAATTGCGAAGGCTGAACATTCTTTCCACCTTCGCAATTTTTATTGAACGATCTTGATTATCACGACTTATCTATACTTAGATGTCAGATATTAGGATTATTTCAGATATCCGCCATAAATTTTTGAGGGTTCAACAGTATGGCCATTATACAAGACTAAATAGCATGGTTCAAAAATACGAATATCGTTTAATGTTGTATCGTTGAAATTTACTGTTGGAAAATCAGCATCTAATGCCAAATCTCCATTATAATCATTGTATATACATATTCTCATCGAGTTTTTGGAAACAGATATTTTCTTTAGCCAATAATATTCCTTTAAATCACCTTTTCTAACTGCCCCTTTGGGATTATTAGCTTCTTCTATATCAATTACAGATATAACTATTATAAAGATATATAAAAGAATAAAGGTGATCACAATTGTAAATAGTCGCTTAATTCTTTTTTGCATCAGATTCCTTGTTTTTTGTTGACACATGGATTATCTACATAAACGCTTGATAATATCGGAGAACTAGTTTTAAAAAATTACTTTATTCTCACAAAGAAAACCTTGTCTATTAGTGTCGGTTTCTTGTAAGTTTTTTGCGGAGTTGGGGAATTTATATATATAATCGTATCCCCATCGTCAAATTCCCCCAATTGATCTATAATGCCATTATGATAGACAATTTCATTCCATTCATCCACTCCTCCAACCTTCCATGTTCCTACAGTATCAGCCATAAATGGCACGGAAAATGATAAGGAAAATGTCATATCAGAATTAAATATTAATCTTAAATTATTATATTTTTCAATAGAATCCTTATAAATTTCAGAATCAGTATGATTAAAATCTAATTTATAAATTCCTACGATACTATTTATTTTATTATATCTATAATTATAATCAGATATGCACCAATATAGCGCATAACCAACTATTAAAGATATAAATATAATTACAAACCTCTTCATTTTGGATTCTTTATTATCTGTCATATTTATATTCATTTTCAAAATCACAAATTGTGACCTTAAACGTATTGTTGTTATATTGCGTACAAAAGTAGTGCTTTTAGCCTTTAAGCCACTATTGCACAACCCCTTTTTGAAAAGAACGTAAAATCAATAGTTTTATTGCTATGATTGTAGTTTTATTAACTTTAATCATAATCTTAAATTTTTAATAATTAATAATGTGTAAGAACTCTTTGCTCTCCTTGGACTCTTTGCCTCTGCAGCGACTTTTTATCTCAGGATTGCACAGCAAAGGTAGGCATAATATGGACAAGATTTTTGATATGGAAAATATGGACTGTGGTATTGAAAAAATAAGGAAGCCTTGTCGGGGCTTCCTTATATGGAGAGTGCTGTATGTGTCTGTATGACTGGTTGTTGACGAATTATTCTTTGTTGTCCAACAGCTCGCTGATTCCTTTGTAGAAAGATGATTTTTGGAAACAGCGTTTTCACTCATTAAAAGTTTCTCTATATATGGTAGTTCTACAATTATTTAATCACATTTGACATTATAGATTACACCATCATGCCTAATCATAATAAATATAGTCATATTCATGGGAAATACTATTATATTATCGGCGGAAGGAAACCAAATATCACTAAAATAATTATATAAATCTATTGTACGGAATACATCTATTGTTTTAAACTCATCCCAATTAATACAGATAACATCACAACATAAATTCAAATCGGCAAATAATTCTAATAATGAAAAGTGGTCATCAAGTGCATTATACTTTTCTATAAAAGAACCATTTGATTGGAAATTATCAAAAACAGACTCATGTAAATCATATACTTTTATATTCTTTCGAAAATGTTGGTAGCATATATTACAGTCTGTTTGATTCAATTTTTGAAACGAGGGAAATAACTCCCCCGTTTCTTTTTCAAATAAATCAATTTTAAATTTTTCCATATTTTATTTCTTTATAGGCTCAGCACCAATAATACCACCTGCATTTCGTTTGCCTTTTGTGAAATCCCAAGTCTCGCTACCTGCATACTGGGTGCGGCGTGGGTCAGAACCGTAAGAGGCGAAGTCACCAATTACATCCTTGACATTGGCAAGCTGGAATTTCTTACCAGTGTCTGTGCCGTATGTATTGGTATGCGCCATCTGTCCGCCAGCCTTGCCACGCTGTGGGTCGTAGGTGTAGAAGGTCCCAGCACCGTTGCAATACTTCAAAGAAGCAAAATGTGAATCTTTTTCGCCTCTTCCTGTTGATTTTACAGGAGGTTTATATCCTTGTCTTGATGATACATACATATGTTCTTATTTTGGTGTTATAATAAAAGAACGAAGATTGATAAAGTTTATTGCTTAGGATTACATCATTTTACAAATGAAAACACTATATGCTTGTGTCGGAAAGGTATATATTCATTAAACTCACCCTGGAAGGGATATGCATAGTGTTGTTGTATGCATTCCCTTCTAGGGTGATTTTTATAGAAAAAATCTTTGTAATTAAGGTTCTTGTAATTTCCTACCAGACTTTTCATCACACTTATAATGTAAATTTCCAGAAGAATCTGTATAAAAATACTTTATTATATTTACTTTAGCTCCCATCCCGTTATGTCTTATTACATATTGAGTGTTTGGTAATAGCCTTATATAGGAAGGATTATACCGAAATTCTTGCTTATAAGAAGACGATTCTATCGCTTTAAATTTCTTTGATATTCTTTTTTTTAAACAAATAGTATCCACCTCTCTACATGTTCCCTTTGTCCGCAAAAAGAAGTCATATGTATAAGATTTGCTAAAGCTATCTAATGGCTCAATAGAAAAATGCAACAGATTGTAAATATAAAAAGTCTGTTCCTTTTCATTGAATTCTACATCATGATTGTCACATGAACAAATCAAAAATAAACACATGAAAATTTCTATTATATATTTCATTCTCAAAAATCTATTGTGAATAGCCAAATCTTGACCATTCTTGTTAAACTTGTTTGTTGAGACATTTTTTATATTGGGCGGTATTCACCAATTGTGAAACCGCCCAATTTGAGGTGTCTATAACAGGGTTTCATACAATGGTACATACTCAATATGCTGTACCACCTCGCCTTCAAGGTTGGTGATGTAACTACTGCTATTGCAGCAGAAGACCTTACCATCGACATAATCGTTGTTGTCCTCGCCATTGTACAGCACTGCAAAGGTTGCCTCCTTTTTTTTCTATTTTATCTGCCATATTTCTATCTTTATTTTTGAGATCACAAATTGTGACTTTGAACATTATCATATTTAACAGCATTCAAAGGTAGTGCTTTTAGCCTTTAAGCCACTATTGCACAACCCCTTTTTTTGAAAAGAACGTAAAATTAATAGTTTTATTGCTATGATTGCATTTTTAGTAATCGCTTAACTCGTTGCACCGTACTTACTCCTTTACCACTCAACTTCGCCACATACCGAATGGCTATGTCGTTAATCCTACCCATACCCCCTGTTTTAGGGTGCATGGGTAGTTTTTTGATAAAATCAATGTGCATAGGATTGCTTGTCAAACAACTCTTATCGTTTGCAAAACTTGCATACCTTGGTTGACACAGACAAGAGGATAGCCCCATTGCTATGACCAAGACTATAACGATTGCCAATAAGAAATGCCTCATATTACTTTTTACTTTGGTATTTTGAAATTAGATTTTTATTTGCAAGAATATTAATCATTTCCGTATCTTCAATTTGCTTTGCGAAATCTAAAGGAGAGCGCATAGCATTATTTTTACTTAATGCATCTGCTCCGTATTTTACAAGCAATTTGACTAAACAATAATCATCATTAGCATTGAATACAGCATACCATAGAGGATTATTGCCATAGCAATCAATAATATTTACCTTTGCTCCCTCTTGTAACAACAATTCTGCAATGGTTATATTGTTGTATTGCGCACAGAAATGTAAAGGAGTCCATCCCATTTTATCTTGATGATTAATATCAATGCCCTTATTCACTAAATCAACAGCAATTGTATTTTCACAAGATACAATTGCTTCTTGTAGAAGATTTCTGCCATATGCATTGCTATAATTTATATTTCTTTCAAGTATATTTTTTTGTTTATAGATTCTCATTTCAAGAACATTTTATTTATGATAAATCTGTATGCCTTTAACATCTGCGATACCCTCAAACATAATGGTTTCGTCATCGACTTTATTGATTTTATTTACGTATTGTCTTCCATTTATGTCATTGAGATATAAGGAATCATTTTGCAAACAATAGGTATATCTGTATAGGGTATCAGCTCGTGAGTATAATTCCACCGTACTATCATTGAAAAATTCAATCTCAGGATAATTGATCTGTCTTTCTCCACCATTCAAAGTCCAATGACCAACCAAATCCTCATTAGTGCAAAATTCGGTATTGTCTATTTTCGGAGCACTGATTGTACTAATTGAAAATAACAACCTAAGAATTAATATTGGTACTATCGGACATAGATAATAAAGCCAAGTTGCTCTTAAGTTCTTTGAAAGTTGAAACATAAATCTCAACAAAGGGAACAAGTAGATAGGATACAAGTAGATGGTTATAAGCATACCATAACGACATATTTTGTCTACATCAGAGCGAACAGGGGCATCAAAGAAGAATATAGAAACATAGCATCCCAAGGGCCATAATATCAGCGAAAATGCCATAAGTATAAAGAACACCTTCTGTAAAATAGTGGGTGTTCCTCCTAATATGCGAGCTATCAGCCCATCATTAGGTTCTTGTTTTATTTCTTCTTTGTTCATGCAAAAACAGTTCCGTTACTTTTAGTTATCTTTCAACCCCTTTTCCAATTCCTCGATAGTCGGCATAGATGATTTGAAGTCTTTCGGGAAGAGTAGATTGGAAAATTGTAACAGCCTTACCATCACGCTCATATAGGTCTGTGTCAAGCCAATTAAGCAACGCATCACGTCCCCAATTATTTTCCCATGTTTTTCTTACAAAGAACAGGGCTTTGTCCATATCATCCTTGCATTTGTCGATGATACGGCGATGATGGTCCCAAGGAATAGAGAACAACAAATTGAAATCATCAACAGGCTGTTGACGTTTTTCAAATTGTTCCGCAACTTGCGGAACATTTGAGTCAGACAACGAATCAGAGAAAAGTTCCGCAGTCTGCGGAATATTTCTATATAGAGGAGCATAGAGTTTGAAAAACTTACTCATATAGCGCAAGTTTATAGGCGAGAACCCTTTTACGCCAGGCATCTCGTTCTTCAAGTCTTGACTGAGATTCTTATAAAAACCAGAGCCGTAAGTGTTGGTATATTGCTTGGCTTCAATGTCTCGTCCCAACTTCCAATAGAAATCCAACAAATAACCGTTGGTGGCACATGACGCTTTGAGGCGATGGCTGTAGAATCGTTCCTTGAGTTCCACAAGCCAGTCCTTGTAGTCGCAATCATCATGAAGGACTACTGCTAAGTCTATATTTTTCTTTGCCATAATTCTAAAACCATTTAACGCTACAAATATAATGTTTTATCGTGATAATCGGTTAAAAATAAATGATTTTTTGAGATTAGTGGCATCTATTTAGACAAATTTAAATTTGTTTGAAGATCTTACTCCTTTACCACTCAACTTCGCCACATACCTAATGGCTATGTCGTTAATCCTACCCATACCCCCTGTTTTAGGGTGCATGGGTAGTTTTTTAAAAAAAGGAGAAGATTATGGCTGATACTGCAAGAGAAACGGTTTGACTATGTTAAACTTGGGTTAACTTTACAGTTTTTTTTAGGAGCTTGGCTTTTTTTACAAAAAAAAAATCGTAAATTTGCAGCGAGAAATAAAAACTTGAAGTATAAACAACATAAAAATGAACTTATGAAGAAAATCTCGTTGAT